>NZ_CP031727.1:0-600000 GCF_008806955.1 Cellvibrio sp. KY-YJ-3 | reverse complement strand
GGTTCCAAAGTATTAAATCTGCATGTATGTAAAACCTGCGGTAAAAATCTTTACCGCTCCGAGTCTTGACGCTAATTTAAGCAGAGTGGTTTTTGTCCCACAGCTCACAAAAAATAGGGACTTCCTCGGCGGCCATGGGGCGTGCCCAATAATAGCCTTGTGCTTGGGTGCAGCCCAGGCTGCGCAGCAGGGCGAGGGTGGGGGCGTCTTCTACGCCTTCGGCGATGGTTTTTAGGCCGAGGCTGTTGGCCATTTGGATGATGGCGCGCACTATGGCGGCGTCGTTACTTTGGTCATCCATTTTGCGCACGAAGGACTGATCAATTTTCAGTGCTTCTACTTCAAATTTTTTCAAATACCCCAAGTTGGAATAGCCGGTGCCAAAATCGTCGATGGATAGGTGAACACCTTCGCTGCGCAGGTGTGCCAGTGTGCTCGCCAAACGGTCGCTGTCTTCAATTAATAGTGATTCGGTTAATTCCAATTCCAGATATTGTGGTGGCAGGCCGCTGGTGGCGAGTGCGCCTAATACCAGGTTGTCGATATTGCCGCGTTTGAATTGAATGGAGGAAATATTAATAGCGATGGTAAATTGCAGCAGGCCACTATCGTACCAGTGTTTGGCTTGGCGACAGGCTTCTTGAATAACCCATTCGCCCAATTGAATAATTAAACCTGAGGATTCCGCGAGCGGGATAAAAATAGTGGGTGAAATAAAACCCTGTTCGGGGTGTTGCCAGCGCAGCAGTGCTTCAAAGCCGCAAATGCGATTGGTGCGTAAATCAATTTTGGGTTGGTAGTGCAAACTGAAATTTTTTTCTTGCAACGCTTTGCGCATCCCGGAAATTAAACTGATATGGTCGAGCATGTTGCGATTAATCGCCGGGTTAAAAAAGCGGAAACTGTTGCGCCCGGAATCCTTGGAGTGATACATGGCCATGTCGGCTTTTTTAATCAGTGTATCCAGGTCTTCACCGTCTTGTGGGGCGAGGGCGATACCGATGGAGCAGGTGCAGAAAATTTCAATATTGCGGTAGAGGTAATTTTCTGACACCAATTGCAGTATGTCCAAACTCGCTTGTGATGCTTGGTCGGCGGATTCAATGTTGGGCAAAAATACAATAAATTCATCGCCGCCATAGCGACATACCGAATCGACTTTTTTGGTGTAGCTGAGCAGGCGCAGCGCCACTTCTTTTAAAATCTGATCGCCCGCTTGATGCCCGAGTGAATCGTTGATGGGTTTTAAATTATCCAGATCGATAAAAATAATGCCGAGCAATTGCTGCTGTTGTTTGGCTTGTGTATAAATTTTTTGAAAATTGCGCTGCGCCAAATTGCGGTTGGGCAGGCCGGTGAGTGAATCGTGGCTGATGAGGCGCTCTATATGATTTTGAATATTGATCATGCGCTCGTTTTCGCGCGCTAATTCATTGAGTGCCGCGCGGTAGTCCTGCGCGAGCAGCGCCACTGCAATTGCAATCACACATAAAATAATAATGGTAATACTGCCGGTGGCGAGGTTGGTTGGCTCAATCACATGTTGATGCAGTTGGAAGTGGTTGACGTAGCTGATGGCGGCGAGCACGGCCACCATTAGTGCGACTAAACACACGAGCAGGCGTTTGTTGCCGAGCATGGCGGCAAATACCATTACCCCGCAGTAACCCAGCAGCGCGGTATCGCGAATGCCGCTGCCCATCCACGCGAGATAAGAGAGCATCAGGGTGAGGGTGATGAGAAAAATCGTCGCACCCAGCAGCGCGCGTTTTTTATAAATCGCCCAGTCCACACTGAATAAAAAAATGCCGGTGGCGATCATGATAAAACTGTCGTCATAGCGCGCGGCGGTCATGGTGATAATGCTTACCAGCAGCAGGGCGATTTGGGTGACGCGCAGAATTTGCACCAGGCGTTTGGTCTTGGTTTTGGTAAAACTGTCGCAGGCGACGCCGGTGCGGGCGGGTTGGGCGCCTTTGGCTGCGGGCAGTGGCTGTAATGGGTCGCTTACAGCCTTGGTGTTGGGCGGTTGATGATCCACGATCTGGCCTTGGTCATAATGATAGCGACCTGCCAGCGGCGCTGCGCCAGTGTGGCTGAGACAAGTTCCGCTCTGACTGATTACAGGTTCCGTTGTGATGAGGGGCAGGTCTGCTACGGGTAAGCGGTTGATGCTGATGCCCTGGCTGCGGAGTTGTTGTGGTTATGTCCGGGAGCAAATGGCATTCGCGTATTAGTTATTTATAGTTGATATTCGCGCCATTTGCCGGAAAAGCGAGGGGCTTTATCCTGTTATTTTGTCCCTAAACATAAAAAATACTGCGCCCAAAAGGCATAAGCCAGCCCAGAGGTAATCCAGCTTGAGCGGCTCTTTGAGGTAGAAGAGCGCAAAGGGTACAAACACGCTGAGGGTGATCACTTCCTACAGGATTTTGAGCTGGCCCACTGACATCACCGTGTAACCAATGCGATTGGCCGGCACCTGCAACAGGTACTCAAACAGTGCAATGCCCCAGCTAATAAAGGCGGCGATAATCCAGGGTTTGTTATTCAGCTCCTTGAGGTGGGCGTACCAGGCGAAGGTCATAAAAATATTGCTGCAAAACAATAGGCCTATGGCGATAAGGGATGCCTGCATGGTTGCTCCAGCGCTGGATGGTTTAGTGTGGTTCGTGGGTGTCAGGGGTTGTGGTGGCTTGCTGTTCTTCCAGATCGCGTTTTTTGCCCACCGCGTAGGAGCTCATAATGCTGAACAGCCAGGCGGCAAGCAGCAGCCATTTGCCCTCGGCCCAATAGGGCGATTCAAACACGGCGCCGTGCAGGCTATTCCACAGATAGGGGATGTCCAGACCAAAATCACCGCGTTTGGCTTTGGCATCCAACTCGTTGGAAAGCTGCAGCGCAACCTGCAACAGGTTGATAAACAGCAGCCCGATAATCAGCGCGGCGGGCACCGCGAATACGCAGCCGCGTAGCCGCTGGCCGAGCATAAACAGGCCAGCGCCAGGAAAGATAAATGCACTGGCGATGGCGGCGCGTTTGGCGTGAGTCATGGTGCTCATAGCGATTTCTTGCTCCCGTGCGGGTTAACGTCTCTGTTGCGGAAACTACTTTTCGGCGACCAGTTGTTCCAGGCGGTAAAACCCCTGACCCGGTTCACTCAGGTTATCCACTAACCAGGGCAGGGTTTCCTCCATCGCGCCCCAGAGTGTCCAGGGCGGGTTGATGACTATCATGCCGCTGGAGGTCATGCCGTGTTCAAGGCTGTCGGGTGCGATACCGAATTCCATCAATTGAATATTTTTGATGCCGGATTTTTTCAGTGCCAGCTCCATTTCGTCAATCCGCGCGCGGTTCACCACCGGGTACCAAATCGCAAAACTGCCCACGGCAAAACGTTTGTGGGCGTTAATCACCTGTTTCACCAGCTGGTGGTAGTCACTTTTGATTTCATAGGAGGGGTCGATTAATACCAGCGCGCGGCGTTCCAGTGGCGGCAGCAGTGCTTGCAGGCTGGCGAAGCCGTCTTCATCCAGCACTTTGACGCGCTTGTCGCTGCGCATGGCATCGCGCAGGAATTGGTAGTCGCTGGGGTGCAGTTCGTGCAGGAAAAGGCGGTCGATGGGGCGCATCAGGGTCTGCGCAATCAGCGGCGAGCCGGGGTAAATTTGCAGTGGGCCGCGCTCGTTCAGGGTGTGTACCAGCTCCAGCAGGCGGGCGAGGGCGGCGGGTTTTTCACTGCTAGTCCAGAGCGGGCCTATGCCCGTATCAAACTCGCGGTTCTTTTGCGCCTGTGGGCCGCTCAGTTTGTACACACCGGCGCCCGCGTGGGTATCGATAATGCGCAGGGGTTTATCTTTTTGCGTCATATACTCCAGCATGTGTATCAGCACGGTGTGTTTGAGAATATCGGCAAAATTGCCGGCGTGATAACCGTGGCGGTAGCTGAGCATAGGGGGCGATCCAGGGAGACAGGCAAGGGGGCGGAATTATAGCGGCCCAAGGGGATAAATACCCGAACAAGATTGTCACACGATTAACCTTTTAGTGAAGGAACCAAGCAGTTACAGTAACGCCTGCGTCTACATCATGAAGATACCCGGATTGTTCTCTCCCCCAGTCACTCGCTTTATTTTTCCATTTCGCATGCGCTCTGTGGTGGCGGTGTTGTCCGTGGCTGCGCTGTGGCTGACGGGCAGCCCGCAGGTGCAGGCCGCCGAGCCGGAAATTGACATCACTGGCGGCACCAAAGGCCTGCGCGAAAATGTGCGCCTGCACCTGAGCCTGGCCGAGGAGAGCTGCACCACGCCGCTGTGGCGGCTGAATACCATGCTCAATGACAGCGCGGCAGAAATCACCGCTGCCGCCCAAGCGCTCGGCTTTTACGAATTGGAGTACGAGGCCAAGCTGGTGCGCAATAAAGATTGCTGGGGCTTGAATATGCAGCTCACGCCGGGCGACCCGATCCTGGTGACCGAGCTGCGCATTGAAATCCTCGGCGAGGGCAGCCAGGATTCAATTTTCCAATCACTCTACGACAAACCCGGCATCAAACTGGGCAATCGCCTCAATCACGGCCGCTATGAAACCCTCAAGGCGCGCTTCAGTTCGCTCGCGTCACTGCACGGTTATTTTGATGCCGAGTTCAAGCAGTCGCAGGTATCGGTCAATGTCGCGGAAAAAAGTGCGGTCATTGCGCTGGTGTACGACACCGGCAAGCGCTACCGGATTGGCGAGATCAACCTGCAGCACTCGATCCTCGATGAGGATTTTCTGCAGCGCTACTACAACATCAAACCCGGCGATTATTACGATACCGATGAATTGCTGGAGTTAAAAAATGTGTACAACGCCAGCAATTATTTTGCAGTGGCGAGCGTGTCGCCCGACCTGCAGGCGCTGGAGGATCATCAGGTGCCTATCAATATCGACCTGGAGCAGCGCAAGCGTCATGCCTACTCCATGGGTGCCGGTATTGAAGCCGATGAGCCGCGGGTATTGCTCGGTTTTGAGGATCGCTATGTAAACCGGCGCGGCCACCGCTTTAACGCGGACCTGGCGGCGTCCGACATTAAAAAAAGCGCGCAAGCCACCTACACCATTCCCATGCGTCGCCCGGCCTATGAATTTCTGCGCTTTTACACCGGCTATCTGGAAGAGGAGACGGTGACCTCGCTCAGCGAAAAATACACCTACGGCAGCAGCTATTCCTATTATCACGACAACAAATGGCTGCAGACCTATGCGCTGGATTACATTCAGGAGGAATCTACCATTGGGCGTATGTTGCCCCAGCGCAGCGATTTGATTATCCCGTCCTGGTCGGTTTTGCGCACCAAAACCGACGGTTCGCCCTACCCCTTGAGCGGGTGGTCGGCGCTTGGGCGCATTTCCGGCTCCCCCAAAAGTATCGGCTCGGACTTCAGTTTTGCGCAGTTTTATGGCCGCGCCAAATACGTGAAGGGCTTTGCCTATGGGCGGATTTTGCTGCGCACCGAGCTGGGTATTACCGAGACCGATAATGTGGATCAACTGCCGGCCTCGGTGCGCTTTTTTGCCGGTGGCGATTCCAGCGTGCGCGGCTATGAATACAAATCCCTGGGGCCAACGCGCAATATCTACGGTGAGGATTTTTCCGGCCCGCTGGAGGACCCGGCCGCCGCCGAGGAAGTGATTGGCGGCAATAACCTGTTGGTGACCAGCATTGAATACGACTACCGCTTGGAGGATTCCAATTGGGTGGCGGCGCTGTTTTACGATCAGGGTAACGCCGCTGACGATACCAATATTGATTTCAAGCGTAGCGCCGGTGTCGGTGTGCGCTGGATCTCTCCCATCGGCCCGATTCGTATCGATGTGGCCAAAGCGCTGGACGATGAAAAGTCCTGGATGTGGCACATCAGCATGGGGCCGGATTTGTAATCATGACCTTACGCAAGTTTCGCAATTGGTTTTTTAGTCTTGTCGCGCTGCTGTTAATTCTGCTTGCGACCCTGAGTGCGCTGCTTGAAACCCAAACCGGCAGCCGCTGGGTGGTCACCCGTCTTGCGGCGCTGGCCGATGTCGCCTTGGGGCCTATGACGGGCAACTTGCGCACTGGCCTGGATATCGAAACGGTGGATTATCAGCAGGGCGAGGTGGAGTTTCACGCCGAGCAGGTCTCTTTTCGCTGGCGTCCTATCGACTTGCTTTACAGCGCGTTGATGATCGATTCCCTCAGCGCCCAGCGCATCAGCCTGAAACTACCCGTCGCCCCGGAGGAGCAACCCGCTGCCGCCCCTTTTAGCGCTTGGCCCAGCCTGCGGCTACCGGTGCGGGTGCAACTGCGCAATCTCGATCTGCGCCACATCAGCTTCCAGCAAGGTGAGCAGCCGCTGCAGTGGGAAAGGCTCAGTGGCGATTTAAGCTTGGGTACTTTTCACCTGCGCTACCGCGACCTGAGCCTGATTCACCGCGACTACCAACTGCGCCTGACCGGCCGCACCAGTCTGGATTACCCCTACGATTCCCATGCGGCGCTGAACTGGCAGTGGCAACAGCCCGCGCCGGACGCTAACACCGAGGGCTTGCTTTATCGCGGCCTGAGCCAGCTGGAGGGCAGCTTGTTGCAGCTGCAGCTGGATAATCAACTTGACTCGCCGGTACAGCTGAGCGCCCAGGCCTCGGGGGCTTTGGTCAACGAACAGCGCGAGTTGGATCTTGCACCCGCCTTGCAACTGGTGCTGGAGTGGCCCGCCCAAACCCTGCCCGCCGCCTGGTGGATGGCAGAGAAAACTGCGCCGGTAACACGCGGTCTGCTCAAAGCCGAGGGGAATTGGCAGGCCTATCGCGCGACTGTAGAGGGGGCGATCCAGCTGCCCGATGCCCCCGCGCTGGCGCTCAACAGCCAGGTAAATGGCAATCTGGGTGGCCTGCAAATACAGATCCTGAGTATCCGCGAATTGGGTGAACGCCTGCAGGCTATCGCCACGAGCAGCTCGGCAGTGGCATCCAGTGCACCGGCCATGACCGATACCACAGCGGATGTCGCCCCGCACCCCGTTGCCAGTGCCAACACCCCGGCAGTCAGTGATGAGGCTTCGCCCAACAGCGCGGCGCGTTTGAACATCACCGGCAGTGTCAACTGGTTGCCCGCGCTGGAGTGGCAGCTCGCGGTGGAAGCCAAAGCCTTTAACCTCGCGGGTATCGTCGATAACTGGCCGAGCCACCTCAACGCCAGTTTTAGCACCAGCGGCAGCCTCAAGGAATCGCAGTGGCAGGCGGCGCTGCGCGACTTGCGCATCGAGGGCGAATTGCGCGGAGTGAATGTGCTGGGTAGCGGTGAATTGGCGGTGGATGGCAACAGCCTGCGCAGCGACGCGCTGGAGTTGATAGTCGGCGCCAACCAACTACAGCTCAAAGGGGAAGTGGGCAATGACATCAATCTGCAGTGGAATATCAATGCGCCGCTGTTGCAGCAAATCGACGAAAGTATCTCCGGCAGTGTGATCAGTAAAGGCGAGCTGCGCGGTGACCGCACCCATCCGCGTATCAGCCTCACCGCCAGCGCCAACAAATTCTCCTGGGGACGGCGCTATGCGCTGGAAAAACTGGAGTTGTCCCTCGCCCCGCAAGCGCCCCAAGCGGAGCCTTTGGTTGGGCCAGCGCTGGCGGCAGAAACACCGGCGGTGCAGGCATCCAGCGTCGCGCCGCCCTTGGCAAACCCTATCAACCTGCTCACGGGTGAGCTGCTGCAGGAGCGCTACCAGCTCAATTTTGTCGCTAACCGCGTGCAGTTGGCGCAGCAGTATTTTTCCAGCCTCACGCTAAAAGGTTCCGGCTCGGTGGCCAAACATCAGCTGCAGGCCATAGTGCGCAGCCCCAGTTTGGGCCGCGCGGATATTGGTGTGCAGGGGGAGTATGGCGATTACGCCTGGCAGGGCAGCCTGAACCAGCTGGCGGTGAAACTGACCAAAGTGCCGCGCTGGTGGCTCACCTCCAGCAAACCGATTCGGGTGAGTGCGACGGGGCTATTGTTGGGTGAGCAATGCCTGACTACCCGCACCAACCTCACTGCCGCTGTGGTGCGCGACACTGATATTGAGAACGAGCAGCTGCGCGCTGAGTGGCTGCCTAATCAATCGCCGCTACCAACAACCCCTTACGCCTGGCTGGTTAACCAACCGGCGCTACCAGCCAGCACGATCGAAAAATACAACCTGCCGCGCCTGTGTATTGAGGGCGATTGGGCGAGCGCCACCGGTGCCAGTCTGGATGCCCAATTGGACGCCGTGCCCCTGCGCCAGTTTTTATCGCTGTTTAAAACCGAGGTCTATTTTGCCGGGGTGATGGATGGCAACCTCACGCTCAGGTCGCCCGATTTGTCCCTCGCCGGCACCAGCGCCAACTTTAATGTGACGACCCGCAACGCCGAGCTGCGCTACCAATACGCCGGTGGTGTGACCGATATTTACCCCTGGAAAGATTTCGCCCTGCGCGCGCAATTGCAAAACGCGCAACTGAGCGCTACCGCCGGGCTGGAGTGGGTGGGTTACGGGCGGATGGATCTGGACAGCCTGTTGGACTTGCAACAACAAGCCATCGAGCGCGCGCGCTTGCAGGTGAACTTCCACAATATTGCCCCGCTGGAAACCCTCTTGCCCTTTACCAATGACGTGAAAGGCCAGCTCAGTGCCGACCTGACTGCCGGTGGCAGTTTCAGTGCGCCCTATTTACTGGGCGATATCAATCTGCGCAATGGCGGCGCCAACATGACGCGTCTGGGGCTGGACTTGCAGGGCATAGAGCTGAACCTCAATTCCACCCGCGCCGGCGTTATCAGCCTGGTCAGTCAGGTGCAGTCGGGTGATGGACGGATGACGCTGGTGGGCGATCTCAACGGTTTTGGCACCGCCAACTGGCGTGCCCAGGCGTTTATTAATGGCACGGATTTCCGCGTGGTATCCCTGCCGCAACTCAAGGCCAACCTCTCGCCCGATATCAAAGTCACCGCCGATGCCAGCGCTATGCACCTCACCGGCGACGCGGTGATTCCCTGGGCGCGCGCCAATATCAAAAGCCTGCCGCCCTCGGCGACCCAGGTGTCCTCCGACGTCGTGATCGTGGATGAGAAATTCCTGCAAGAGCAGTCGGTATCGCCCTTCAGCGTGTACAGCAACCTGAACTTATCCCTGGGTAAGGATGTGAGTTTCAAAGGCTTCGGCCTGAGCAGTAAACTCACTGGCCGGCTGAATTTGCTCAAGGAGGCCCATCGCCCCTTCTTTACCAACGGTTATGTGAGTGTGTCCGAAGGTAGCTATAAAGCCTACGGCCAAACCCTGACCATCGAGCGCGGCCGCCTGGCGTTTCAAGGCCCTTACGACAACCCCGGGTTGGATATTCGCGCCACCCGCCAAATCCGCGATAGCGACAGTACCAAAGTGGGCTTGGATATCGACGGCACCCTGCAGCGCCCGAAAGCCAAAGTCTTCTCCTCGCCCAGCCGCAGTGACAGCGAAGCGATGATGATGTTGCTCACCGGCAAACCTATCAAAGACGCCTCCGATGCCGACGCCTCGCTGCTGCTCAGCGCCATGAGCGGCTTGGGCATGGATTCGGGCGGCTCCATCACCGCCGAGATCAACCGCTTCTTCCGCGTCGATCAGCTGGAAGTGAAATCCGATGACGGCATCGACCAGAGCCAATTGTGGGTGGGCAAATACCTGACCCCCAAACTGCTGGTGCGCTACGTGGTGGGCATTTTTGATCAGGCGTTCAGCTTTGGCATTGAATATCAACTCACCGACAGCTTCCGCATTGAGGCGGAGTCCGGCGAAACCAAAACCGTGGATCTGATTTATAAAATCGAACGCTAAGCGGCGCCCGCAATAGCCCGCGGCGTAAATTAGCGCAAACCTCGTGGCATAACCGGCTGTCATCGGTTACATATTGTCTCTCCAACAATAACCAAAGAGACATAACTATGCATACCGCACTTACTCTCCCGCGCCTGCTACTGGCCGCCTTGGCATTTGCCTTCAGCGGCTTGGTGCAGGCCGACAACGCTTGGGAAACCGCCAGTGGCTGGTGGAATGCCAGCGATGTTCCCGCGTTTGATAAAACCAAAGTCAGCCGTCAGCTCCCGCTGATCAAAGTGGACGGCAATCGCTTTGTGGATGAGCAGGGCAAGACTCTGGTGTTTCGCGGCGTCAATATTTCCGACCCCGACAAAATCGCCAAGGACAAACGCTTCACCAAAAAACACTTTGAAGTGATTCGCAGCTGGGGCGCCAACGTGGTGCGGGTGCCAGTGCACCCGCGCGCATGGAAAGAGCGCGGCGTAAAAGGCTATTTAGAGCTGCTGGATCAGGTAGTGGCCTGGAACAACGAACTGGGCATGTACACCATTATCGACTGGCACTCCATCGGCAACCTCAAATCCGAAATGTTCCAAAACAGTTCCTACCACACCACCAAAGGCGAAACCTTTGATTTCTGGCGCCGTGTTTCCGAGCGCTACAACGGCGTTAACTCCGTCGCCTTCTATGAGATTTTCAACGAGCCAACGGTATTCAATGGTCGTTTGGGGGTAGTGAGTTGGGCGGATTGGAAAGCCATTAACGAAGAGGCCATCACCATTATTCAAGCCCACAACCCCAAAGCCATTGCACTGGTTGCCGGTTTTAACTGGGCCTATGACCTCAAGGAAGCGGCGGCCGACCCTATAGATCGCCAAAACATCGCCTATGTAAGTCACCCCTACCCACAAAAAGTCGGCGCGCCTTACCAAGCCAACTGGGAGCGCGACTTTGGTTTTATGGCCGATAAATACCCAGTATTCGCCACCGAGATCGGCTACCAACGCGCCACCGACAAAGGCGCCCACATCCCGGTTATCGACGAAGGCGGCTACGGTCCACGCATCACCGACTACTTCAACAGCAAAGGCATCAGCTGGGTAGCCTGGGTCTTCGACCCGGATTGGTCGCCCCAACTTTTCACCAGCTACGACAACTATGAACCCACCATGCAAGGCGAACATTTCCGCAAGGTGATGCTGAAGGACAACAAATAGTTTCTTCCTCGCCTAAACAACAAACCCGCCATCTGGCGGGTTTTTTTATAAAGGGGGGCTGTCACACCAGCGCAAAACCATCTTTCAAATAAGGGATGCGCTGTCGTGAGGTGCCACCTAAAATGGGTTATTACTCAATAAACCAGTGAATTCATCTATGTTGAACGCCGTTTCGATCTGTTTAACCCGTCGCCTTCAGTGGGCGATTGGGCTTTTAGTTATTGGCTTACTGGTGGGCTGTGGAGGTGATTCCAATCGTGCTTCGCCAGCGATTGCGCAAACACCTGATAATCGGTCGGTGTCGGTGGCGCAGCGGTGGAATGAGGTGGTGTTGGAGTCGATCCGCAAGGATCGGGTGCGGCCGCCGGTGCAGGCGCGCAACCTGTTTCATATTGCCGCGGCCAGTTACGATGCTTGGGCGATTTATACCCCACCCAATTCCACTCAATCATTGCCGGATACCTATTTATTAGGCAAAAACCGCCACGATTTCAGCTGCTCCTTGCCGCAGCGCCCCGCATTGACCGATGCGCAACCGGCGCGCGAGGAGGCGATCAGTTACGCCACTTATCAGCTGATCAAACACCGCTACCGCGAATCGCCCGGGTACGCGCATACCCTGGCTTTAGCTGAAGGGTTGATGCGCGAGTTGGGCTACGACCCCGCATACGACTCCGTAGATCTAAACCCGCTGACTCCCGCAGCATTGGGCAATTACATCGCCCGCTGTTATATCGATTACGGCCTGCAGGATGGTTCCAATGAGGCGGGTTCTCACGCCAACCGCTACTATCAGCCGGGGAATCAGCCCATTGCCCCTTTTTTACCCGGCAACCCGACAATCGGCGATGTTGATCGCTGGCAGCCAATTACATTGGACGTATTTGTGGACCAGGGCGGCAATGTGATCAGCAATGGCGCGGCGAGTTTTGTCGGCGCCGAGTGGGGAAATACTTTGCCGTTTGCGCTGCAGGATAGGGATTTACAGCGCTACGAACGGGCGGGTAACCCCTATGCGGTATACCTTGATCCAGGGCAGCCGCCGAGTTTGAAGGATACTGACCCCGCCAATTATCAGTGGAGTTTTGCGTTAGTGGCCAAGTGGTCGGCACACCTTGATCCCGCCGATGGGGTGATGATCGATATCTCTCCAGCGAGTTTAGGCAACGCGGCGGAACTACCGCGTTTGTTTGGTGATCATCGCTACTTTTACGACGAACACAGCGGTGGTGCCTCCGAGCAGGGGTACAGGCTTAACCCCAAAACCGGTGCGCCCTACGCCCCGCAATGGGTGCCGCGTGGTGACTACACCCGGGTGCTGGCTGAGTTCTGGGCCGATGGCCCCAGTTCCGAAACCCCACCCGGTCATTGGTTCAAGATTTTTAACGGCATCAGTCAGGATGCGCGCCTGGCGAAACGCTTTCGCGGCCAAGGACAGTCATTGGGTAGCCTGGAGTGGGATGTGAAGGGTTATTTTGCACTTGGGGGTGCCATGCATGATGCTGCCATTGCGGCCTGGGGCGTGAAGGGTTGGTACGACTATGTGCGCCCCATTTCGGCGATTCGCGCCATGGCTGACCTAGGGCAGAGCAGCGATTCCACGCGCAATAATTACCACCCGCAGGGGATTCCGCTCGACCCGGGGTTTATCGAGATTGTGGAGTTTGGCGATTTACTCAGCGGTAATCGCAACCAGCATGTGGGCAAAATCAAGCTGCGCGCATGGCGTGGGCCTACGGCGATTAGCGATCCGGCCAGCGATACCGCCGGGGTGGGCTGGGTGTTGGCGGAAAACTGGTTTCCCTACCAGCGCCCCAGTTTTGTATCGCCGCCTTTTGGTGGCTATGTTTCCGGGCACTCCACCTTTTCCCGCGCTGCCGCGGAGGTGCTCACGGCCTTTACCGGCGATGCCTATTTTCCCGGCGGCTTGGGCGAATTCCCGGTGCGCCGCAATGAATATCTGGTGTTCGAAGAGGGGCCGAGTGTGGATTTGACCTTGCAGTGGGCGACCTATCGCGATGCCGCTGACCAGTGCAGCTTGTCGCGCATTTGGGGTGGTATTCACCCCCCCATGGATGACATGCCAGGGCGGCTGATGGGAGAGGTGATTGGGGTACGCGCAGTGGATGTTGCCGAGCGGTTTTTTGTGGGTAGTGCGGACTAAGCCTGATTTTGTAGCTTCCAAAAACAACAAACCCGCCAGCTGGCGGGTTTGTTGCAAAGGGCAAAACTGAATAATTAGTTCAGTGGGTTGCCAAAGCGTTTCAGGGTCAAACTATCCTCTTCTACGGTGACTGACAGCGTGTTGCCATCCAGTGAGGCAGTCACATCGCCATCCAGTGTGCAGGTTGTCTCCGGGAAGTCATCGGTAAAGTCCTGGGCTACGGTGGTGCTGAGCAGACCAGTTTCCGCATTCCAGGTGAAACTGCCGTTAGCCCAGCCGGTTTGACAGTTGGGATCGTCATTTTCAATTTTGGCATGGATAAAGGTGTTATCGCCGGTGAAGGTGAACCAGTCGCCTGCCTCACTTACCGCCCAAGCACCCGCCAGCGGCGCTGATTCAGAGGCGGTGATCTTGGTCAGTTCAAAAGTATCTTCACCTTCTGTCAGGGTCATGGTGGTGCCTGTAATAGTCAGGGTTTCAATTCCCGCCACACTACAGCTGTCTTGTGGATCAACGGCAGTAGTGTCCTCATCGATTTCGACAGAGAAAGCACCGGTGGTTGGGTTCCAGCTGTATTGGCCATAGGCAAAACCAACTTGGCAGTTAGGGTCTTCGTTACTGGTTTTCACTTGAGCGAAGGTGCCGTCCTTACGGAACATCACATAGTCGCCACCAATGACCCAGGCGCCGGCGATGGCGGGTTGGTAGTTAAATGCGGCCAACAGGTTGTCTTTGGCAACTCCATTGATCAGCAGTTCGCTGGTTTCCAGTACATCACCGGCGTTGGTTTTGTCGCCACGGCGGACAAAACCGTCATGTACTGCAAACAGTGCATAGCGTTCGTCCTCGTCAAAATCACCCTCAGCGCGCACGCTAGCGGGAATTTCAAAACCAATGGCATTGGCGGCATCGCCTTCCAGATTAGGTAGGGTCAACTGCGCCCAGGTGCCGGTGCCCAACAGGGTCTGGGTGTTATCGAACCAATTGTGCAAGTAGAACCTGGCGGTTTTGTTGGCATCATTCACTAATTGCACACCAATCACCTCGCCACTAGGCCAGTCGATGGCAATCAGTTTGGCGCCTGCGGTACCGGGAGCGAGGTCAGGTGAAGTAAGGCTGGCAATGGTTGTCAGTTCAGCACTGGATTGCGCAAATCCTTCCGCATTCCAGCCAATACTATTGACGGTTTCGCAGTTGCCGCCGTAGGCGGTGGGGGAATCATTCAGCTGGCCATCGCCATTTTTATCCCAGAGGCAAACAACACCGTTGCCAAAGTCATAGCCGGTGTTGTACCAAAGGCTATAGAGATCATTGATGCTCTGGATAGTGACGCGGTAACCCAGCGCCCCTTCAGCAAAGGTACTGGCTGGATTGATTTGCGAGACCAAGCCGCGAGTATCACCGTAGGCACCGAAGAAGGTCGATATAGTGCGGCCAGAAAGGTCGATTACCTGGGTTGCCTTGGCGTTTGCACTGTTGGTGGGGGCATCGGCGGCACCGAAGTTGACTGAGCCGTCTTGGTTAAGGGCGGTGACCTGGAAAATGTCATCGGAGATGACCCAGCCAGTCGCGGTTAACACCACTTCACCGTCAAGTTCATATTCGGGTAGCGGTTGGAATTGATCGCCATCGTAATACCGCTCTTGTTCTGGTGTGTTGAGTGCGGAGAAACCGCCGTAATAAATCTCGCTGGGTTCGAAGGCTTCAAACCAGTAGACGCCGCCAGCTTGCATACCCGCTGCCAGGGTATTGGTTGCCGGATCTACCTGATCTTGAACATTGCTGGCTTCCACCTGAACAATATCGGTGACCTGTTGCTCTACTTGCGCAAGGGCTGCGGCAATGCTGGTTGCCCCTACAAAAACCTGGTCCTCCAATACATCGCTAATGGTTTGAATCAGGTTCTGCAGCACAGTCAACTGGGTGGGATCAGTCACGTCCAGGCCCAGGCTTTCAAAAGTGCCTTCACCGCCTAATGCATCCAGTTGTTCTACAAAGCTTTGATAAGCGGCGGTAGAGGCAAGGCTTACCTCCAGGTCTTCTCCAGTTGTCGGAGCAAACAATAGATCACTGTTAAATACATTGGCGCCTGGCTCAAATACGGTGATTGGACCATCGAGGTTGGCGATCACAATACAGTCCAGCTGCGGGTAGCCCGGTACTCTAATCGACCATGAGCCGTCGGGATTTTGGGTAGAGTTGGTTTCATCGAGCGGGATAGTGCGCACGACATTACCGGCCAGATCGACAACAACAACGGCCAGTTGGTTGAGGGGCAATGATTCTTCTTCGGCTTTATTAGCCGCAGCGGTACGGCCTGATTTAACCACGGTGCCGCCATCGAGCTGTGGCGGAGTGATGCGTACGGTAAAGGTGGTTTCCACCGCTGGAGCCGATGAGCTGCTATTCGAGGAGCTGGTGGCTACCAGGCTGCTTGTTGCGACGGAGCTAGCCTCGCTGGATGAGGCCGGGGTTGAACTGGGTGTTACGGAAGACGCTGGCGTAGAGCTGGCATCCATAGAGGAGCTGGTTTCGGTCGAGCTGGATGAGGACATAGCCACTGAGCTCGCGGCTACTGAACTAGGCGCCACGCTGCTGGCGGGAGCCGACGATTTATTACCGCCACCACTTCCGCCGCCACCGCAGGCAACGAGGCTGATAATCATGGCGGACAAAAGTCCTTGCTGAAAGCATTTATTCATAGATGCACCTTATCGTTAATTGAGAGGCATTTTTATACAGATTTATACAGATAATTTACGCGACACGATTCAGCAGAATAGCTCAAAAATACGGAGATTCAAGCGCCAGAACGACGCTGGCAAATGCAGATTTAGTGACCAGAAAGTGCTACCAACCCTCAAGTTGAGGGTTGGTAGAGGTGAGTTAGTGTTCGCTTGGCGGGAAAGGGGGGAAGTAGCGCGATAGAAAGTGCAATGCGGTCAGTTACTTGCGTAAATCCTTCTGGAACAGACGCTGTTTATCGCGCGCCCAGTCGCGCTCTTTTTCGGTTTCGCGTTTGTCATGCTGTTGTTTGCCCTTGGCGATGGCAATTTCCAGTTTGATCAGATGGTCTTTCCAATAAAGTGCAGTGGGCACTACGGTATAGCCTTTTTGCTCCACGGCTTCCTGCAAACGGTTAATTTCGCGGCGATTGAGTAGCAGTTTACGGGTGCGGAAGGGGTCGGTCACAAAGTGGGTGGAGGCGGTTTGCAGGGGCTGGATTTGTGCCGCCAGCAGCCAGGCTTCGTCATTTTTGAAAATCACATAGCAGTCGGTAATGTTGCCTTTGCCGGCGCGCAGGCTTTTGACTTCCCAACCGGTGAGCGCGATGCCCGCTTCAAAACGGTCGTGCAGTTCGTAGTCGAACTTGGCTTTTTTGTTGAGGGCAATGGTATTGCCTTGATTCTTTTGTGCTTTTTTGGCCATGACTGGACGCTACTTGAGTGAAGCAAAAACGGACGGGCATTATGCCCTGCGGGGGAATCTGGGTACAATCACTTATCCGAGCGTTAATAATGACAATACTCCTGGGGGCGAGCCGGTGAAGCGACTCAAACAGCATGTGATTTGGGGCCAGCGCGGCAGTTTTATTCTGGCGGCGACCGGTTCGGCCGTGGGGTTGGGCAATATCTGGAAGTTCCCCTATATCACTGGCGAGAACGGTGGTGGCGCGTTTGTACTCATGTACCTCTGCTGTATTTTGCTGATTGGCGTGCCGATCATGATGGCGGAAATCCTCATGGGGCGCCGCGCTCGCGCCAACCCCATTCTCGCTACCGCCGAACTCTGTGAAACCGCCAGGGTGAGTAAAGGCTGGACGGTGATTGGTTGGATGGGCGCGCTGGCTGGCTTGGTAATCCTGTCGTTTTACACGGTAATTGCCGGTTGGACGCTGGAGTATTTAAGTCAGGCGCTCGATGGCCGCTTTGCCGGTTTAACGGGCGAGAGTTCCCAGCAGCTGTTTGACACTTTGCTCGCCAATAACGACCAGATGCTGTTGTGGCACACAGTGTTTACCGCCATGACGGTGGTGATTTTGGCGCTGGGGGTGTCGCGCGGGCTGGAATCCTCGGTGCGGCTGATGATGCCGCTGCTATTTGTATTGCTGCTGTGCCTGTTGGTCTACGCCATGAGGGAAGGTGAGTTTGCCACCTCGCTACGCTTTATGTTCAGTTTTAATCCGCAGGATATTTCCTGGGAGTCAGCCCTTATCGCCATGGGCCATTCGTTTTTTACCCTGAGTTTGGGCATGGGCGCGATAATGGCATACGGCGCCTATATGCCCAGCAACCAATCCGTCGGCCAGACGGTGCTGGTGGTGGCACTGTTGGATACCCTGATCGCTCTGATTGCCGGGGTGGCCATTTTTGCGTTTGTATTTGCCACGCCGGGCATTTCAGCAGGCAGCGGGCCGGGGTTGATGTTTGTGACCCTGCCGGTGGCCTTCGGCAATATGAGTGCGGGGCTGGTGATAGGCTCGGTCTTTTTTGCGATGGTAATGCTCGCCGCCTGGACCTCCACTATCTCGCTATTGGAGCCGGGTGTGGCCTATCTGAATGAACGCTTTGGCCTGCATCGGGTGTTTGCCAGCTTGCTCCTGGGTTTCATTGCCTGGGCGCTGGGTTTGGGGTCGCTGTTGTCGTTTAACGATTGGGCCGACAAACCCTTCCTCTGGGGGAAAACCTGGTTCGACAGCATGGACTTTATCGCCACCAACATTATGCTGCCGCTCGGCGGTTTGCTGATCGCCCTGTTTGTGGGCTGGAAACTGCGCGATGAACACCTGCTGCATGAATTGAAATACGAATCTAGCTGGCTATTGCGCTGGTGGCGGCCGATCTTGCGTTACATCTCGCCACTGGCAGTATTGATTGTGCTTATTAACGGCATCTTCCCGGTGCTGCGCGGCGTATTAGTGGAATAGGCTTTTTAGATGGGCAAGCATAAAAATAGGTAAACGCCGTGGTGCATAAAGTAGAGCGAAGCGCGCTGGTGAATTATTCGGCGCAACAGATGTTTGACCTAATCAACGATATCGAAGCCTATCCGCAGTTTATGGATGGCTGTGTGGGTGCCAAAATTCTCGCCCGTGGCGATGACTGGCTGGAGGCGCGGCTGGAGTTAAGCAAGGCCGGTGTCAGCCAGAGTTTTGTGACCCGCAACCAATTGCAGCCACCGCTGTGCATGATGCTCTCGCTGGTGGATGGCCCGTTTAAATTCCTCACCGGCGCCTGGCGCTTTACCCCCTTGGGGGATAAGGCTTGCAAGGTGTCGCTCAGTTTGGAGTTTGAGCTGGGCAACCGCTTGCTGGGGCTGGCGGCGGGCAAATTATTTGAGGCCGTGAGCAATAGACAGGTGGATTCCTTGTGTGCGCGCGCTAAACATATCTATCAATAAACCCATAGCAACAGTGGACTGAGTAACCATGGCCGATTTTGACCTTATCACTGTGGAAGTGGCTTACGCGCTGCCCCACAAACAGAAAATTATTGCCCTGCTGGTCGAGCCGGGCACCACCGCGCTGGAGGCCGTGCAGCGCTCTAAAATCACCGACCACTTTCCCGAGCTGGATCTCGCCAGTGCCAAACTGGGCATTTTTGGCCAGTCGCTCGGCACCAAGGGGCTGGATACTGCCGACAAGCACATATTGCATGCCGGCGACCGGGTGGAAATTTATCGCCCATTGGCGTCTGACCCGAAAGAGGCGCGCCGCAAACGCGCGGAAAAGACGGCATCGGCGAGTGATGAAAGCGCCGCCGCGGTGGATGAATAAACCCCCGCCAGCCCGCTCGGGCTGGCGTTATACAACCCTTCGCGTTAAACCTGCTTCACAAAAAATTTGCACTACACTGGGGTAATGCGCTGTCCGCACATTTTTATCCCAGAGACTCTTCATGCCCTTGATTCGCAAAGGTTGGTATTCATGGCTACCCTGGCTTGCTGCCTTGGGGTTGGCTTTGGCCTTTGGCGGATTTATGCGTGCCGACCTGCACCACCATGAACAGGTTTGGCAAGAGCGGATCCAGCTATGGACCCAGCGCCATCAGGATCGGGTGGATAGCCATAGCCGCGATATGACCCAGCAGGCTATGCTGCTTGCCCAGCTTATTGTGCGCGATACCTCGGTGCTCAATTTACTGCGCGACGCCCAGCAACAGTTTGTTGCCGGACAAGGGCGTATGGCGGCGCCACAGACCCGCGCCGCGCAAGTTCGCTTGCGTCAACAGCTGGATGATTACTGGCAGGGTATGCGCGATTTGGGCGTGCAGCGACTATCCATCTATGTGGCGCCAGGCGCCGTCAGTTTTTTGCGTATGCATTTGCCCGAGCGCGCCGGCGACAGCGTCAGTGCGGTGCGCCCACTTATCATCCAGGCGTTCAGCTCCGGCCTGCCGGTGTGGGGCACCGAAATTTCCCGCAGTGGCAGCGGCCCGAGTGCTGCCATTCCCATCATGGCCAACAGCGATCAAAGCGGCGAGGTGATTGCCGTGGTGGAAGTGGGTATGGCACCGCTGGCGGCCGCCGACAATCGCCCCGGTGGCATCCAAATGGCCAGTTTCCTGCAAAAAGATGCGGTTGAACAACTGCTGTGGGATAGCGCCCGGCAGAGCCTGCACAAAACCAACCCGACGGCGGTGGACAACTGGCGGCTGGAAAGTACCAACAATGCCCAACTGCACGACTGGTGGAATCGCGGCAAGGTGGCGATTAATCGCCAGGGGCACTTGCTGCACAGCGATGACCAGGTGTACCTCACCTCCTGGATTGCACTGGGCCAACCCAACATCCTGCGCGAAAACGCGCCCATGGCGGTGCTGGTATGGCATGAAATTACCGGCGAATACGCGGCTTATCAGGCCAGTGTGCGGCAGGTAGTGGCCAAGTGGGCGGCGGCACTGCTGTGCGCGCTGCTGCTGATGGTTGGTTTTATCCGCCTGCAGCGCAGTTACCTGCGCGAGGTCATTGCCGCCCACGCCGAGCAGTTGCAGGCGGAGCACCAACAGACCGAACAAGCGCGTCAGCGCTTGGCACTGGCGCTGCGCTCCAGCGACTCGGGCTTTTGGGAGTGGGACATAGTCAACGACCGCGCCCGCTTTTCCCCCGAGTGGCGCCAGCTCTGCGGTTTGGGGCCGGAAACGGCCAATTCGCTCGATCTGGATGAGTGGATGAGCCGGGTGCATCCAGCAGATAAACGCGCCAGCTACAGCGATATCATCCGCCACATCAAGGGCGAAACGCCCATGTATGAAAACGAATACCGGCTCAAAATTCACGATGGCAGCTACAAGTGGATTCTCACCCGCGGCAAGGTGGTGGAGTGGCAACCCAACGGCAAGGCCGCGCTGGTAGTGGGTGTCTACACCGATATTACCGAGCGCAAAAATACCGAATTGATCAGCATTCGCCAGCAGGCGGCGCTGCACTCCCTCAATGAAATCGCCTCGCTCTCCGGAGTTGACCCGGATGCCCAGTTACAGCGCGCCCTCGCCTTGGGCGCCCGCTACCTGGGGCTCAGTTGCGCAGTGATCAGCGCCATTAACGGCAGCAGTTATCGCGTGCGGGTAGCCTTTACCGCGCAGAGCCAGCGCGACCCATTGCCCTCCAGCAATCGCTTGGCAGACCAGTATTGCAGCCTCACTGTGGCGAACCGCGATGTCGTGGCTGAGGACGATATGCCCACCAGTCAGTATCGCCAGCACGCGGCCTATCGCCTGACTCAAGTGGAGTCCTACATCGGCGCGCCGCTGTGGATCAATGGTGAAATCTGCGGCACTCTGGCGTTTAGCTCGCGCAAAACCCGCCATCACCAATACGACGGGCTGGATAAGGACTTTGTGCGCTTGCTCGCGCGCTGGATCAGCTCGGTGGTAGAGCGCTGGCAGCAGGACATAGACAAAAAAGTCATTATCGAACGCTTCCATAAACTGAGCGAACGCCTGCCCGGCTTTTTGTACCAGTACCAAATGCGCCCCGACGGCACCTCTTTTTTCCCCTATGCCAGCGCGGGCATCAAAAATCTTTTTAACATCGAGCCGGAGGATGTGTCGGCGTCGGCGGAGCGAATATTTCCGCTCATTCACCCGGAGGATGTGGGCTGGGTAGGCGAGACGATTTCCTTCTCGGCCAGCAAGTTGACGCCCTGGGTGTCCACGGTGCGCATCAACCACCCGACACGCGGCCTGATCTGGGCGCATTTTGAGTCCCTGCCGGAAAAGCTGGAGGACGGCGGGGTGCTGTGGAATGGTTATGTATCCGATGTCACCTCGCTTAAAGAGACCGAACTGCAGTTAAAAGAGACCAATGCCCTGCGCAAGGCGATCCTGGATGCGGCCAATATTGCGATTATTTCTACCGATACCCAGGGCTTTATCAAAACCTTCAACCTGGGTGCCGAGTTAATGCTCGGCTACCGCGCGGAAGAGGTAATCGAACAGCAGACCCCCGCGCTGTTTCATCTGGAGGCCGAAAATATCGCCTACGCCGCGCAACTGACGGCTGAGCTGGGGTACGCCGTGAAACCCGGTTTTGATGCCTTTGTCGCTAAGGCGCGCGAAGGCTTTGGCGATGAACGGGAGTGGACCTACGTGCGCAAAGACGGGGTTCGTTTTCCGGTGTTGTTGGCGGTCTCCGCACTGCGCGATGGCGAGGGCGATGTCACCGGTTTTTTGGGCATAGGGCGCGATATCAGTGAGATAAAACGTATCGACCAGATGAAAACCGAATTTATCTCCACCGTTAGCCATGAACTGCGCACGCCACTGACCGCCATCAGTGGCGCCTTGGGAATCGTCGCTAACGGCCTGGCGGGCACAGTCCCGGAGCAGGCGCAGCGCATGATCCACATCGCCCACAGCAACTCCCACCGGCTGATTTATCTGGTTAACGACCTGCTGGATATGGAGAAACTGGTGGCGGGTAAAATGAACTTTGACATGCGCCCCCACAGCTTGCGCGCGCTAATCCTGCAAAGCATCGAAGAGAACACCGCCTTTGCCGAACAATATTCGGTCAGCTATGAACTGGTGGGGCGCGGTGATGCGCAGGTGACCGTGGATCAGCAGCGGTTATTGCAAGTGCTCGCCAATTACCTGTCCAACGCGGCCAAATTTTCCCCCCCCAAGGATGTAGTGACTATTCAGCTGGAGGCCAAGTTCGGACGGGTCAGGGTGAGAGTGAGCGACAAGGGGCCGGGTGTGAGCGAGGAGTTCCGCCCGCGCCTGTTCCAGAAGTTCTCCCAGGCTGACTCTTCCGATACCCGCCAAAAAGGCGGCACCGGTCTGGGGCTGGCCATTTGCAAAGAGATCATCGAGCGCATGGGGGGCAGCTTGGGGGTCGAGCCGGATGCAGGCCAAGGTGCCTGTTTTTATTTTGAACTACCCTGCGAGGACGCCACTCAAAAAGTACCTGCCTCGCGTGTCGAGCCGGTAAAAAACAAGCCGCATTTGTTGATCGTGGAGGATGATCAAGCCACCGCGGAAATCCTCAGTGCGCTGCTGCCCGGCGAGCATTACGACATAGATTGCGCGGCGACTGGCCAAGCGGCGCTGGAATTGCTGCAACTGCGCGACTATGACCTGATGACCCTGGATTTGAACCTGCCGGATATGGATGGCATCAACATAGTGCACCATGTGCGCGAGGCCGGGTTGCGGCAAGCGGAGAGCAACAAACCGCTGCCAATTATTATTGTCAGTGGCGATCTTGAACCAGCCAAGGCGCTGCTCAATGGCACGGGTGTGACGGAGGAGCTGTTCTGGCAGCCCAAACCCTTGTCGTACATTGAATTTGATACCTTGTTAAACCGGGTACTGGCGCGCGCCGACCAGAAAACTCCGGAGGACTCCCTATGAAAGCCGCCCTGCCAGGCAATGAATTAACCCGCCTCGCCCATTTGCATGCGCTCAATATTCTCGACACCGGTCGGGAGCAGAGCTTTGATGACCTTGCCCAGTTGGCCGCGATGATCTGCGAGGTGCCGATTGCACTGGTTAGCCTGATAGACCACGAGCGCCAATGGTTCAAAAGCTGTATTGGTCTGGATGTGACCGAAACCCCGCGCGATCTCGCCTTTTGCGCCCATGCCATTTTGCAGCCGGGCGACCTGTTGGTTGTGGAGGATGCGATCCGCGACCCGCGGTTTAGCGACAATCCGCTGGTCTTGGGCGAGCCGCATATCCGGTTTTATGCCGGCGCGCCGCTGGTATCGGAAGAGGGTTATGCCTTTGGCACCCTCTGTGTGATTGATACCACACCGCGCCGGTTCGGCTCCTCCCAGGCGATGGCCCTGAAACTGCTCGCCGGGCAAGTGATCCAGCTGCTGGAGCTGCGCGAGGCCAATCAGGCGCTGCAAGCATCGCAGCTGCAACTGCAGGAGCGCAGTGAGCAACTTAATACCATCCTCAGTAACTTTCCCGGTGCGGTGTACCGCTGCCTCAACGATGCCCGCTGGACCATGCTCTACCTGAGCGACAAGGTTGAACAACTGACCGGCTACCCCTCAACGCGTTTTATGGGCGATGGTGCGTTAAGCATCTCCGACATCACCCATCCCGAGGATGTGCCTATGGTGTACCAGCAGGTACAGGAGGCGCTGAGGCAGCAGCAGGCCTTTCAGATTATCTACCGCCTGCGCGATGGCAATGGCGACTGGTGCTGGATCGAAGAGCTTGGCTGCGGTGTGTTTGATGCCAGTGGAGCGCTGAAATACATTGATGGTTTTATCTGGGACATCAGCGAACGCAAGCGTGCGGAACAGATCAAAAATGATTTTGTGTCCGCCGTGAGCCATGAGTTGCGCACCCCACTGACCGCGATTTCCGGTTCACTCGGGTTAATTGTGGGCGGGATGCTGGGCGCGCCACCGGAAAAAATGCAAAACATGTTGGTGATTGCGCACAAAAACGCGCTGCGCCTGACCCAGTTGATCAATGACCTGCTGGATATGGAAAAACTTATCGCCGGTAAAATGGGGTTCGATCTGGAGCGCCAGCCGCTGGTGCCCATCATTGAACAGTCACTGGAAACCAATAAAGCCTACGCCGACAGCTTTAACGTCAGCTTGCACCTGAGTGTCTGCGCCAATGAACAGGATGTGCCGCTAATGGTCTCGCTGGACGCCCACCGCCTGCAGCAGGTCATGGCCAATTTTATCTCCAACGCCGTCAAGTACTCCCCTCCCCAAGGGCGGGTGGAAATCCAGTTAATCCAGCTGCAGGGCGAGGTAAAAATTGCCGTAGTGGATCACGGCCCGGGTATTAGCGAGGAGTTTCGCGAGCGCTTGTTCCAAAAATTTACCCAGGCTGACTCTTCGGCCTCGCGCCAGCGCGGTGGCACCGGGTTGGGTTTGGCCATTAGCAAAACCTTTGTGGAGCGCATGCATGGCCGCATAGGCTTTGATTCCATACCGGGGCAGGGCGCTACCTTTTACGCCATCTTCCCGCTCGCCAACCGCGCTACCGATCTTGTACCCCATCACTAACCGTCAATCAGGTTCGATTTATGACACAGGAACTCAGCCGTATTTTGTATGTAGAGGATGACCCGGATATTCAAGCCATCGCCATGATGGTACTGGAGACAATTCATGGTTTTGTGATGGAAGCCTGCAGCTCCGGGGCGGAAGCCCTGCAAAAAGCGGTGGCCTTCAAGCCGGATTTGATTCTGCTGGATGTGATGATGCCGGGCATGGACGGCCCCGAAACCCTGAAGCACCTGCGTGCATTTCCGGAAATGGTGGCCGTACCGGTGGTGTTTATGACCGCCAAAGTGCAGCCGCAGGAGGTGCAGGGGTATCTGAATTTGGGCGCGCTGGGGGTGATCGCCAAACCCTTTGACCCCATGACTCTGGCGCAGCAGCTGGTCAGTATTTGGGAGAAGCGCTAGCGTTATTGGTATAGGTGCTAGCCCAGGCCCGACCAGAGCATATCCAGGTTTTTAAAGCCCCAGTCGTCGGGTGATTCGCGCCCGATGATTTTGTCTTTGCCCTTGAGGGCTGCCAGATCCAGGGTTTCCTGAATAATCGGCATTTTGGTTTTGGCGGAAAAAAACACTTTTACTGTGGGGTTGAGCAGCGAGTGCTCGTTCTGTTCCACCACTACCGCCAGGCGGCCGCTTTCCAGCCGCACCAATGAACCCGTGGGGTAAATACCCACGGTTTTGACAAAGGCCTGAAACACCGCCTCATCAAAATGCCCCTTGCTCCACTCCGCCATTTTGCGAATCGAGTCTGCGGGTGCCCAGCCTTTTTTATAGGGGCGATTGGAGGTGATGGCATCATAGACATCGCACACCGCGCCCATCTTGGCAAACAGGCTGATGGTGTCGCCCTTCAGGCCATGAGGGTAGCCGGTGCCGTCCACCTTTTCGTGGTGATGCAGGCATACGTCCAGCACCATGGGGCTCACGTCGTAGTTTTCCATCAAAATACGTGCGCCCACTTCAGGGTGGGATTTGACCACCGAAAACTCGGCGTCGGTGAGTTTCCCTGGTTTATTGAGCACTTTCATGGGGATGCCCACTTTGCCTAAATCGTGCAACAGACCGGCAAAACCGGCTTCGCGCACCATCTCTTCGTCAATATTCAACTGGCGCGCCAGCGCAATCATCAACGCACAGACGGCTACCGAGTGCATGTAGGTGTATTCATCGGCATTTTTAAGGCGCGCGAGGCTGATCAGGGCGTGAGGTTGGCGCAATACCGAGTTGGAAATTTCCTCCACCAGCGCGCGCGCCTGTTCCACCTGAATGGCGCGGCCCATGCGCGCATCGCTGAACATTTCAATCACCGCTTCTTTGGCTTTGGCGCACAGTTTGGCGGCAGTCTGGATTTCCTCGTCGAGCGATAGCTTTTCGCCTACGGCGGCTTTATCTGCGCCCAGCAACAGCGCTTCTGCTTCCTGTGCTACTTCGGCTTCGGTCTTGGCTGCGGCGGCATCGCTGGCATCTATGCCCTGGCTGACATCAATCCACAGCTCCTTGATCCCGCTCGCCTGAATCGCGTGCAGGTCTTTTTCATCGTCCAGTAAAAAACGCGTTTTCCAAAAGGGATGCTCCATCCATGAACCGCAAAATTCACAGATAAACATACCGAGTTTGATGTCTTTTACGGCGATTCTTTTTAGCATGAAGCCCTGCAGTGGCTGGCAAAATGGATTATTAGTTGGTCGGAAGTGGGTGGCGCTAAGGCTAGTATAGACGCGCTTTGCTGTGATGCAGTTCCGGCTACCCAGATATTAAATTCAGCGCCGTAAATATCCCATTGGCGGACATTGGCTATTCGTGCGCAACACTTCTATTATTTGACAACTGGCGCCTGTCGTTGCGGGGCGTATCCCTTTTGCTGTTACAGAATCAGACACCAATGCAAACCATCGGGTACAGTTTTTCTATGGACAAAAAAACCGAAATCGCCGCGCGCCTTGAGGCTCTGCGCGCCGATTATGCGGCGCGGCTGCCCGCTGAAATCGCGCGCTTGCGCGAACTGGTAGCCCTGGCATTAGTGCCGGAAAGCCAAGCCGCCGCCCTGCAGGAATTGGGGCAAAAATTGCACAAATTGGCCGGCTCAGCGGGCAGTTTTGGCTTTCCTGACTTGGGTAAACAAGCCAAAAAACTGGAGCTACAGGTGTTGGACTGGGTAGCCGCTGGCACCGTAGACACTGGCATGCTGCGGGTATTTTCAGTGGCGGTGACAGCGCTGGGGGGCGAACTTCAAATAGCGCCTGCTACCAGTGTCGCGCTGCCACCCCCGGCAACACCATCGGGGGCGGTCAGCTCGCTCATTTATGTACTGGAAGATGATCCGGATGTGGCCAATGAACTCTGCATCACCCTGCGCCATTTCGGCCATCAGGTAGAGCACTTTGGCACCATCGCCGCTGCCGAGGGCGAGATTTTGCGCCGCCCGCCGGATTTTATGATCTGCGATGTCATGTTCATTGATGAGGGGCGCGAAACCCCGGAGGCGATTGCCCGGTTACAGCACCAATTACCCGCTTCGGTGCCGGTGATTTTTGTCTCCAGTCGCACTGATTTTGACGCCTACCATGCCGCCGTGCGTGCCGGTGCGGTGGGTTATTTTGTGAAGCCACTGGATATCATCCGGCTGGTGGACTGCTTTGAAAATTATCTGGATCGCCACCGCAGTACCCCCTATCGTGTACTGATTATCGATGATGATCTCGCCCTTGCAGAGCACTATAAATTGGTGCTTGGCGGTGCCGATATTCGCGCCGAAGTGAGCAATAGTCCGCGCGATATTTTTGCCTTGCTCAATGACTTTCACCCCGAACTGATTTTGCTCGATATCAATATGCCGGTGTGCAGCGGTATAGAACTGGCGCAGGTCATTCGCTTGAATCAGGATTGGCTGCGGGTTCCCATTACTTATTTATCCTCCGAGCAGGACGAACAAAAACGCGCGTTAGCCATGGGGCGCGCGGGCGACGATTTCCTCAGCAAACCGCTCAGCGATCTGGAATTGGTAACGGCAGTTTCCGTGCGCGCTGCGCGCAGCCGCCAGTTAAGCGATGCACTGGATCGCGACAGTTTGACCGGCTTACTGAAGCATTCGCGCATTAAAGAGCAGGTGGATATAGAGCTGAGCCGCGCCCAGCGCACCGGTGAAGCGCTGAGCCTGGTGATGCTGGATTTGGATCATTTCAAACAAATCAATGACAGCTACGGTCATCCGGCAGGTGACAAAGTCATTAAAGCCATCGCCCATTTATTGCGCCAACGGCTGCGTAAAATGGATGCAGTGGGGCGTTACGGCGGTGAAGAATTTGTGGCGGTATTGCCGCGCTGCACCCGCGCTGAAGCGCATTTATTAATGGAAGATATCCGCAAACGTTTTCGCGACCTTACCTTTACGGTCGATCAAAAAATCTTTCACGTCACCCTGAGTGCGGGAGTGGCATCTTTTGAACCGGGTATAGAGCGCGCTGAGCAATTATTGCAAGAGGCCGATGCGGCGCTCTATCGCGCGAAAAGCGAGGGACGTAATCGCGTGTGCAGTTTGCGCGGGGCAGATGTGGCGCCTGTGTGAAGCGTAAATGTTTACCAGTGCAACGCTAGCCCTGCAAAAACAACCCTCTAAAAACCACTGCCCAAAAACAACAACGCCCGGAGATCCGGGCGTTAGTTTTTTAGGCGGTTGTTTTTGGGTAGTTATTTTTTGCCAGATGCTTAAGTGTATTTATTCCAACTCTTCGGGATCGGGCAAATCTGGCGGTGTACTATCTTCTGTTGGCACCGGGACATCGCGCTGCATATCATCCAAATAACGCTTGGATTTTTCACCGCTCATGGGTGCTTTACCAGGCAGGAAATCGCCCTCGGTTTTTACCAGCTTATCGTTTTCAAAATAAACGGTGTAAAGGTATTGGGTAATTTCACCCTGTGAACCGCGACGCACACTGTAAGGGTAATCCCAGCGGTCATCGTTAAAGGTATTCGGCAGTAAAGTATTGCCGAGTACAAAGCGTACCTGGCGTTTGTTCATGCCCAGTTTTAATTGATCGACCATTTCCTGGGTAATGATGTGGCCCTGCTGAATGCCAACTTTATACACACCAGGAAAGCGGAAGCTGGAGCAGGCGGTGAGGCCCGTAATAAACACAAGGGCCAGAAATACACGGCTGGCTAATTTCATACTAGGGCTTCCACTAACGAAAATGAACGCGGATAATACCCGAACCACAGGAACACTGAGAAGGGTTTGGGGGAAATAATGGCAGACGGTAACCACGAACTGCGCAAAGCGGGTCTT
The DNA here is from genome assembly GCF_008806955.1 of Cellvibrio sp. KY-YJ-3. Classification (NCBI taxonomy): domain Bacteria; kingdom Pseudomonadati; phylum Pseudomonadota; class Gammaproteobacteria; order Cellvibrionales; family Cellvibrionaceae; genus Cellvibrio; species Cellvibrio sp. KY-YJ-3. The sequence goes on along the minus strand of NZ_CP031727.1, from coordinate 571,014 downwards.
AAAGTGACCTTGCCTCGTGTGAAAATTTTGCAAATGCTGGAGTCCTCTGAACAGCATCACATGAGCGCGGAAGATGTATATAAAGCGCTAATGGAGCAGGGCGACGATGTCGGTTTGGCAACTGTCTATCGGGTATTAACCCAATTTGAATCTGCCGGTTTGGTAGTGCGGCACAATTTCGATGGCGGCCACTCGGTATTTGAAGTGGCGCGCGGCGAACATCATGATCACATGGTGGATATAGATGCCGGCACCATCATTGAGTTCCATAACGATGAAATTGAGGCATTGCAAAAACGTATAGTGGCGGAATACGGCTACGAACTCACCGATCACAGTCTGGTGCTCTACGTGAGAAAAAAACGCCCATCCTGACAGTGAATGTTGTTAGTTGATTGGGTGGTTGAATAAAAGGGCGCAGTGCATAGCGCCCTTTTTTATTGCTCACGGTTTGCTGAACTCTGGTTAATACCCTTAAAAACTCAGCATTTCACGAGCATGGGCGATGGATTGATCGGTAATTTTCAAGCCGCCCAGCATGCGTGCAATTTCCTCCACTTTGCTATCGCCCGCTAATTCCACCAGGGTGGATTCCGCGCTTTTTTTGCTCGCGGTTTTCACTACCTGCAAATGCTGGTGGCCCTTGCTTGCCACCTGCGCCAAGTGGGTTACACAAATCACTTGCCCGCGCTCACCCAGCTGACGCAATAGTTGGCCCACGACATCACCGGTGGCACCGCCGATGCCGACATCGACTTCATCGAATACCAGTGTGGGCGTCGCGGAGGTTTTGGCGGTAATCACCTGAATGGCGAGGCTGATGCGCGAGAGTTCCCCGCCCGAGGCAATTTTTGCCAGCGGGCGCGGCGCTTGGCCGGGGTTGGTGCTGATTAAAAACTCCACCTCTTCCAAACCATTGGGGCCGGGTTTGTCGGTCAGTGGTAATAAGCTGATGGTGAGCTTGGCATTTTCCATCGCCAGTAATTTGAGTTGTTCATTAACCTGTTTGGCCAGTGTTGCGCCGGCTTTGGTGCGTTTGGCTGATAGCTGCTCGGCCAGTTGGCGATAGGCCTTTTCCGCCTGCTCCACTTGCTGCGCCAATTGATCCAGCTTGGCATCGCCGCCTTGCAGTTGTTCCAGTTCGGCGCTGAGTTTATCGATAAATGACGGTAGTGCTTCCGGCTGGATGCGGTGCTTGCGCGCTATGTCGTAAATTGCTGAGAGGCGGTCTTCCACCACCGTCAAACGCGCAGGATCGAGGTTGAAGGTATCGATATGGCGCTCAATTTCGTGCTGCGCTTCTTCCACTTGAATCTGCGCGCTGGTGAGTAACTCTTCGGCCGCCTGCAGTGCGGCGGATTTTTCCGGCAGGCTGCGCAAAATATGCAGTGCGCGATGCAGGTTCACACTCAAACCCTGTTCGTCATCGCCACAAAACGCGGCGAGTTGCTGGCTGCCGCGCAAAATTTCTTCGGCGTTGGAAAGGCTGCGCTGCTCCGCTTCGAGCTTGGCGAGTTCACCTTGCTGTAAACCCAGCTGTTCCAGTTCGTTAAATTGATAGCTAAGCAATTGGAAGCGTGCGCTCACATCGGCGGCGTTATCGCGCAGGTTAATAAAATGCTCTAACCGGCTGTGCCATTCGCGAAAGGCGAGGCGCACCTGTTTGGCTAATTCGGTTTGGCCGGCAAATTCATCCACCAGGCGGCGATGGGTATCTTTTACCAACAGCGATTGATGCTCATGTTGGCTGTGAATATCAATCAGCATTTCACCCAGCGCACGCAGTTGCTGCAGCGTCGCCGGTTGACCGTTGATATAGGCTTTGGATTTGCCATCGGCATTGATTACCCGGCGCAGCAAACACTCGTGCGGATTATCGCTCTGCTGCAAATCGTGGCTTTGTAGCCACTCCTGTGCTGCGGGGATTTGGCTGGTATCAAAACTGGCGCAGATATCGGCGCGGCTGGCACCCGTGCGCACGCGCTCGCCATCGGCTTTATCACCCAGCGCCTGCCCGAGTGCATCGAGCATGATGGATTTACCCGCCCCCGTTTCGCCGGTAATCACGGTCATACCGGGTTTGATGTCCAGATCCAGTTGATCGACCAGCGTAAAGTTTTGGATATTCAGGTGAGTCAGCATCAGCGCCTCGCAAATCCGGCAGCGGCGATGAAGTGCGCCACTAAAAAAGCCAGACATTATGGTGAATAATTGTCTGGCTATATATACAGTATTTGCGCAGGCGGCGGCAAGTGGGGGGAGCGATAAGCCGTTCCGGAATGCTAGAGGCGGAAACCTTCCAATTGGCGGCTCAGTTCGTCGGAGGCGTCGCGAATTTGTTGGGACGCCAGCAGCGTACCGCGCGCAGCATCTTTGGTGCCCAGCGATGACTGCTCGACCTGGCTTACATACTCCAGAATCAAACTGCTCGCCTGTACATGTTCGATGAGTGAGTTGCCAATGTGCGCGACCATCTTGGCGACTTCATCAGTCTCCTGCCGCACGCTCTCCACAATTTCACCGCCCTGACGGGTTTGGCCTATGCCATCTTTTAACTGCACCACCATGTCATCCATATTTTGTTTGGCGACGCGGCTGGAGTTCTGCACAGCGGTAATGGTCTCGCCAATTTCGCTGGTGGCTTGGGTGGTGCGCTGCGCGAGCTGGCGCACTTCGTCGGCCACTACCGCAAAACCGCGCCCCTGTTCACCCGCGCGCGCCGCTTCAATCGCGGCGTTCAGTGCGAGCAAATTGGTTTGGTTGGCGACTTCGCTAATCACCGAAATCACTGCAGAAATGCTGTTAATCCGCGCCGCGAGGTCATCAATACTGGTTTGGGTTTGGGTCACGCTGTTGTCGATTTCAACAAAACTTTTTACCGCACTGGAAATCAATTTTTGCCCCTGGTTGGCGGTTTTGGAGGCGTGATCGGTTTGGTTAGTGGCAATTTTTGCCTGCTGCATGGCGTCCTTGGTTTGCAGATTAAATTCTTCCGCAGAAGACGCGATTTTGATGGTATTGGCGCTCTGGTCTTCAGCCATGGCGGTACTGGTTTCAGCTTTATGGACTATGTCATCGCTAATCGCATGCAGGCGCGCGACCATGTGCGAAATGCTGCCGATCATCTCGCGCAAGGCATGGCGCATTTTCACTACCGAACCATAAATACTGTCCTCTGCTGCGCGACGTACATTGCGCTCAGTCAGGTCGCCGTTGGCAACGGCGCGCACCAGCGCCAGCACTTCTTTTAATTCCGCGCCCAAACCGTTATCCAGCTTGCGCGCAAACAGCACCACGGGAACCACAATAATCAGCATCACCAGTAAACAAATGGTCAGTTGCCATTTGGCGGTTTCCCAAAAGCGCGCGTTGACTTCGTTAAAGCCAATGCCAGTGCCCACTACCCAATTCCAGCGCGGTGAGAGTTTGGCAATAGACAATTTATTTTCGATGGAGCCATCGGCCTGACGTTGGGTCCATTTATAACGCGCTGTTTGACCGCGCGCTTTTTCCACCGCTTTTTGCAGGATCTCACCCACACTGCGGCCATTGCCATCCTTAAATTCATGGAAGCTGGTGCCGTGAATTTGCGGGTCGAGCGGTGCGGCGACAAAATTCAATTTTTCATCGGCGACGTACACATACTCGGACTTGTGATAGATGTTGTTGCGCAGCAAATCCGTCGCAATTTTTTTGGCTTGCTCATCGCTTAGTTCGCCGCGCGCGGCCAGCTGTTCCATCTGGATCACCGTCGCATAGGTGCTATTCAGTAACTGCTCCACACGCGCTTCATTATCCTGATTATTGGAATAGCGCAGGGTAAATAGCCCAATCAACATTATCCCCAGCAGGCCGAGCAGGATTTGGGCGGAGACAATCCAGATTTTGACGCGTAATGACATGGGGCCTCCGAAGGCGGCTAAGTTGTGATCAGATGGATTGACAGTAGCCGCATGAGACAACGTTGTCAATGGTGGTCGCAAGGTATTTTCAGGTGGCTGTGTTTTTTGGTGGGCCTTGGTTATTAAGGCGATGAAAAGGCGTCAAAAACCGCATAAAAGTGGGGATATGCACAGAATCTGGGCGTAATAGACGATGATCAAAACAATGATTTGTGCGCCATGATGGTGCTTTCAGGGTGGCGTCAATTCTGGCAATCCGTAGTTAGGGTCAATTGCCGTCAGCAGGGGGGGTGGCAAAAACTTCGCCGCACTTTGCTTGAATCTGCCCACCTCAGCCCCATATAGCCTGCACTGGACACCGACGCCTGTGCTGTGGCCATTATTGCGGAGCCTGCTCCATTGCCGAGAACTCCGCCCAACTGATCATTGGAGAACACTGTGTCAACTCAAGATTATTCCGATATTCAACAAGCAACCGAGCAGCAAGCGCAGGAAACTGCCGAGGCTCAAGGTCAACCCGAGGCCAATGCCGAGCTGAGTATTGAAACCCTGCAAGCGCAACTCGCCACTTTGGCTACGGCTTATGAGTCAGCCAAAGAGCAATCCCTGCGCGCGCAGGCGGATGCGCAAAATGCGCGTCGTCGCGCCGAGCAAGATGTGGAAAAAGCGCATAAGTTTGGTTTGGAAAAAATGGTCAACGACCTGTTGCCCGTAGTGGATAACCTGGAGCGTGCATTGGCGAGTATCGATCCGGCCAATGAAGCTTTTGCTGCGTTTATTGAAGGTATTCAGCTCACCCATAAATCCTTTGTGGATGCACTGCTCCGTCATCAAGTGGCGGTAGTGAACCCTGAAGGTGAACCTTTTGATCCAAATTTACATCAAGCGGTTTCTGCAGTTCCCAACCCTGACGTAGAGCCCAACACTGTGCTCAACTGCTTCCAAAAAGGTTACACCCTGCATGGTCGTTTAGTGCGTCCGGCGATGGTAGTCGTGTCCAAGGCACCTTGATTTTTTTTGGATATCCGTAGGAAGTGTAAGGATTTTTTTGGCGCTGCACTTGAATTCATCGCGTTGGCGCCAATATAGGAAACAACTACCGGCAAAAGCATAAATCCACGGCGATTGGTGCTGATCCAGCCAGTAAATAACCGACTTTTAAGTTAACAATTCGGCGCAGGTCACGCACATACCAGCCAGTGATCACGCGCCCGGCAACACATAGATTTTTAGGAGCAACACCATGGGCAAAATTATCGGCATCGACTTGGGTACTACCAACTCTTGCGTATCTGTACTCGAAGGCGGCAAACCAAAAGTGATCGAAAACGCCGAAGGCGATCGCACTACGCCGTCGATCATTGCGTTCACCAACGACGATGAAATTCTGGTGGGTCAATCTGCCAAGCGTCAATCAGTCACTAACCCGCACAATACCTTGTACGCGGTTAAGCGTTTGATCGGCCGTAAATTCAAAGACGATGTGGTGCAAAAAGACATCTCCATGGTGCCGTACAAAATTGTTGCAGCCGACAACGGCGATGCATGGGTAGAAGTGAAAGGCGATAAAAAAGCACCGCCACAAATTTCTGCTGAAGTGCTGAAGAAAATGAAAAAAACCGCTGAAGATTATCTCGGCGAAGCAGTGACCGAAGCGGTCATTACCGTACCTGCTTACTTCAACGATTCACAGCGTCAAGCCACCAAAGATGCCGGTCGCATCGCGGGCCTGGATGTAAAACGTATTATCAACGAACCTACTGCTGCAGCACTGGCTTACGGTTTGGATAAAGGCGTGGGCGATCGCACCATCGCGGTATACGATCTGGGTGGTGGTACTTTCGATATTTCCATTATCGAAATCGCAGACGTAGATGGCGAACACCAATTCGAAGTGCTTTCAACCAACGGCGATACTTTCCTCGGCGGTGAAGACTTTGATATGCGCTTGATTGAATTCCTCGCGGAAACTTTCAAGAAAGATACCGGTATCGATTTACACAACGATCCACTGGCGCTGCAACGCTTAAAAGAAGCAGCAGAGAAAGCCAAAATTGAATTGTCATCCAGTCAGCAAACTGAAGTGAACCTGCCTTACATCACTGCTGATGCAACCGGTCCAAAACACTTGGTGGTCAAACTGACTCGCGCCAAGTTGGAATCGCTGGTTGAAGATTTGGTCACTCGCTCCATGGAGCCAGTAAAACAAGCAATCAAAGATTCCGGTAAATCGCTGAGCGAAATTGATGACGTGATTTTGGTTGGCGGTCAAACCCGTATGCCATTGGTACAAAAAGCCGTTGCGGATTTCTTTGGTAAAGAAGCACGTAAAGATGTAAACCCAGATGAAGCGGTAGCCATCGGTGCGGCAATTCAAGGTTCAGTATTGTCAGGCGATACCACCAACGTATTGTTGTTGGACGTGACTCCATTGACTCTTGGTATTGAAACCATGGGTGGCGTTGCGACTCCGTTGATCGACAAAAACACCACGATTCCTACCAAGAAATCGCAAATTTTCTCGACTGCGGATGACAACCAAACGGCTGTGACTATTCACGTAGTACAAGGTGAGCGTAAACAAGCGTCGCAAAATAAATCACTGGGTCGTTTTGACCTCAGCGATATTCCACCAGCGCAACGCGGTATGCCACAAATTGAAGTGACTTTCGACATCGACGCCAACGGTATTTTGAATGTAAGCGCGAAAGACAAGGCCACTGGTAAAGAGCAATCCATCGTGATCAAAGCCTCTTCCGGTTTGAGCGACGATGAAATCCAGAAAATGATTAAAGACGCAGAAGCCAACGCTGATGCTGACCGCAAGTTTGCCGAAGTAGTTGCAGCGCGTAACACCTTGGAAGGTTTGATCCACGCTACAGAAAAAACCTTGAAGGATGCTGGTGACAAAGCGACTGCTGATGAAAAATCTGCTATCGAAGCAGCACTGACTGAAGGTCGCGATGCGGCTAAGTCGGAAGACCTGGCAAAAATTGAAGCGGCAACTACCAAGTTGACCGAGGCTTCAGGTTCACTCGCGCAAAAGCTTTACGCCGAGCAGCAAGCTGCAGGTGCTAACGCTGGTGCCGGTGCGCAACAAGCAGGCGGCAACAAAGCGGCAGATGACGGTGTCGTAGATGCTGAATTCGAAGAAGTGAAAGAAGACAATAAATAAGTTTTCGATCACTGATCAGGAAGTAACAAAAACAAATGCGGGCTTGCCCGCATTTGTCATGTAAGAAGCAAATGAATTATTAACTGAAATGCAAAAGACATTTCTACTATCGGTGTAACCATGGCAAAACGCGATTACTACGAAGTGCTCGGCGTCAAAAAAGATGTAGACGCAGCAGAATTGAAAAAAGCTTACCGTCGTGTGGCGATGAAATTTCACCCGGACAGAAATCCGGATGACCCCTCTGCGGAAGAAAAATTCAAAGAAGCCAATGAGGCCTACGAAGTACTTTCCGATGACAATAAGCGCGCAGCCTATGACCGGTTTGGTCACGCTGGTGTGGATGGTCAGTCAGGCATGGGCGGTGGTGGCGGTGCTGGCTTTAACAATTTCAGCGATATTTTTGGCGATGTGTTTGGCGATATTTTTGGTGGCGGCGGGCGTGGTGGTCGCGGCGGCCCGGCGCGCGGCTCCGATTTACGCTACAACCTTGAACTGAGTTTGGAAGAAGCGGTAAAAGGCACCAGCGTACAAATTAAAGTGCCCACGCTCGTTAGCTGTAAAGTGTGTGACGGCTCCGGTGCAAAACCCGGCAGCAAACCTGTTACCTGTTCCACTTGTGGCGGCCATGGCCAGGTGCGTATGCAGCAGGGCTTTTTCTCAGTGCAACAAACCTGCCCCACCTGTCGTGGTCGCGGCACTATTATTTCTGATCCATGCAAGCCTTGCCACGGTCAGGGTCGTGTAGAAGAAACCAAAACCTTGTCGGTAAAAGTACCGCCGGGTGTTGATACGGGTGATCGTATTCGTTTGTCCGGTGAAGGCGAAGCCGGTGCGGATGGTGGTCCCAGTGGCGACCTGTACGTGCAGGTAAATGTACGCGAGCACAATATATTTAAACGCGACGGCGCCGACCTGTACTGCGAAGTCCCCATCGATTTTGTCGATGCTGCACTGGGTGGTGAATTGGAAGTTCCAACACTGGATGGTCGCGTAAAATTAAAAGTTCCACCTGAAACCCAAACTGGCAAACTCTTTAAACTGCGCGGCAAAGGTGTAACGCCCGTGCGCGGTGGTGGAGTTGGCGATTTGCTTTGCCGAGTTGTAGTAGAAACACCGGTGAACCTCACCAGCAAACAAAAAGATTTACTCAAAGAATTCCAAACGACCATGAAAGGCGGGAAATACTCGCCCAAACAGTCGAGTTGGTTCGATGGGGTTAAGAAGTTTTTTAATGAATAAATAAATTATTAAAATGAAAAGCCGATTCGAGAGAATCGGCTTTTTTATTGTGAGCAAGAAGAAAATTATCGTGAATAAAAAAGAATTGATAGCGGGTGTCCTGCTCGCGCTTGTTGTTGCAGTTTTGGTTATTGTGGGTTGGATGCCTTGGTTCAATATGATTGGCCTGGCAGGTGTTGTTTGCCTTGCCATATTTTTTGGTAAAGAGGCGTTAAATCGCTGGATAAAAGTTGGCGTCTTTATATTGTTGGTGCCACTGGTGTTTTTTGTGGCGACTTATCGCCCGGAGGGGTTTTCTTATCCACTATTGTTGTCGCTCACGAATGAAACCGGTTCTGAACCACGCTTTGAGATGTTTGTAAATTTTTCCAAGCTATTGGTTGGTGTGTGTTTGTTATTTTTACTTTGGCCCAGATTACGTAACTGCGAATTTGTGGCTTCGCCAAGATGGCAATTTTTAATTGCATTGCTTGCTCCAGCGCTGATTGTGGCGATTGCTATCCCGGTCTTGGGTTTGCGTGTTCAGCCAAAAGCAATGGAACACATGTTGTTATTCGCACTGGTCAATTTGTTTGTTATCGCTTTGGCAGAAGAAGCATTTATGCGTCTGTTGCTGCAGCAGACGCTGCGCAATGCTGCGGCTGGCATGACGACTAACCGCTGGGTACAAGAATTATTACCTTTGTTGCTGGTAACAGTGATTTTTGTAGCAATACATGCGGGTTTGAGTGGTGCTGCTATTTGGATTTATGCGCTAGCGGGATTTTTATATGGGTTGAGTTATACCTTGAGTAAAAATGTCCTTTACCCGATTACTATTCACTTTCTGGTAAACCAAATCCATTTTTCGCTATTGACCTATCCGCTATAGATAGTGATGGTCGCACAGGCCAAAATAGTTAAATGCTAAGAATCGTTTTCTGGGTTCAACTGTTGTAAATAAAAAAGCGCAACCGGATAAAGGGGGCGCTTTTTTATTTAGTAATTTTAATCCCTATCCTTAATGTGTAGCTAGCGCGGCCTTAATCACTTGCAGTGGCTTCTCACTGCCGTCAAATTCGGTAATGCGGGCGATTTCATTGCCGTCTTTCAACACAATCACTGTGGGATAACCTGTGGCTTTAAAGCGGCGGAATTGTTCGTTGTTTTTGTCCACGCTGACATTATAAGGAAGTGAGAATTTTTTACTGTAATCATTCACATCCGTCTGCTCTGTCCATAAATGAGTGACATAGGCAGATAGTTGTAGCTTTGGTGTTGAACGATAAAGTTTATCAATAATTTTCAGGGCATTGATGCAATTGCTGCTCAGTTCCGGATGTATGTCTTTCATGTACCAATCACACCAAGTTGCCGAAAAATACATTACCGCAGCACCTTTAGGTAAGGATGTTTTGGCAACAGAGCTGATTTCTACTGTTGCATCTGCAGGTGTTGCTGCCGTTTTGGAGTTGCTTGCGAGCTTGGCTAATTGATCGGCGAGTTGTTCGTCGTCTGTGTAGGTAGTGTAAACCACGTCTCCTTGGTTATTAATCAATACATGAAAAGGTGTTCCTTTAAATTCAAAGTTTCCTGCAATGGTGCCATTGTTATCCATTAATATTGGGATAGTGAGTTTATTTTTTTGTTGCAGCGAACGAATTGTTTCATCGGTTTCGTTGATATTTAAATTCACGGCAAAGATGGCAATTTTATCGTTGTATTGTTGATAGGTTCTCTCAAGGCTTGGTAGCTCGCGGCGGCAATCCAGGCACCAGGTTGCCCAGAATTTCAGATAGATCGGTTTTTTCCCGATTAATGTCTGCAGTGAAACGGGTTGCTTCTCAAATGTTTGATATTCCGTTTCAAAATTCAGTGGTTTGGCCTGTACCCAGGGAGCAATTAATACAAATATTGTAACTAGCAGTGAACGGAATAACTGATTTGGTTGCATGTGATAAGTTCCGTAGGGGGGTATCTTTACTATGACTGTTTCCAGGTTCAATGAATTGTATTTTTGCGACATTTGATGCAGTCGCCTGACCTCTGCCCGTGATTGTATGGCGAATAGATTGTACTAAGGGATACGGTTGCTGTTTCACGCTAATAAAGCTGATATTAGTTTAAGCATATTACACCCGCATCAAATTTGTGATCTGTATTCACTGCGTGTTAAACGCCCAGTATTAATCTTGCCTATTTTCTGTCATAGAGATACCTGTCAATATCACACTAAAAATTAACCAAGGAGTTGTTATGTTTTCTCGTGCACTGTCGCTGTTATCACACCCTGTTGTGCTTTCTTTTGCACTAATAAGCTCACCGTTGTATGCGAGTTACGATCAAGATCATCCGCTGTTTGCGGCTTATCCCAATGCGGATCTTGAGCAGGCAAAAATGTATGACTATGAAAAATACACCTTCCCGATTTCTATAGTGGATGTCAGCAAAGAACCGTACTCCTTTACCCGGTTGGATGTGGTGGGCGATTTGTATTTGCACAATTATGAAATTGAAAATGTTTCATCGCTCAAGGTGTATGAGAATTACATTGTTGCTGCCAAACAGGCGGGCTTTAAACCGCTGTTTTCTTGTGCGCTAGAGGCTTGTGGCGATGAAGATCAGGCGGCGGCACTAGGTACCGCGATTGCGGTAAGGGGCAGTGTCTACAACAATTACCATAACCCCTATTATTGGATTGGTGAAAAAGAATCACCGAAAGGCAAAGTTATAGCTGCTTGGTTTTTTGGCGCTTATGAAGATATGGTCAGTGTGCAGCAGGTGATACTTGAGACCGAGCCACTGGAAACAGGTTTGGTAAAAGTAGACGCTGCTTACGCCGGGCAGGCGGCAGCGCCAACCAGTACCGAGCCTTTGTCGGCAGATGAAAAGGCGAAAGATAATGAGATGTTGCCGCGCTATCCCGGCGCAAAAATTTCACAACATAAAAAAGTGGATACGGAAGTTGTAACAATTCCTTATGCAATCAATGCAACAGAAAAAACGCCACTGCAATTAACCGGCGATTTAACCCGTCACACTTACACTATCGAAAATGTTTCGACCTTAAAGGTCTATGAAAATTATAAAAATGCCTTAAACAGCGCTGGTTTTGCGTTTATTTCGCAGTGCGAATTAACGCAGTGCGGCAACGAAAAACAAAGTAGTCAGCTGGGTGAGGCATTAGCCATCTCTGGGAGTGTTTATAATTGGTATCGCAACTCCTATTACTTATTGGCTAAAAAATCCTTGCCGACCGGCAATGTGTATATCGCTTTATTTATTGGAGCTTATGAATCACAAGTGGGTGTACAGCAAGTGATTGTGCAAGAAAAAGCGGTAGAAACAGGTTTAGTGAATGTAAATGCCGATAGTTTGAAGCAACAGCTTGATGCTGAAGGTAAAGCGCTGATTTATGGTATTTATTTTGATACCGGCAAGGCAGATATTAAAACGGAATCCAAGCCCACTCTGGATGCGATTGCAGAACTGTTAAAGCGCAATCCGGATTTGCTGCTCTACGTCGTTGGCCATACCGATGACACGGGCGATGGTGCCGCCAATGTCACACTCTCCGGGCAGCGCGCTAATGAGGTGGTTGCCAGGCTGGTAAAAGATTATCAAGTCGCGGCCGCGCGCCTGCAGGCACAGGGTGTTGGCCCTTATGCGCCCGCCAGTAGCAATACCAGTGATGCGGGGAAGCAAAAAAATCGCCGCGTTGAATTGGTTAAACGCTTGCGCTGATCAGCCTGTGCTTTCAGTGGGGTGCTACTGCTTAACCGGCTAGTTATGCAAAAAGTATCTTTTAAAAATATTTTTTTATAACGGTCGGTTCAGTTTTGAGTGGTTTTGTTAACCGCTGGTCTCATGGCGACACCTAAAATCAGTTCTTGTAAAAAAGTTCACTGTTATCGGCAAAGGTTCCAGTTAATATGAAGAGCCATTGGGCAAGCGCGTTGCATCGGCTAAAAGAAGTTGGTTGCTGCAGCGCGCGGCAGTTCTGATCTTGCCGTTGGTTGAGGTTCGTTATCGAGGGATTTTGGGAGACGTTTATGCGATTCATAACAATAGTGGGTTTGATAGTTGCGCTGGCTGCACCTTCTGCCATGGCTGGCTTGGTACGTTTGGATATAGATAACCTCACTTTTTACGATTGGGATACCGGTGAACCGGAGCCTGGTGGCAGCATTAGTTTTTTTATTGATGAGTCAGTTGCTGACTCCAATGCACTCCCGGAGCGCGGCCGCTATAACGGTGCGATTGCGGGTGGCCAATTCAATAATTACCGCACGGGTGAAACCTATTTGTTTGACCTGGATACCCAAAATTATCTCGATGTAGAATCCGTAGCGGATATGTATACCGGCATAGCGCTGCGTGGTTCGTTTAAAAATCAGTTAGGCCACAGTTTTTTATTTGATTTATGGATGGAAGCCAGTTTTAAACCTGATGATCATTTGCATACGCTCAAGTCAGCAGTCGATGTGTGGGAAAACTCAGTGGTATTCAGTTTGCTTGAGCCTGTGAATTATTTTGAGGGTTATGGCTCAACCAAGGTCAGCTTTACGCCAATAAATAATGTACCGGAGCCAAGTCTATGGGCATTGTTGTTGAGTAGCCTGTTTATACTCGGTTGGCGACGTTTTAAGTCGCCGATTTAGTGTGCCGCTTTAGGTTCATGGAAGAACTACAACATTACGGAATGTCTTTTTATGTCATCGTCTCATACTGTTCTGGAACAGTCGTTTAAACTTAACTCCTTTCGTCCCGGTCAACAGCAAGTGATTAGCGCGCTACTCGCGGGGCGATCTGCACTTGCAGTATTCCCGACAGGCGGAGGTAAGAGTCTCTGCTATCAATTGCCTGCATTAATGCTCGACGGCTTAACGCTGGTTGTCTCGCCGCTTATCGCGTTGATGAAAGATCAAGTAGATGCATTGCAGGCGCTGGGTATTGCGGCCGCGCGTTTGGATTCTTCTCTGTCCAAAGATGAGGTGCAGGCCATCTACGATGGCATTTATCAGCAGCAGATAAAATTATTGTATGTCTCGCCCGAGCGTTTAAAGAACGAGCGTTTTGTGCAGCGGCTTGCGCGCTGCAAAATCAGTTTGTTGGCGATAGATGAAGCGCATTGTATTTCTGAGTGGGGGCATAATTTCCGCCCGGATTATTTAACTCTGGCTGATCTTGCCAAAACGTTGCGCGCTGAGCGTGTATTGGCTTTAACGGCAACAGCCACACCGGCAGTGGCCGCCGATATTTGCAAACAATTTGCTATCGCCCAGGCGGACCATATTCAAACCAGTTTTGCGCGCCCGAATTTACAATTGCGTGTCACACCTTGTGGGGCTGAGGCGCGCATCGATTTACTTCTGTCGTGCTTGCAAAAACATCCGCGCAACGCTGCCACCATTGTGTATGTGACTTTGCAAAAGACCGCAGAGGAAGTGGCGGCGGCAATTAATGCCGCGGGTTTAATAGCGGTGCATTATCACGCCGGGTTGCCGGATGACGAGCGCGAACAGGTGCAAAATCAATTTATGCGCGGCGAGGTGCCGATAGTTGTCGCTACTATCGCCTTTGGTATGGGCATAGACAAAAGTAATATTCGCGCGGTGTACCATTTTAATTTGCCCAAATCGATTGAAAACTACGTGCAGGAAATTGGGCGCGCCGGGCGCGATGGCGAGCCTTCATTATGTGAAATGTTTGCGGTGGCGGATGATATTCGCGTATTGGAAAATTTTACCTATGGCGATACGCCCACAGCAGAAAGTTTGCGGGCATTGGTGCAGCACTTGCTCACTTTTGACGATGTATTTGATATATCGACTTATGAATTATCCAATCAGTTTGATTTACGTCCGCTGGTATTGAATACCGCGCTCACTTATTTAGAGCTGCGCGGTGTGATCAGTGCCCAGAGTCCGTTTTATACCGAATACAAAATACATTTTTTGCGGGACCATACATTTATCCTTGCGCAGTTTGATGCTGACCGCGCTGGTTTTTTACAGCGTTTATTTGCTGCCGGGCGTATGGGCAGAAAATGGTTGTCGCTGGATATGTTGACGGTACCGGAACAATTGCAGGAATCCAAAGAGCGTATCAGTAACGCGCTGGATTATTTGGCAGAGCAGGGGTGGATTGAATTAACCGTCGCCAATTTGCGTCAGGGCTATAAAAATAATAAAACCATGCATAACGTCGATCAGCTGGCCGAACTCCATCATTACCTGGAACAATTATTTGCCGAGCGGGAGGCGCGGGATATTCAGCGCATTCATGCGGTGCTTGCGTTTGCCAATAATCCCGCCTGTTTGAGCCAGCAGCTAATGTACTATTTTGGTGAAGAGGGCGCGCCGCCCTGTGGTATCTGCAATCACTGTCGCCATACGCAGCCAGCGCTTATGTCTTTGCCTCCTGTATTACCGCTCACCCCCGCGCAGCAAACGCTGGTTGCAGGTGTGAAGCGTGAGGCGCATGTAGCACTGCAGCAGCCGCGACAATTGGCGCGGTTTTTATGTGGACTGCCCAGTCCGGCGACTAGCCGTTCGCGCCTTAAATCCCACCCTGCGTTTGGGGCGTTGGCCGGTGTTTCTTTTTCCTTATTAATCGAAGCCGCCGCTGGTGCGTGAGTTATGCCCGGCTGGCGCCTCCAGGCGTTGCCGGAAGTGTAAATAACTGTTTGCTCTGTCGCGCGTTTTGGCGACTTGGAATAAAGTCTTGCCTCCGTATGGCTTATTGTTATGATTACTTTAAGTCATCTTGCATATATGTACCGGCAATTTAAATAATGAAGCGGCTCGTTGCGACAGCGCCGCCTTGGTTTACGCCCCTGTTCTGTTGGAGATTCCCCCATGAAAACGCTGAAAGGCCCCGCGATTTTTCTCGCACAATTTTTAGGTGATACCGCTCCGTTTAACAGCCTCGATAGCATCGCGGGTTGGGTGGCGAGCTTAGGTTTCAAAGGTGTGCAAATTCCCACGTGGGACGCGCGCGTTTTTGACTTGGAAAAAGCGGCAACCAGCACAGAATATTGCGCTGAGTTTCAAGCGACACTGGCTAAACACGGCTTGGTGGCGACTGAATTGTCCACCCATTTACAAGGTCAGTTAGTGGCGGTGCACCCGGCTTACGATGAAATGTTTGATGGCTTTGCGCCAGAGTCGGTGCGTGGCAACCCCGTTGCGCGACAGGCTTGGGCGGTTGAGCAATTGATGTTGGCGGCACAGGCAAGTAAAAACCTCGGTTTAACCGCTCATGCGACCTTCTCCGGTGCGCTGCTCTGGCCCTATTTGTACCCTTGGCCACAGCGTCCTGCTGGTTTGGTGGAGCAGGGTTTTGCTGAATTGGCTAAACGCTGGATGCCCATTCTGGATGCCTTTGATAAAGCGGGTGTGGATGTGTGTTACGAAATCCACCCGGGCGAAGACCTGCACGATGGCGCTACCTTCGAGCGCTTCCTTGCAGCGGTAAACAATCACCCGCGCGCGAATATTTTGTTCGACCCATCGCACTTTGTATTGCAACAGCTCGATTACCTCGCGTTTATCGACCGCTATCACGCGCGCATCAAAATGTTCCATGTAAAAGATGCGGAATTTAACCCCAGCGCCCAACAGGGTGTATATGGCGGTTATGAAAGCTGGGTGGATCGCGCCGGTCGCTTCCGTTCATTGGGCGATGGTCAGGTAGATTTCAAACAAATCTTCTCCAAGTTCGCCGCTTATGATTACGAGGGCTGGGCTGTGCTGGAATGGGAATGTGCACTGAAACACCCGGAAGTGGGTGCGGAAGAGGGCGCTAAATTTATCCAGCAGCACATCATTAAAGTCACTGAGCGCGCGTTTGACGATTTTGCCAAGAGCGGCATCGACGAAGCCAAAAATCGCAAAATTCTCGGTCTGTAAAAATTTAGGAATTCAACAATGACAACTCCAAGAATTCGTTATGCAATGGTCGGTGGTGGTCGCGGTGCATTCATCGGTGCGGTGCATCGTATTGCGGCGCGTATGGATGATCGGTTTGAACTGGTTGCTGGCGCACTGTCCTCTAATCCCGAAAATGCCCAGGCTTCGGCAGCTGATTTACATATCGCTGCCGATCGCGCTTACACCTCCTATGAAGAAATGCTGCGGGTAGAGAAAACCCGCGCCGATGGTATTCAGGCGGTGGTTATCGTAACGCCTAACCATATGCACTTTCCGGTTGCCAAAGCCTGTTTGGAAGCCGGTGTGGATGTGATCTGCGATAAACCGGTGACCCGCACTTTGGAAGAAGCGCTGGAGTTGGAGCAGATCGTGAAAAAAAGCGGCTGCTTTTTTGCGCTTACCCACAACTACAGTGCTTATCCCTTGGTGCGTTATGCCCGTGAAATTATCGAGCAGGGTAAACTCGGCAAGCTGCGTGTTGTACAAGTGGAGTATCCACAAGAGTGGCTGACCGAAGCGGCGGCAGACGACAACAAACAAGCTTCATGGCGCACTGATCCCGCGCGCTCTGGGTTGGCAGGTTGTTTGGGCGATATCGGCACTCACGCCTTCCAGCTTGCGCAATTTATTACCCAGCAAAAAGTGAAAACCGTCAGTGCGGATTTGACCAGTTTTGTTGATGGTCGCCCGGTAGATGACAACGTACATGCTCTGCTGCGTTTTGATGGCGGCGCCAAAGGGATGCTCTGGTCAAGCCAGGTTGCACCCGGGTGTGAAAATGGTTTGCGTATTCGTGTGTATGGCGAAAAAGCCGGCATTGAGTGGGCGCAGGAAAATCCTAACGAGCTGTGGTTCTGCGAGTTGAATAAACCGCGTCAACGTATTACCCGTCGCGGTGATATAGGTAGCGATATTGCAGCGCGGGGTATGCGTACACCGGGTGGTCACCCGGAGGGTTATCTGGAGGGTTTTGCCAATCTCTATAAAGATATCGCCGATATTTTGATTGCGCGTCAGCAGGGTGAGACGCACTTTTTACAAAATTGGGTGCCGGATATAGACACAGGTGTGGAGGGCATGCGCTTCATTCAGGCTGTGCTAACCTCATCGCAGCAGGATGGCGTTTGGACGCCACTGGTGTAGTGTCAATAACTGCCGGGTTTTGTGCCCGGCAGTTTGGTTTTGTCAAACAACAACTCACAACAACAATCAATAACAAACCAAGTAACAATAAAACCCTATAAAAAGGTATAAATCCTATGACCAGCTCCTCAGCAACTATTAATCCGCAGCGACTATTTACCGCCTGCTGCGTCGCACTGATTGTGACCGCAATGACCTTTGCGATTCGCGCCGGTATCCTCACGCAACTGAGTGCAGACTTTAACTTCAGCAACACCCAGTTGGGGTGGATTAACGGCATGGCCTTCCTCGGTTTTCCGGTGGCGATGATGTTTGGTGGTTTGATTTATAACCATGTCGGTGCACGCACCTTGATGTATCTGGCTTTTGCCTGCCACTTGATTGGTTTGATTTTGACAATTACCGCCAATGGTTTTGTCACTCTGTTGTTATCGAGCTTTTTCATCGGCTTTGCTAACGGTTCGGTTGAAGCCGCCTGTAACCCCTTGATCGCCGATATCTACCACACTCGCAAAACTGCCATGCTCAACAAGTTCCATGTTTGGTTCCCCGGTGGCATTGTGATCGGTGCTTTGGTGTCAAGCCTGATGACCAAGTTGGGTCTGGATTGGCAGTGGCAAATTGCGATCATGATCATTCCTACCATTATTTATGGCGTAATGATCTTCGGTCAGCCATTCCCAACCATGGCGAATTCCGAGACTTCTACCAAAACCAATATCAAAGCGTTGTTCTCGCCGCTGTTTATTTTCATGTTCTTCTGCATGACTGTGACCGCCGCGTCTGAATTTGGCACCCAGCAATGGGTTGACCGTATTTTTGGTGCGTCAGGTGCTCACCCCATGTTGGTATTGGCCTTGGTAACTGGTCTGATGGCATTGGGCCGCTTCTTTGCTGGCCCGATTGTAGAGGCTCTTAACCCGGTGGGTGTGTTGTTGATGTCTGCCGTGGTGACCACCATTGGTATCTTCCTGTTGAGCAATGCATCCGGCGGCATGATTTACATTGCAGCGATGGTGTTTGCATTGGGTGTTACCTACTTCTGGCCGACGATGATCGGGTTTATCAGTGAATACCAGCCGAAAACGGGTGCGCTGGGGATGTCCCTGTTAGGTGGTGCCGGTATGTTCTCCATGAGTATGTGGAATCCGGTAATTGGCGGTTGGTTGGATGATGCAAAAGCCGAAGCGATTGCCAGTGGTGTTCCGGCGGAAGCGGTAGAGTTGACTGCAGGCCAAGCGACATTGCAAAACCTCGCACTGTTCCCGCTGTTCCTGATCTTTGCGTTTGGTTTCCTGTTCTTGATTCGCAAACGTTTTGCACACAAGTAATTGAGTTCGGTATTAACCCCTCATTAAAAAAGCGCCTAAGGGCGCTTTTTTAATGGCTGTAAAACAAGGTTGTAACTAGGCGAAATGTAATCCGCTGTAATAAGTTGTTACATTTGGCGACAAATATGGGAACTGCATCACATAAGAGGCTAGTGCTGTTGGTTTTAAAAAAGTACAAGCTGTATAAAAGCGCGGCATGACCATGAAATGAGTGAGTGGTTTAGTGAGGCTCAAAAGGACTTGAGTTTCCATGCATCTCTCTTCTGTAACTTCTCCCTTCTCTCCCGCTTTGCTCTGCTTTTTACGTCTCCCTGTTGGGCTCTATGGCTAAACCCTGACGCGAACCGATTGCGCTTTTTCATTTACTGGCTGGCGGCTACGTAAAAAAGGCGATGTATTGCTACATCGCCAAAGGGCTGTAAAGGATGTTGCCTGAAAACGCCTTACTGCGAATTACAGGTGCTTTGGGAGATACAACTACGGTTGTTTTCCCAGCCCCAGCCGGAACTGACGCTGGTGCAAATTGGGTAGCTGGTGCCATACCAGTTGCAGCTACTGCTAGTGGTACGCACCACACAGCTTTGATTGTTCTCCCAACCCCAACCATTACCGGTGGCTGAGCTGGCACTGCAGCAATAGGGGTAGCCATTGGGCGCGGTACCGCAGCTATTGCCACTGGAGCTGCTGCTGGATGATGCGCTACCACCAAAAATGCTGGCTAGTCTGGAAGTCGCTTTAATGCCATTGCTGCCATTGATGAGGGTATTGCCCCAGGTGGTTAGTGTGTTGGCGTTGAAGTTTTGGGCGATATCCAGCGAGGCCAAGCCAGAACCATTACCTGACCATGACCAGCCAAAATAGCCATAGTTGTACTGTTTGGCGTAGCTCATGATCGCGCCTTCATCGACATTGCTACCAAAATGATCTGCCGCGAACTCGCCCACCACCAAAGCTAACCCATTGTTTTTAAAGCTGGCCATGTAGCTGTTGATACTGCTGGCACTGCCATAAACTTCATACATATGCACACTGAAAATCACGTTCTTTTGCGGATCGCTGGCCAATACGCTGGCGGCGTTGTCGCGCATGATGTTTTGCCAGTCCTGGCCCCAGTTAGCGGCATCGACCATCAGTGCGTGTTTGAAACCGGCGGCGCGCAGGCGGCTGATGGCATTTTTGTGGCCGTCGGTCCAGGCGCTGGCGGATTGGCCATTGCCAAAGGGCTCGTTGCCAATATTGATAATGACGTAGTCCTCCTGGCCGATCAGTGAGTTTTTAATGCTGATCCAGTAGTCCACCGCCTCATTAAGGGTGGCCGCCGTTTGTTCGCCGTAACCGGTGGTGTCGTGCACCTCCAGCACGGTAATCAGTTTGTTGGCTTTGGCCTGACTGATGATGCTAACCACTTGCGATTCCGGGGTGCGGCTCCAGAGTTTGCCGCTGGCGAGCACCACACGCACGCTGTTGGCGCCGGTTTTAGCTATGTCGCTCAGGGAGTTGGCGGTTTTGTCGTTGTACCAAGCGTGGGCGACATTGACGCCGCGCATCACAAAGGGCGAACTGTTTTCATAGACGGTACTGCCGGACACATAAATACCGGCGCTGCTGCTGATGGCGCTGAGCGCCAGCACCAGGGCGGCGAAGGGTTTGATGAGTTTTGTTGCTTTCATGGGGTTGAACCTCGTTATGATTATTCTTGCGGGCGCCTCGTCCAAGGCGATGAACAACTCACTGTCAAAACGCTCTTCCTGACATCCAATCCTTGTTGTAATGCGGGCTGCTTGTTATTTGTGCCCTTGTATTAATCAATTGCCTGTAACCGGTTACTTATTTTCAGTTAATAAAAGATAAAATCCCTATTGTATCGGTAGACAAACAAATGCTGGTTTTTGTGTATATCTTTGAATTAAAACAAAATTATTATTCTGTGGTGTCGAATGCCCAGAAGATAATCGATAAATCTATGGCAATTGTTTTGTAACCGATTACAAAGTTAGCCGAGAAAAAGGGGCTTGGCAAGCCCCTTTTTTATGCGCAAATAAGGGTGTTGGCGGGTGTTTAGTGGTGAGCACCCGTTGGATAAAGGTATTTGGCGTGATACTGCAGGTGATCGTCGATAAAGCTGGCAATAAAAAAGTAGCCATGGTCATAGCCGCTGCGGGTGCGATAAAGCAGCGGTTGGCCCGCTTTGGCGCAGGCGGCTTGCAGGGCGTCTGCGCCCAGTTGCGGTGCTAGAAACTCATCCGCATCACCCTGATCCACCAGCAGCTCCTGGCTTGATACACCGCTCGCAATCAATGCGCAGGCGTCGTACTGCTGCCAGGTGTTGCGATCTTCGCCCAAATAGCCGCTAAACGCTTTTTGACCCCAAGGGCAGTTACCAGGGTTGGCGATAGGTGCAAAGGCCGATACCGAGGCGTAGCGGCCCGGTTGGCGCAGCGCCAGCACCAGCGCACCATGGCCGCCCATGGAGTGACCGCTGATCGATTCGCGACCATTCACCGGAAAGTGCGCTCTGATCAGTTCCGGCAGCTCAAGGGTCAAATAGTCGTACATGCGGTAGTGTTTATCCCACGGCGCTTGGGTGGCATTCAGGTAGAAACCCGCGCCGGAGCCGAAATCATAGGTGTCGTGCTCGCCGGGTAGGTTCAGGCCGCGCGGGCTGGTGTCCGGGCACACAATGGCGATACCCAGTTCTGCTGCCATACGCTGGGCGCCGGCTTTTTGCATAAAGTTTTCGTCGGTACAGGTCAGCCCCGACAGCCACCACAAGACTGGCACCGTGCGGGTTTCGGCCTGCGGTGGTAAATAAATCGCAAACACCATGTCGCAGTTGAGGCTAGTGGAATGGTGTTTGTAACGCTTTATCCAGCCGCCAAAA
Source organism: Cellvibrio sp. KY-YJ-3 (assembly GCF_008806955.1). Classification (NCBI taxonomy): domain Bacteria; kingdom Pseudomonadati; phylum Pseudomonadota; class Gammaproteobacteria; order Cellvibrionales; family Cellvibrionaceae; genus Cellvibrio; species Cellvibrio sp. KY-YJ-3. Next base: position 549,427 of record NZ_CP031727.1, on the reverse strand, counting down.
CTTTTGTTGCTGGCGATGTTGGTCAAAATACTGGTCATGTCGGTGCCCCTGTAGCCCTTAGAAGTGCAAAACGGTGCGGATACTTTTGCCTTCGTGCAGCAAGTCAAAGGCGTGGTTGATTTGGTCGAAGGGCATATCGTGGGTAATAAATTCGTCGATTTTGATCTCGCCGCGCATATAGCGCTCCACATATCCGGGCAATTGGCTGCGGCCTTTCACACCGCCAAACGCTGAACCTTTCCATACGCGACCGGTGACGAGCTGGAAGGGACGGGTGCTGATTTCCTGCCCGGCGCCAGCCACGCCGATAATGATCGATTCGCCCCAACCTTTATGGCAGCACTCCAGTGCCGAGCGCATCACGTTCACGTTGCCTATACATTCAAAGGAGTAGTCCACGCCGCCGTCGGTCATATCCACAATCACTTGTTGGATTGGCGCGCTGTGGTCTTTGGGGTTCACAAAATCGGTCGCGCCAAATTGGCGGGCGAGTTCAAATTTGTCGGGGTTGATGTCGATAGCGATGATGCGGCTGGCATTCATCATCTGCGCACCTTGGATTACCGCGAGGCCGATAGCGCCCAAACCAAACACTGCCACAGTGGAACCAGGGGTGACTTTGGCGGTATTGATGACGGCGCCGATACCGGTGGTGACGCCGCAGCCGAGCAGGCATATTTTATCCAGCGGGGCGTCTTGCGACACCTTGGCGAGGGAAACCTCCGGCAATACGGTGTACTCGGAGAAAGTCGAGGTGCCCATATAGTGGAACAGCGGCTTGCCTTCAAACGAGAAGCGGGTGGTACCGTCGGGCATTAGCCCTTTGCCTTGGGTGGCGCGCACCGAGCCGCACAGGTTAGTTTTACCGGACAGGCAGAATTTGCACTTGCCGCACTCGGCGGTGTAAAGCGGAATCACATGGTCGCCCACTTTCAGGCTGGTCACACCTTCGCCTACTGCCTCCACAATGCCCGCGCCTTCATGGCCCAAGACTGCCGGAAATACGCCTTCAGGGTCGCTGCCGGACAGGGTATAGGCATCGGTGTGGCAGACGCTGGTGGCTACAATGCGCACCAACACTTCGCCGGTGCGTGGGCCTTCAACATCGATCTCTACCAATTCCAGTGGTTTGCCAGCGGCAAAAGCGACAGCGGCGCGTGATTTCATGGGTGACTCCTCAGCGTTAAAATTTCCGGGTGCAAAGTGTAGACTAGTGATCCAGTGGCAATAAGCCAGCTGAAAATCACTTAATTATTGCTGTGGGGCAACAATGCAACATTGGGAGCGGGTAGAGGCATTTATCGCGGTAGTTCGATTTGGCAGCTTTGCCGCCGCAGCGCGGGAGCTGCAAGTATCCAATTCCCATGTGAGTCGGCTGGTGAGCCAGCTGGAGCAGCAGTTGGGCACCCAATTGCTCTATCGCACCACGCGCCAAATCCGCCTGACCGATGCGGGGCAACTCTATTACGACAGCTGTCGCCATTTGTTTGATGGGCTGCGCGAGGCGGAATCGCTGCTGCAGCATCATCAAGGCCAGCCTACGGGATTGCTGAAAATTACCGCGGCGACCACCTTTGGCGACCGTTATATCGCGCCCTTGGTGAACGACTTCCAACTGCTTTACCCGCAACTCAAGGTACAGATGTACTTCAGCAACCGGCAGGTGGAGTTAATTGAAGAGGGGTTTGATCTGGCGATTCGCATGGGGGTCATGCGCGAATCCACCCTGATCGCCAAACGCCTGTGTGACCGGCGCGAATATATTGTCGGTTCACCTGACTACCTTGCGCGTATTTCGGCGCCGCAAACACTCACAGACTTGGAGCGCCACAATTGTTTGGTGGGCACGCGCGGTTATTGGCTGTTAAGTGACGGTGGCCAGCGTAAGGATCTACAGGTGCGCGGTAACTGGCAGGCCAACTCCGGCCCGGCCCTGCTGGACGCGGCGCTGAAAGGTTTGGGGCTGGCGCAGTTACCGGATTATTACGTGGATGAATTTCTCGCCGATGGCCGCTTGGTGAAGGTATTGGACGACTACCGTTTTAACGACGCCGGAGTCTGGGTGGTCTACCCCCAGCAGCGCCATTTGGCGCCCAAGGTACGGTTGTTTATCGATTTTCTGGCGGAGCGATTTGCGGGTGGGGTGGCGTCATTGGTTTGATTGGGCGCTAGTTAGCGAATTTTTTTGGTGGCGCCACGCAACATCGCATCAATTAATTCACGCGCGTCGAATTTGGTGAGCGCTTCGTCGGCACCGACCTGGCGGGCTTGGCTGACGCTGATGCTGCTGGAGAGTGAGGTGTGCAGGATGATGTAGGCGCTGGCGAGCTGTTTGTTGTCGCGCACGGCAAAGGCTAGCTCGTAGCCGTCCAGCCCCGGCATTTCGATATCGCTAACTAATATATCGATGGGCTGTCCGCTGTTGGCGGCGGCGCGCATAATCTCCAGTGCCTTTTGGCCGTCATCGGTCACCTGATAGCGCACATTGATGGCATCGAGGGAATCGCTTAACTGTTTGCGCGCGGTGCGCGAGTCGTCCACCAATAAAATACGCATGGGGCGCAGCTGCTCGCGTTCTACATCGGTAATGGTGGCGGTGGCTTTGGAGGCGTCGAGCGGGAAGAGGCGTGCCATGATCACTTCCACATCCAGCAGTTGTACCAGCTGGTTGTCGACCCGGGTTACGCCGGTGATGTAAATGCTATTGCCCAAAAATTTATCGGGCGCGCGGATATCGCGCCAGTTAGTATCGGCAATACGCTCGATCTGGCGCACCAGAAAACCCACTTTTTGGCGCTGTACATCGGTGACAATAATAAAACTACTGGCCAGCGCATCTTGCGGGGTGGCGCCTTTGCCCACCGCTGCCGCGAGGTCGACTATGGGCATGGTCTGGCCGCGAATATTGAGCGCACCCAGAATCCCCGGGTGCTGGTTGACCATGGGGGTCACGGCTTGATAGGGAACCAATTCCTGGATTTTAAGTGTGCCCAGGCCAAATATCTGTTGGTTGTGCAGGCGAAACAACAGCAGGCCTTGGGAGTGATCAGCTTTAGAGGATGACAAGGTGGCGCTCTCCTCGCGGGTTAATCAGGTGAACAGTCAGGCTGCTATGTAATGCTTGGCAGCCTCACTATCGAGTTTAGTGTGCTATGGATCTGGCGTCGCTTGTTGTTGCCTTCAGGCGCAAACTAATACGCTCGGCGATGGATTTGGCGTCCAGCCCCTGGCTTGCCAGCTGCTGTTTCTGGCTGGCGTGTTCAACAAATTCATCGCCAAAACCGAGCTGTAAGGTCGGGCAAATCAGGCCGATATGATTTAAATGTTCGGTCACGGCACTGCCTGCACCGCCAGCAATCGTATTCTCTTCCAGGGTCACCAGCAATTGATGTGAGCCCGCCAGCTGCTCCACTAATTGTGCATCCAGCGGTTTCACAAAACGCATATCCACCAGGGTGTAATTATGCTGCTCGGCGACTTGTTGGGCGGTAGCCAGCAGCGGCCCAAAACAGAGCAGGGCGACTTGTTTACCCTCGCGTTTGATAACCCCTTTGCCGATGGGCAGGGCGGTCATGGTTTTTTCTATCGCTGTGCCCGGGCCTGTTCCGCGCGGGTAGCGCACAGCGGCGGGGCCTTGGTAGTGGTAGGCGGTGTAAAGCAGCTGGCGGCACTCATTTTCGTCGCTCGGTGCGGCAATCACCATATTGGGAATACAGCGCAGGAAGCTGATATCAAAACTGCCGGCGTGGGTGGGGCCGTCTTCGCCGACCAAACCCGCGCGGTCGATGGCAAAGGTGACGTCCAGATTCTGCAGGGCGACGTCGTGTACCAACTGGTCGTAGGCGCGCTGTAAAAAGGTGGAGTAGATCGCCACTACCGGCTTCTGGCCTTCACAGGCCATGCCTGCTGCCAGTGTCACCGCGTGTTGCTCGGCGATGGCTACATCGTAAAAGCGCTCGGGGAAGTGGGCGGCAAATTCCACCATGCCTGACCCTTCACACATGGCGGGGGTGATGCCAATTAGCTTGTCATCCTGCGCCGCCATATCGCACAGCCAGCGGCCAAATACGTCCTGATATTTCACTTTTTTGGGGGCATCCACCGCACCCAGTTCGGCTTTTTTGGGCTCGATTTTGTTGAGCGCGTGATAGCCCACCGGGTCCAGCTCCGCTGGCTCAAAACCTTTGCCTTTCTGGGTGATGATGTGCAGCAGTTTTGGGCCTTTGATCTCGCGCAGGTTGCTTAGGCAGCGCACTAAATCGCCCAGATCGTGGCCGTTGATGGGGCCGACATAGTTAAAACCCATCTCTTCAAACAAGGTGCCGGGCGACATAAAACCCTTGAAGTGCTCCTCGGTGCGGCGCGCAAACTCCCAGGCGGGTGGGATTATGCCCAGCACCTGTTTGCTGCCTTCGCGCAGGGAGTTGTAAAACTTGCTCGCCCAGATTTTGGACAGGTAAGTGGAAAAGCCGCCCACATTGGGGGAGATGGACATGTTGTTGTCATTGAGTACCACTAACATATCGGTCTCAGTGTGCGCGGCGTGGTTCAGCGCTTCAAATGCCATACCGGCAGTCATGGCGCCATCGCCGATAATCGCTGCCACTTTGCGTTCAATACCTGCCATTTTGGCGCCAATCGCCATGCCTTGGGCGGCGCTGATGGAGGTGCTGGAGTGGCCGACCCCAAAGGTATCGAACTCGCTCTCTTCGCGCTTGGGGAAACCGGACAGGCCGCTGCCCTGACGAATAGTGCCCATGCGCTCGCGGCGCGAGGTCAGGATTTTGTGTGGATAGGTCTGGTGGCCCACATCCCACACTAGGCGGTCGTTCGGGGTTTGATAGACGTAATGCAGTGCGATAGTGAGTTCTACCACACCGAGGCCAGCGCCAAAGTGACCGCCGGTCTGGCCGACGCTGTAGAGCAAAAAGGCGCGCAGTTCTTCTGCCAGTTGCGGCAGCTGCTTTTCGCTCAGGGCGCGCAGCTCAGTGGGGCTGTCGATGCTATCGAGCAGTGGCGTGAGCGGGCGGGAGGTGGGTATCTCGTTATGCATTCGCGGTCATCAGTCTGGTTATCAGGTGGCAGTCGGCCATTGTAGGCAGCTTGGCAGAGGCTTGGCTAGTTCGACCTTTCTACTATATAGCGCGCCAGTTGGCGCAAATGGACGGCGCTGTCACCAAAATCCAGCAGTGCGGCCTGCGCCTGCTGATGTAATTCAGCAGCTTTGGCTTTGGCACTATCCAGTCCCAGTAGTGATACGTAAGTCGGCTTGTTGCGAGCTATATCGGCCCCTTGCTGTTTGCCCAGGGTGGCGGTGTCGGCAGTGACATCGAGAATATCGTCTTGCACCTGAAAGGCCAGGCCGATAGCGGCGGCGTAGTTATCGAGCGCCGCCAGTTGTGCCGCGCTGGCACCGGCGCTGAGTGCGCCCATCGCAACGGCGGCGCGGATTAGCGCGCCGGTTTTGTGATTGTGCATGGTTTCCAGCTGCGCGAGGCTGAGCTGGTGATCTACGGCGGCTAAATCAATCGCTTGGCCCAGCACCATGCCCCCGGCGCCCGAGCCTGCGGCCAGTTGGCGCACCAGCTGGATCTGGGTGTTGGCGGGTAATTCGGTTTGGGTAAGCAGGTCAAAAGCCAAGGTCTGCAGGCCGTCGCCCGCGAGAATGGCGCTGGCCTCGGTAAAGGCGATATGGCAGGTGGGTTTGCCGCGGCGCAGATCGTCATCGTCCATGGCGGGCAGGTCGTCGTGCACCAGACTGTAGGAGTGCAGGCACTCCAGAGCACAGGCGACGGGATCGATCAGGGGCAGCTCGATACTGGGGTTTATCGCCAGTGCCGAGGCGTAGGCAAGGATCGGGCGCACCCGCTTGCCGCCATTAAACAGGCTGTAGCGCATGGCAGCGCGCAGTTGGGTTGGGTCGCTACCGGCAGGGAAATACTGATCAAGGGCGCTATCAACCCGCAGGCGACAGGCGCTGGCAAAGCTATTGAAATCCGTGTCCATCAGGCCTCGCCTTCATCGCGATCAAAGGCTTCCAAGCGGATATTGCCCTGTTGTTCAATCAGTAAGGTGACCTGTTGTTCAGCGGCGGCGAGGCGGGTTTGACACTCGCGGGTCAGGGCTATGCCGGTTTCAAACGCCTGCAGCGATTCTTCCAATGTCATATCGCCCTGCTCCATACGCGCCACCAGGCTTTCGAGCGTGGCGAGCGATTGCTCAAAGTCGATGCTTTTTTTCTTGGGCGGCATGTGTTTCTCTCGCAGGTTATTGGCTGGCGGCGGCGGATTATAAACCTGCTGTCACAAAACTGCAGGCGTTTTGACTGGCAGGCGTGTGCGATATCTCCTACAAAACTTGCAGAGCTTAGCCACTATAAACTGACGCCTCATTCATCAATAATGACGGTCATTGGAGTTTGTCGCAGGATGCGACAGTCGCAAGGAGTTGAATGGAATAGAGCATCCCGTATTGCCAAGGTATGGCCTTCATCCTGTAAAAGCCCTGATTGCCCCCTTAAGCAGTCGGGGTTTTTCGTTTTCACCCTTCATTTTTGTGCCCTGTGTCGCATATTCTCGCTCGCCTGCAACTTCCTTTGTGATTCATTATCCAATTAAGGCCAAAAAGGCTTATCGCGCCATGTTTTACGGGCTTGTAGGACTATTTCGCTTTTGTAATATGGATGGAGTAGAATCCCGTGGCTTTGATAATCATAACGCACTAAGCTTTTGATACGACTGACAATTGCCATTCCCAACTCATTCCTGTCGTCAGCCAGCGTGAAGGACTCAGTCATACCCATGCAAGATAGATTGCAATCGAACAGAGCTGTTTTTGAGCAGCGCACTGCCCAGTTGGAAGTTCAGCTGCGCCGTTTCTTTGCGCTTTTAAACCGCATCCCCCTGCAGCGCTGGCAATGGCTGGTTATGCTGTTATTAGTCATTTGGTTAAGCCACAGCCTTGCGCGCTTGCTGTGGCTGGTAGTGCCAGCACCCGAAATTCCTCCTGCCAGTGTGTCCCTGCTTGCGACCCAAGCGGATACAGGTTCTACGACCACCGAAGCAGTCAATATTACCCAATTAAAATCCCTTGCCCCTTTCGGTGATGTAGCCGCTGCACCGCCCGTAGAACAGGCGCCAGCAGTGGTGAGCGACATAGAAGCCAGCAGCGATACCCAGCTTAACCTGGTGTTGCGCGGGGTGATTGGCAGCAGTACCGAATCGGCGGCGCGTGCGATTATTGTGGCGGGCGATAAAGCCGATGTTTACGCCGTAGGTGATACCTTGCCCGTGGGTAACAAGGTCACCCTCGCCAAGGTGTTGGATGTGCGCGTGATTATCAACAACAACGGCAGCTTTGAATCGCTGTGGATGTTCAAAGATGATCCCAATGCTCCTAAATTAACCAGCAGTTATTCGGCGCCACCAGCGCAAGATAACAGTGCAGCCAACTTCCAGCCGCCGTCACTTACTGGTGATAAAAGCCCGGTATACGATTCGCCGTCGGCAGCGGCTGAGCCTTCAATGGCGCAGGTGACCAAAACCCTGGCGGATGTGGTGGCGATGAGTATTTACCGCGAGGGCGGTCAGGTGGTGGGTTATAAAATTCGCCCCGGACGCAATGCGGAGCTCTTTGATGCCTTGGGCTTGCAGGCTGACGATATAGTGACGGCTGTCAATGGGGTGCCGCTCAGCGCGCCAGGCAAGGTTATGGAAATATATAAAAGTATGGGTAGTGCCACCTCAGCGAATCTCGAAATCAGACGCGGTGGCAGTACAGTTAACCTAGACGTAATGCTCAAGTGAGGTTTTTGTGATCCGGTTTCATGGTCGTGACAATAACAAGATCATCTTTCGCAAAGCAGTGGGGCGCCTGCTGCTTGCGGCGTTGATCAGCGTGAGTGGCACCTCACTAGCCCAGGTACAGGCAGTTGAGGGTCAGGGTGAAATGCGCTGGTCGGTCAACTTTAACGATACCGATATTCAGGATGTGATCAAATCCATCGCGGGCTTGACCGGTAAAACCATCATCATTGACCCCAAGGTACGCGGTCCAATCAAGGTGATAAATACCCGTCCACTGAATGCCAAAGAGTTGTATGAGCTCTTCCTTGCCTCATTGGATGTGCATGGTTTTACCGCAGTGGAGAGTGGCAATATTGTGCGTGTGGTAATGAACCGCGATGCCCGCCAGTTTGCTATACCCACCGAAAATAGCATTAAAGATCGCGATGACCTGTATATCACCCAGGTGATTCCGCTGAAAAATACCAGCGCCGCCAAAATTCTCGCCGCATTGCGCCCGCTGGTGCCGCAATACGGTCACCTCACCACCTATGAACCGAGCAACGCGCTGATTATTACCGATACCCGTGCCAATGCGGCGCGTATCAGCGAGTTGGTTGTACAGCTCGATAAAATCGGCATTACCCATACTGATGTCATTCCGCTGCGCTACGCCAATGCGGCTGATGTAGTGGCGATGCTCACCCAGCTGGAAAAACCCGATCCCAACCGCGGTATGACTACCGCACCACCGGTAATTGTTGCCGATAAGCGCACCAATGCCGTTGTTGTGAGTGGTGATGACCTAACCCGTCAGCGTCTCAAGTTTTTGATCGATGACCTGGATCGTCCGCAATCCAAAAGTAGCAATGTTCGTGTCTTCTACCTGAAATATGCCAAGGCGGAAGATGTGGCCAAGGTGCTCTCAGGGATGTTGCAAAGTTTAGGTCAGGGCAAGCAAGCGGAGGGTGCTCCCGCTAACGCTGCCCAACCTGCGGTGCAGGCCGATGAAGCAACCAATTCGGTGCTGATCACTGCTGATGTCGACACAATGGACACCTTGTTGTCCATTGTGGATAGCCTGGATATCCGTCGTGCCCAAGTCTTAGTGGAGGCAATCATTGTTGAGCTATCCAGCGGGAATGATAAAGAGCTGGGTATTGAATGGATGTACCGTAACGATGATGCTGGTTTTGGTGGTTCTACCAATAGTGGTGCGTTGGCCTCGGTAGGGGCTGCGGCGTTTGATATTGAAGAAAACGGCTCTTCCGGAGACTCATTGGTTCAATTGGCCGCCGGTGTGGCAGGTATTCCCGGTCAGCTGTTTGGTGTTGGTCGTTTGGGGGGTAAAACTGACTTCTTGGCTGTATTGAAAATGCTGCAGACCGACGACTCGAGCAACATTCTTTCAACACCGAATTTACTGACTACCGACAACACCGAAGCCTCCATTCTGGTGGGCGAACAGGTTCCTTTCAGAACCGGCTCCTATTCTGGTTTGGGTAACACGGGCACCACGGGAAATACTGGTTTCAGCAGTCCCTTTAATACTATCAACCGCGAAGATGTGGGTATCAAATTACAAGTCACTCCGCATATCAATGAAGGTGATAGCGTGGTACTGGATATTGAACAGGAAATTTCCAGTGTGGTGCGTAATACCGAAGATGGCCCCGTCACCAGTAAACGCGAAGTAAAAACCCAAATCCTGTCGGCTGATGGCCAAACCGTGGTACTGGGTGGTTTGATTAAAGATGATGTTTTGGTCTCTAACAGTCGTGTGCCGGTATTGGGCAGCATTCCGGTTCTCGGGCATTTATTCCGCAGCCAGACCTCCAAAAAAGTAAAAACTAACCTGTTGATTTTCATTCGCCCAACCATTATTCGCGATGATCGCGTATTAACCGGCGCGACTGCCGAGAAGTATCAAGCGATTCGTGAAAAGCAAATTGATACTCGTCGCAACAAAGGCTTGTTGCTGAATAATAGCGACATTCCAGTCTTGCCCGAATGGGAAGAACAGATTGAACGCTATCGCCAATCACTACCTGCAGAAGCCGATTCCACTGAGGCTACAGGGGAGTGATGGTGAACGAGCACTTAGAACAAGCGCTGCCGCTGGATGAGCAGGCCATAGTTCCTGAGCCTGCCGTTTATGAGCGCCTACCTTTCGGTTATGCGTCTGCCCACGGCGTCATGCTTGATGAGACTGAGGCCGATGGTCTGCCGCGAGTCCTGCACAAACCGGGCTTGACCCTGGAAGTATTGCTGGAACTGCAGCGCATTTTGGGGCCAGCCCTGCAATTTGAAGAATTGCCCGCCGAAGATTTCCAAAAGCGTTTGACCCGCGAATACCAAAGCGGAGATGGCGCCGCCCAGCGCGCCGCTGAGGACTTGGGCAATGAGTTTGATTTGTCATCCATGGCCGACGACTTGGCCGACCGCACTGACTTGCTCGCAGGCGATGATGACGCGCCAATTATCCGTCTAATAAACGCCATCCTCTCGCAAGCGGTGCGTGAAGGCGCTTCCGATATCCACCTTGAACCCTTTGAAGACCGGGTATCTGTGCGCTTTCGTATCGATGGGGTATTGACCGAAGTGCTCTCACCCAAAGCCGAATTGGCACCGGTACTGGTATCGCGCTTGAAGGTAATGGCGCGCCTCGATATCGCCGAAAAACGTCTGCCGCAGGATGGTCGTATCACCGTGCGCCTCGCCGGTCACGCGGTGGATATCCGGGTATCGACAATCCCTTCTGCTTTTGGTGAGCGCATCGTATTGCGTCTGCTCGATCAGGCCGCTGGCCAGTTGCGCCTAGAGCAGCTGCAAATGCCGCAACTGGTCTATGAGCGCCTCACCAAAAACTTGCTCAAACCCCACGGTATTATTCTGGTAACCGGCCCTACCGGTTCGGGGAAAACCACTACGCTCTATGCGGGCTTGAGCCACATCAATACCCGCAGTCGCAACATTTTGACAATTGAAGATCCGGTCGAATATTTGTTGCCAGGTATCGGCCAAACCCAGGTGAATACCAAGGTCGATATGACTTTTGCCCGCGGTCTGCGCGCCATATTGCGGCAAGACCCAGACGTGGTGATGGTGGGGGAAATTCGCGACGGCGAAACCGCTGAAATTGCAATTCAGGCATCCTTGACCGGTCACTTGGTGCTGTCGACCCTGCACACCAATACCGCCATCGGTGCGGTGTTGCGGTTGAAAGACATGGGTGTTGAACCCTTCCTGCTCGCATCGAGCTTGGAAGTGGTGATGGCACAGCGTTTGGTGCGTGTGCTCTGTTCACACTGTAAAGAAACCTACCTGCCGAGTGATGCGGAGCGCGATATGCTCAAGCTGCCGGCGGACACCTCTATCTGGCGTCCGGCGCCGAGTGGTTGTAAGCATTGCAACCATCAAGGCTATCGTGGCCGTAAAGGTATTTATGAGCTGATTGAAATCAGCGAGCGCCTGCGTCACCTGATTCACGAACAAGCTGGCGAGCAGGAGCTATTGGCCGAGGCGCGTAAACACAGTCCATCCATGAGCGACGATGGCCGTCAGTGTGTCCTTAATGGCATCACCAGCATTGAAGAAGTGCTGCGTGTGACGACACAACTGTAAGGACGCAAACATGGGTGCCTACAGTTACAAAGCGCTGAACGATGAGGGTAAAACCGTTAAGGGGATTCTCGAAGGGGATTCCGAACGGCATATCCGCACGCAATTGCGCGCTAAAAAGCTCAAACCCTTGGAAGTGCTCAGTGCGGGCAATGAGGCCCAAGCCACTGCCGGTGACGGGTTGGATGTTGCAGCCTGGTCGCGCCGTCGCGCCAGTCGCTTGAGTACACGCGAATTAAGTCTTATCACCCGCCAGTTGGCCTCATTAGTTAAGTCTGGTCTGCCGCTCGATGAAGCCCTGCATGCCACCGCCAAACAATCGCAAAAAGCCAATGTAAAACGGGTAGTGTTGCAGGTACGCACCAAAGTGCTGGAGGGGTTTAGCTTGGCGCAGGCTCTGGGCGATAACCCGGTGGCATTTAACGATATGTATCGCGCACTGGTGCGTGCCGGTGAAGGCTCAGGCTATTTAAGCCCGGTATTGGAGCGGTTGGCGGATTACACCCAAACCAGTCAGCAGCTGCAGCAGCGGATCAAAATGGCAATGATCTACCCGATTGTAATGCTGGTGGTCAGTCTCGCCGTGATCATCGCGCTGATGGTGCTGGTAGTACCCAAGCTGGTTAAAATTTTTGAGCAGGGCAAACGCGAGTTACCCGCCTTGACTGAGGGCCTTATCGCCACCAGTGAGTTTTTGCTGAACTACGGTGTTTATTTGTTTGTCGCTCTGATCGGGCTCTATTTCTTCATTAAACACCTGATGCGCGACCCTAAACGCTTGCGTGCCTGGCACGTGGTGCAATTGAAGTTGCCGGTAATTGGTGAGTTGGTGAAGCAGATCAACTCGGCGCGTTTTGCCGCCACTTTGAGTTTGTTATCGGCCAGTGGCGTGCCGCTGTTGCAGGCACTCAATATTTCCGGCCAGGTGATGACCAATAAAATTCTGCAAGAGGCCTGCGACCAAGTTGCCGCTGCGGTGCGCGAGGGCATGAGTTTAAGCCGTGCATTGGAAAATACGGGCCATTTTCCACCCTTGCTGGTGCAATTAGTGGCCAGTGGCGAAACCAACGGCACCTTACCGCAACAACTGGACAACGCCTCCAAAGATCAGGAGCGCGAGCTGGAAATGATGCTGGGGGTCGCCATGGGCTTATTGGAACCGGCCACGATTATTTTTATGGGTGGGGCTGTGTGCGTCATTGTATTAGCGATCCTCACCCCGATTTTTGAAATGACCAAACTGGGTTAATACCCGGTGATACTAACAACAAGCGATATTCCAGGAGTGTTATATGAATAAAGTAATGCAACCAATGGCCATGAAAAACCGGATGCGCCAAGCGGGTTTTACGCTGGTGGAAATCATGGTGGTGGTAATTATTATCGGCTTGCTAGCCGGTATTGTGGTACCCAACGTGATGGACAACCTGGATAAGGCCAACGTACAGAAAGCCCGCGCCGATTTTAGTTCGCTGCAGACCGCGCTCAAGCTCTACCGCATCGACAACTTTAACTTCCCGACCACCGAGCAAGGGTTGGAAGCGCTGGTCACCAAGACGTCTATCGCCCCGGTGCCGCGCAACTTTAAGTCCAGTGGATATATCGATTCGCTGTCAAAAGACCCTTGGGGCAATGACTACCAATACATGAGCCCGGCAGATGGTCGCGAATACGACATTTATAGCTTGGGCGCAGACGGCGTGACGGGTGGTGAAGGCCAAAATGCCGACATTAGTGTATGGGATGAGCAGTAACCACCGCGCGCCCCGGATCTGACAATTGTGAGCCGCCACGAGCAGGGTTTTACCCTTATCGAAATTATTTTTGTCGTCTTTATTATCGGCATGGCGGTAAGTGTGATTTCTATATCCGTGGGCGGGAATGCGCTAGCCGAGCGCAGTAAAAAAGAGGCGGAAACGTTTTTGCTGCAGGCCGGTTATGTCGCTGAGCAATCAGTGCTCAAAGGCGAAACTCACGGCCTGTTTGTAGAGCTGCGCGCCCCACAGGATATTGATGCCCTGGCGCAGTGGTGTTATCAGTGGCAGCGGGTGCGCGACAGTCAGTGGCAGGCCGTACCTGAGTTGTCCCAGCACTGTCTTGATGAAGGTTTGGTGCTCGAGTTTTATATCGATGAAGAGCTGTGGGAATACGACCCCGAGCTTGAATACCAGGAACCGGTACTGGGTTTTTTTCCCAGTGGCGACGCCTCTGGTGTGGTTGAAATCAGTTTGTTTGTCGATCAACTGCAAGGCGATGGCGACGAAGAAACCCAGCGTTTTGAACTGGATATCAGCGGTGAATTGCGCTGGATCAATGAAGAAAAACGCCTGGAAGAGGAGTCTCGTGGGCGATGAAATCTTCTGTTACGCGTATTTTTCGCACTCGTCAGGAGCGCGGGTTTACCCTGCTGGAGGCGATGATTGCGCTGATGATTGTGGCTATGGCGCTGCCTGCATTAATCACGCTGGTGATGACCCAGTTGGATGGCTCCGCCGCGATCCGCGATAAAACCTACGCCTATTGGGTGGCAGAAAATGAACTTGCCCGCGTGCGCCTGCTGCAACAGCAAAAAGCGAAAAAGGCACTAGCGAGTTACCAATTGCCCGAAAAAGATTCCGGTGTGGTTGATTTGGCTGGCCTGCGCTGGCAATGGCAGTTAACCACCCTCGCGCTGGATACCTTGCCCGTGCAGGGCTTTAAACGGGTTGAAATTGCGGTGCGTTTGATGGGGCCTGCCGATGGTGTTTCGCTCGGTTCTGCCATGGTGGATCAGGATCAACCAGCGCTGGCGCGCTTGACGGGGTATATCAGTGATCCTGAAATTGTGCAGTAAACATCGCCCTTTGGCGCAGCGCGGTTTTACCCTGCTCGAAGTGATGATCGCACTGGTTATTTCGGCGCTGATTGCGGTAATGGCGTTTCAGTCGCTGGATGCGGCGGATAAAGGTGCCCAGCGCACCAATGAAGTATTGGATGAAATTAATCGTCTCGATCGCGCTTGGCAGATTATTGCTGCCGATTTGCGCCATGTGCAAATGCCGCTGGCCAATGATCAAAATGCGCTGTTTCAAGGCGAGAGCCTGCGCTCCTCCGGTGAAAATGCCGATCAGCCAGTGCTGTTTTTCAAGCGGCGCGGTTGGGTCAATTTTGCCAACTTGCCGCGCAGCGATTTACAGCTAATCAGTTACCGTGTGGTGGAGGGCAAGTTGTGGCGCGATTTTATGCCCGAATACAACCGCGCATTGGCAGATATCGAGATGGAAGACGATGCCTTTCATCAGTTGTTGCTGAATGACGTCGATGATCTGCAGCTGCGTTTTTTGCATCAGGGGATCATCACCTCCAAGGGCAAAAGTGCGCTCGAAGGGCGCGAATATGCGGACGATTGGCTACAGCAGTGGCCAGATAGCAGTTTACAAAATGCCGGCGGCTTGCCGTTGGCGGTAGAAATTACTATCGATATCAAAGGAGTAGGGCCCAGTGTGCGTCTCTTTGCCCTGCCAGAACAATAATCGCGCCGCGTGGCGCACGTTGATTGGTATGCGGCGCACTCTTGTTGATGGGCAGCGCGGCACCGTGTTGGTGCTGGTATTGTTGATTGTGGCGCTGGTGGCGGCGCTGAGTGTGAAATTTGCTGCCCAATACCAACTGGGTTTGGCGCGTGCCGAATCGCGTTGGCATGGTGCCCAGGCGCGGGCCTTTTTGGAGGGGACGGAAGAGGTCGCCAAGCTGATGTTCAGTGTCGCCGATAACGACCCCAATATTGATTTTCTCGGCGAAGACTGGAACGCTCAAGTACCGATTGAAGACGATGGGGTGAGTGGGGTTGCGCAGCTGGTGGATGCGAGCGCACAGTTCAATTTAAATGATTTGCTGACGCCGCTGGTGGCGGACAAGCCCATCGGCGATGCCGAGCGCTACTCGGAACCGCAGCGCCGTTTTATCCGCTTGTTGCAGACTTTTCCCGATCTGCCACTCAATCAGAATGAAGCCGAGTACCTGCTCGAAGCGGTGCTGGATTGGATTGATGGCGACGACATCGAAGCGGGCATGGGCGGTGCCGAGTCCAATTATTATCAAGGGTTGAAAAACGGTTATCTGCCTGCCAATGCACCCTTTAAGTCGGTCGATGAGTTGCGGCTGGTGCGCGGTTTTAACGAACTGCCGCAGCTGGTTATGCGTTTGCAGCCGTTTATCACCGCCCTGCCGGGTGACAAGGTGGGCATGAATGTGAACACCATCGAGGCGATCAGCCCGTTTGGGGATGGCATCAACAACTTGTTGTTGACGCTTAATGACGCCAATAATTTGGAGCCATTGAACCCCTCAGAGGCGGAGCAATTTATTGCTGATCGCCCCGAAACCGGTTTTGCCGAGCCTGGGGTTATCAGTGAAAGCTGGAGCAAGTTGTTTTCCGGTCGCAACCTGGTACTGGATGGGCTGACGGTAAAAACCGATTACTTTTGGCTCAATGCAACGGTGCAGTTGGTGGATCAGCGCCGCAGTATGCGCACCCTCATGCAGCGCGGTGAAAATAATAGCCTTAAGGCCATCCAGCGCGATGATGTGTTTGAGTTGCCCAGCTCGGTGCGCAATGAGCGGGACAAAAACAGTGACAAGACCGAGTTGGTCGATTAAGTCGCAATCCATAATCCGTTTTTGAATGCAGAGTTAGAGCAAATTATGTCCATGCAATTGGTGCTCTCCGTAAATACTTCCGACGACGGCAAAAGCCTCGCGGATAGCTTTCGTTGGTGTTGGCTTGCGGCCGACGGTACGCCAGCGAATGATTCTGTGGCCAGTGGCGATCGCGAGGCGCTGCGTGCAGCGGTTAGCAGTCAGGTAGTAAGCCCGCTCAGTACCTGGGTGATATTGCCCGGTAGTCGCGTCAATACCCGCCAACTTGAATACAGCGATAAAGAAAAGAAACATCTGCGCAACCTCCTGCCGTTCCAACTGGAGGATTCGGTGGTGGGCGATGTGGAAGACTTGCACTTTGCGCTGGGCACACCTGCCGATGGCAAAGTGGTTGTCGCCTATGCCGATAAAACCTGGCTGCAAGCGGCCTTTGCCGAACTGGCGGCGCTGGGGATTGAAGTTACCCGTTGCTGGAGTGCACCGCTAACCCAACCGCTGGCATTGGATGCAATCACCCAGCCCGGCAATCATTGGACTTTGGGGTTGTTTGAAGGCCAGCTGCATTTACGCTACCTGCCGACCATGGGTTTTAGTGTCGCCTATGCCCAGGGCCGCCTTGCATTACAGATGTTGCTTGCCGATCAGGTGCGCGGTGAGCAATTACCTGCGCTGCACTTGCGCGCGGCCAGTGAGCAGGATCTGGCCGCATTGGTGGAGATGATTCCCGCCGGTTTGCATGAGCAAATTGCCAGCCAAAGCCTTGCGGACCCCTGGGCATTGGATTTTAGCAATAGCTCTATCGACCTCTGCCAAGGGGATTTCTCCCAGCGTTTGCCCATTGAGCGCTGGTGGAAGTTGTGGCGCTCTATCGCTATTTTTGCCGGTGTTTGTGTGGCGGTTTACTTGGGCACCCTGCTGTATGAAATCCATAAATTGGGCGCCGAGAATTTGAAAATTCGTCAGCAAATCGAAGCTGCCGCGCGCATCGCTATTCCGCAAGGTCGGGTAGTGGATGCGGAAAAACAGTTGGCGACTATTTTGCGTCAAAGCCAGCCAGTGGGGCAGTCAACCAGTGTGATGGCGCTACTTGCGGTAGCTCTGCCGCAAATCGCCGAGGCTCCCACCGTCACTATCAAAGGGATTTCCTATGCGGGTGATACGGGTGAATTGAACATCAATATTCAGGCCGATACTTTTGGGGCCTTTGAAACCTTGAGCCAAAAAATTCGCGACCAGGGGCTTAATGCCGAAGTATTGAGTGCCAATGCCCAAGGCAATGTGCAATCGGCACGCCTCAAAGTCAGTAAAAATCCCTAGGGGCTTGTGATGAACCAGATATTTACCCTGCTCAATAAATACAACCGCCGCGAGCAAATGATGCTGCTGGCCTGTGCGTTGGCGGTAGCTGTCTATCTGCTGTGGCTGGTAGTGCTGACACCCATCCAGAACAAGCGCGATCAACTGCTGGCGGCTAATACAGCCTCTACCCAGGCCTTGGGTAAGGTGCAAATCATGGCGGCGCAAATCCAGCAAATGCGCAGTCAGGGCAATACTGCGAGCTCGGCCAATATCAGTGGGGTGATAGATTCATCGCTGCGCGCCAACGGCCTGAGCATGAGCGGTTTCAACCCCGGTGCCAATGGTGAAGTGCGGGTGCGGCTGGAGCGTGCACCCTATGACGCGCTGATGCAATGGCTGTATGAAATGGAGTTTAAGCAGGGGATTAGCGTGAGTGAACTATCTATTGCCGCAACTAATGATGTCGGTCAGGTCACTGTCAATCTGCGCCTGCAAAAACTTTGAGCCCTGCAGCGCTGCGCTTGATGCCAGCGCTAGTTGCCTGCCACCTACTTAAAAGATAATTATGAGCCGTATAACTGCACTGCTGCTGTCGCGTAAAAAACTGTGGATTCCCCTGGGGGTTACGCTTTTTCTGGTCTTTGCGATTGCCAATATTCCGGCCATCTGGGGTGGCTATTTCCTCACCCGTGGTACCGGTTTGGCGCTCAGTGGTGTGACGGGCACCCTGTGGGATGGACGCGCCAGCCTCGCCAGCCTGCGCACACCTACAAGGGAGTATTCGCTTGGACAGTTGAGCTGGAAATTACAGCCCCTGTCGCTGTTGCTGTTATCGCCCTGCGCCAAGGTGACTACCCGCTTGCCGCAACAAGAGTTTGATGGCGAAATTTGTGCGACCGCGAGCGGCACCTTGCAGCTGCGCAATGCGGACATCTTGGTGCCAGCGGCACTGGTACAAACCTACTTGCCCATTCCGATTCAGGGTCAGTTTTCCTCCCATATCGATCAACTGCAATTGCGTGGCAACGTATTGCAAGCACTCAAGGGCAAGCTGACCTGGAATGGCGCCCGGGTGAATACAGGCTCTAATTGGTTGGATATTGGGAGTTACGCGGCTGAGTTGTCCGACAATGGCAACAACGGTATCAAAGCCCAATTTTTCCAACTGGCCGGGCCGATGGATGTGAATTTGGCTGTCGAGCTAACAGCGCCCAGTGGTGGGCGGATCAATGGTGAAGTGGCCGCGCCCAAGGCCTTTTTTGAGTCGGCCAATGCAATCGATATGCTCGCCATGTTTGCACAGGAAGACCGGGTTGATGAACAGGGTAAAACCCATTATCGCGTTGATCTGAACCTCTGATACTGGCGGTGGCTATGCGTTTCCTCTGTATTCCACTGCTGCTGCTCTTGGCTTCAAGTGTCCAGGCCAAATGGCACAGCGATGCACAGGATGTCATGGGTACCCGTGTCAGCCTCACATTCTGGCTGGAGGATGACGCCAAAGCCGCAATTGCGTTGGCGGCGGTAATGGCGGAAATGCACCGCATCGACCAGCATTTTAGCCCCTACATAGCATCGAGCGAGTTATCGCGCGCCAATCAGCAGGCGGTACTGGCCACAGCGGATAAACCCTTGGTAATTTCGCCAGAGCTGACCCGTCTGATTGATAAATCCCTCTATTACAGCCGTCTCACCGACGGCGCGTTTGATATCACCTTCGCCTCCCTGGCGCGCTATTACGATTACCGCAAAAAGCTTACGCCGAGCGAGGCACAACGTGCTGCACTCTTACCGGCAATTAACTATCGCTTGATTCATCTGGATAAACAGCAGCGCACGCTCTGGTTTGAACATCCGCAGTTGTACATAGACTTGGGCGGCATCGCCAAAGGTTATGCGGTGGATCGCGGAATCGCTATTTTGCGCAGCCACGGGGTTATGCACGCCAGCCTCAGCGCTGGTGGCGACAGCCGGGTACTGGGAGACAAACGTGGCCGCCCCTGGTTGGTTGGCATTAAAAATCCGCGCGCCGATGCAGTCGCGATCAGCCTGCCGCTCGACAATGTGGCGGTGTCCACCTCGGGCGATTACGAGCGCTACTTTATCGCCGACAGCGGCGAGCGCGTCCATCACATTATTAACCCGCGCACCGGTAAATCCACCTCGGGCGTCAACAGCGTGACCATTATCGGCCCACAGGGGTTTGATACCGATCCGCTCTCCACCAGTGTGTTTGTGATGGGGCCGGAAAAAGGCTTGGCATTGATCAATAAATTGCCCGGTTTTGATGCGGTAATTATCACCAGTCAGGGCAAAGTGCTGTACAGCCAAGGGCTGGAAAATCCCCAATAAAATTGCACCAGCAAGCACTTAGCATTCTGGCAAAAACGCTCTAGGCTTTCAGGTGGCGAGTTGTTGTACAACCTGCGCGCAAATTGTTAGTTGGCGACATAAAACGTAACTCGTGGATTAAAAAAAGAAACACGTGCAACCCAAAAAGAAATTGAGGCGCCAGATCAACTGTGCTCGGTGTCACATTCAAAAAGTGAACGGGCTTCTAGAATGTGGCGCATTTACCGGTGTTGAATCAGTTGGTCTACAAAATGCTAAGGGCTTTCTGATTGCCGGGTGACGCCTCAGCGGCCATCCATCCATTCTTCGGAGATAGACCATGTTTCACCTCTTGCGCCACAGGCTTGCTATGGCTGGGTTATTTTTATTGATGGCAATTTGGGGGCAGTTAGTCGCGGGTAATGCCTGGGCGCAATCAGCAGCGCCAGCAACGGCAGGGCAGGTTGAATCGCTGAAAGAATCGGTGCTGACGCTAAACCGCGATTTACTTATTCTCGAAGAGGAATTGCTCTACCCGGCCAGCACCCAAATTGCGGTGTATGTCTCCATGGATCTGGGCCAGTATTTCGCCTTGGATGCCATCAAACTTGAAATCAACAATCAGTTAGTGGCAAGTGAGCTCTACACCGACAAACAAACCAACGCGCTGTTTCGCGGCGGGGTGCAGCGGTTGTATATCGGTAATTTAAAAAGCGGCGAACACGAAATCAGCGCGTTTTTTACCGGCCGTGGTCCGCAGCAGGATTACAAACGCGGCGCCAAGATCACGATCAATAAAAATCAGGAGCCGGTGGTGTTGGAATTAAAAATTGTCGACTCCACTGCACAGTTGCAACCTGAATTTTCAATCAAACAATGGCAGATGTAATGCGTCTGCTCCGCTGTCGATTACTGGCTCTGTTGGTATCGCCGTTGCTTGCAACGGCGTTTTCCGTAGCGGCCGAGGAAAAGCCTAAAACTGCCGTAGCCGATTTGCGCTACGGCGTCGCACTTTTTCACTACTACCAACAGGATTACGTCAATGCCATCGCCGAATTAATGGTGGCAGATGCGCGCAACGGCATTCAGGGGCACAGCGATAATCCGGAGTTAATTGCCGGCGGCATCAGTCTCGCCTTCGGTATGCAAAATCACGCTGAATCGGTTTTCAGTCAAATCCTGCAGGACGAACGCCGCCCCCAATCAGTGCGCGATGCCGCTTGGTTTTATCTCGGCAAACTCTATTACACACGCGGCGATTGGGCCGCTGCCGAGCAAAGTTTTAATCGTGTCAGTGCCGATTTCAAACCAGCATTGCGCGCCCAACTGCAAGCTTTGCAAATCAATATTCGCATCCGTGACAAGCGCTACGCTGAACTCACGCCCAAAACCGTTGAGCAGAGTGAACTGCGTGGCTGGAATCCTTACGCACTGTATAACCTGGGTGCAGCGCATGCGCGCGAAGGTAATTTTACCCAGGCACAACTATTTTTTAATGCGCTGGCGGATATTGATATAGCCAAAGACCCGCGCACCCGCGCGACCCAGTGGGCACTGCAAGACAAATCCTCCACAGCGCTTGGTTATTCTTATCTCGCGGAAAAAAAATACGCGGCGGCGATTCGTGAATTTACCAAAGTGCGGCTCGATGGCATTTATGCCAATCAAGCGCTGCTGGGTTATGGCTGGGCCGCCGTGGCGCAAGAAGAGTACACCACCGCATTACAGCCCTGGCAATTATTGCGTTCGCGCAGTTTGATTTATCCCGCGGTGCAGGAATCGCTGCTCGCTTTACCTTTTGCCTACGAAAAATTAAATGCGCAGGGCGAAGCCGTCGCTGCTTATGAACTGGCGGAAGAATTATTAGCGCGTGAAATTCAATTAATTCGCGATATGCGCGCAACGCTAACAGAAGGTGAATTGCTCACTTTAATCGATGCCAAACCCATGGCCGCGGAAGAGGCGCGCAAGGCGTTGCAAAACGATGAGGAAGGGCAAGGACTCTCGGCAGTAATTGCTGATGATGGGCAAAACTGGTTGAAGCTCGATGGCACCAGCATTATCAAAACCCGCTCCGCGTACATGAGCGAATTATTTGCACAAACCCGTTTTCAAACGGCGGTTTTGGAGTTGCGCGATTTATTGCGTTTACAGCGCTTGTTGCAAAACTGGCAGCCAAAACTGATTGCTTATCGTGAACTGTTGTTGGAAAAACAAGCGCTACGCGGTCGCCAAGAGCAACAGCTAACCCAATCTGCTTTTGCGCTGCAGGCGCAACAGTTACAGCAGCGCCGCGATCAATTTGCCACACGTTTGCAGCAAATTATTGCAGCGGATGACTATCTCGCGTTGGCCGACGCCGATACCCGTGCACTGCAGGAGCGTGTTACCCGCGCCGGACAAACCATCGCGCGCATGCAAGCGGCAGGGCAACAAACCGATGAGCTGGCGCAGCGCCAAAAAATGTTTGCCGGAATTTTGTTGTGGCGAGCCGCGCAGCATTATCCTATCGCCCTGGCGGAGCAGCAGCGGGAACTTGCACAAATAGATAGCGCACTGGCGAGCGTGATCAAAACCCAAATCCATATCGATGAGATCACCGCCACCAGTTTGGATATCCAACCGGTATTGGCGCGCCTGCAAACGTTGCAGCAGGAAACAGCAACCCAGTTGCACGCCACCGAACAATTAATCGCGCAGCAAACCCGCGTATTGCGCGAGCAGGTGGATCAACAATTGGCGAGCCATGAAAAACGTTTGAAAAGTTATTTGTCGCAAGCGCATCTTGCGGTCGCGCGTTTGTATGACGCGGAATTGCGGAGACAACCGGAATGAAGCGACTGCTTGGATTAATAATTATCGCTGGCATGCAACTGCAGGGTTGTAGCTACGTTGGCTTGGGCGATGATGGGCGCGGTAAAACCCTGGCCGATTTACCGGAAGCAAAATTGCCTGATAGCAAAGCAAAAGTTGCAGTATTGGATGTGGCGCGTATTGAACAAAGTTATCAACGCGCGCTGTCAGTTGCCGATGACCCCAAACTGCGACAGCAAATTTTGGTGCGCCTGGCTGATTTGGAAATGGCGCGCAGTGAAAAGGCTCAGCTCGATGCTACCGACATGCGCCGCTTTTACGACAAGCCGGTCGCTATGTACAGCGAGCTACTTAAATTGCAAAGTGAAGGCGCGCAACCGGTTAATGGTATTGCCGCTGATCAATTGCGTTACAAGCTTGCCAAAGCCTTATCGTTGGATGGTCGTAATGACGAAGCGGCGCAAGTGCTTGATCAACTGGCTAATAACAATCCCGATTCCGGTTTTATGGCAGAAACTCAATTTCGGCGCGCGGAAAAATCGTTTGCCGATGGCGACTATGCCGCGGCTGAACGCAATTATGCGGCGGTGGTGAATGGTAGCAACCCCGAGCTAAAACAAAATGCACTTTATATGCGCGGTTGGGCGCAATTTAAACGCAGCGATTACGATCTGGCGCTCTTGTCATTTGCGCAGGTATTGGATCAACTATTGGGCAGCGCTGCCAACCCGGAACAAGTGGACGCAGTGCTTGGGGACATTGGTGCTTCCAAAGCGAATTTGGTGAAAGATACTTTACGCGTGATGGGGTTATCGCTGTCGTATCTTGAAGGTGCAAAATCCATCGTTAGTTTGCAAACTGAATTAGGTGGTCGCCGTCCCTATGAATATTTGTTGTACCAACAATTAGGTCAGTTATATCTCGAACAAAAACGTTTTACCGACAGTGCCGAAACCTATCAGCATTTTGTGCAACACAATCCCGATTCCGATTTTGCCCCCAGCTTTAGTATTAAAGTGATTGATGTTTATCAGGAAGGCGATTTCCCCAGTTTAATCCTGCCCGCAAAACAGGATTTTGTAGAACGGTATGGCATCAGCAGTTTTTATTGGACTAGCCGCAAAGGTGTGATAGGCAATAATTCACTTGCCTATTTGCATCAATCATTACAGGAATTGGCGCAGTTTGAACACGCGCAAGCACAAGCCTTAAAACCCAAAAATAATAGCGACGCCATGCGCGCGTTTGCGCGTGCGGCAAAATGGTATCGCGAGTTTGTGCAAACCTTTGCCAAGGATGCACAAGTAGCAGAGATGACGTTTTTACTCGCCGAATGTTTAAATGAAGCGGGCGATTTGCCGGCAGCGATGGAAGCTTATGAGCAGGTTGCCTACGGTTATATGGATAAACTGCGCGGCGCCGATGCCGGTTATGCAGCGATTTTATTGCCGCAACAATTAATTCAATCGGCGCGCAGTTTGCCGGATAACCGTCAGGAAGAATGGCAGCGTCGCAAAATTCAAAATGCATTAAATTTTGCCGATGTGTACAAAACTGATCCACGCGCAGTCGTCGTCTTGGCGGAAGCCGCCAATGATTTGTTGCAACAGAATAGTTATGAAGACGCCAAACTGATTGCCGAGCGCGTAATCCAGTGGCAGCCGGCAGCTGAGGGTTCGCTGCTGTTTTCAAGCTGGCTGATTCTCGGCCACAGCCGTTTTGAAACCAAAGAATATGCCGCCGCTGAACAGGCCTACATGCAAGTGTTAAACCTCTTGCCTGCCTACGGTAAAAAACCGGGCGCACCCAGTGTGCAACAAGTGCAAGAGCGCATTGCCGCAAGTATTTATCAGCAAGCTGAAGCCAGCTTGACCTTTGGCGATAAAGATTCTGCCATCGCACAATTAATGCGCATCACCCAACTCACACCCAATACCGAGATTGCAGCCAAAGCGCAGTACGATGCTGGTGTGTATTTAATTGAGCAGGAAAAATGGGCGCAGGCTGAAAATGTTTATTTGGGCTTCCGCAAAAAATATCCCAGTCATTCGCTAACCGCTACCTTACCTGCCAAGATGGTGCTGATTTATCAAAATCAAAATAAATGGCAACAAGCAGCGGATGAATTGGTGGTCATGGAGCGCACCAGCACCGATCCGGATGTTAAACGCCAGTCGCTCTATATGGGGGCCGAGCTGTATGAAAAATCCGGCAAGCGCGCGCAGGCGATTGAACAGTACCGTCGTTATGCAACCGAATACCCGCGCCCCTTGGCGAACAATTTAGAAGCGCAATTTAAATTGACCGAGTTGTATCGCGCCTCGGGTGAACGCGATAAACGTAATTATTGGCTGCAAAATATTATTAATAGCCATCAGCGTGCCGGCAGTGCCAAAACCGATCGCTCCACGTATCTGGCGGCCAGTGCACAAGCAGAATTAGCGCAGCCAGCTTACGATGAATTCTCGCGTATCCAACTCACCTTGCCACTTAAAAACAGTTTGCAGCGCAAACGCGCGGCCTTGGAAAAAGCACTCAAAGCGCAGGAACAAGTGCTGGGTTATGGCGTGGCTGAATTCACTACTGAGGCCAGTTTTAAAATCGGTGAAATTTATGCGCAGCTCAGCCGCGATTTAATGGCCTCACAGCGCCCCAAAGAATTGGATGAATTGGCCTTGGAACAATACGAAATTTTGCTGGAAGAGCAGGCTTATCCCTTCGAAGAGAAAGCGATTGAAATTCATCAAGCCAATGCGCAGCGCAGTTGGAAAGGCACTTATGACAATGGTGTTAAACGCAGTTTTGATGCGCTCGCTAAACTGTTGCCCGCACGCTACAACAAAAGTGAAACCCGCGTGGAGGTGAGTAATGATATTCACTAAATACGCAGGCACATGGTTATTAATCGCCGTGGCAAGTTTATTGGTGGCCTGCTCTAACACTGCACCAAAAAAATCTAGCGGTGGAAAAAGTAAATCTGCTGCAGAGGAGTCTATCGCCGCGCCTGGTGCGAGTATTTTGCCGGCGGGCCCCGCTACGCCGAATCCTTATTTGCAAAACAAACCCTCGGTGAGTCGTGAAATCAACCAACAATTTGCCGATGCCACGCGCGCCATGCGCAACAAACAGTGGGCACAGGCAGAGGGCTTGCTGCAAAAAATTATCACCGCTAACCCAAAGCTGTCGGGCGCGCATTTGAATTTGGGGTTGGTGTATCGCGCGCAACAGGAAAACAAACGTGCAGCCCAGGCATTCAGCGATGCAATCGCCGCCAACCATACAAACCTGGATGCCTACAATCAGTTGGCAATCCTGCAGCGCGAGTCAGGGGATTTTGCGGCAGCAGAGAGCAATTACAAAAAAGCATTGAGCGTTTGGCCTTATCACGCCGAGAGCCATAAAAATATCGCCATACTTTACGATTTGTACCTGGGTAAAAGCGCGGAAGCACTACCGCACTATGAGGCCTATTTAGAATTGATCGGCGGTGAGGATAAACAAGCCAAAAGTTGGATTGCTGATTTGCAGCGTCGCCTGGGTATTACCGCTAAACCGAAAGCTGCGGTGGAGGCTGCTCCGGCAGCGGTTGAGGGTGAGAGCAATGAATAAATTATTTCTCGCGTTAGTGATGTGTTGGTCTTTTGCGACAATCGCGCAAGAGGCTGTTCAAGAGCCAATTGATCAGGAGCAAGCAGTTCCAGAACAAACGTCGCCGCAACAGCCAACAGAAAATACGGCGCCGAGAAATTCTGCAGCTATCGGTGAGGCGAATATTAATTTGCGCACCACCGTCACCGGTAATCAGGAACAGCCGCGAGTGATGTATATTCTGCCCTGGCAATCACCGCTCAGCCCCGAATTGGAAATGGAAATGTTGGGTAGCGAAGCAGATTCAGTGTTTGGACATTTGGAACGCGATGAATTACAGCGTCATTTGGAAGCAGCGGGCGAGTTTGACGCTGCGCAATAATCAATTCATTTTTTAATTACATTCTCTGGTGAGGTTAATAGACGTTATGGATACTTTGATTCGTTTTTTTCAGGATGGCGGCGCCTTTATGTATCCTATTGCCATTGTATTGGTAGTGGGCATTGCTATTGCATTGGAGCGTTGGTTGGTATTGTCGTCTGCCAAGTCGTCTAACCGCCAGGCGTTTGACCGTATTTTGCCGCTGCTGCAAAAAAAGGATTACAACGGCGTGGTCAATTTAGGCAAGACCAGCAGCGCACCTATTGCGCGCATTATTGCAGCGGGTATTACTCGCATGGCGCAATCACCGCGTCGCGATGATATTGAGTTGGCGATGGAAGAAGGTGTAATGGAAGCCATGCCGCGCCTGGAAAAACGCACTGCTTATTTGGCAACATTGGCAAATATCGCCACCTTGCTGGGCTTGCTTGGTACCATTATCGGTTTGATTCAAGCGTTTACCGCCGTAGCCAGCGCTGACCCCGCTGAAAAAGCTGCGCTCCTGTCATCGTCTATTGCCGTGGCGATGAACACCACCGCCTTTGGTTTGATTGCTGCTATTCCTCTCTTGCTGATTCACTCCATGATTCAAAGTAAAACTACCGAGATTATCGATAGCCTGGAAATGGCGGGTGTGAAGTGCCTGAATATTATCGCTCATTCCAGTGAAGTGAGTGTGCGTACGCGCGCGCCGGAATCGGCCGCTAAACCACAGCAAGCCGCTCAATAAACTTACTGCCCGTTGCAGTTATTGCGCAATCAGCAGTTGTATTTATTGGGGAAAATCTTATGCGTATAAAACGCCGTTTTAAAGAGGATCCAGATCTCGATATCACCTCCTTTATGAATCTGATGATCATATTGGTGCCGGTATTGTTGATGAGCATGGTGCTCGCGCGCACCACCGTACTGGATCTCAAATTGCCGGACATGGCGGATTCAAGCACGCCGCAAACCGAAGAGCCACCGCAGCAATTGGAGTTGATTATTCGCGCCGATAAATTTGAAGTGAATTATCCGGCGGGCATCAAATTAAAGTGGGTGGAAAAAACCGCTGACGGGCAATATGACTTCGCATTATTGGCGACGGTGCTACAGGAAACCAAACGCTTGTTGGAAGATAAAGGTATCCAGAAAAAAGATATTTATATCCTCTCCGAAAAAGATACCGACTATCAAACCCTGGTTAGCACTATGGATACCGTACGTTCATTCAAAGCGGTAGTTGCCGCCAGCATGGTCGATGCGGAATTGTTTCCGGAGATTTCATTGGGCGATGCGCCACCCGCAGGTGGTCAAACCTCCGCCGTGAGTGGCAATGCACAGGGAGCGACACCATGAAGCAATCCCTACGCGCTAAACGCATGGCAAAACATCATCGCCGGTTAAAACAAGGTTCCAAGTTAAACCTGGTTTCACTCATGGATATTTTTACCATTCTGGTATTTTTCCTGTTGGTGAATTCGGGTGATGTGGAAGTTTTGCAAACGGATAAAAGTATCAAGTTACCCGCGTCGGTGTCTGATCAGGTTCCGGAAGAAAATTTGTTGGTATTGATCAGTGCAACCGACGTGGTTGTGGCTGGCAGGGCAGTGGGCTCGGTGGCGGATTTATTGGCCGCTGAAGGCGATCAGTTTGCGCCGCTCACCCAGGAATTAAAATATCACGCCGAAAAAGCCGGGCCATTGACGGAAAAAAATCAACTCACCGGGCGCCCTGTTACGGTGATGGCTGACCAAAAGGTGCCTTATCAATTACTGAAGAAAGTGATGGCGACTTGTGCGGCGGCGGAGTATCGCGATATTTCGCTGGCCGTAACCAAAAAAGAATTACCCGCTAACAATGGGGAGGGTTGAGATGGCCAACCCCCTGTTGAATTTACAGTTGCCCTGGAGCTCCTCGATTGAGGACGATCAGCGATTTACCAAAATATTGGTTGTGAGTTTTGTGGTGTTGCTGGTGCTTAGTATTGTGGTGACACTCAGCAAAGTGCCTGAGATTACCCGTGCGGAAAAAGAAAAGCTGCCACCGCAATTGGCGCGGGTCGTGTTGGAAAAGAAAGAGCTACCGCCCCCGAAACCTATCGAGCCACCCAAGGTAGAGGAAAAAAAGCCCGAGCCTAAAGTGGAAGAAAAAAAGCCGGAGCCGGTCGTTAAACCGCCGGAGCCGGTGAAAAAACCTGTTGCTCCACCTAAAGCGGCACTGGAAAAAGCGCGCGAGCAGGCGGCCAATACCGGTGTAATGCAGTTTAAAGACGATCTGGCTGAAATGCGTGAAATGATGCAGACCTCGGCGGTGGAAACGGCAGCGACTACAGTAACCAATAGTACGGGTGAAGCTGCGCAGTTGGATCGCGCCATGATTACCAGTGGCGCCAAAACCGCCAGTGGTGGCATTAATACCGCGGCATTGAGTCGCGATACCGGCGGCACGGCGCTCTCGGGGCGTGAGACTACCAAAGTGAAAAGCGGCTTGGCCGAAGCGGGCAAAAAATCGACCCAGGCTACTGCTGGCAACAGCAATGGTGCGGGCGGTGCAGCGCGCAGCGAAGAAGAAATCCGCAAGATCATGGAACAGCACAAAGGTGCGATCTATTCGATCTACAACCGCGCCCTGCGCCAAAACGCGGCGCTGGAAGGCAAGATGGTGGTGAAGATTGTGATCGACCCCAGCGGTAAAATCGTTGAGGCAACATTGGTATCCAGCGAACTGGGCGATAGCGATCTGGAGGGGAAAATCCTGCAGCGCATTCGCTTGATCAGTTTTCCTGCCTCCAATGTGGCGCGCACTACCATCAATCAAACCTTCGACTTTTTACCGCAGTAAGCGTTTGACGCTCCTTGTAAAACCCCGGCTTGCCGGGGTTTTTTTATGCCTGTCAGTCAGATGGATGGCGAATCGTAATCCTTTGATGATTTCCATGACAAAATACTTGTAACCGATTACATTTTTATCCATAATAAGCCCCGCTAAGGCCATTTTATTCATGGTTATTTGTTGGTAATCGATTACAGTTATGGTGGTTTTATCCATTGTTTTCTGTCGTCGCTGCTGACAGTTGTTAGTGATTAATTGTTAAGCCATAGCCCGCTGTTGTGTTTTTTGCCCCGGTTTTCCGGGGCTTTTTATTTGCGCCCTGTTAAAGGCTCCGCGCAAAATGCCGACTCAATCAGCCATAATCCCCATTCGCCACTTAACTCACAGCAACCGCATCTGGCGGTAAATGGATTCTTTATGTCTCAAGCATTGCGTGCGGCGGCCAGTCGCCTTGAACACTGGATCAAACAAGATGCCCTGCCTCTCTGGTTAGCGCGTGGTATAGAGCCTACAACCGGCGCTAACTACGAGCGCCTGACACCCGCGGGTGTACCTGACCTGGAGTCCAGCACCCGGGTGCGGGTACAGGCTCGCCAAGCCTTCTTTTTTGCAGCGGCCTACCATCGCGGCTGGTGCCCGGAGGGTAAGGATATTGCCAAAAAGTTATTGGCGTTTGTGCATGGAGCAGCGGCACACCCTGCCGCAGGCGCGGGATATACCCACTTATTGAACAAAGATTTTGTGGTGGTAGATACCAAACAGGATCTCTATGACCACGCGTTTTTCCTGCTCGCCAATGCCTGGTGTTATCGCGCATTTAACGAGGCTGCTTATCTTCAGGAGGCCGATAAATTAATCGCCCATTTGGATGCCGCTTTTGGTTCTGCAGTAGGTGGTTGGATCGAGGGTGATTACGACTATGCCTGTCGCCGCCAAAATCCGCATATGCATTTATTTGAAGCCTTTCTTGCGCTCTACGATGCTACCGGTGATGCAAAATATTTGGCGCGGGTGGGCGAATTATTTGCGCTATTCCAAACCCACTTTTTTGATGAGCAACACGGTGTCTTGTTTGAATTTTTTGACGATAGCTGGACGCGTTTGCCCAATGCCAAAGGCGATACGGTTGAACCGGGTCATATGATGGAGTGGGTCTGGCTGCTCGACTGGTATCACCGCCGCACCGGTCGCCCGGTTTCCCGTTATACCAACGCGCTGTATGCGCGCGGTTTGGAAATTGGTATGGATAAATCCGGTCTGTTATTTGATGCGGTGAGTTACACCGGCGAGATCATTGACCCCAACAAACGGTGCTGGGGAATCACTGAATTAATTAAAGCGAGTCTGGTGCAGATCCGTGAGGGAAATTCGGATGCTGAAGCGATTGCGATTAAAGGCGTGGATGACTTATTTAGCTATTATCTCTGCGCATCAACACCGGGTTCCTATGTTGATCAACGCGGTGCTAATGATGAAGTGGTCGTAGATGTCGCACCCGCCAGTACGCTGTACCATTTAATTGTGGCGGCAATGGAATTGCTTGATCATTTTGAGTTGGTGGCAAAAAAGTAATATTTTCCCAGAAGCGAAAAAGCGCGCAGTAAAAAATTACTGCGCGCTTTTTTATTGATAAAAAATGGTTCTCTGTTGGCTTTGTAAAATTTCTTTTTCTAATGAAAAGAAACTTGCGCGCCAAAAAAATCTAAATTAGGTTTTGTGCTTGCGGTTTTATTTGTCGTCTAGTATACATGTTGTTATGGGTTGTTAATAACAACAGGTGCTACGGATGGGTAATTTTAAATTTGTCAGCATAATCGCTATAACTGTCACATTGACGTTTTATATAACGTTTACTGTGACAAAAAATCATTACATCGCGCCCAACCTTTCGGCCAATACTTGCGTGGATGATGTTATCCCGCTTGCCGTATTTCCTCCTGCATCTGCGCCGCTCTCTCCTGATCAGTCCGTGGTTGTTGAAAATAAAACAGCATCGACCAATGAAACTTCCCCAGCTGTGCAGGTAATACACCAAACAGCAGATATAGAGGCGCTGGTAAAAGCCCGTGATGCACAACAGCAACAGATTAATATCCTCAGAC
The DNA here is from genome assembly GCF_008806955.1 of Cellvibrio sp. KY-YJ-3. Classification (NCBI taxonomy): domain Bacteria; kingdom Pseudomonadati; phylum Pseudomonadota; class Gammaproteobacteria; order Cellvibrionales; family Cellvibrionaceae; genus Cellvibrio; species Cellvibrio sp. KY-YJ-3. The sequence continues at coordinate 518,051 of NZ_CP031727.1, read as the reverse complement.
AGTTTGCAAATGAAAAAAATAGCAAATTCTTAATTGAAGAATCCAATCTTCGCTACGAGGCCGAGCTTGTCGATTACCAATGGGCGGCTACAGAAGAAAATAAATTACTGTCAATCTTTGCTGATACCGCTGCGCTCGACTCTTATATTCCCACGCACATGAGTTGCCGGTCAGTGACGTGCAAAATAACTATCCCTTCTCAGGATGATGCCAGTGCCGATAAGGCTTATCGTGCACTGTGGCAGGTGTTAGCTAGTAACAATCCAGATTCAAATTATTCCATCACTTATTTTCCCAATCCGGAAAAAGGTGAGTTTGTTGTGTATATCTCGTCGCAGGGCAATTCCATTTTTCAATAAAAATGGTGCGCTAAAAAGTTCCGGTAGGAAGGGAGTAGGATCGCGATAAATAACGGCCAAATTTATCACTCACCCGAGAGCGAAGCATGAGGCAAGGCCGATAATAGTTAACACAAGGAGTTAATATGAAGTTTAAATTTATGGCGGCTATTGTAGTGGCATTAGGTCTTTCTGCTGTTGCGCATGCAGATCAAAAAGTAGCAGAGTATGGTGACCCTGTCCTCGGTAATTCTTATGGAGGTTGTACCTTTACGCAGGTATATAGTACTGGTGGAGGATATTATCTTTATCAAGAATACAGCATTGCATGTACATCGGGCACTTATGTCGTTGGTGTTTATACCAATTACAGCAATGGGTGGAATAACCGCACTTGTACCTTTTACCCCGGCAGTTCCGCATATTATGCTAACGGATCTTGCTCCAACTGGAATGTATACTTAAAACCCTGATAGTTTTTCGTATCAATAAATAAGGCCAAGGAAGTTAATGCTCCCTTGGCCTTATTTATTTGATGATTTGCGTTGCTATAAATTTTTATTACACATGACAATATTTAAATAATGTATGTTTTGGTGATTATAAAAATATAGCCTTACTTTTTAGTTAACAATGGCCCGGTACTTTTGCGAATGATAAATTCCGTCGGCAATACACATTCGCGTTGGCTGAGTGGTTCGCCTTCAATCACTTTCAGTAACATATCCATCGCCATTTTGCCCATCTCTTCCGCCGGTTGCGAAATGGTGGTGAGGCTTGGGTCGGAATATTTGGCGTAGGCGATATCGTCAAAACCGGTGACCGACATATCCTCCGGAATGCGAATGCCCTGATTTTTTAAGGTCTGCATAGCGCCGATTGCCATTTCATCATTCATGGAAAAAATCGCGGTAGGGCGCACTTTCATATTACAGAACTGGAAGGCGGCGTTCAGGCCGGACCACATGGTGAAGTCACCTTCGGCAATCAGGTCTCTCTCAAAAGGAATACCTGCTTCGGCCAATGCCTCTTTATAGCCTTCCAGGCGATCAATGGCGTGGGGGTTGTCTTTCAAGCCGGAGATAACGCCGATGCGTTTGTGTCCGAGCGAAATCAAATAGTTCACCATGGTTTTGGCAGCGGCGCGGTTATCGATACGAATGGCTGGGCCAGTGGTGTATTCGCAGCCACAGGCATTCACGCAGGGAATATCGGGCGGAATGTTGTTCTGGCTTTTTTCCGAGCTGGGGCGCAGCTGCACTATGCCATCGGCCAGGCGGGTTTCTACGCGGCGGATGTACTCCATTTCGCGCTCGGGGGTGCCGCGGGTATCACCCAACAGCACGGCATAACCTTTTTGCTGGGCGCGGTCTTCCAGGGCGCGAATAAAAAGCGAGTAGAAGGGGTTGGCTATATCGGGCACCAGCACTACCACCGCGTAGGCGCGCGCTGAGCGGAAGTTGCGTGCCAGCATGTTGGGGCGGTAGCCCACTTGGGCGATAGCCTTGTGAACCTTTTCCAGGCTCTCATCAGAAACTTTTTCGGGGTTGCTCAGGGCACGTGAAACGGTTGCAACGGATACGCCAGCCAAGCGTGCAACATCGCGAATATTGGACATAAAAAACGACCTTAGGGTGCCGGTGATAGGCGGGTGGGTATGGATTTGTCCGAAAAACTGCTTATTTGACTGAAAATTTACTACAGCTCACCACAAGAGACTAGAAAAATAAAATGTAAACGGTTACATTAGCTTGCTGTTAAGGTGCTTATGGTCAGTTATGCTATATCTTTTTCAAAGGTTTGCTCCCTGCTGTTACCTAGGCGGTTTTTCCTGAGCCTGCCCGCTAGGGGTTGTATGGCGATGCACGGAAGTAACAATCAGATAAGAAAAACGACCCGTGTCGATCCACATAATAAATTTGGAATCTGTTAATGAATCTTCCTCTGTTGGATATAGCGATTATTCTCGCTTACGTTATTGCCACTCTGGTGGTTGGTTTTTGGATTTCCAGTCGCGCCTCCAAAGATATAAAAAGTTACTTCCTTGGCGGCAATAAACTGTCCTGGTGGCAACTGGGCTTATCGAATGCGTCGGGCATGTTCGATATTTCCGGCACTATGTGGCTGGTGTATTTGCTGTTTGTGTATGGTCTCACCAGTGTATTTATTCCCTGGTTGTGGCCGGTGTTTAACCAGATCTTTTTGATGGTTTTCCTCTCCGCCTGGTTGCGTCGCTCAGGCGTAATGACCGGTGCGGAATGGATTACCTTTCGCTTTGGCGAAGGTAAGGGCGCACGCCTCTCACATTTAATTGTGGTGCTGTTTGCGCTGGTGAATGTGATTGGTTTTATTGCTTACGGATTTATCGGTATTGGTAAATTTGCAGCGGTATTTATGCCTTGGCAATTGGCTGCAGACCCACATATGAACGATGTTTGTTATGGGCTGATTATCACCGCCATCACCACACTTTACGTGGTGAAAGGCGGTATGTTCAGTGTGGTGTTTACCGAGGTGCTGCAATTTTTCATTATGACTGTTGCCTGCATCGCGGTGGGGGTAATTGCCATGCAGCGCATTTCACCGGAAATGTTAAATGCCGCGATTCCCGAAGGCTGGACCAGTATTTTATTCAGCTGGGAATTGCATTTGGATTGGTCAGAAAAACTCGCCGCCGCACAACAAAAAATTGATGCCGATGGTTATGAATTATTTGCCATCTTTTTTATGCTGATGTTGTTTAAAGGCATGTTGCAAAGCATGGCCGGCCCACAACCCACTTACGACATGCAGCGTGTGCTCTCCGCTAAAACCCCGAAAGAAGCCGCCAAAATGAGTGGTGTTGTTACCGTCGTATTGATGTTTCCGCGCTACATGCTTATCACCGGGTTAACGGTGCTTGCGCTGGGTTTATTTATGGGTGATTTAAATGCGATGGGTGAGAATGTCGATTTTGAACAAATTCTTCCCATGGTATTGGCCGGTGAAATTTTGCCGAGCGGTTTGTTGGGGTTGTTAATCGCTGGTTTGCTCGCGGCCTTTATGTCCACCTTTGCCGCAACAGTCAATGCTGCACCGGCTTATGTGGTTAACGATTTATACAAACGCTACATCAATGCCGATGCCGAACCAAAAACCTACGTAAAAATGAGTTACCTCATTTCCGTCTTGTTTGTCATTCTCGGTGTGGCGATTGGCTTTTTTATTCCCACCCTCAATCAGGTTATTCAATGGTTGGTGAGTGCACTTTACGGTGGTTACACCGCCTCCAACGTATTGAAGTGGTACTGGTGGCGGTTTAATGGCTATGGTTATTTCTGGGGCATGGTGACCGGTTTTGCGATCGCCTTCCCGCTGATTTTTACCGATATAGCACCCATCAATGCTTTCCCCTTTATGTTCCTCGCCTGTATTGCTGCCTGCGTTATTGGTTCGCTGTTGACTAAACCGGACGATATGGAAGTGCTGAAAAAGTTTTACACCAAAGTGCGTCCTTGGGGTTTTTGGGCACCGGTATTGGCGGAAGTGCAAAAAGATTATCCGCAGGTGGGCGCCAACAAAAACTTTGCCCGTGATGCAGTCAATGTACTGGTGGGGATTGTGTGGCAAACCTCGCTGGTCGCCGCGCCGATTTTTATGGTTATCAAACATTGGCCAGAGTTTATCGCGGCAATGGTTGTGGCAGCGATCACCAGCATTTTCCTCTGGTTTAACTGGTACCAAAAACTGGAAGATTATCCGGCGGATATTCCTGCCTCTGCACTGCAGGGTACTAACGACGAGCATTTATTAAGCAAGCCCTGATAGCGATTTTGTGCTGCGGTTTTTCTGCAGCACAAAAAATTTTAACTACGGGTGTAAACGATTACGTTATAAGTTCGATGTGTGATGAAACACTCATCAGAATGAAACACTGGAAAAACTCATTGGAGTATTTGAAACATGAGTAGTTTTAAAGAAAAAGCAAAAGCCTTACTGCAACAACATGAAACGCTAATCACGAAAAAAAATGCTGTAAAACGCGATGGCAACGGTATTTACGATTGTTACGAAAACCCGATTCTCACCGCCGAACATGCTCCGGTTTTTTGGCGTTACGATTTAAATGAAAAAACCAATCCGCATTTAATGGAGCGCCAGGGCATTAATGCCGCGTTTAATTCCGGTGCAATGTATTGGAACGGTAAATACATTTTAGCGGTGCGTGTAGAAGGTGTGGATCGCAAATCCTTTTTTGCGATTGCGGAAAGCCCAAATGGTATCGACAACTTCCGCTTTTGGGATTACCCCATCACCATGCCGGAAACAGATCGCCCCGATACCAACGTGTACGACATGCGTTTAACCAATCACGAGGATGGTTACATCTACGGTTTATTTTGCACCGAGCGCAAAGATTTAAATCACCCGAACGATACCTCTGCGGCGGAAGCGCAATGTGGTATTGCACGCACCAAAGATTTAATTAACTGGGAGCGCCTGCCCGATTTGGTGACCTACTCCGGTCAGCAGCGCAATGTGGTATTGCACCCGGAATTTATCGACGGTAAATACGGTTTGTTTACCCGCCCACAAGACGGTTTTATCAGCGTGGGCGCCGGTGGTGGTATTGGTTGGGGTCTGGTGGATGATATGACCAAAGCCGAAGTGAAATCCGAAGTGATTGTGGATGGCAAGGTTTATCACACCATTAAAGAAGTTAAAAATGGCCAGGGCCCTGCGCCGATTAAAACTGCCGAAGGCTGGTTGAACCTCGCCCACGGTGTGCGTAATACCGCCGCCGGTTTACGTTATGTGCTCTACATGTTCATGACCGAATTGGAGCGCCCCTGGGTAGTAACCCATCGCCCTGCCGGACATTTTATTGCACCGCACGGTGTTGAACGTGTCGGTGACGTATCCAACGTGGCGTTTTCAAATGGTTGGATTGCAAACGAAAAAAATGAAGTGTTTATTTATTACGCCTCATCGGATACACGCATGCACGTGGCAACGTCTACCGTGGAAAAACTGATCGACTATTGCAAAAACACCCCGGAAGATGGCCTGCGTTCTGCGGCATCGGTTGCGGTGCGCAATGAATTAATCAGTGCGAATTTGCAAGTAATGAAGGATTTGGTTTAAACCATGAACGCCGCCATGCTTTCTTCATCTGCCATTGTGTTGCAACAAGAATTTCGCGCAGAACTTAGCGCTATTGCTGATTGGTGGGCTACCCATACTATCGATCAGCAACAGGGTGGTTTTTACGGCGAAGTGGGTGCAGACAATCTGCCTGTTCCCTCTGCCAGTAAAGGCATTATTTTGAATGCGCGTATTCTTTGGTTTTTTAGTGAAACCGCGCAGCAAATCAATAACCCTGTGTATCGCGATTGTGCTGAGCGCGCATACCATTATTTGTGTGCGAATTTTTTTGATGATGTGCACGGCGGTGTTTATTGGGAGCTGGATGCGGCGGGCGCGCCGATCAATACCAAAAAGCAAGTTTATGCGCAGGCATTTACTATTTACGCGCTCTGCGCTTACTACCAACTCACGGGTGATGCACAGGCACTTGCCCGTGCGCTGGAATGTTTTAATTTAATTGAACAGCATGCCATCGACTCGGTAAATCAAGGCTACCTTGAAGCGTTTACCCGTGACTGGGGTGTGATTGAGGATTTACGTCTCAGCGAAAAAGATTTGAATTATCCCAAATCACAAAATACCCATCTGCATATTCTTGAAGCTTACACCACCTTGTATCAGGCGCAGCCGAGTGCAGAAGTTCGTGCAGCACTGCAATACAATATTGAGATGTTTGATCGCTTCATGATCGACAGAAACACGCATCATCTGCGTATGTTTATGGATCTGCAGTGGAAGGATTTTTCACCCGGTTATACCTACGGGCACGATATTGAAGCGAGCTGGTTAATTGCCAAAGCATTGGAATCGCTGGGTGACGAAGCCTATACGCGCGCACTGACACCGACATTAATTCGTATTGCCGAAGTGACGCTGCAAGAAGGTATTGGCGAGTTGGGGCAGGTGGTGGACTCTTATGATTTTTCCAGCGCCACCGTAAATAACGACACCGTGTGGTGGGTACAGGCAGAAGCGTTGGTGGGTTTTCTTTATGCCTACAGCGTCAGTGGCGAGCAAAAATATTTTGCGGCGGCGGAAGCGGTGTGGGCCTTTATTAAAAAATATCAAATTGATAATGAGTCGGGTGAGTGGTTGTGGTTGTCGCGGCTGCACACGCCCAGCGCCACACCCTATTACAAAGTGGGTTTTTGGAAATGCCCCTACCATAATGGCCGCGCCATGATGGAAGCGATCCGTTATTTACAGGGCGATGCTTCTGTACACACAACTTAATCTGGAAAAATAATGAAGAATATTATTGCTGTTATTGTCGGATTTGTATCCATATTGTTGTTAGCTGCCTGCGATAAAAAAACATCCGTTGCAGAAAGTAACTCAGCAGTTGCACCTACGGCCAATGTTGCAACATCGCCTGCCCACGAACATTTTGTGCGCGTCAACGGTAGGCACTTCGAGCTGCAGGGTAAACCCTATGTGATTACCGGCGTAAATATGTGGTACGCGGCTTATCTTGGTGCGCCCAACGAAGTCGGCGATCGCGAGCGCTTGGCGAAAGAGTTGGATAATTTGAAAGCCATGGGCGTGAATAATTTGCGTGTGCTGGCGGTATCCGAAAAAAGTGAAATTAATTCAGCGGTAAAACCGGCAGTAACCAATGGTTTTGGCAACTACGATGAAACCTTGCTGCAAGGTTTGGATTATTTATTAGTTGAACTCGCTAAACGCGATATGACCGTGGTGCTGTATTTTAATAATTTCTGGCAATGGTCGGGCGGTATGACTCAATACATGGCCTGGATTGAAGGTGAGCCAGTGCAAGACCCGAACGTGACTAACGAGTGGGAAGCCTTTATGGCCAAGTCAGCGAGTTTCTACCGCAGCGAAAAAGCGCAGCAGGAATATCGCAAAACGCTGGAAAAAATTATTACCCGCGTGAACAGCATTAATGGCAAAGCCTATGTGGATGACGCGACGATTATGTCCTGGCAATTGGCTAACGAGCCGCGCCCCGGTAATTCACAAACGACGGCGGAAGAAAAACAAATTTATATCGATTGGGTTCACGCTGCTGCGGCTTATATTAAAACTTTGGATGCACATCATTTAGTGAGCAGTGGTAGTGAAGGTGAAATGGGATCAGTGAATGACATGCAAGTATTTATTGATGCGCACGCCACGCCGGATATCGATTACCTCACCTACCACATGTGGATTCGCAACTGGAGCTGGTTTGATAAAACCAAACCCGCAGAAACCTGGCCATCGGCGTGGGAAAAAGCGCAGAACTATATGCGCGCGCACATTGATGTTGCCAAACAATTAAACAAACCCTTGGTGTTGGAAGAGTTTGGTTTGGATCGCGATATGGGTTCCTACGCGATGGATTCCACCACCGAATATCGCGATATGTATTTTCGCGGTGTATTTGAATTGATGCTGGCGAGCCTTGAACAAGGTGAACCGAGTGCGGGTTACAACATTTGGGCCTGGAATGGTTATGGCCGCACCACACGCGCGAACTACTGGTGGCAAGAGGGCGACGATTTTATGGGTGACCCGCCACAAGAAGAGCAGGGTATGTACGGTGTGTTTGATACCGATACATCTACTATTGCCATTATGAAAAAGTTTAATGCGCGTTTTCAGCCGAAATAATTTGCACGCTGCGTCAGTAAAAAACTGCAATGAAAATTGCAGTTTTTTTTGACGCCGTATTAAATTATCAGATTATTAATATAATGATGTATTCAACGATATCCTCACGACAAAAAAGGTCAACACCATGATAAAAAAACTATTGATAAACGCTGGTCTGTTCGGATTTGCATTGGCTGCCAGCATGAGTGTCAGTGCGCAAAAATTTGAGCATCTCGCCAAAACCCCGCAGCTTGGTTGGAATAGTTGGAATACTTTTGCTTGCGATGTAAATGAAAAAATGATTCGCGAAATGGCTGACGCTATGGTGGCATCGGGCATGAAAGACGCGGGTTATGAATATATTAATATCGACGACTGCTGGCACGGCGAGCGCGACAAACAAGGTTTTATCCAGGTCGATAAAAAGAGTTTTCCGTCGGGCATGAAAGCGCTGGCAGATTATGTTCACAGCAAAGGATTAAAACTCGGCATCTATTCTGACGCGGGCAATACCACCTGCGCCGGTCGCCCAGGCAGTCGCGGCCACGAATATCAGGATGCAGTGACCTATGCGAGTTGGGGCATTGATTACGTGAAATACGATTGGTGCGATACCAAAGACATCAACCCCAAAGCTGCTTACGCCACCATGCGCGATGCCATTCATAAAGCGGGCCGCCCTATGTTATTCAGTATTTGCGAATGGGGCGATAACAAACCTTGGGAGTGGGCAACGGACGTTGGTCATTCATGGCGCACCACGGGTGACATTTACCCCTGCTGGAATTGCGAGCACAACCACGGTTCCTGGTCGTCGTGGGGCGTATTACCCATTCTGGATAAACAAGCCGGTTTGCGTAAATACGCGGGCCCCGGCCATTGGAATGACATGGACATGATGGAAGTCGGCAACGGCATGAATGAAGACGAAGACCGCGCACATTTTTCCCTGTGGGCGATGATGGCCTCACCGCTGATCGCCGGTAATGATTTACGCAAGATGAGCGAGGCCACCAAAAAAATTCTCACCAACAAAGACATGCTCGCCATTAATCAGGACAAATTGGGCATTCAGGCGATGAAATGGATTGATGAAGGCGATATCGAAATTTATGTCAAACCCTTGGAGAAAGGCGACTACGCCGTACTCTTTTTGAATCGCGCGGATACCACAGTGAACTACAGTCTGGATTGGGGCTTCCACTACATGAAAGACGATATCAGCAAACATGAGATTTTCTTTGATAAGAAAAAATTCAACTGGCGCGATATCTGGAATGGCGGCAAGGGCTCCACTGCTGAAAAATTAAACCTGACCATGGCTGCCCATAGCGTGGTGGTGTTGCGTTTAATGCCGCAGTAAGTTTTCGTGAAATAAGTAAGCGTGGCTGAGGGGTAACGAAAGTTATTGTCCTCAGTCATTTTTTATAAACGGTAATTTTTATGTAATAGATATATACAAATAAGCGGGCACCAATTTTTCACTATAGATAATGATGGATATAAATAACTATGTTAATAGGATTTAAAATGTTAAATAATTATTTCTGTATGTCGCGTATACCCCAGTGTTTTTTCTGCATTCCGTTTTTTTTACTTTCCATATTTAGCAGTTCTACCTACGCTGGTTTTGAATGCTCAGTAACATATACATTTACTACTACACAGGCAGTGGATCAACATGGGAATCCAATTGGGGAGCCCAGTACAACAGCAGCTCCTCATACTATATGCAAATTTACACCAGACCCCGTGACTATCTTGGGCGATCTTTTATCGCCGAAACAACATTCAATTCCCGATATTTTGGGCATGACTTCGCGTGGTCAAATTAATTCACAAATACCTTCTTCTGATAAAACCACTGATTGTCCAGTAGTTATCGCGAATGGAGCAAAAACATTTGATGAGGTCGACTACATAGGTACTGGTGAAATGCCTTTAACTCTGCGTCGCACATATAGTAATACGGGGGGAGGTGAAACGTCTCTAACAGGCGTAGCTCAGCGTTGGAACTCAGAGCTGCTTATGGGGCTTAGGATAAATTATCTTGATGATACCACCTGTGAACATAGAAACGGACAATCACCTACAGGTTGGTGCAACGGCATTTTTCCAGGGTCATCCGATACGCCAAAATCAGTTGCAAACGTTACGTTACGAGAAAATGGTGCGTCAACAACTTTTAGTAATAATCCATGGGGATCCTTAAGAGCATCTGCGCAGAGTTATAGTCGGAGTTTAATTCGTCCCATCTATATAGGTACAACTAAATATCCACTTGCATGGGAATATGTTGATGACAATGCGAATATCTACAGGTTCTCTCAATATGGACAATTGATTAGCAAGACAAACCTTAATGGGATTGCGTGGTCATTCACTTATGAAAATAATCTATTAAAAAAGGTTAAACATAGTTCGGGTCGTGAGCTTACATTTTCATGGGCGCATAAAAATGGTGGAACGGGTAGCTACAATGATTACCTTACGTCAGTCACATTGCCAAGCGGAAAAATAATTTCTTACGCTTATACCCCAAATGGTGATGATTTAACGGTTACCTATCCAGGCAATACGGGTATTAAATTCTATGCAAAGTCCACAAGTGTTAAAGGCATACAATCATATTCAATTGATTCGTTGCCGTGGGGCGATTATAAATATTCTGCCACCGATTCAAAAGTTGAATATAGCGGAATCACTGGTGGTATAAATCGAGATAATTTTTCTTATTCCGCTACTGGTACAACTGTAACCAACGCAAAGGGAGGTGTGAAAATCTACACCTATGATGCCAATAAAAGACTTACTGGTATCAGCCGAAGTGGATCTGACACTTGCCCATTGGCGGCATCAAGCATAACGTATAAAAATACTTACGATAATAAAGTGGAGTTCAAATATGACTGGAAGGGTAATAGGAAGACCTATACATATACATCCTTAGGAGATGTGCACTACGAGTATGAGAAAGGCATCACTCGGGAACATGTTTGGGATAGCTATGGGCGATTGATCGGGCTGAATGTTTGGGATGGCGCAAAGAATAATGCTCTTTGCGCAAATGGGGCTTTGTGTCCGCAACCAAGATCACTCCCCGCTCAAGTGCTTACATATGAGTACGATGCCACTGCGAATTATAAAAATCGTATTCGGTATGTGCGAGCAAAAGCGCTTAAATACAACAGTACAGGCTACACGTCTGAACGTACATATACATATTCTTATGAGTATCATCCAAATGGCATTGTGAAAAAAACAACGGTCGATGGTCCTCTTGCCGGGTCAAATGACTTATCAATTGTTGAATTCAATAGTGCTGGTGATCTGACGAGCATGACCAGTGCTAATGGTGATTTATCATCTTTTTCGCCAAGAGCGGATAACTCTGGATTAATAGGAAACGTAACTGATGCAAATCAGATAACAACCAGTTTTGATTACGATGATAAAGGCCGCTTGAAAACTCGATCAGTTAATGATGGAAGCGCAAAAGTTACTGCATATACTTATTTTGGCGATGACCAAATTAAAAAGGTGACATACCCAAGTGGAAATTATATTCAATACACTTTGGACTCCGCGCGTCGTATTGGCACTATCATTCGTCCTGATGAGGTATATAGTTTTTGGGTAACTCGCCTTGAATATGATTTATTAAATAATTTGCAGAAAAGCTCCCTTTATTCGCAACAGGCGGCAGCATGTACACCCTCTCCATGTCCTCAAACATTATCAGTTGTTTCACAAGATCACGTTTATGATTCGCAGGGATTTCTGAAACAGAAAAAAGGTCAGAATGGACAAGTTGTTAACGTTCTTTACGATGAAAATGGTAACGTAACGTCGGAAACGGATGCGCAGGGTTATGTAACTAGCAGGACTTACAATAGTTTCGACAGGCTTGAAACTATTACCAATGGCAGTCTAGAAACTACTACATTTACGTATGACTCTTTGGGTTATATTTCTGAAGTAAAAGATTTTAATAATAAATCTACATATTATCGAAGAAATGGGTTCGGAGAAGTGGAGGAGATGATTAGCCCTGAAACCGGAACAACTTCTTATCTCTATACTGACAATGGACAATTAGATTATTTAACTAAATCTAATAACGTGTCTGTAGATTTTGGGCGTGATAGTTCAAATAGAGTCACATCTGTGAGCACTATAGGCGCTTATAGAAACGAAAATATTTCTTATTATTTTGATGCTGCTGCACCAAGTTCACCTTTGCCTTGTGAAAATGGTCGTGGGCATCTCTGTGGTTTTAGTGACGGATCTGGGGTAACTAATTTTTCTTATACTGGATTAGGGAATGTTGCAAAACAACAGCAGACGATTGGAGGCGTCAATCTTGTTGTTAGTAATACTTATGATAATCATGGAAGGTTAGATGAGACTACATACCCCAATGGCGTTAAGTTAAAAAGAATCTATGACGTCAAAGATACCATTAAAGAATTGAAGGTTTTTGTCAGTGGAGTCTGGCAGAGTTTAGTAATTCGTAAAGACTATTTTAATTATCAGGAGCTTGCTTTTGGAAACGGAATTGTTTCAAAAAGCTATTTTGATACTGATGGAAAACAAAAAACCATCAGCTCGACAGTACAAAACCTGTCGTACTCGTACAAGCCTATGACTTCGTATATAAGCGGAATAACCAATTCGATTAACCCTTCAGCTAGCGCGAACTATACATATGATGGCGGCGGCCGTATATCTACGTTGCCTGCTAATGGATCCAGCGGAACAGACACTTATATTTACGATGGTAATGGGAATCGAACCAATCAAACACGGGTTAACACGCCGCCAGTTATATTAAAGTATGATGCTAAAAACAGATTGAACAGTCGATATCAGGGAAGCGGTGGTAGTAGTTTTGTATACGACGAAACTGGCTCCTTAATATCTCGCGGTAGTGGGGCATTTGATGGTCAGGGGAGTCCCATATCACACACCACCACTTTTAACGCGCAATATGATGGTTTGGGGCGGATGGCATATTCTCAAACGGTAGGTGTAGCGCCGGTGCAATATTTCTATAATGCAAAAAATCAAAGGGTGCAGAAGCTAAGGCTTGCTAGCGCCAATGGTGGCGAACCTACAAACATCAAGTATGTATATTCATTAGAAGGATTATTGGAGTATGAACACTCTTATCTTGCATCTAGTGGAACAATAGAATCAATTTATATCTATTTGGATTCTCAGATTGTAGGGATGGTTCGTGGAGGAAGTGTTTTTGCAATACATAACGATCACTTAGGGCGGCCAGAAGTCATTACAAATTCATCTAAAGCTGTAGTATGGAGGGCGACCAACCTAGCTTTTGATCGGCATGTGACGGTCAACTCTTTTGGTAATACTGGCTTCAATATAGGTTTTCCGGGGCAGTACTATGATCGTGAAAGCGGGTTCTGGTACAACTGGCACCGCTATTATGATGCGAGTATTGGGCGATATATCCAAAGTGATCCGATTGGGTTGACGGGTGGGATTAATACTTATGCTTATGTTGGGAGTAATCCGATTAGTTTTGTGGATCCGATGGGGCTTTCAGCAGAGGACATAGCATATTGCTTTAATCGAGCTAGAAATTTTAATCCTGACTTAAAGTTTCCAAAAAAATATAAAATATTGGATCTTGGATATGATGAAAAAGGAAGAAAGATTATGGGGCAATATACTCATCTGGGGATATTTGGATTGGGGGAGCTTAAATTGGATAAGTTGTATGAGGAAAGTAATTTATCACCGGCTCAAATTGAGGACTTATATGAAACAATAGTTCACGAAGTTTTACATAAAAATCGTGGCCCAGTAAAAAGTGATGCAGATCATCGAGATGTATATGATGAGGCTCAAAGAAGAACTGAAATGCAAGGAAATTCAAATGCTTTTTAAATATGGAGTAATTCTAAGTATTATTAACCTCCTGCTTTCTTGTGGAAATACTCAATTAACTCCAATGGAGTCAGCTTTTTTTGTTAACGATACATCAATTGTTGAGGGGTGCGAGAAAAGTGAAACCAAACAGCTAGAGATTGCATGCCACAGACTAGTGCCATTAACTGGCCGATTGGTTATTGCCAATAGGATTTACGAAAGAGGGAGGGAGCCATCTTTTACTAAAGTAACGATTTCTCTTCCTGATAAGATAGAAAATGGAGATATATTTAATTTTTCTTCGCCTGATACTCGTCTTTTTTATAGCGCTGCGTCTAGTTTTTTGCCAGGAAAATCAGGGTGTTTCGGATTTGCTAAATCTGGGACATTAATCATTAGGCAGATAACAGCAGAAACAATAATTGTTGATCTGAGTGTTGTAGTGGAAACAGCAAGTCCGCTAGGGTGGAAAGGCATATGTGGAAACATAAGTCTAAAGAAGCAATTTACAGTTCATCATAGAAATTATGAAGAGCTTTCACCATGGGATGGCGTTAAGAAGGAAGATACAGAGGTCATGCAGGAACGGGTTGCCTGGTAATATTGAGAGTTGCACCCAATTCGGATTTATGGTTGCCCTAGAGGGGAATATTGCAGACCCATTTGTTATCAAATTTTTTCCATGGCATGTGTTTACCGCGAGTCGATTAATGGCGTAATTAAACTGTAAATATAGACTCTCGGAAGCTAATACAAATAGAGTTCCTGTATTTTCTCAAATATCTTTCTTGTGGTCGTACAGCAAGCTCTTATGAGCACTTATCGTCAATATGTAAATATTGATCTATGTTATGCGTTAGTTCTACAAAGCCGGCACTTGCCGGCTTTGTTGCATTTTGCCTGGCTCAAATTCGGGTATATAGTGCTGCCTTGCCATATCTGCAGGGAGAAATCAGGTGCAGCTGTTTGCGTACAATCAAGTGGGGCGCCCGGATGAATTATTAATCTGGGTCGGCATGTTGGCGGTTTACCCTCCGCCGTCAGTGATTTTTGAAATTGCCGGTCAGCCGGTGGCCGCACAATTATTGCCGCCGGGTTTTGAAGCGCTGGGTGATGAAGTCTGCGATGCGCGCGGCAAAGCGATTAACTATCGCGGGATTTTTAAATTGGCGTGGCCGGATACCGCTGAGCGTTTCACGGTCACGGTTAGCGCTAATGGCTGTGTGACCACACTCAGTAGCCGCCGACCACCACAACAATTGCCGCTAAAAAATGCGGCCAGTTTTAACCTGCTGCTCTCCTCCTGTTATTACCAACCCAATGATAAAAGTCGCGCATTGGCGGATGTGATAAAACACATTAAGCCCGCGCCGGATTTCACGGTGCTTGCGGGTGATCAGGTGTATCTGGATCTGCCCTCGCAACAAGATTTACCCTGTAACAAAACGGCGTTGGCAAAAACGCTGGGGAAAAAATATCAACTCAATTGGTTTTCCAACAGCGCGCAACAGCCGGGGTTGGCCAATATTTTGCGCCAAGGCCCAGTGCTTTGTGTGCCGGACGATCACGAATTCTGGAATAACTTTCCGCTCTTCCAAGCCCAGTTGGACAATACCCACTGCGAACAGGATCGTGCCAATTGGGCTGAGTTAGCCAATCGTTTATATGAGCGCTACCAGCGTTCCCCGGCGCAAGCAGCGGGTTTTTTCCGGCAGGATATTGCGCCGCTAAGCATGCTGTTTTTGGATGGGCGCACCCAGCGCGATGGCGACGGCGTGCAGATGTTTAATGCCGCAACTCATGCGGCGATTGGGCAATGGAAAAACGATTTGCTCCAGCGCAAACAACAAGGGCACGCCGCTGTGGGTTTGCTCAGTTCGGGGCAGGCCCTATTGATTGAAACCCCCGGCCCCTGGGCGTGCAAAATTGCCGATATGGAAATGCCCAACTACACGGATTTTGCGCTGATTACCAATGCGCTCGCCGAATTATTTGCCGCCGAAATTCCGGTGATTTATATCACCGGTGATGTGCATTGGGGGCGCATAGTCGAGGGTAAAAATGTGCGCGGCAATACCCTCTTTTATGAAGTGATCGCCTCGCCGTCGCGTTTGATCGATACCAACTGTGTGGATGAATACAAACTCGTTAGAAATAATTGGCGCAGCTTGTTTGGTAAGGGCGAGGACTTCCCCTGCCATCCGATTGCGGCCGAAGTGAATGAACTGAAGTTCTCTAATTTGCGGCTCAGTGTTAAACATCGTCAGCGCGGTGATCATGTGGCACTGCTGCGCTTTCATGCGACGCCCGCCGGTATTGAATTCAGCGTAGATTATGTGTGTACCGATGCGGATGAAAAATTGCGTCGCGCTTACAGCAAGAGCTGCGGCCCGTTTAAATTAAATAGTTTTTAACAATGTGATTTTTTTGAGGAAAGGAACATGATCAAACAAACCCTCGCAACCCAAAGCCAAGTGCACACCGACGTATACCCGCTAGCGCGCACCAATCGCGAAAGCAATTTGCAATGGCTGCCACGCGCCTATGAGAGTTTTGCGCTGGCGGATGCAAGCCAATGGAGTTTTGTGGTGTTGGCCGGAGGTAAGGATGTAGCCTCCTTTCGCTTGCGTGTCGCGCAATCCCATTTGCGCGGTGACATGCTGCCTTCCTACTGGTCGGACTGCGCGCTGTTAAAAGTCGAGCAGGGTGATTTTACCCAAGCGCGCTTTTTTAATTTGCCGCTATTCCAACCCGCTAACGCCAGCTATGCACCCGCCCGTAATGGATTAATCGAGTTGCCCTTAAAGTATTTGCCCAGCCAAAAAGATTTTCCCAATCTGGCGCTGCTCGCCATTCCTGTGCCGCAGGAAAAAATTCTTGCATCGCTAGCGGATTATCAAAAAGCACGGGTGAGTTACGACGCAGTAGAAAATATTCTGCCCTGGCTGGCATTTGTATGGGGCGCTGGCAATGCCGCCAATCCACTTATGCAGCAAATTGGTTTCCCCTCGGCGATGATGCTCAACCAACTCTATAACGCCAACGGCTTCGATCTCGCCCCCGGCGTAAACGCCAACCTCTCCGCCCCCGAAACGTTTTGGAGTGGCGTTAAACACTGGCAAGCTTACTACAGCAATACGCAAGAAAACGGCTTGCTGCCAAAAGCGCGCTTTGTGATTAGTCATTTTTACGATATTGATGAGAGCTAATTGCGCCTTGCTGTAAAATTTTCTCACTAAAATCTGCGCAACAAAAAAGCGGAGCTGAAATTCAGACTCCGCTTTTTTGTTGTATAAATTTTATGGTGCAGTTTTTATGACTTTGATTGTTATCGAGTGTAAGACGCTTTTATTTATTCCCGCTCCGCCACTAACACCAATTCAATGCGATTATTTTTTTGCGCGATGGCATTCCATTCGCCGGCAAAAAAAGTGGGCAGGCGTTCAGGGTAGGGCTCGGTGCCTTCCAGCGCGTGAATATCCAGAGTGAGGGTGCTGTTAATGCTACCGGTTAAATTGCGCAAAATCATTTCGGTTTCGCGTACATAGTCGGCCATCAAACGATCCATGCCGTAGAGTTCACTGGAGAGCAGGCAATTGCTCAGGCTGGCTTCATCGGCAGCGAGTTGATCCATACCGTTTTTGTCCTTGCCGATACAAAAATCCCCCACATAAATAGTAATCACCGCCATGCCTTTAAAGCCGCGGCTGGCGAGGCGATGCAATAATTCATGCAGGCGCAAGACAGTGCTGGTGTCGATGGTGTATTGGCGAAAGGCGAGTGCACCTTGCTGATTAAATGTCCAGGCCAGATCGTCCAAATAATTAATCGAATCGTTTGCTGTTGTTCCGTTTGCCGCCAGTGTGGGAGTGTGATTAACAGCCGCCGTTTGTGCTGTGATGTTTGCTGGTTGAGCTTGTGTTTGTTGACCGGATGTTTGTTGAAAGGGTGCTTGCTGCATAAGTTCTTGCAGCTGCTCGGTTAATAAATCCTGCTGCTGAGTGTTTTGTTCAAGTTGCGTTTTGATTTGTAGCAGGAAATACACGCTGGCAATTATCCCCGCGACTAAAAGCAAACCTATGCCCCAGCGACTATTACTGGCCGGTGCCGTTGGTTCTGTTGTGTCGGGTGCGGCGGGCGGAATTTGTTGCTGGGTAATATTGCTAAATTCCTGACGCAAGGTTTGCCGCAGCCCCTGCAATTCGCGCGACACGCGCGAGGTAATAAAGCGGCGGTTATCTTCCAGGCTGTGTTCCATATGGCTGAGGCGCAGTTCAATATTGCGCGCCTGTTCCATCGCCGCTTGATTGGGCGCGCGGCGCTCCAGTTCCGAACCGCTGACCACGCTCACTTTATTGGCCGCTGCAATTAATTCCGGGCTTTCCACGTCGGTGTTGCTGTGAGTTTGGCTTTTGGGCAGGGGATAAATATGAATGGTCTCCATCACCCGCGATAAATCCGTGGCGTTAATACGATCTTTGCTGACCACATCCAAGGCGCCCAGTGCACGCGCTTGGCCGGTGTACACATCGCCACTTTTTGAGGTGTACATAATCACCGGGATCATCGCGGTTTCGGGGTGGGATTTAATAATTTGCAGCGCGCGAAAACCATCCATGCCCGGCATCAGGTGATCCATAAAAATCACGTCGGGTGAGTGGTGCGCCAGGTAGCGCAGTGCGGCTTCACCCGAGTCGACAATATCGATATCGAGCGGGTAGGCACGGAGCATTTTTTTTAAGCGGTATTGGGCGGTGGTGGAGTCATCCACAATCAGTGCACGTTTACTGGCCATGACAAACATCCCTCTGCGGTGTCGCTAGTATTCTTGGTGGCTATCGTTATTGGTTTTTGGGTGTTATGACGGGTGATCGAGACAGGGCGAGAGCCTAACAGAAAAAGGCCGCTGTGCGCGGCCAATTCAATCACAGCCTGAGTGCCCATGAGGTGAGAAGCTAGGGTGTGATGGGATGTAAACGTGGCGCGAGATGTTAGCGCGGGAAGATAAATGCCAGCAGCGCCGTCAACCAGCCGCAAATGGCCAATACTTTCCACACCCGCTCCGGGTGAGTTTCCAGTAGCGGCTGCGAGCGCGGTACCAGCCAATCGGGGTTGGGGCGTTTTAAATCCTGCAGCCATTCCGACAGCGCTTGATAGCGGTGATTGGGGTTGATACTGAGGGCTTTTTCCAGCGCGCGATCCAGCCAGTAGGGCACCAGCGGATTAAATTTCATCGCCGAAATATATTTCAGTTTCTGGAAATTTTTTAAGTCCATGGCTTTGCTGTAGGTGCTGCCGTAGGGCTGTTTGCCGGTGAGCATTTCGTAGAGCAACACCGCGAGCGAGAACTGATCCGAGGCTTCGCTGGTGCTGCCGCCGTAGCGATATTCCGGCGCGGAATAATCCAGGGTGCCCAGCACCTGGTCGCGTTCAATGGGGGCACCTGCTTCTTGTACGCCAGCGACCCAGCAGGAACCGAAATCCACAATCACCGGGCCTTTGCCGCTAATCACTATGTTGTCCGGTTTTAGATCCTGATGCAGTGTCTCTTTGCGATGAAAGGCGCGAATGCCGCGAATTAAACTTTCGGTCAGTTCTACCGCGTCGAGGATCGATAAAACGCCGCGCTCTTTTAATAATTGGGTAAGGGTAGGGCCGGGAATATATTCGGTGAGGTAATACAAACAGGAGCGGGATTCAGATGAGGGAATTACCCGTACCACCCCAGAACTTTGAATACGTGCGCCGATCCAGGATTCCATCACAAAACGTTCGATATAAGCTTTATCGTCCTGATAGAGTTCGGACGGCGTTTTCATCACCAGTAAATTCTTTTTTTCATCCTCCACCAAATACACCTGGCTTCTTGTTGATTCGTGCAGGATTTTTTTAATCGTCAAACCATCAATACTTTGACCGGGTGAAAACACCGGCGGAAAGGGCAGGCGCGACAATACTTGCACCGCGTCGTTTTGCCCGGCGGTGCCGAGGTTGTCGATGCGCAGCGCTTGAATACTCAGGTTGTCTTCACTCTGGTGTTGCAGCGCAAGTGGTAGTGCCTGATTTACCAGACTGTCCAAATTGTGTTGCTCGGCCAAAATCAGCGCTTTTAATTCGGCGGGCGGAATATGTTCGTGAATACCGTCACTGGATAAAATAAAAATATCGCCGCGCTGCAATTCCAGGCTGTGCATATCCACTTCTAAATAAGGGTCGGCGCCCATGGCGCGGCTTAAATGGGTGGTGTGTTTGTCGATGCGCTGGGTGTGGTCGCGGGTGAGTAATTCCAGATTGTTCTCGCGCAGGCGATAAACGCGGGTATCACCCACATGAAAAATAAAACCGCTATCACCTTTTAAAATCAGCGCGGAAAAAGTGGTGAGATAACCTTCACCGTAAATCGAATTTTGGCTGCGGCCCCACAGGCTGGAATTTAAACTTTGAATCACGCGCATGGCGGATTGCTGGGTACGCCAGGTGTCGGGTGTGGCGTAGTAGTCGCTGAGAAACCCGGCAATCGCTGTTTGACTCGCTTCGCGCGCGGCCATGCTGCTGCTCACACCATCGGCAATCGCAATCGCAATGCCTTTGGTGGTGAGTAAATTGCCCTCGGGAATGCGTGCGCCGACCGTATCCTGATTTTCCGGTTTACGTCCCGCCTCACTTTTTTGCGCGAAGGAAATTTGCAGCACTGATTGCAGGTGATCCATAAATTTTCAGTTCTATAAAAAGAAAAAATTCTCGCAAGAGAATTTTAGCGTAGGAAAATAGGTGCTACGAATCCGTTTGCCATTGGGGTGTTTGTTTCGAAAACGCATGAATACATCCCTGTAGCTCCGTCAAGTCGTCCCTGACTTGACGGTTTCGAAACAAACACCCCAACGCCAAACTCGCATCTGATCGCGATTGAATTAACTCACTTCAATTTTGTGCAGTGAACCATCTTCATTCACTTCAACTACATGGCCTTTTGGCTCTTTCAGGAATTGCACAAATACCAGACCTATAGCAGCAGTACCGGCAAGCATCCAGAAGAATGTTTGAATATCGATAAAGGTATTCATGGTCAAAAAGAACAACGCGCCCACGTTGCCATAAGCACCGGCAAGGCCAGCGATTTGGCCGGTCATGCGGCGTTTGATTAAGGGTACAACTGCAAACACGGCACCACAACCGGCTTGCACAAACAGCGAGCAGATAAATACCGCAGAGAATGCCAGATATAACGGCCAGCTAGCGTTAATTTGCGCAAGCAGCATATAACCACAGGCAACGCCGGCCAGAATTATACTCATGCTGAAACGGCGACCGAATTTGTCACTCACCCAACCGCCGCCAGGGCGTGCCACTAAATTCATAAACGCAAAGGAGCCACCGAGCATTGCCGCTTGGGTCACACTCAAACCGGTAAAGGTAGTCATGAAAAACGCGGGCAATACGGATACCACTGCGATCTCTGAACCAAAGGTTGCAAGGTAAGCCCAGCTTAAAATAGCCACTTGTTTAAATTCGTACTTGTCGTGCTCGGCCACGCTGCCTTTTTGCAGCATGTCTTTATTCACGCGATAAATTTGTGAAAACTGAAATACAAACAGGGCAAACAACACCACATACAAAATGTAAGTCGTCGCTGTGCTTAACAAGCCCAAATTGGTGGGGGACATTTTCCACGCGAGTACCGCGAGAATTAAATACATAGGCACGTTCATAATCACGTAGAAGATAAAATCTTTGCGATTACTCACTTCCAAACCGCCGGATTTTTTCGGTTTGAAATAGGTAGAGCCTTTGGGGGTATTGCGCACGCTGGCATAAAAAGCCACACCATAAATCATCGCGATAACAGCAGCAGTGCCCATTGCATAACGCCAACCGTCTTCACCGCCAAATACATGGATCGCCAAAAAGGGCAGGGTAAAACCCGCCGCTGCCGCACCAAAGTTACCCCAGCCACCGTAAATCCCTTCCGCCAAACCAACCTGGCGCGCCGGGAACCATTCACTCACCAAGCGAATACCAATCACAAAACCGGCGCCGACAAATCCGAGTAAAAAGCGGAAGAGTGCCAGCTGTTCAAAGGATTGTGCGCAAGCAAAAGCAATTAATAAGGCGCCGGAAAAAATCAGCAAGCCGGAGTAAATCGCACGCGGGCCAAATTTATCCACCAAGCTACCCACCACAATTCGCGCAGGAATGGTGAGTGCTACGTTGAGCGTGAGTAGCGCAGCCCACTGTTGCGGTGTCATCGCAAAGGAGGCGGTGATCAGCGGTTTAAGTGGTGGCAAGCTAAACCACATCACAAAGGTGAGGAAAAAGGCGAACCAGGTGAAGTGCAGGGTCGCAACAGATTTATTGGAAAAATCCAACAGGGGGAAACGGTAAGTGCTCATGGCGTTTTTTCCGGCAGACAATTATTCAAGGTCGGCAGAGGGCCGTGCACCTTAATGAAGCCGGTGATCGCTCTGCATCCTGAAGTGATGAAACTTCTATGAGGGTTTTGCAACGGCTATGCCAAATCATAAATAGTGCACATAAAAAGCGGTTTTTATTGATATGGGTGTATTTGAGGGCACGCTTGAGAATAAATAGTGCGCCAAATAAACGCTCTAAATTGTGTAATTGATTCTGAATGGTGCATTTGCGGGTTTGTAATCTGTTTTGCACCTTTTTTAACAAGGTGCTACCCATCAAGGCACTTGCGGTCATAGGTTGTGCCTGTTGATGAAGCAGAGCGATCGGGGAGTGGTGGGGCATTTTTCGCAAAACCAGGTGTTTCCGCCGGATTTTATTGCTCTATAGCGCTAAAACTGTGCGAACTGGATTTGTGGTTTTGCACCGAAAGCGGATAAAGAGTGGGTGCACAGTGATCAATAATTGTGCCTTTTCGTGCTTTTTAGTTGGATGTTTTAGTCTGGTGCATAAACTATTTGCAAAAAAATAACACAACACTGTGTTGTGGCTTGGTTATTGCTGTTTGCGCCTCATAAGTAAACCTTGAGGCTTGGGGCATGAGTGAAAATAGTGCAAAAATGAATCTGTTGTCGTTTGCGGGGAAAACCAAAATCCTGCATCTGACCTGGTTGGCTTTTTTTATTACTTTTTTGGTGTGGTTTAACCACGCACCGCTGTTGCTGGCCATTCAAGCCAGTTTTGGGTTGAGCGACCAGCAGGTAAAAACCCTGTTGATTCTCAATGTGGCGCTGACCATTCCGGCGCGGATTGTGATTGGCATGTTGGTGGATTCTTTTGGACCACGCGCTATTTATTCCCTGTTATTAATCATCACCGGTTTTCTCTGTTTATTTTTTTCGCTGGCCACCAGTTTTGAAATGCTCGCGCTGGCGCGTTTTTTACTCGGGTTTGTCGGCGCCGGTTTTGTGATTGGTATTCGCATGATCAGCGAGTGGTTCCCCGCGCGGCAGATGGGCTTGGCGGAAGGAATTTATAAGGGGCTGGGCAATATAGGTTCGGCGGTGGCAGCGCTTAGTTTGCCCACCATTGCATTGCTGGTGGGAGGCGATGACGGCTGGCGCTATGCCACTGGCATCACCGGATTGATCGCCTTTCTCTATGCGTTTATTTATTATTTTTCCGTGCGCGATACGCCTGCGGGTTCTACTTATTTCAAGCCGAATAAATCCGGTGGTTTGGAAGTCACCAGCAAAAAAGATTTTGTGCTCTATTTGCTGGTGAATATTCCTATGTATGGCGCCATGGCGTTATTGGCCTGGAAAGTAAATAGCCTGGGCTTGATTGCGGCGACCACGCTCTATGCAATCTATGCGCTACTGTTGGCGATTTTTTTACTGCAATGCCGCAAGATCTACAGTTTAAATCTGCACATTTTTTCCGCCCCGGTCGACAAGCTCCAGCAGTACAAGTTTAAGCAGGTGGCCATTTTGAGCCTCGCCTACGCCGTGACCTTTGGTTCGGAGCTGGCGGTGGTGTCTATGCTGCCGCTATTTTTCCAACATACCTTTGCGGTGCCGGTAGCACTGGCCGGAGTATTTGGTGCTTGTTTTGCAGCGGTGGATATTGGCTCTTGCCCCTCGGGCGGTTGGATCAGCGATAAATTCGGGCGCAAAAAATCCCTGGTGATTTTGTTGATCGGCGCCGCACTGGGATTTTTTGTTATGTCGATGATTAACAGCGACTGGCCGATTGCGTTAGCGGTCGCCGCGATGATGTGCTGCTCCTTCTTTTTAGGTTCGGCGGCTGGTTGTGTGTTTGCCGTGGTGCCCCTTATTCGCCGCAGCCTTACCGGCCAGATTGCTGGCATAGTGGGTGCCTACGGCAATATTGGTGCTGTGGTGTTCCTCACCATTTTTTCCTTTGTCAGTACCCCGGTATTTTTCCTCACTATCGCGGCCGCTATTGCAATCACTGCACTCGCCGCGATGTTTCTGGAAGAACCGCAGAGCACCATGTTTGAAGTGCTGCCCGATGGCCGGGTGCAATTGGTGGAAATGCATTAATGGACCAATGGCATCTTGGCAGCAAATTGGCATTTACCCTTGGGCAAGCATCAACCGCAGGCATTAAGGCCCAAAATGAAGATGCCATAGGAATGCGTATTCCCGAGGGCATGCTGCTGGATACCAAGGGCGCGGTGGCGATTATTGCCGATGGGGTGAGTGCCGCCGAAGCTGGTAAAGAGGCGAGTGAAACCTGTGTGCGCAATTTTCTCGCTGATTATTTCTCCACGCCCGATACCTGGACCGTGAAAAAATCTACCACTCAAGTGTTGGTGGCGCTCAATCGCTGGCTCTTTTCCCGTGGCCAACATTTTCGCGACGCGCAAAAAGGTTTTGTCAGCACGCTCAGCTGCATTATTTTTAAATCCCACAGCGCGCATATTTTTCATGTGGGCGACTCGCGCATCTATCGTTTTCGCGCCGGTGTGTTGGAGCAATTGACACGCGACCATCGCACCGTCATTAACGCCGAGCAGTCTTATTTGGTGCGCGCCATGGGGTTGGATGTATCGCTCGATGTGGATTGTAAAACCATCGATCTGGAAGAGAAGGATATTTTTTTATTGAGCACCGATGGCCTGCACGATTTTGTCAGTGATGAACAGCTCAGTCATTTTTTACAGGCGGGCGGTGATGATTACGAACTTCTCAGTCAACAATTGTTGGCGTTGGCGGCGGCTAATCAGAGCGACGACAACATCAGCTGCCAGTTGCTGCGTATCGATTCCCTGCCCGCACAAAATATTAACGACGCCTGTCAAAAACTCGGTGCCCTGCCATTCCCGCCGCATTTAACCTCCGGCATGGAAATCGACGGCTATCGCGTTGAAAAAGAATTGCATGCAAGCAGCCGCAGCCAGGTGTATCTGGTGCGCGACCTGGAATCCAACCAGCTGCTGTGTATGAAAACCCCGTCGATTAATTTTTGCGACGACCCCGCCTATATAGAACGATTTATTTTGGAGGCCTGGATTGGCAGCCGCATTCACAATGCCCATGTGGTGAAAGTGATTGCGCCTAACAAACCCAAAAGCTGTCTCTATTATTTGATGGAATATATTGATGGTGAGACCTTAAATCACTGGATTAAAAAAAATCCGCTGCCATCCGTGCAAACGGTTATCTATATGGTGGAGCAAATTTGCAAAGGGCTGCGCGCTTTTCATCGCCGTGAAACCCTGCACCAGGATTTGCGCCCGGCCAATATCATGGTGGATCGCCACGGCGAAATTAAAATTATTGATTTTGGTTCCTGTTTGGTAAAAGGCATTGCGGAAATCAGCTCACCTATTGCGCGTGAAAATATTTTGGGCACCGCCGAATATTCTGCGCCGGAAACCATTTTAGCGGGCAAGAGCGATGAAAAGTCCGATGTGTTTTCGCTGGCGGTAATTGTGTTTGAAATGCTCACCGGCAGCGCGCCCTTTGATGGCAAACTCGCCAGCTGCCGTACCGAGCGCGCCTATTTAAATACTCGCTACACCTCCACCTATGAACTCAACCCGCTGGTACCTTTTTGGGTGGACGGTGCGATTCGCAAAGGCCTGCGCTACGATTTGGAGCGGCGCCACGCCGATGTCTCGGAATTTTTGCACGAGCTGCAACACCCCAACCCCAAATATAAACAGCACTACCGCGCGCTGCTGTTGGAAAAAAATCCGCTGCGTTTTTGGCAGGGTTTATCGGCCATTTTGTTTGTTGCGCTCTGTGTCTCCCTTTATTTTTAACTCGCTGGTGAGTTTTAATCCCCGTTGGCGCATTTGCGCTGGCGGTGATTATTCGCTATAAATCCCCGCTGGTAATTAACACCATAAAAAGTAAAAAACCGAAAAGCGCAATGATATGCGCAGTTTTATACCCTACCTACCGCTCTGGCCTTTAGTACACGCACCCTAATTGCAGCTGTTTTTAATTGCACTTATTCCCAATGGCATTTGTCCCTAGAGTGAGGTCGAGATGTATCGTTTATCTTTCAGCATTTTTCCGCTTCGAATTGCCCCGGTCAGCGTTTTATTCGTGAGCCTGTTGGCGCCCTGGGCCTGCGCCCAAACTGAAGATTATGTCGGCGATGGTATATTCACCCAAGGCATTGAAGGCCCAGCGGTGGACGCCAAGGGCAATCTCTATGCGGTAAGTTTTGCGCGCGACGCCGATGCAATCCAAGGCGGCACCATAGGCATTGTTTATAAACCCCAAGCCGATAAACCCCAGAGCGCGCAATTATTCCTCACCCTACCCTCCGGCAGCACTGGCAACGGTATTCGTTTTGATCGCGATGGTTTTATGTATGTGGCGGATTACACCGGGCACAATGTTTTAAAAATCGATCCGCGTTCCAAAGCGATTTCGGTGCATGCCCACAGCGATAAGATGAATCAACCTAACGATATTGCTATCGCTAAATCCGGGGTGATTTACGCCAGTGACCCCAAGTGGGCGGACAATACTGGAAACCTGTGGATGATCGCCCGCGACGGTGTGGTCACATTGCTCGAAGACAATATGGGCACCACCAACGGCGTGGAAGTGAGTGCGGATGAACAGCATCTGTACGTCAATGAAAGTGTGCAGCGCAGTGTGTGGAAGTACGACATCGATAAATCCACCGGCGCCGTAAAAAACAAACGTCTGTTGATTGAATTTCCCGATCACGGTTTGGATGGCATGCGCAGCGATGTGCGCGGCAATTTGTATATCGCCCGTTACGGTGCCGGTGAAGTCACAGTAGTCTCACCGCATGGCACAGTGCTACAGCGTATAAAACTCAAAGGCCAAAAGCCCACGAATGTCGCTTTTGGCGGTGCCGATGGCAAAACCGTGTATGTGACTCTGCAGGAGCGCGGCGCGATAGAAACCTTCCGCAGCGCACATGCCGGGCGCGAGTGGCAGTTACTGCAGGCTAAATAATGGTTCGGGTGGTTTCGGCGTCGTAGCTGTTTTTCTCCGGGCGCACGCCGCGCCCCATTTGGATTTCCAGCAGTACCAGGGTGTAAGCCTCCTCATCGAACGGGTCTTCATCCGGCCGCGCATAGCGGGTACTGCGGCAGCCGAGCAGACCACAGTGGCGTTGGGTGATGGCCTCGCGGCGGGCGGGAAACGCGGGTTCGTCCTCCAACCGGCGCTGGGTCTTTTTAATTACCACAAACCAGTCGTAACCCTGTTGCAATGTCAGTTCAGCGGCGCGCCGCAGTGCATAGCGCTCGGCAGTAGCGCGCTGTTGGCCGCGCAACTTGAACTGCACGCGGTAGTGGGTTTCGCTCAGCGCCAGTTCCTTATAGCCAGTGCCATCGCCCTTGGCCGGGTGATAGTGGCGGTGCTGTTGATGTTGTTGACTGGCGCAGCCAGTGAGAAATACCAGTAAACACAACGCAATCAGTGATTTCATTCTTGCCAATCTCCTGTGCTTGGCGAGCGGAGCGCCGGTGGTTATGGATCGCGGCGCCAGTGGTTATTGATCGCTGCCGCTTCGGCCGCTGCATCAAAGGCATCGCCCTGCATCATGTTATCCAGTGCGTTTTCAATCAGCGCATTGTCACTGCCACTGGCGGTTTGGTAATCATCCGCCGATGGCCTGGCCTGGCTGTGCACGCTCAGGGTTAATTGCCATTGGTTATCCCGGCGGCAGGCGATGTTTTCCGCGCTGCTATTGCCGGTGTTTACTTGGAACTGGCGGCAGTAGTTGCCCTCGCTGTTGATAAAACTCAAACGCGGTTTAACCCGGCTGCCATCGGCCAGCGCCTGTTGTTCGCCACTGCGGGTGCTATCCAGCGCCTCGGCGATGGCATTCCAGTTATCGCTGTTACCGGCATTGCCCGGCAATAATTGCGCGGCACCAAAACCAATCACCAGCGCTACCGATGCAGCCATGGCCGCATGCTGTTGCAAACCCTGCTGGATTCTCCGCCACAGCGGGAAGGCAATGATGTTATTGGCTGGTTGCTCGTCGCTTAAAAGGCGGGTGATAGCCTCCGGCATGGGTTGTTCATCAATGCGGCGATAGTGGCTGGCCACCTGTGTATCCACCATGGCGAGTTCTGCCAGGCGGTTGGCGAGGTTTTCGTCGCGGCTGATCTGCTCGCGCACAGCCTCCATTTCCGCGGCAGGCAGCTCGGCATCCAAAAAGGCGGAGAGCTGTTCATCGGATACTTCGTGGGGTGGTGATTGGTTCGAAAGACTCATGGCGGATTCCTCACGCGCCTTCAGCGGCGGGCGGTTGTTCGGGATTTAAAAATCGGCTCAGCGCGATACGCGCCCGCGCTAAGCGGCTCATCACCGTGCCGGTGGGAATGCTCAGGGTGTCGGCCACCTCCTTGTAGGACATACCCTCCAGCGCCACCAGCGAAATAATCGTGCGCTGGTCGTCGGGCAACTGCTGCATCGCGGCATCTACCTCCGTCAGGGCGATCTGGTCTTCAATGGCTTGTGCGCCATCGGCCACCGGCTCCTCGCTGTCCTCAATGGCGTAGTTAAGGTGCTGGCGAACCTTGCGCGCGCGGTACTCATCAATCCAAATATTGCGGCATACACGAAAGGCCCATTTGGCCAGTTCAATATCCTCGGGTACACCACGGCTCAGCAATCGCTCCAGGGTATTTTGCAATAAGTCATCGGCATCGGCGGGGGAACCGGTGAGCGAGTAGGCAAAACGCCGTAAGGCGGGCGCGAGTTGGGTTAATTCCTGTTTCATGGCGATACTGGTGTCGGTCTTCATAGGCGCTGATTTCAGGTCTGGTGTTGGGGGCTCGTTTGAGGAGTAGTTTTTGGTGCTCTTATCCAGTAAACGGCCCGCTGTTGGTTTTATTCCCATCCCAGTGATTATTTTTGGAATTTTTATTCCCCGCAAACGTTAACCAGGTAATGAACCCAGCCATTTTTTGTGGTTAATTTACCCTATTACACGCCATGGTGACCCAATGAAACCTTTTTACCGCCGTCATTTACGTCTTGGTTGTTTGCGTATTGCCTGCAGCAGTCTTGTGCTCGCCTGCCTGTGCCAGCCGGTTGCTGCCCAATTGTTGGAGCGCCTGCCGGTGGATACCACACTGGACGGTGTAACGCGGGAGCTGGATGACACAGTCCGCCAGGTGCAGGAATCGGTACAGAAGG
Organism: Cellvibrio sp. KY-YJ-3; assembly: GCF_008806955.1. NCBI lineage: Bacteria > Pseudomonadati > Pseudomonadota > Gammaproteobacteria > Cellvibrionales > Cellvibrionaceae > Cellvibrio > Cellvibrio sp. KY-YJ-3. Next base: position 488,509 of record NZ_CP031727.1, on the reverse strand, counting down.
ATTTACTGGAGGAGTCGGTATTGCGCGACGCCTTGATACAACCGGTCGATGCCGCCCTCGCCAAAACAACCGCACTGGTGCCCGACTTACTAACGGCGGTGCTGCCGATTGTTGATCGCCGTGGTGCCACGGTGTTGGTGGATGTCAAAGTGGAAGATGGCTGGCGCGCCGTGGAGCGCGAATGGCTGTTATTGCTCGACCCAACTGCGTTGGCGGAGTTGTCCAAGCTTGATGTTGAAATCATTGAGCAGACCCAATTTGCCGGGTTGGGGCTGCAACTGGTGCGCTTTCGTGTGCCCGCCGCTCTGGATTCCCGCGCCGCGCTGCGCCAGCGCTTGCCCGCCAGTTTGCATCCGCAGTTGGATCGCAATCATATCTATTCGCCCCAAACTGCTGCCCCTCAGTCCTCGCAACCCGCTTCATCACCCATATCATCCACATTGCCACCTCAGGCTCCGGCCTGTGTTGATGACTTGTCTATCGGCATGATCGATACCGCGATTGATAGCACGCATCCCGCGTTTGCCGGGGTAAAAATCCGGCAGCAGGATTTTATCGGGGCCGATATCGAATCGCCCAAAGCCCACGGCACAGCGGTGGCGGGGCTGTTGGTTGGAACAGGGACAGGAGGCAAAGGCGATGAGCTGCAACCGCTTCTGCCGGGTGCAACACTCTATGCGGCCTCGGTATTTTACCCGCGCAATGATTACACCCAGGGCGCCACCATGATGAATCTGGTGCGTGCCTTGAATTGGCTGATAGAACAAAAAGTGCCGGTGATTAATATGAGCCTGACCGGCCCGGACAACAGCATTCTGGCGCAGGTAATTGAGCGAGTTATTGAATCTGGCAGTCTGGTGGTGGCGGCAGTGGGTAACGAGGGGCCAGCCGCGCCACCCTTGTATCCGGCCGCCTATAAGGGAGTGATTGCAGTGACCGCGGTGGATCAACAACAGCGCCCTTATCGCTGGGCCAATCGGGGGGAACATATCGCTTTTGCCGCGCTGGGGGTGTCGGTGATCACCGCGCGCAGTGCGGGTGGTTATGGCCGTGAAAGTGGAACTTCTATGGCGGCGCCGCTGGTCTCGGCATTGCTTGCTTGCGAGCTGGCAACTACTCCTGCCTCGGGGGTGATGGCGCAATTAATCAAGCGTGCGCAGGATTTGGGTGCACCGGGCCGCGACCCGATATTTGGTCACGGCCAATTGCAGCGCCCTTAAAAGCTGGCTTTTAACGTGAGTGAGGCGCGGGTTTCGGAATAGTCCGCACTGCGCAGGTTGGATTGATAATCGCCCCGTTCCAACTTGCCCACCAACGCCAACCAATCATGGGTATTGATCTGCCATTCCAGATTTACCACCTGCCGGGTATCGTCGCGCTTGGCTTCCAACGCCGGGGTGATGGCCGAATAATCGCGCTGTTCATAACGCCAGCCCAGTTGCAGCTTGGTCTTTTTGCCCCAGGCGGGGAACTGGTGATTAATGCTGGTTTTTACGCTGGTGGCGGTCAAATCAAACGGATCGCTGGCGGCGTTCTCGCGTTCGTGATTCAAGCCAAATGCCACAAAGGTGGTGCCCTGGTTAAAAAACACAAACACATCGCCCGCCATACCCAGGTTGTGCGCATTGCGCTCGGCACTGGTGGGAAAATCCTTGTCCTGATAATTCACCGCCCCGCGCACAAAAGTGCGCTGGTTGAACAGGCGCGACAGGTAAACACTGTGCTGGCGCAGGGTTAAAAAATCGGTGCCGTCCAGCGCGGCGTCGGCCTGGTGATAGCTCAAGCCCAGCTTGAACAGCGGCAGTTCATAACTGGCATCGGCAAATAGTTGTTGGATGCCAAGGTCAAACGCGCTCAGGTCTTGATAGGTTTTGCTGTTGTAGCTGGCACCGGCTTTAAACATCGCCTTGGGTGTCGCCTGCCACTGGGCATTTACGCGCGCATTAGCCAGCAATGCCCAGTCGCCGGCGCTGGAGTATTGGTCAAGCTCAACGACCGCCAAATTGGAATCGTATTCGGCGCCGCTTTCCAGCTCCACGTCCAGCTTGTTGGCCCCATGGGCGGCAATGCTATAGAGGGCGATGACTAAAGGGCTGATAAGCAAACGGCCAAGGCTAAAAATCAGTTGTTTATCACTGCGTGGGTTCATGATGGTTGCTCCGCAAAAGGCAAAAAAATCGGCGCCGGAGCGCCGATCTCTTATTACAAACCGAGGTTCAAGCTGTCGGTTAAGGCCGCACTGATATTGTTATTCACGGTGCTATCCACAGTGTCCTGAATGCTCGCAGCGATGCTGTTGTTGATGGCGCCTTCTACCGCTGTGTTTACCGAACTGCCAATCGCTTGCTCGACTGAGCCGCTGACGGACTGTTGAACCGAGCCAGTTACCAATTGTTCTACAGAACCACTTATCGCCCCATCTACCAAGCCGTTCACTGAGCCAGTGACCGAGCCATTTACCACGCTATCTAACGAGCTATCTACCGAACCGCTAACCAGCTGTTCTGCCGAACCTTGTAGGTTGCTATCGGCAACCAACTGCTGGGCTGAGTTCAGCTGCTGGTTAATCGCGCCGTTGGTGGCGGTGCTGGTGGCATTCACAGTGGCGGAGAGATTGGCCGAGAGGTTTTCCTGTGCCGCCGCCCCGCGCTCCAACAATTGGTTTGCCTGTTGGCCGATGGGGGTGAGCACTGCCTGTGCGTCCACTGCTGCATTGCCGGTCGCTGCTGCAGAAATTGCGCCGGCGGTTTCTGTTCCGGCATTGGCTTGGTCGGTGTTGTTTTGCTCCGCTTCTGCGTCGCTGTCAGTTGCGTCGCTGTTGGCATTAGTGCTGGTCGCTGGGCTGGCATTTTGTTGCAACCCAAAACCGGCGCTCAATGTGCCTCCTTGGGCAGAGAGGCGAGCATCCGCTGCGGTCTGGGTGTTGGCGCTTGTCTCTACGGCTAATGACGCGTCTTGTGCCCAGCAAACGCTGGAGGCCAGGGTGCAAGCAGCAATCAATAAAGTGTGTTTGTTCATGGTGATGTCCTCATTCGTTTCAGGGTTTGAAAGCGGGTTGCGCTGCAGCCCGTTTTCGTCGACTTGCAACCTGTTAACGCGGGGGGAGTTATTTTTATTCCCGAACCTGAAAAAAATATTTGATGCGGGAAGCAAATGAGGAGGGGGTGGGGGGCTAAACAAGGGAATCCCGGTAGGCAAAACCCTGAAAGAAGTTTTCAAGCAAAAATGTCTTTTTGTAAATAATTTTCTTAACATGGCGCATTTTTGCTGTTATCCTTGTAAAAACGCTCGATTTTTCTGCTATTGGCAAAAAAATAATATGACTAAAGAAAATAATTTACAGTCAAACCTGAAAATCAGACCGCTTAGCCCTGTGGGCAAGGGGTTAGGTATTGCGGCTGGGGATTCGCTGAAACAGCCTTTGGTGGGCGAGATTGCCGCGCAGGGTTGGAACCTGCTGCACGAGGATGTAAGCCTGCCAGTCGCGGTGCTGAGTGAAAGCCGCTTGCAACACAACCTGCAGTGGATGAAAGACTTTATCGCCAGCTACGGGTTGAAACTCGCGCCCCACGGCAAAACCACCATGAGCCCCGCGCTGTTCCAGCGCCAATTGGATGCTGGCGCTTGGGGTATCACTCTGGCTACCGCGCCACAAGTTCAGGCGGCTTATGAGTTTGGTGTGCGTCGGGTGATTTTGGCTAACCAGCTAGTCGGCCGCGCCAATATGGCGATTATCAGCCGCCTGCTGCAAGACCCGGATTTTGAGTGTTACGTGATTGTGGATTCGGCAGCGAATGTCGAACAGCTCGGGCAGTTTTTTGCCCAAACGGGCCAGCGTTTGAATCTGCTTTTGGAGTTGGGTGTTGCGGGCGGCCGCACCGGAGTGCGCGACGCCGCAACCCGCGCCGCCGTGTTAGAAACCATCGCCCGCTACCCGCAAGCACTCGCATTACGCGGCGTAGAAGTTTATGAGGGTGTACTGAATGACGAAGCCGCCATTCGCGAGTTTCTGCGTTTGGCCCTGCGCGATTTGATGACTCTGGAAGCCCACGGCCAGTTGGCTCAAGGGCCGGTTATACTCACTGGCGCCGGTTCCGCCTGGTTTGATTTGGTGGCGGAGGAATGGGCCGGTGCCTCGTTGGGCGATGCCCGCGTGCTGGATATCATCCTGCGCCCCGGTTGTTACCTCACTCACGATGTTGGCATTTACAAAGCCTCCGAAGCCCGTATCCAAGCTTGCAACCCTATCGCCCGCGCCATGCACAGCAGCTTGCTGCCCGCGCTGCAACTCTGGGCTTATGTGCAATCCATTCCCGAACCCGGTCTGGTGATTCTCGGCCTGGGTAAACGCGATGCTGCCTTTGATGCCGGCCTGCCGGTTCCCGCTTTGCACTTTCGTCCTCACAACAAAGGTCGCCCCGGTGCTGAAAAACCCGCGCCCGCGCCAGCGGACTGGCAGCTGACCAAAATGATGGATCAACACGCCTTTATGCAGGTGCCTGCCGGTGCTGATTTGCAGGTGGGCGATATGCTCGCGCTGGATATTTCCCACCCCTGCCTGACCTTTGATAAGTGGCGCCAGCTATTGGTGGTTGACGATAACTACACGGTGATCGATGCCGTGGAAACGTTTTTTTAAGGCGCGCGGCGATGGAATTTTTTTCAAGTGCATTAACCTCAGGCCAGTGGCTGTTGGTATACGCGGCGCTCAGCATTATCGCGCTGATTTTATTGATCGCCCGCTACCGTTTGAATCCGTTTATTACGCTTACCCTCGTTTCCCTCGGTCTGGGTTTAATGGCCGGTATTCCTGCAAAAGATGTGGTGTTTGTGTATGAAGCCGGTGTGGGTAAAACCCTGGGGCACATCGCACTCGTTGTGGCGCTGGGCACCATGCTCGGAAAAATGATGGCGGAATCGGGCGGCGCGGAACAAATCGCGCGCACCATGATTCGCTGGTTCGGTGAAAAAAATGTGCACTGGGCGATGGTGTTTATCGCTTTCCTGGTGGGCTTCCCGATTTTTTTTGAAGTCGGTTTTGTATTGTTAATTCCCATCGCCTTTAACGTGGCGCGTCGCACCGGCACTTCCATGTTGTTGGTGGGTTTACCTATGGTGGCGGGTTTGTCGGTAGTGCATGGTTTAGTGCCGCCGCATCCGGCCGCGATGATTGCGGTGGGCGAATACCAAGCCAACGTTGGCCGCACCATTTTTTATGCGCTGTTGGTGGGCATTCCCACGGCGATTATTGCTGGGCCAATTTTTGCCAAATGGATTGCACCCAAAATTCATTTGCCTGCGCACAACCCACTGGAAGAGCAATTTATTCACGCCGATAGCGAGCGCCAGTTGCCCGGTTTTGGTATCACACTTGCGACAATTTTATTACCCGTGGTGTTAATGCTACTTGGCGGCTGGGCGGATTTAATCGCCGAACGTGGCACGGGTCTGAATGACTTTTTATTATTTATCGGCAATTCCGTTGTTGCGCTCTTAATCGCAACGCTCGTGAGTTTTTACACCCTCGGTTTGGCGCGCGGTTTTAATCGCGATTCGATTTTAAAATTCAGTCACGATTGTTTGGCGCCCACCGCTGGCATCACCTTATTGGTCGGCGCCGGTGGTGGTTTAAACCGCATTTTAGTGGAAGCTGGCATTGCCAAAGAAATTGTTAATTTTTCTTCCGACATGGCCTTAACCCCATTATTGATGGGCTGGTTTGTGGCGGCGTTAATGCGCATCGCCACTGGTTCCGCCACGGTTGCCATGAGTACCGCTGCTGGAATTGTTGCACCTATTGCGATTGCGGCGGGTTATCCGCATCCCGAATTATTGGTGATCGCCACCGGCGCTGGCTCATTAATTTTGTCCCATGTAAATGATGGCGGTTTTTGGTTAATCAAAGAATATTTCAATATGACCGTTACCCAAACCTTAAAAACCTGGACGGTATTGGAAACGATAATTTCCTTTGTGGCGCTGGGTTTTGTGTTGTTGATCGCCGCTTTTATTTAAGAGAAACACCTATGACTGCACTGTTCGATATTGTTTATCACATTCGCTCCAATCGCGATCGGCTCTCGGCGACGGAACAAAAAGTCGCGGATATTATTTTGGAAGATATCGCCTTTGCCGCCTCGGCGAGTATTGATCAGTTAGCGCTAAAAACGAATGTCAGCATCGCCACTATTTCGCGTTTTGCTAAATCTGTTGGCTGCGACGATATTCGCGATTTGAAATTAAAACTGGCGCAGGCAAGTGCGGTGGGTACACGCTTTTTATCCGAAGTGCCAGCCCTGGAAGAGAGCGCTTTTTATTCGCAAATTTGCAGCGAAGTGGAATCCACCTTGCGCGCTAATCTCGCGCGTTTTGTCGAGGCCAATTTTCGCAGCGCCGCCACTGTATTAAATAACGCGCGGCTGATTTATATCGGCGGCATGGGCGGCGCTTCCACCATGCTGGCGGACGAGGTGCAATTTCGTATCGCACGCTTGGGTATTGCGGTAACGGCTTATCACGATCCGGTATTGCTGCGCATGTTTGCCGCGACACTCACCGAAAAAGATGTGTTGGTGTTGCTTTCGATTACTGGGGTCACGCCCGAATTATTGGAAGTGGCCGATATCGCGCGCGAGTACGGTGCGCAAATTATTGTGCTCTCCGCGCCCGATTCTCCACTCGCGCAAAAAGCCAGTTTATTTATTCCAATCGTCACCGAAGAGACGGATTTTATTTACAAACCTTCAGCTTCGCGCTACGGCATGTTACTCGCGATAGATTTGCTGGCGACTGAGTTGGCCTTGGTGCGCAAAACCGAGAGCAAGGAATTATTGCGCCGGGTGAAGTTTGCACTGGATGAATATCGCGGCGGCGACAACCGTTTGCCGCTGGGCGACTAAACCAAGGGAAGCGAATAATGCAGGCGGTGAAATTCGATTGTGTCATTTACAACGCGCTTATTCTGGATGGTTCAGGCGCTAGCGCGGTGCGCGGTGATTTGGCAATTCACAATGGAAAAATCGCCGCGCTCGGTGACCTTGCCAATGCCGAATCTCACCAGCGTTTTGATGCCCAGGGTTGGGTCTTGGCACCGGGTTTTATCGATGTGCACACCCACGACGATATTCAAGTGATTCGCACGCCCAATATGTTGCCCAAAATTTCCCAGGGCATTACTACCGTGATAGTGGGCAACTGTGGCATTAGTGCCAGCCCGGTCACCTTAAAAAATAATTTGCCTGACCCGATGAATTTGCTCGGCAGCAAAGAAGATTTTTGTTTTCCTGATCTCGCCACCTATAAACAAGCGGTTAATAAAACTGTGCCTGCCGTCAATGTGGCAGCGTTAATCGGTCACACAGCACTGCGCAATAATCATATGGATCGGTTGGATCGCAGCGCCACGGATTATGAAATTGCAGCGATGCGATTGCAGCTGCGCACGGCTCTGGCGGAGGGGGCGTTGGGTTTGTCTTCCGGTTTGGCTTACGCATCAGCGTTTTCCAGCAGCACGGAGGAAGTAAAACAACTGGCGCAGGAATTAAACGCGGCGGGCGCTATTTACACCACACATTTGCGCACCGAGTTTGACGAAATAATCGCCGCTCTCGAGGAAGCCTTTGACATTGGCGAGCACGCGCAGGCACCGGTTATTGTGTCCCATTTGAAATGTGCGGGTGCCGGTAATTGGGGGCGCAGCGGTGAGGTGCTACAAAAAATTACACAGGCGGCTACCACACACCCCATTGGTTGTGACTGTTATCCCTACAGTGCCAGTTCATCCACTTTAGATTTACAACAAGTCACCAGCGACTTTGACATAGTCATCACCTGGAGCAAACCGCACCCCGAGCAGGGCGGAAAAAAATTAGCGGATATCGCACAGCAATGGCAACTGGATTTGCTCGACGCGGCTAAAAAATTACAGCCCGCTGGTGCAGTTTATTACGGCATGAGTGAGCAGGATGTACAAAAAATTCTCGCCCATCCACTCACCATGATCGGCTCCGATGGTTTGCCGGTAGACCCATTGCCGCACCCCCGTTTATGGGGCGCATTTCCCCGCGTGCTCGGGCATTACAGTCGCGATTTACAATTATTCGAGTTGGCTGAAGCGGTGCGCAAAATGACACGTATGTCGGCAGATCGTTTTGGTCTGGATGATCGTGGTCGCATTGAAATTGGCGCCGCCGCCGATCTGGTTGTTTTTAATCCCAATACCGTAAAAGACGCCGCCACTTTCGAGCAGCCACAACAATTAGCCGAAGGCATAGAGGCAGTGTGGGTCAATGGAGTGTTGACCTACAGCAATAAAAAAATTACTGGAAAACGCGCAGGAAAGTTCTTGGAAAAGCAGCGGGATTTACGGATCGGGTTTTATTGATTTTGCAAATAGAAATTATGCGATGACCTTGCAAGATAAAGTCTGATATTTGCTCGGAGACCGTCGGAGACATGGATGTCGACGACGAGCCTACAGGGATGTATTCACGGCGTGTCTCCGAGTGAATATCAGGCTTTATCCAAACGATGATTTAAACAGTGGAAAATAAAATGTCAGCAATAAAACGTTACGGTGTTGAAGGTGGTAAAGGAACCGGTGGGCAGCATTTGCCGTTTGCACGGGCAGTGCAAGCCGATGGTTGGCTCTACGTTTCCGGACAAGTGCCCATGGTAAATGGTGAAATAATCGAGGGCGGCATTGTGGCGCAATCCCATCAAGCCATTAACAATGTGCTCGCGATTTTAGCCGAAGCCGGTTATGGCCCTGAAGATGTTGTGCGCTGCGGTGTCTGGCTTGATGATCCGCGCGACTTTATGTCCTTCAATCGCGTGTTTATGGAATATTTTGGCGCAAACCCACCGGCGCGCGCCTGCGTGGTGTCCAGCATGGTGGTGGATTGCAAAGTAGAAGTAGATTGCGTTGCCTATAAAAAGTCCTCTACATAATAAGAGTTAATAATTTATGTTCCGTGTGCTGTTATTTGTTTTTGGTTTTATATTGTCGACGATGGCATCGTTAGCGGCGGTAGCCAATGCGCCGTCGCTGCCGCTTATGCCTTATCCACAACAATTGATACCGGCGGCAGGTGAACCGCAGTTGCAGCTTGGCAGTGACTGGTTGATTGCCATCGACGGAAAATCTACGGCTGAATTAAACAACGCACTGAAGCGTTTTGCACAGCGCAGCTATCAACAAACCGGCATTAAACTGCGCTGGAAAAAAAGCACCGCCGCCAAAGCAACATTGGTTATCACGATTAAAGATTCGCGCACTATGTCCCCACGCATGAGTGAATGGGACGAGTCCTACCAGTTGGTGGTCGATAATAAAAAAATCTACCTCAGTGCCAATCAAAATCTGGGTGTGCTGCGCGGTTTGGAAACCCTGTTGCAGTTAATGGGTGTAAGCGAAAAAACGATTCAAATTCCACAGGTCAGCATTAACGATTTCCCACGTTTTAAATGGCGCGGCTTGTTACTCGATACTTCGCGCCATTTTTTCTCGGTAGAGACGATCAAACGACAAATCGATGCGATGGCTGCGGCCAAATACAATATTTTTCACTGGCATTTAACCGATGACCAAGGCTGGCGCTTTGAATCCAAACGCTATCCAAAATTACAACAGCTCGCGTCGGACGGTCAGTTTTATACGCGTAAACAAATGCGTGAGGTCGTGGCCTATGCACAAGCGCGCGGCATTCAGGTATTGCCGGAAATTGATGTGCCGGGGCACGCCAGCGCTATTGCCGTTGCCTACCCGGAATTAATGTCCGCACCCGGCCCCTATGCGATGGAATATCGTTGGGGCGTGCATAAACCCACGCTCAATCCGGCCAATGAAAAGGCGTATGAATTTGTTGATGCACTGGTGGCAGAAGCCAAAGCCATATTTCCATTTGAATACCTGCATATTGGCGGCGATGAGGTAGACCCGGAACATTGGAATAACAACGCCGACATTCAAGCCTTTATGCAGGCCAACAATTTAAAAAATAGCTATGCGCTGCAGGCCTATTTTAATCAGCGGGTGCAAACCATTTTGCACAAACACCAGCGCAAAATGATTGGCTGGGATGAAATACAACACAAAACTTTACCCAAGGACATAGTGATTCAATCCTGGCGTGGGCCGGATGCGGTAAGCGAATCCGTGGAGGCAGGTTTTCAGGCGATTTTATCCACGGGTTATTATCTGGATCAGCCGCAATCCGCGGCTTATCACTATCGCAATGATCCTTTGCCTCCGCCGCCTTACACCAATAAAAATCTTGCGCTGATCGAAAACAACAGTGCGCGCGAAGAAATTGCCAGCTGGTCATTTTCCTTGCCACGCAAACGCGGCAATCCGGTTACTGGTAGTTTCACACTGCTTAATGAGCGCGAGGGTTTTATCGATTTTTCCGGTAAGTCGCGTCGTGCAGTGAAGATTCAGAAATTGACAAAAAGTGCCGCCGTGTTTTCGCTGGATACCTGGATGGGACCGGTAGAGTTTCGCGTGCAATTTAAGGGCGATGAATTGCAGGGCAGGGCAATAGTAGGCAACGCACCTTACCCGGTGAGCGGTAAAAAAATTGCACTACAATTGATAACCGCATTGCAAAAAATGACTCCGCTCGGTGCACAGGAGCATAAATTAATTCTGGGTGGCGAAGCGGCATTGTGGGCAGAAATTGTGGATGAGCAGTCAATCGACCTGCGGCTCTGGCCGCGCGCATTTGTTGTGGCCGAACGCCTCTGGTCGGCGCAGGAATTGCAAGATGAAAATGCAATGTATGTGCGTATGAATAGTGTCGCCCACTGGGCAGAAAAATCCACAGGCTTGTTGCATCGAAAGCAAACCGAGCAAGCGCTGCAGCGATTATTTGGAACCGAGGCAATTACACCCGCGCTGACATTTATTGAACTGTTGCAGCCGGCTTATTACTACCACCGGCAACATGAAAAATCGGCCAATGAAAGCTATTCCAAGGCAGATCCACTGAATCGTCTTGTGGATGCATTACCGGTTGAAAACGAATCTCTGCGGCAATTTAATATGCGCCTGACACGCTGGTTGATGAACCCGGTAGCGGGTGAGGATTATGCGTTGCTACAAGCGCAATTACAGCGTTGGTCAGTGAATCGCGCGCGACTTATGCCGCTATTAAAACAGCATCCGGAACTGATGCTGTTTGCGGAAAAAACCTATGGGTTGGTGGATCTTACTGCTGCACTGTTGGAGCAGCGTTTAACCAGTAAAACATTGGCAGCGGGCGAGCAACAAAAATTGCAAAAAAAGTTGTTAGCCGCATCGCAGATAGAACAGGAAATGATAATCGCATTGGTTTTTTCCGCTGAAAAAATTCTTAATTCCCTGTTAATTCCCTAGCGCAAGATAATTCAGAGGGAATAATTGTAAATTTGTTTGACAACGTTGTCCTTTCGCGGTTAAGTTCACCATGCCGGAGGCAGTGAATATCGCGCAGGAGACAAAGAATAATTAACGGAGTGCGCCCGAGTGGGCGATAGATATGACAATACCCATCGTCATAACTCCAATGCGTCACGACTCAATGTGCCTATGGGTAGACTGATATGGTTGAAGTAGCACTCCTGGCAATAAAAGATCTGTCGCTGCTAATGAGCAGTGCACTGGTATTGATATTGGTGTGTTTGTTAATAGCGCGCCCACAGCAAAGCGCATTGCGCCACGTGTATCTGTTCTGCCTGGTATTGTTTTTTTTGGTTGGCCTTGTGCGCATGCTTGCGTCGCTATTGCATTGGGATATAGCAATAGATGCCGCTTTGCTGCTGGTGGTGAACAATATTTTATTTATGGTCGGCTGTGTTTTTTTTCTGTTTGGGCCGCGCCTGCTGGGGCGCCATAAAAAAATGGCAATCAATCATGATGATCGAGTTCGCGCCGATTTTTTTTCACCATTCAGAGCTAATGCGCGACCATTTTTTATCCATGACAACCCTGCGCAACAGCAGTCTGAACAATTGGGGCAAGTGCAGGATGCACAGAGTCTTGCCAGTGAGGTGCTTGTGGAAGTTCAGCCGCAGCTGGCAGAAAAGTTAACGGAATTTATGCTATTGCAAAAACCGTATTTGGAACCGCACATCACCGTAGAGCGTTTGGCGATTAAATTAAATGTATCGCCCAAGCTGTTGTCCGGAACCATTAATAATGAATTGCAGATGAATTTTTTTGAACTGATCAGTAATTATCGTGTGTTGGAAGCCAAAAAACGTCTAGCTGACCCGACACTGCAGGATAAACCGATTTGCGAAATTATGAAAAGTTGTGGTTTTAACAGTAAATCTGTTTTTAACCAGGCATTTAAAAAAGCGGTGGGCGTAACGCCTAGCATTTATCGGCAACAGCACTGCCGCTAACAGCTTGCAGGCACTCAATAACGCTGCGCTTAAGTAACTCTTTTAGAATTTGCTGACGTTCGACTTTTAGTAGTGACAGTACGACTTTGGTTTTGCTGTGGCACTTAAAAAAACAGAATGTTAGCGTCGGAATTTGCGCTTTAACGAAAAAATAAGGCCGCTTTTTTGTTTGTCGATAAATCTCGCACAAACATTGACAGGGCCGCGAGTGCAAATGGGGAAAGTCATCGGGTTTATAAAGTGTTAGTCCTTTATAAGTGTCGGTATTTTTGCGAGAGAAAAAAACTAAAGGGGTTACTTATGTTTAACAGCAAAAAAGGTGTGGCAGCAATGTCAGGCACTCACTTCAAACACTCACTGCTTGCAGCATCGATTATGGCACTTAGTGTGCCGTCGTTTGCGCAAACCAATAACGCTGCCACGGCTGACGTGGAAGAGGTTGTGGTTACGGGCATGAGAAATAGTATTCAGAATGCGCAGGATTTAAAAAGAAATTCCGATACGGTAATTGATGCTATTACCGCTACAGATATTGGCGCATTGCCTGATAAATCAGTAACGGAAGCCTTGCAGCGTGTTCCGGGCGTTACTATCGAGCGCTTTGCCTCGTCGGAAGATCCAAATCACTTTGCCGATGAAGGTACCGGGGTATTGGTGCGTGGTTTGGATCGCGTGCGCAGTGAAATAAATGGCCGCGATGCATTCAGTGCAAATCCCTGGGGTACTTTAAATTTTGAGGATATTCCACCGGAATTGTTGGGCGCGGTAGAGGTTGTAAAAAACCAAACCGCTGACCGTATTTCGGGTGGTATTGCCGGTACAGTAAATTTGGTTACGCGTAAGCCATTTGATTCCGAAGGGCGCGTATTAGCCGCAAGTGCAAAAGCCTCTTATGGTGATATGCGCGAGACAGTAACACCGGTTGCTTCCGCATTATTTAGTGATCGCTGGGAAACCGGTGCTGGTGAATTTGGTTTCTTGGTCAGCGCTATTCAATCTGAACTTGAAACACGCGGCGATGGTATAGGTGTAGGTAACTATTATTCGCGCGGCCCCGGTGCAGATGCCGATGGTGCACCACTCAACGGTTATGAAGATCAACAGGTGTATATGCCTGGGGTTATTTCCATTCGCACTGCCAATAATGATCGTACCCGCGAAGGTTTCGGCAGCTCGTTGCAGTGGCAAAATGCCGATGAAACCATTGTTGCCACAGTGGAATACATTAAAGCCGAAGCCGAATTAATTACACGCGAATATGTGGTTTATTCACCCTATGAGCAGGGTTTTGTGATCGGTGGTAACACGGCGATTAATCTTTCAACCAATCCTGATGATGCAGATTTTCCGACAGTGATTGAAGATGGTTTCTTCAAGGCTGGCGCGTTGGATTCAGGTTTGTTGTGGTACAACACTCGCTTCAATGACACCGATAACTCGGTGGAAGATGCGAGTTTTAATCTGAAACTGCGTCCGATGGATAATCTGACCATCGATCTTGATGTTCAGCGTGTTGATTCTTCCAATACGGTTGTAAACAATAGTTTTATGTCGCAATCAACCGGTTCAAGATTCTATGTGGATCTGCGCGGTTCAAATCCAAGTATTGAATACCTCAGTCCGTCGGTAAGAAATCCAAACACCAACGGTGCCGCTGCGACCAATACCAATTTTATCCGTTCGCTGTTAGAGCAAAACGTTGATAACGATGCAAAAATGGATGCCTATTCGGCAGACGTTACCTATGAGATAGATGACAACTGGATCACCGGTGTTAAAGCGGGTGTTTATTATGCGGATAAAGATCTTGTGGTGCGTGACACCGAATATTCCAACTGGGGTGTAGTGGGTGGTTGTGGTTGGTGTGCCGGTGGCCCAGGCTTCTCCGGAACCAGTGCCGATTTATCCCAGAGCCCAACCGAATTTGAAAAAGTGACATTTGATAATTTCTATCGCGGCGCAGGCATTAATGGCGATACCAATGAATTCTGGTTTGCCAAAATGTCCAGTGTGGAAGATCTGGTTGAAACAACACTGCGTGGTTACGAAAATGGTTGGATGCCCTACGGCACTGGCTCACAATGGTTAAGAGCAGACCGTATTCCCGGTACACCGTTTGCGCCTAATCATGTTGGTGCTGTCAATGAAGAGCGTCAGGAAGCTTATGTGCGCGTTGATTATGCGTTTGATGATTTGGCAATTCCGTTAAAAGGTAATTTGGGTTTGCGTCAAGTGAATTACCAATTGACCTCTACCGGTTTTGAAAATTATCCAACACTGTCAAATAATGCGACGCTCTATCCACAAAATGTGCAGGATTTTGCAACCGGTGGTTCGAGCGAAGGTGTCACCGTAGAGGGCACGGATTTCTCCACGGTTCTGCCAACATTTAACCTGACCGCCAGTTTGCAAGATGATTTGATTGCGCGTTTTGCCGTGTCCAAAGGGCTTTATTACCCATCGCTTACCGATACGCGCAATATTAAAGTGATGCAGATTAGTAAAACGGATATCACTGATCCAAATGATCCTACACAAGTGATTGGTGTTACTGATGTTCAGTTAACGGGTCAGGCGAAGAACCCCTTCCTTGAGCCGGAGGAGTCAACCAATATTGATGTCACTTTAGAGTGGTACTTCAATAAAACGGATTCCTTAACTGCCAGTTTATTCCACAAGAAACTCGACAATATTATTCGTGAGCGCGCCTTTGCTGCACCGGTTACTAATAATGGTGTGACCTTGCCTGGCAGCTTCAGTGGCCCGGTAAATGAAGGCTCGGGTGATATCCAGGGTATCGAATTGTCCTACACACAATTCTACGACTCCCTGCCAGGTTTGTGGTCCGGTTTGGGCTTGCAACTTAACTACACCTATATCGATCAGCAAGATATTAATGACTCGGAAGGTATCGATGTTATTGAAGATATTCGTTTAGGTGTTGATGGCCTGCCATTGCCTCAGGATGGTCGCAATACTTTCCGTTCGTTTACGGATTTGCCACTGCCTTCCTATTCAGAAAATACCTTCAATATCACCGGTATGTACGAGTATGAAAGTATTTCGGCGCGTCTGGCCTACAACTGGCGTTCGGAATATTTGATTACTCGTCGTGACAGTGACTGGTTTGCTCCGGTATATGCTAAAGACACCGGTTATTTGGACGGTTCGGTTTTCTACACCCTCAATGAAAATATCAAAGTGGGTCTGGAAGTTTCTAACCTGTTAAATACCGAAACCAGAACCATGAATCAGTTGAATCAGGAAGGTGATAAAACCGATGGTTTGAACTTTGTCACTGACAGACGTTATGCGTTAAGTCTGCGCGCGCAATTCTAATCGGCGTAGGTTTGGTGAAAAATACGCGTCGCTACAGCGGCGCGTATTTTTTTCGGTGATATAGTTAGTTATCGCAGCTACGTTATATCGAGAAAAAAATGCAGCAAAACAAAACTCAGCAAGATGCGATGCAACAACAAGGGTTGCAAAAAAAAGGGTTGCAAAAAACGGTACAGTCCATTGTTATTGTGGGTGGTGGTACTGCAGGTTGGATGACCGCCGCTGCGTTGAGTCACTTTTTAAGTGCACAGCATTATCACATAACGCTTATCGAGTCCGATCAAATCGGCACTGTGGGTGTGGGCGAGGCTACGGTTCCGCACATCCGCTATTTTAATCAGACCTTGGGAATTGATGAAAATGAGTTTATTCGTCAAACCAATGCGACCTACAAATTAGGCATCGAATTTATTGATTGGGGAAAGCTGGGTGATGCCTATATTCACCCGTTTGGTATTTACGGCCGAACAATTAACGATGTCAGTTTCCATCACTATTGGTTAAAGGCAAAACTCGCTGGTGATAGTCGGCCAATCGGCGATTATTCTCTGGCTGTGCAAGCGGCCTTGCAGTCCAAATTTTCTTACCCCTCTGCTAACCCGGAATCACTGGCCTCCAAATACAGTTATGCATTTCATATTGATGCATCGCGTTACGCACAATTTTTACGTACCTATGCGGAGCAAAAAGGTATCACCCGGCGCGAAGGAAAAATTCAACAGGTAAATCAATGCACTGACTCGGGTTGCATCACCTCAGTCATATTGGATGATGGTTCCACCATTGGTGGGGATTTGTTT
The DNA here is from genome assembly GCF_008806955.1 of Cellvibrio sp. KY-YJ-3. Classification (NCBI taxonomy): domain Bacteria; kingdom Pseudomonadati; phylum Pseudomonadota; class Gammaproteobacteria; order Cellvibrionales; family Cellvibrionaceae; genus Cellvibrio; species Cellvibrio sp. KY-YJ-3. The sequence continues at coordinate 471,986 of NZ_CP031727.1, read as the reverse complement.
GTCGACTGTTCCGGCTTTCGCGGCTTGCTAATAGAGAAAACTTTACAGGTGGGTTACGACGATTGGAGCCAGTGGCTGCCCTGTGATCGCGCTATTGCTGTCCCCTCCGAAAAAATGTCTCCACCGCTGCCCTACACCAAAGCAACGGCCAAAGCTGCCGGTTGGCAATGGCGAATTCCGTTACAAAATAGAAATGGCAATGGCCAGGTTTATTGCAGCCATTATGTGACGGAAGAGCAGGTTGCTGAAAATTTATTGGCGAGTTTGGATGGCAAACCTCTCGCTAATCTTAATCATATTCGTTTCACTACCGGGTGTAGAAAAAAGACCTGGTATAAAAACTGCGTTGCAGTAGGGCTATCCAGTGGATTTCTGGAGCCACTGGAGTCGACCAGTATTTATTTAATTCAAATGGCCATCACCAAACTGGTTGAGTATTTCCCGCGCACCCAAAATGACATTACGTTAACGGAAGAATTTAATCGCGACATGCGTTTGGAGTATGAGCGTGTGCGCGATTTTCTGGTTTTGCATTACACCGCAACCACTCGTGACGATACTGAGTTCTGGCGCTATATGCGCAATATGAAAAAGCCCGCCAGTCTGGATGAAAAAATCGCCCTTTTTGTAGAGCAGGGGCATGTAATGCAATACAAAAAAGGCATGTTTCTTGAGCCTAGTTGGGTGGCGGTTTATCTGGGGCAGGGCATAGTTCCCACAGGTTATCACCCGGCCGTGGAGAGTTTAAGTAAAACCGAACTGGATTCGCACATGGCGAACCTGCGCGCAGAAATTAATAATTACTGCACTGATATGCCGCCGCATTCCCTGGCGATAGAAAAACATACCAATGCAATGTCAAATGTGTGGCCGCCCGCTGCCTTGAGCCTGTACGAGGTGTTTTCATGAGTATGCAGCAGCCTCGAATATTTAGCCTTGTGATTGTGGGTCGTGGGGTAGACGCTGCGGTCACCGCGGCAGTGTTGGCCAATGCGCTTGAAAACACAGCGGTTAAAATTACAGTGATTCAAACGGCGCAAGAAGACGAAGTGGATCGCTGCGCGGCGTTATCGCCGTCCATACAGGTATTCAATAAAATTCTGGGTATTCACGAGGCCGATCTTGTGGCGGCAACAGCCGCTACATTTACGCTGGCCCAGCGTTATACCGGTCATCATAAATCTGCATATTTTTTTCCTTATGGTGAACATGGTTTTACGCTAAAGGGCATGAACTTTTTTTCCTATGCAGCGCACCTGCAATCTCTGGGTGACAATACCCCATATGATCAATATTCGCTAAGTGCAGTTGCGGCTTCACTCGGGCGCTTTCGGCATCCGGCAGCAGAAGCGAAATCCTTATATTCAACCTTGGCTTATGGATTAAATTTCTCTACGTCATTATTTTCCCGTTACTTAACACAATATGCACAAAAAAAATCCGTTGAATTTATTGATGCAACCATTGAGCAATATGTGTTTTCTGCAAACACAGGCAATATTGATAAATTAATGCTGCAAGTCAATGCGGCAGGGGAGAACTACACACCCGGTCAGCAAGTAACACTTGAGTGCGATTTAATAGTGGATTGTTCCGGTAAGCGCGCCGCGGTGATGGGTGATGCGTTAGCCGTCACTTGGCTTGAGTCAACCCGGTCACTTCCGGTTGATCGCCGCATAGATGTTATGCAAGCTGGTACTCGCGGCGCGCCTGTGAATCAGCTGCAGTTTTTATCTTCAGGGGTGAGTCGCAGCGTATCCCTAAAAAATAATAATGCTATTTCTTATATTTATAACTCTGCTTTTATAACCGAGGACCAGGCATTATCTGAGTTGTCAGCGCAGTATGAAATTGCGCGCCACTCACTCGAAAACAATAGTGCAGCAATCCAGTTAAAACCGGGAAGAAGAGCAAGTTTCTGGTATAAAAATTGTGTGGCTATCGGAGCCTCTGCAGGTGATTTGACCTCAACCTGCATCGATCAATTGCATCTCACCCAAAGCGCCGCTTTGCGTTTGGCGACGCTGTTTCCTGCGTCGCCTTCATTTGCGCATTTGTCGGCTGAGTACAATCGCCTTACGCATCTTGAATATGATCATGTGGAGGATTTCCATTCACTTCATTTTCAGGTGCCGGGCATGCCGCTTACTGATTTTTGGTCAGTGCAGAAAAAGGCTGTTATTTCTGATCGACTCCAGCACCGTATCAGTTTATTTACATCAGCAGGACGAGTGCCTTTTTTTGAAGGTGAAACACTGGCTGAATCCGCATGGTTGTCGTTTATGGTGGGCTTGTTCGGCTGGCCGAAAGATTACAGCTGTTTAATCGAGCAAAATGATTCTGTGTGGATTAAAGAGCAGTTGCAGAAAATGCAGAACATGATGTACCAAGCAGCGCAGGCAATGCCAGATCACAATACTTATCTGGCGCAATATCTCGCCAGCAACGCGCCATAATCCCGCTAAGTTTTACAGGATTTTTTTATGAACGATAATGCCAAGCGTAGAATTAAAAAGATAATCATAGTGGGCGGTGGAACGGCGGGTTGGATGACGGCTGCAGCCTTTTCAAAAGTGTTAGGCACAAGTTGCTACGACATAGTGTTAATTGAATCCGATGATATTGGAACTGTTGGTGTGGGTGAGGCAACGATTCCATTGATAACATCCTTTAACCAAATTCTGGGTTTGGATGAAAGTCAGTTTATGAAAAAAACCCAGGCGACATTTAAGCTGGGCATTGAGTTTGTTAACTGGGGAAACATTGGCGACCGCTATATTCACCCATTTGGTGTTTATGGCAAAGGCATTGGCTCACTGGCTTTTTATAATTTTTTGCTTAAACAGCAAAAAATTAAGCCGGATACTGATGTGGGGGATTATTCAATTAATATCCAGGCGGCGCGCCATAACAAATTTATGCGTGCACCCAACTTACCAAACTCCCCGCTTGCTGACATTCGTTACGCCTATCACTTTGATGCAGGGCTTTATGCGCTTTATCTGCGTAATTACGCTGAGCAGCAAGGTGCTATTCGTGTTCAAGGCGAGATAACAAACGTAAGCCTTGATGATGATTCCGGTTGCATAACGTCAGTTACCTTAAAAGACGGACAGACGCACAGCGCCGATTTTTTTATTGATTGCAGTGGCTTTCGCGGTTTGTTAATTGAGCAGGCATTAAAAACAGGTTATGAGGATTGGAGCCATTTACTGTTGTCGGATACGGCGGTCACAGTCCCTTCGGAAGTTATTCATCCGTTACCCTCTTTTACTCGTTCGACTGCACATTCTGCCGGTTGGCAATGGTGTATTCCGCTGCAGCACCGCACGGGCAATGGGCATGTTTTTTCCAGCCGTTTTATGTCGGAAGATGAAGCGACCAGTTTACTGTTGCAACATTTACCCACACCTGCGCTTGCAGGGCCAAGAACAGTAAAATTCAAAACGGGTATCCGGCGAAAACTGTGGAATAAAAACTGTGTCGCCATTGGTTTGTCCAGCGGTTTTATCGAGCCGTTGGAATCCACCAGTATTCATCTGATTCACAGTGCAATTCATAAATTGCTAACGTTTTTTCCTACCGGTGCTTTGTCGCAAGTGGATATCGATAAATACAATGATGTAATGCGAACTGATATAGAGTTTATTCGCGATTTTATTCTGCTGCATTACAAGGCAACGTCCCGCACTGACTCCGCCTTTTGGAATCACTGCAGAACTATGGATGTGCCCGATGGCCTGCGGAAAAAAATGGAGCTTTATATCAAGAGTGGCCGCCTTTACCGGGATAACAATGAGTTATTTACCGAAGATAGCTGGTTTGCAGTGATGGAAGGGCAGGGTGTGAAGGTGGAGGATTATCATCCACTGGTTGATTCAGTTGAACAGGTTAAATTCGATGCAATGCTTGGTGATATTGCACGAGCGATTCGCGAATCTACCGATGTTATACCTTCCCATGCTGAATATATTGCGCGTTACTGTAAGGCGTAATCTGCAGGTAATCAAAACGATAGGGCAGTGTGATGGTAATCGATGAATATCGCGATATAAACCGCGAATTATTTTTTAATGACATTATTCCTCGCTACAGGCCCTGTGTGTTCAGAGGGCTATGTTCGGCGTGGCCTTTGGTAAAAAAGGGCAGGGAATCGTCACATGGTTTTGCGCAGTATTTGTTGGAGAGCAGTGCCGGCCACCATGCTGATGTGGTTGACATTTTTTATGCGCCGCCCGGAGCGGATGGACGCATGCACTACAATGATGCCATGAATGGTTTTAACTTTAATAAACTTAAAGTTCCATTTTCTCATTGTCTGGAGCGATTGCTGTTGGCCCAGCGCGAAAATCCATCGCCGTTAATTTATATGGGCTCCACACCCACAGAGGATTTATTGCCGCGTTTAAAGCACGAAAACCCAATGACATTGTTGGGGAATAGTATTAAACCGCGCCTGTGGTTGGGCGGAAAAACCCTGGTGCAGCCGCATTATGATGTGTCCGATAATATTGCGGTGGTGGTTGCGGGTCGCCGGCGATTCACCCTATTTCCTCCCGATCAAATCGGCAACTTATACGTTGGGCCGATTGATGTTACTCCCGCCGGCCAGCCCATGAGTTTGGTTCCCATCAACAATCCTGATCTGCAAAAATTTCCGCGCTATGCCGATGCACAGAAAAATAAAGTAGTGGTCGAACTCGAACCTGGCGACGCTATTTTTATTCCCTCGTTGTGGTGGCATGGTGTTGAGGGGTTGGACTCTTTTAATGGTTTGGTTAACTACTGGTGGAAATCAGCAGCGTTAGCGAATGACGATCCCTATGCCGCACTTATTCACGGCGTGCTCACGATTAGTTCGCTACCTGAGGCTGAGCGCCGTGCATGGAAAGTTTTTTTTGATCATTACGTATTTCAGGATGCTGGCCACCCGCTTGATCATTTACCCGAATCGGCGCGTGGTGTTTTATCTACAATGACACCGGAATTACAACAACTTATCCGCAGCTATTTATATGCGCGAATGGGAATTAAGTAGCTGCTATTTCTGTTGTGTATGAGGTATTTTTTTTCACCCATCGTTCGACTTTTGGTTTTGCGCAAAGTCATCATTGTCCCGCTAAAAAGCAGCTGCTACTGTTGATGTGAGTTTATTTTTCTGTGAGAAGTTTCATGCAAAGCAATAACAACAAATTGATATCCTTAATGCGTGTTATCAACCTCATGATGCTGATGATTTTTTTTGTGGTGCTCTGGCGTCTCTAGCCAATCAATTGTTGTTGTTTCCCGTGACTTGCCAGACTCTGTTCTGGCTTTTTTATAACTGGGTATTCGTTTTCCTGTGTAATGCTGTGCGGTGCTGAAAACAGCAATGCGTAAGGATTGGTTAAGTCGATTTGCGCCAGCTGGCAGCGCATCCAAAAAGGCTTACACTGCGTAAATCAAGCGAAACCATACATTGTTAATTGGTAGCACCCACCACGAGGATTCATCTGTGAACAGTTTGATAAAGCCTATCATCGCCCTTGCTGCTTTAGGTTTGACACAGCTAGCCAGCGCTGCGTGCCCTGAGTATATGCAGGGGGAGTACCGCAAGTTGCACTCCAAAGACATGATCAATATCTGTGAGTTAATGGAAAATAAAACCGTGCTGGTAGTGAATACCGCCAGCCACTGTGGTTTCACCTCCCAGTTCAAAGGTCTGGAAGCCCTACATAAAAAGTATCAGGACAAAGGTTTGGTGGTGGTTGGTTTTGCCAGCGATGACTTTAAACAGGAAGACGCCAGTGAAGAGAAAGCGGCGGAAATCTGCTACCTGAATTACGGTGTGACCTTCACCATGCTCTCACCTACACCTGTCACGGGTGATAAGGCCAACACCCTATTCAAGGCGCTGGCTGCACAAAGCGAACAACCCAAGTGGAACTTCAATAAGTATCTGTTAGGTAAAGATGGCAAGGTCATTGAGCATTTTGGCAGTATGACCAAGCCCGAATCGACGAAGCTAGCTACGGCCATAGAAAAGGCGCTTTAGGCCTCGCTTTTTCCCCTTTGACTGGTGGGGCCAATCCACCAGAAACCGACAGCACTTGCCCTGTGCTGTCGATTTTTGTTTTTCTGCTTACTCCCGCTGCTTGCCTTCCCTCCGCCGTTTTTGCCTATCAACCATGTGGGACTTGTTTCCCTGAGTGCACATTGTTCCCATTAGAAATGTTACCGATGGCAACACTTTTTATGAAACCGAACAGCATATTTTGAGTTTTTTGTTGCCGGTAAAATTATTTTTATATGCAGATCTCATATCTATATTCGGTTTACTTAGGATTTTTTATCTATTTTTAGGATAAAAATGATTATTTATGATTGTTTTTATAGAGATATGGTCAAAAAAACTATTTTTTGATGCTATTTTTTCTAAGGGTTTAGCTGTCATTCTTTATTTTCATTCTCATTCATAAGTGTAACCGTTAACATTTTGATGTTGAAACCGATTACATTTTGTTCCATTATCATGTCACCAAAAGGTCTAGATACCCCTCCGGGTTAATCGGAATTGGTACCAAATAATAAAAAGCGACAACCCAGAGTGAGAGCCCCCCTCCATTTGATGCTTCCCGCTTTTGACCGGCCGGCGCAATTTTTAGATATACCAATAACAAGATGAGGATGTGAGCAATGAGTAAACCCCATGGTTTTAACCCCAGAAAAAAAGCACTGGTGCTGGCGATAAGCTGTGCACTGGGTGGCCTGTCTACGACAGCGCTGGCGCAAGAGGTGCCAGCGGCAGATGCTGATTTGGAAGAAGTAATCGTAAGAGGTGTGCGCGCCTCACAAGCCAAGGCGATTGATATCAAGCGAAATTCGGCTGTCGTGGTGGATTCTATCGTGGCAGAAGATATTGGTAAGTTGCCTGATATGACCATTACCGATTCGCTCCAGCGCGTAACTGGTGTCCAGATCAAGCGTGAGGCCAACGAAGGTACCTCGCTCAATATTCGCGGTATGCCACAAGTGCTAACTACCCTGAATGGCGAGCAATTTCTCAGCCCCTGGAGCATTACCGATGTGGGGGCGAACTATTCGGACGTGCCGGCGAGCATGATTCGCGGTGTAGATGTATATAAATCTCAGGCCGCAAACGCCATCGCAGGTGGGATCTCTGGTGTGGTAGATCTCAAAACCATACGCCCACTTTCATTGGAAGATGGATTCACTGGTAATTTGAAGCTGGAAGCGTCGCAAGGTAGCCGCTCTGACAAAGAGATGAAAAGCGATGGGACTACTGGTGATCGCTCGCCAGATGACAACATCAATATTTTTCTGGGCTACAAATTTAATGACCGCGTAGCAATTACCGCCGGTGCTTATACCTCTACCTCCTATAACGCCAACTATCAGATGTCCCAGACCCAGGCTTTTGGTTTTCTGGATCAGCGCAACGGTACGCCAATTGATCCTTCTGATATTAATGGCAATGGGGATTTGGTAAATGATTGGTATTTAGTTCCCACTTCGTTCGGCGCGGAAAGTAGCTTTATGGAGCGTGAGCGCGACGGTGGTTCAGTTAGCATTGAAGTGGATTTGAATGATAATTTCACCCTGCGCGGGGATGTCTTCTATACCAAAATGGATCAGTTCGACCGCTACGTGAAAGCCAGTTTTGATGGCGAAAGCACGCCATGGGCTTATTCGGTCAATGGTGACTTGCGTGGTCCGGATGACGTATTTGGTGAGCAATATGCTGATCTTGCTCCCGATGTTCAATACAAAGAAAACAGTCTGTATAACGTTGTTTTGCCAGGCTCCATTTTTGAACCGGTTGGTCAGTTCTCTTACGTAGACGATGCAGGTCAAACACAAACCCGAAATCTACAGGCTCTGCGTGTTGCGAATGTGCTTTCGTCCAGTTTTGGCACTGTTTCCGGTACTAGAATTAACCGTACCGGTGCGTTGAACAGCAATATTCAGTTGGATTACGACAATCAGGACAATATTAAAGCGAGTGTTCGTTATATCTACGCCGAAGCGGAAAAAGAAAGCCGTTTTGCCAATTTGCAGCAGGGCACTCCCGCTTGGCATTGGGTTGATGTTGATAATATTCCTGGAAAGGATGAAATCAAACCTTATGAAGTTACCGTTGATTACCGCGGCGACTACCCCTCATTTTCTTACACGGCTGATCTTGCTGATGCCAGCAACCTGACCTATTACCAGGCTATGGCTGATGGTAACAACACTGATGCTACTTTAAATGTATTGCGTGCTGACCTGAGTTATGGCTTGAACAAGGGCATTCTCACCTCTGTAGATGTTGGTGCACGTTATGGTGTGCGCGATGCGGAATACACCAAGTTTTATTATGTAACTCCCACTGGTCGTTATGGCAGAAGCCAGCGCATCCCGTTAAACAAGCGCAATCAGCTTTATAGCGGTAATCAGGTGTGGCAGCGTTATCCCGACTTCCGTACCTTCGATTACAACCTTGAGGATCAAGGTTTGCGCGACGCGGGCCTGTACGATAACGGTTTCCGCGCCGATGATCCGCTGATTGTTCCCTTTACCGATTTTGGTCCCTTTAAAGGCTTCGAAAATGGTGTGGCGGCGGTTAATCCGGCAGCTTGGGATAATCCGCTCGATTTTATGAATCGCCTGTATCCCGGCACAAAAACGGTTGATGACCCTGCCTATGCCTACAAAGTGGAAGAGGCTTCTACCGAGGGTTATGTACAGTTAAACCTTGATAATCAAGAAGGTGTTTTTGGTATTCCTTACAGCGGTAACCTCGGTCTGCATGTGATGCGCACTGACCGTACGGTGGATAGAAATAATATTCCGGAAGTCTTGGATATCTATAACTCCATCGGTGCGGCCGACTATCAAAAGCTCGCTTTTGTATACGATGTGGAAACCAATGAGCGCTCGTTTAACCAGGTTTTACCCTCAGTAAACCTTAACTTTTTCCCACAGGATGATGTGATTGTGCGTCTTGGTGCTGCCAAAACCACCTCGCGTAACAATCTGGAAAATGTTGGTGCTGGTCTGAGCCTGTGGTTATCCCAGTGCGCAAAAACCGACGAAAATGGCAATCGGGTAATGTTTGTTAATGACTCGGGTCAGCTGGAGGGCGATACCGTCACCTGTACCGGTGGTGGTAGCGACCAAGGCAATATCGATATCAAACCTTGGGAAGCGAATGTTTATAACATCTCCACCGAGTGGTATTTCGATGAGAACTCTATTCTCGGTTTGGGTTTGTTCATGATTGATGTGAACACCGCTGTGCAAAGTTTTCAGGAGCGCCGTAGCTTTGTGGATGCGGATGGCATTGATCGTGGTAATACCGGCAATGTGTGGGTTTCGAAAAATGTCAGCGCCTCCAGTTTGTACGGTGTTGAATTAGGGTACAAACAACCCTTTACCTTCCTGCCTTCATTCTTGAGTTCAACGGGTATTGAGTTTAACTACACCTACTCCGAAAGCGATTCTGGTGATGAAGACCTTTATGGTGAGTCTCTGCCACTGCAATCCAACTCCCAGCATCAAAGCAACATGATCCTCTGGTACGACAAAGACGGCCTCAACGTGCGCTTGGCTTATAACTGGAAAAGCGAAGAGTACGAAGGGCGTGCAGGGCTCAATACCAGCGGTCAACCTCTCAACTTGGGCAATTGGGTAGAGCCAACCGGTTATTTGGATTTGTCAGTTAACTACTGGCTTAACCAACATGTCAGCTTCTCGCTCAGTGGAACTAACCTGACCGGGCAGAGCAAAAAAAGCTACGCACAATTTGAAGAACAATTGCAGTCAATTTGGGTGCAAGAGCGTCGCTATACGGCAGGTATAACCTTCACCTATTAATGAAACAACAGATGATTGTCATCCATAAATCAAGCGATGGCAGCTTCATGTGAAGCAACAATAAAAATTTAATTTGGAGTTCTGTTATGAAACTGAAGTTATGTTACTTGGCGATATTATCGAGTACGTTGCTTTTGCAGGCCTGCGGTGGCGGTGGCCTAGCAGGCGGTGACGGCAAAGATATAGACACCATTCGCCCTGAAGCGGGTGTTGAAGATGAATCGGCGCGTCCGCGCCCGCCAGAAAACGCAGTAGTAATCACCACGGATCAGCATTTCATTTACGATGCTGCCAAACAGCCGGTATTTTTGCGTGGCATGAATCACTTATATGCTGCCAACCCGACTGCGCGCATCAACGGTATTGCTGCTATTAAAACTGCTGGATCAAATGTGATTCGCCTGCAGTTAGATGAAACGACAACGGATACCCAGTTTGAAGGAGCAATGAGCAAGATTGTTGAAAACGGGATGGTTGCGCTGGTGACCTTAACGGCGGAAGGTAACAAATTAACCTGTACCGAGGATGGCAGTTATTTATTAACGGCCGTCGATGACCTCTGGTTGAAAAAATTTCTTCCCATCTTGGTCCAAGACCGCTTTCAGCCACATTTGATGGTGAATATCGCCAATGGCTGGGGCGTAATGGATGTATTTAATCAGGATAGCCTTGGCTATCAGGAATACATCGATACATACAAAGCGCTCATTCGGAAATTCCGCACTGCAGGTTTTAAGTTCCCGTTAGTTATCGATGCACCAAGCTGCGGTCAAGATTTTAATGCCTTTTTAAATGGCCGCTCGCGTGAATTAATGGCAGCTGACAGTGCAAAAAATCTGGTGTTTGGTGTTCATGCGGACGGACCTAAATGGGATACCTCCAATGAAATAATAAATGCGGCGACTCAGCTTTATAACGAGAAGGTTCCTTTTATTGTTACCGAGTTTTCCGGTTCCGGCTTTGGTGGTGCAGATGAGGCTCCTATCGATCATCAAGATTTGATAGTGAAATCTGCAGGTGATGTTGCCTTGGCTTTTGATTTTCCTTGGGTGTCTACCAGCGATACAGCTGCTTATGTCATGACCTTGGATGAAGTCTTGGATCTTCGTGGCGGTGCAGTATTGTCGACTAATGTATTTCTGGACAAACTCTACGCTGAATTTGAATTAAATAGTTCAGGTCAATTTGTACAGAAAGGCAAGCTTAGCTTTGCGCTCTACCTGAAGGATGTCAACGGCAATGGTTTGGTTACAGGCTCAACCTCAGCATTGGATTTGCGCAGTAATCAATGGAGCAAGCTCAGTTATGATCTGCCTAAATCTGCCGGTGATATAGACCCTGCACAGTTGATGGAAGGCGCTACCAGCTTTGATTTAACTGCCGTTAAGCAAGTGGGAATTCAGGTAATGGCAAATGGAAAAGCCGTTTCATTAAAAGCACCAATTAAATTTGATGAACTCAGTATTTTGCCTGGTGTGCCGCCTCTTTATGTTGCAAGTTTTGACTCGTCTGCTGAAGGGTGGGGAAAAGCATTTGGCTCCGTGGATGTGGCGCAAGCAAATGGTGCATTGACTCTGCAGCCAACTGGAGGGGATTTTGCAATTCAGTTACCAGCGGGAAGTGGTTCAAGTTTGAGCACTATTCCGTTTAATAAAACGCTCGAAGTAACTTACCGAATTTACTTGCCACAAGAATATGCAGGTAAAAATTTCTGGGCCAAAATTTTTGGTCAGTTTGGTGCTGGCTGGGAAGTATGGGCAGAAACATCTTTCAATGCTTCTGCGTTAGTCCCTGGTCAATGGACAGAAATTAAAACACTGGTTCCCTTTAACGAAACGGTAAGCGCTGCACATATTAATACTGCGCAGACATTCGGTTTGCAGATTGGTGGCTTTTCGGGAACAGAAGTTGAACCTATTTTGGTGGACTCCATCAGTATCTCTGATCCAAATGCGCGTCCAACAAAAACCATTACTGCGCTGCAATACAAGGCCAGTTTTACTAAGGGTACTGAAGGTTTTGTTAACGCTGGTTGGGATGGCGGTAAAGCCGTAACCACCATGGATAATGGTGAGCTTTTAGTTGCCGTACCTGATGGCGATGGTGGTGCTATCAATAAAGCAGACATCAACTCTATTGCAGAAATTGATTTCAAAGGTGGCGTCACCATCAAGATGAAAATCTTTGTTCCTGCTGATTGGGCTGGTGACGACTTCTGGTTGAAATTCTTTATGCAGGATGGCAACTGGAGTCACTTTGAATATACCCCTGCTTTAACAGTAGATAGTTTTTCCCCGGGTGAGTGGAAAGAGCTGGAGTTTAAAGTGACTGAATTTCCTGCCAATTTCTCTCGTACACTCAAGCCACAAATGTTTGGTATGCAGTACGGTAACGTACCTGCGGGCACCATCAAAATCGATGACATTGAAATTTATGGTGATATCCAAATTGATGATTCACAGCCGATATTAAGCGTAGATTTTTCAACGCAGGAACAGCTCGACGCATTTCAGTTTGACTTTGCCGGTGGTGGATTCTCTGAGTCTGCAGTTGCCACTGCCAAGTATGCAGATTGGCGCGTAGTGCCATTCGGCTGGACTGCAAGTTCATGGAAAGGTCATTCTGGGGATGCGGCAGTGCTTGATATCTCTAACGATGAAGATCTTGTGAACCTTACGGAGCGTGGCGAGGAAATTGTAAATGGGCCTCTTGGGATAATGGATACATCACAACCAGCTAATTTTTAGAAATTACCTAATATGAAATAGCTTGTGCAAAAATTAATGGCACAAGCCTTTTTCTACTTAGCGATGCCCATATCGAAAGGTATGGGCATTTTTTTCGGTCGTCATAAAGAACGTTGGATTGATTAAAGACTAAATTAGATGGTTTCTTTTCAGTTTTTCTTATTGTTTCCATCTATATAAAAGATATTGAATTGCTACAAAAAAACGGTACCCACAAGCAAGATTTTACTATTTGGATTATTCCGCTGTGCGTTGGCTTGGCGCAGTTGCGGTTATCAACAGCGTGAAATCCGATCGTAATTCTTAGCTATCTTCGGCAATTTTTGATGCGGTTTGTCAATCAACAATCGGAGTTGTTTGTTTGCCAAAGGGTTGTATTGGTTTTTTGTAAAACCATCGTACCCCTGAGCCTATCCGTATCTGGTGTGAAAGTAGATGATCTTGAACTTTGATGAGGCAAAAAAAGCCCCGAGGTTAGTCGGGGCTTTTGTGTGTGGCTGCTGCTGTGGCTCTATTACAGAAAGTTTATGCCAAAGTTCTCTGCAAAGTTTTCCTGATCTGTGGTCTCATACTTCACTGAAAAGGTGGCATTGCTAGGTGCAGTAGGTGTAGCTGCAACACTGATAGGGATGCATGCAGGATTGGGGCTGTTAGGTACTACAGTGTCTAATGTTGCGGTCATTCCGGTAGGGCTGCCATTGATGGTTAGCTTGGTTCCATTGGGCAGGCTATTACCATTTTCATCTTCAGCCAGTAAGTAAACTGTGCCTCTTGCCCCAGCAATGGATCCACCAAAAGCTGAGCTGCAAGCGGGGTCGCTCCACAGTGTCAGGTAGCCGGAGGGGCTGGACATAGCCAAAACGACACTATCCCTCACGGTAACTTTGTCTTTGGTGCAAATGCTTGCATCATCTGAGTAGCAAAGCGTGCCGTTATAGCCGCTTGTTCCCTGCTTCATATCTACTGGGCCATCATCAATGCCATCGGGGTCATTTCTTTTCAATGGTGTGTAGCTGGGTAAATCTACGTCCACGAAGCGTTCGCTAATTGCCAATGTATAAATTCCGTCTTCGTTGGTGTCCAGAAATGCCTCACCAAGATTTGAAACAGGTTCGCCGGAGTCATAACGGCCATTCGAATTGGTGTCAGTAAACGTTTCATTGCCTGAGGCAAATGCAAGCACGGTTACTCGACCATTGTTCGGTCTGAACTCCTGTGAACGCCAAGTAACGAAACAGGCACCATTCTCAGTTAAACAGCTAGGGCCTACAGCTCCTCCTTCTGTCCAAAAAGTAACAGCGGTTCCATCGACAACAGGGTTGCCAAAGTCGTCAGCCATTCTCATTGTGAGAGTTACCTCTTCGCCGTCTCTGTCCCAAGCTCGGGGGTTAAGTTTGGAGGCAGATAGAGAAACCGAACGTTGCACTGGAATGCCAGTTGATATAACTAATTCACTGGAAGAGGTTGATAGATTGGTGCCGACGACTGTTGCAGACACGCTTACTGTAGTTGCAACATTGCCCGCAGTAATGCGAGTACTCACATAACCCTCGTTATTTGAGGTTCCCGTAGTTTGGTCGAGGGTCAATCCGCCCGGTGTGGAGCTGATTGTGAAATTGACTGAAGTTTGGTCAAGTGGTGCACCGTTTTCATCTACAACGCGAAAGCGTACTAATGATGTCTCAACACCGCCACTGCCTTTCAGACTGATTTGTTTGGGTGTTGCATCCTCAAAGCGAATGCTTCCTGCTGTGCCCTGCGCTATGCTCAAGTTTATCTGTGCAGTTTTGACGGCGCCATCAATATTGGCAGAAGCGATAATTGTATCTGTGCCGCTGCAGCCATTAGCTCTGTAATTTATGGTTGCCCTACCATTTAGCGTGCTAGCGCTAGTGGCGGCAGCGTTAGCACTGTTTGTCAACGTAGCCTTTCCTGCAGCGACACAATCGGAGATAAATGAAACTTCTGTGGTGGTTGCTGCCGGAGTGTTGGTGCTGGTTACAACGTATACGCTTAACGTGGTGAACCCACCTGCGGATAGATTGGTCAGTCCATTGGTCGCATCAATTTCGCCTTCGCGGAAGTTGGCGCCGGTCCCGGCGCCCAGTTTTTGAGCAGTTACTGTGTCCACGCTACTCGCCGCCCCTGAGCTAGGCTGCGCTGCGCTGGTGCTTGCGCCTGAAGATGTTGGCCTTGGGTCTAATGGTGAACTGCCGCCGCCGCCGCAGGCGGAAAGTAACAGGCTTAGAAACGCTGCACTGACAATCGTCGTTGTTTTTAGGGTTCGCATGGTGTCTTCCTAGGTTACCGGCCGCGCTGGATTGCAGTTCAGGCGGAAGCAGGTAGTGAATTCAATGATATAAATGGCATAAACAATCAGCGCTAAGCTCTTGAGCTTATTGGTACTTATCGCCACAGCTTACGTTAGCGTATATCCCTATAATGATAAAGTCCCGCGTGTTCAAAAAATGCGCTGGCTGGCGCATATATCCTGATATTTGTGCGTTTCTTAGCATTTTGCCGGCTGCATCGAGTTGACACGCGATCATTTTGTACGCTCCGCCTTTTTATTTCTGTGTGTTGGTCGCACAAGGCTTATAATCGCGCCACTTTATTTTGCCTGATGAGCGCTATCATGAATTTGCCAGTTCTAATTTTAAAACCCCAAGCCGATCGTCGACTGAAGCTGGGGCATTTGTGGATTTATAGCAACGAAGTGGATGTTGATAAATCGCCGCTCAAAACTTTTGCTATGGGGCAGCAAGCACTGGTAACAACACAGGGCGGCAAGGCACTGGGGATTGCATTGATTAATCCCAATGGTTTGATTTGCGGCCGCTTGGTGAGTCGCGATGAGAAATACCCGCTTAATAAATCCCTGTTGGTGCATCGCATCAAGCAGTCGCTGGCGCTGCGCGAGATGGCATTTCCCGAGCCTTATTACCGGTTGATTTACGGTGATGCCGATCTACTTCCGGGTTTGGTAGTGGATCGTTTTGGCGATTATCTGGTGGTGCAGATTGCCAGTGCGGGCATGGAGCTGGTGAAGGATGAGATTGTTGAAGCGCTGGTACAGGTGCTCAAGCCACAGGGGGTGTTGCTGAGCAATGAGCACAGTGCGCGCGGTTTGGAGGGGTTGTCTGAATACACCGAGGTGGCCTACGGTGAGGTGCCTGAGTCGGTGGAATTGATTGAGAACGGCGCGCGGTTTATGGCGCCAGTACGCGGCGGCCAAAAAACCGGTTGGTTTTATGATCACCGTATGAATCGCGCTTTGTTACAACAATATGTGCAGGGCAAGCGCGTGTTGGACGTGTTTTCCTATATTGGCGGTTGGGGGGTGCAGGCGGCGGTAGCTGGTGCGAGCGAAGTATTCTGTGTCGATGCTTCAGAAGCTGCGACCGATGCGGTGCTTGAGAATGCCCAGCTCAATGGTGTCGCCGACAAAGTGGCGGCGATTCAGGGTAAGGCAATTGATGTGCTGAAGGAGTTGATCGCCTCCGAGGAGCGCTTTGATGTAGTGGTGCTTGATCCTCCCGCGTTTATCAAAAAGCGCAAAGATCAAAAAGCCGGCGAGGCGGCGTATCGCCATATCAATGAATTGGGTATGCGTCTTTTAGGGCGCGATGGTTTGCTGGTGTCGGCATCCTGCTCTATGCATTTGGGCAAGGACACGCTACTGGAAATCGTGCGTGCGTCGGGTCGCCATTTGGATCGCCATGTGCAGATCATCGGTCAAGGCGGGCAGGGACCGGATCACCCGATTCACCCGGCTATTCCTGAAACGGATTATCTTAAAGCCGTGTTTGCCCGGGTTTACCTCGCTTAGTTTTTCCTCTGATCAAGCCTGTGCGCTAGTCGCGCAGGCTGATGATGTTCCAGTTGCGCTCATTAGCGATAGCGGTGAGACGCTCATCCGGATCGACTGCCACCGGCTTGTCCACTAATTCCAGCAAAGGTAAATCGTTGATCGAGTCACTGTAGAAATACGCACCCTTTAATGAGTGATTGGTGTGTTTAAGCCACTCCTGCAGGTTGGTGATTTTGCCGGATTGAAAGCAGGGCGTGCCAACAAACTTGCCAGTATGGCGTCCATCAATTACTTCCGGGTCGGTGGCTAGAATATCGGCTACGCCCAAGCGTTTGGCGATGGGGCGGGTAATAAAGCCGTTGGTGGCGGTGATAATTAACAGGTGATCGCCCTGTTCGCGGTGCTGGCGCAGCAGCGCTTCGGCTTTGTTGAGCATCAGCGGCTCAACATGTTGTTGCATAAACTCCGCGTGCAGCTCACGCAGTTCATTCTGAGTAAAGCGGGTCAGTGGTGCCAGTGAGAATTCCAGATAGGCACGAATGTCCAGGGTGCCATTTTTGTAATCCTGATAGAAGCGCTCGTTGGCAATCCGGTAGGTTTCGGCGTCAACTAATTGTTTCTCTACCAAAAAAACGCCCCAGCTGTAGTCGCTGTCGCCTGCAATCAGGGTGTTGTCGAGATCAAAAATAGCCAATGCCACAGGGGTAATCCTCATGTCGTTCGAAGTGGGGCTTGCATCGGCCTTGGGCGCGATCAAGGGGGCGCTAGGATAGCGAGAGTGCTGTGAGCACTCAATCACAAAACCATTTCCAAGATTCAGGGTTGCGGCTTTGAGCAAGCCTGATATAGTGCGGAAAACGCTATTTCGTGGAACATGGCTGCTGCTTTTTTGTGCGCGCAGTTAGCGGCTCCATCAGCAAAACTCTTTATATGGATGATTCCCCCCGTGATAGATTCCGACGGATTTCGCCCCAATGTGGGCATCATTCTGACTAATGATCAGGGCCAGTTGTTGTGGGCGCGCCGTGTGGGCGGGCATGATGCATGGCAGTTTCCGCAAGGCGGGATTAATCCTAACGAAACCCCCGAGCAAGCACTATATCGCGAACTTTATGAGGAAGTGGGGTTGCGTCGCGAGGATGTAGAAATACTGGCGTGCACTCGTGGTTGGCTGCGCTATCGCCTGCCACATCGTCTGGTGCGCCATAACTCTATGCCGCTTTGCGTAGGACAAAAGCAAAAGTGGTTTCTGCTGCGCTTGCGCAGTGACGACAATAAAGTGAGCCTCAACAATGGCGGTCGCGCCGAGTTTGATGACTGGCGCTGGGTTAGCTATTGGTATCCGCTGGGCAAGGTTGTGTCTTTTAAACGCGATGTTTACCGTCGTGCGCTCAAAGAGCTGTCATTATTCCATTCGCTGCACGAGGATCGCCGCACTCGCGCTCGCTAACCCGAATCATCTTTTAACAGGCTCAATCCAGACTCTATGTTGAACTCACTTAGGTCCATCGTTCAGGAAGTAAACGCCGCGCGCGATATGAAATCGGCGTTGGCGATTATTGTGTCGCGAGTCAAAGAGGTGATGAAAACCCAGGTTTGCTCTGTTTATCTGCGCGACCTCAAAGGTGATTATGTGCTGATGGCCACTGATGGCCTAAATGCTGATGCGGTGGGCAAGGTTCGTCTGGCGGCAGGCGAGGGGTTGGTTGGGCGCGTGGTGGTGCGTGAGGAGCCGATCAATCTGGAGCATGCCGAAGCGCACCCCAGTTATCAATATTTCCCGGAGACGGGCGAAGAGCGTTACAGCAGTTTCTTGGGGGTGCCAATTATCCATCATCGCAAGGTGTTGGGGGTGTTGGTTGTCCAGCAGGCTGATCAGCGCCGTTTTGACGAGGGAGAAGAAGCGTTTTTAGTAACTATGTCAGCGCAGTTGGCTGGTGTTATTGCCCACGCTGAAGCTACCGGGGGCATAGTTCCGCCCGGCGCCAAGGCGACGCAAGCTAAATTCCTCGGTGTCTCTGGTGCATCCGGCATCGCTATAGGTGAGGCGGTGGTGTTCACGCCCACGGCTGATCTGCGCGCGGTGCCTTATCAGGTTTGTAAGGATGTTGAGGCGGAAATTGTCTTTTTCCAGCGCAGCCTCACTGCGGTGCGCGAGGATATTAAATCCCTCGGTGAGCAGTTGCGTGCGCGAATTAATCGCGAAGAGCAGGCGCTGTTTGATGCTTATCTCGCAATGTTGGATGACGCATCGCTTGCCCGCGAAGTCACTGACCGTATCCGCAAAGGTGCCAATGCACCCTATGCCTGGAGCGAGGTGATCATCGAACACGAAACCATCTTTAACAGCATGAATGATCCCTATTTGCGCGAGCGCGCTACCGATGTGCGTGATTTGGGGCGTCGTGTGTTGGCTTATTTGCAAGAGTCCAATCAGAAAGCTCGCGTCTACCCCGACAAAACTATTTTGATCGGCGAGGAGCTAACGGCTTCCATGCTGGGCGAAATTCCCAAGGAAAAGCTGGCGGGTTTGGTGTCGGTATTGGGCTCATCAAACTCCCATGTTGCAATCCTGGCGAGGGCGATGGATATCCCCACGGTAATGGGGGCGGTGGATTTGCCTTATGCGCAAATGAATGGCCGCCCGGTCATTGTGGATGGCTATAAGGGAGCGGTGTACTGCGACCCTAGTGCCCAGCTGCGCAAGCACTATAAGGCTATCTATCTGGAAGAGCAGGCCTTGGTGAAGGGCTTGGAGGCGCTTAAAAATTTGCCCTGCGAAACCCAGGATCGCTTCCGTTTACCGCTGCATGTCAATACCGGTTTGATGGCTGACGTGGTGCGTTCATTGGAGCGCGGTGCAGAAGGTGTTGGGTTGTACCGCACAGAAGTGCCGTTTTTGTTGCGTGATCGATTTCCCAGTGAGGAAGAACAGCGGGCAATTTATCGCGAGCAGTTAGAGGCATTTGCCCCCCATTCTGTCACTATGCGCACTCTTGATATTGGTGGTGATAAGGCCCTGCCTTACTTTCCTATTGAGGAAGACAACCCTTTTCTTGGTTGGCGTGGCATTCGGGTGACGCTTGATCATCCCGAGATATTTTTGGCGCAAATCCGCGCGATGATCAAGGCCAGTGAGGGCTTGGACAATTTGCGTATTTTGTTGCCCATGATTACCAATATGCAGGAAGTTGATGCAGCCAAGGGGCTTATTCAGCGTGTGCACAAGGAATTGCTCGAAGAGGGGTATAGGGTTCGAAAACCGCAGGTCGGCGTAATGATTGAGGTGCCAGCCGCTGTTTATCTGGCGCCGGAGTTGTCGCGCAAGGTGGACTTTTTATCTGTCGGCAGTAATGACCTGACACAATACCTGCTTGCGGTGGATCGCAATAACGCGCAAGTAGCAGATTTATACCAGGCCTTTCATCCCGCGGTATTACGCGCCCTGCAATACATTGTCTATGCCGCCCACGATGCGGGTATTAGTGTCAGTATTTGCGGTGAGTTGGCGGGTGATCCGGGGGCTGCCATTCTGTTGATGGCCATGGGCTTCGACGTGTTATCTATGAATGCAACGAACCTACCCAAGGTCAAATCCGTGATTAGAGGGATCACCTTTGCGCGCGCCAAACAGCTGTTGGCAGAGGTGATGAGTATGTCCAATGGCGATCAGATTCGCGATCACATCGCTCGTGAGTTGCGCGATACCGGGTTGACCCGTTTGATTCGGCCAGTCACTTCCGATAGTAATTGAGCGTAAAAAATATAGTTTTGTCATAAATCAGCGTCATAATCCCGGCCCCACGCCGGATGAGTCAGGTCTAACTGTTTATGCTGCAATACCCCGATATAGATCCCGTCGCGTTTTCTCTTGGTTCATTTAAAGTGCATTGGTACGGAATCATGTACCTCTTTGCCTTTGTCAGCGCCTGGCTTGTAGCTATGCATCGCGCAAAACAGCCCGGCGCTTTGATCAACAAAGCTCAGGTTGAAAATCTGATTACCTATGGCGCTTTCGGCGTCATCCTCGGTGGCCGTTTTGGCTATGTCGTGTTTTATAACTTTGACTATTGGTTGACCGATCCGCTTTGGCTCTTCCGCGTATGGGAGGGGGGGATGTCATTTCATGGTGGTCTTCTTGGTGTAATTGTTGCCATGATGATTTATGCCAAACGTATTGATCGCTCATTTATCGGGCTCATGGATTTTGTGGCCCCAATGGTGCCGCTCGGCTTGGGTTTCGGTCGCTTGGGCAACTTTATCGGTCAGGAATTATGGGGGCGAGTTACCGATGTTCCATGGGCTATTGTTTTTCCCAAGGCCATGGATCCGGAAGGCGTAGGTCGCCACCCCAGCCAGCTCTATCAGGCATGTCTGGAGGGTTTGCTGCTGTTCATTATTGTGTTTTGGTTCTCCGCCAAGCCGCGCCCACGCGGAGCTATTTCTGGCATATTTCTTATCGCCTATGGCAGTTTTCGTTTCGCGACGGAGTTTGTGCGTGAGCCCGATAAAGGGGTGGCGCTGGTGGGCTGGATGACTCGCGGTCAGTTGCTTTGCCTCCCAATGTTTGCCGTGGGGCTTGGGCTGTTGATATATGCCTATGTGGTGACTGGTAAAAGCGATAGCGCTAAATAAATGACAATTTTTGACGGGTTATTGAATGAAGCAGTATCTTGATTTAATGCGTGATGTCGTAGAAAACGGCGTCACTCGCGGGGATAGAACCGGCACTGGAACTCGTTCAGTTTTTGGTCGGCAGCTACGTTTTGATCTTGGCAAAGGGTTTCCTTTGGTAACAACTAAAACGGTGCATTTAAAGAGTGTCATCGTTGAGTTGTTGTGGTTTTTGCAAGGGCGCACTGATGTGAACTGGCTCAAAGAACGCGGCTGCAATATCTGGAATGAGTGGGCAACAGAAAGTGGTGATTTGGGACCTGTCTACGGCAAGCAGTGGCGTAGCTGGGTTTGCCCGGATGGCTCTACAATAGATCAAATTTCCCAGGTTATTGCCCAGATAAAAAAGAATCCCTACTCGCGGCGCTTGATTGTCAGTGCTTGGAATCCTGCTGATTTACCCGACGAATCCATGAGTCCACAGCAAAATGTGGAGCAGGGACGTATGGCGCTTGCAGCATGTCACACCTTGTTTCAATTTTATGTTGCTGATGGAAAACTGTCTTGTCAGTTGTATCAGCGCAGTGCGGATTTATTTCTCGGTGTGCCTTTTAATATTGCCAGTTACGCATTGCTGACGCATATGATTGCGCAGCAGTGTGATTTGGGCGTGGGTGATTTTGTGCATACTTTTGGCGACTGCCATTTGTACAACAATCATATCTCTGACGACATAGTTTACGAACAATTAACACGCACTCCCAAAAACTTGCCTACACTAAGAATCTCGCGTCGACCTGATTCGATATTTGGGTACGAATTACAAGATTTTGAGTTTGAAGGCTATGATCCTCATCCTCGCATAGTTGCGCCTATTGCCGTCTAGTTGGTAGTTGTAGGTTGTTGGCAAATTTAAGTTTTAATAAAAAGGCGAAGGCTCCGCATGAAACTAGCCATTATTGTGGCGGCAGCAAAAAATGGTGTCATCGGTATAGAAAATCGTTTGCCATGGCACCTCCCCCAAGATCTGAAATACTTTAAGTCAGTGACCATGGGTAAGCCTGTAATCATGGGGAGAAAAACCTATGAGTCTATCGGTCGGTCTTTGCCGGGGCGCATGAATGTTGTAGTGACGCGCGATAAGTCATGGAACGCATCATCTGATTTGGTGGTCGTACATAGTCTTGATGATGCGCTTAAGGTTGCTGCATGCAATGAGTCGGGCGCTGAAGAGGCAATGGTTATTGGTGGTGCGCAAATTTATCGAGAAGCTCTTCCCTTGGTAGATAAGGTGTATTTAACCGAGGTGGGTATTGAGCCAGAGGGAGATGCTTTTTTTTCATTACCGGATATGCGGATTTGGTCTCTTGAGTCGTCAATAGCCGGCGAGGAATCTGCGCAGCTACCCCACCGCTTTTTGGTTTATCGGCGAAACGCCTAATTAAATGCATTTGTCTTTTTTTGATTTTTTTCGTTGTGGTTTTTGTTGTTTTAATTTTTTGTGTTACCGGTTCGCTTATTTTGAAAGGTAATGTGTTACCGGTTTGATACCTAAATACACATGTAGAAGGTATAAGGATAAATCATTGGAAGTAGGCTATGTCGCTTATTACAATGCCGCCGTTCTTAGCCGCCTCGAAGAGGCTACGTGGATAACGCGTCTGTGGCAGCCTGTTGCCGCAAACTCACTTGATTGAACACCCAGTTGGGGGGATTATGAAAAAGCAGCGATTGAAAGCGGTGGCAATGACCACGATGCTTTCTGCCGGCGCGCTAATGGGTAGCGTAGCCATGGCAGATCAAACTCTGGATGCCGTACTTAAGGCGGGTCAAGCCAAAACTACTTTGGCGCAAGACTCCCAGAAGCGCATCGACAGATTGGCTCAGGAAACTGACGATCTGACACAAGAATTCAAACAACAGAATAAGTTGATTGACGATCTTCGTGTGTTTAACACCCAAATGGAAAAACAAGTTGCCAAGCAGCTGGTTGTTGTTCAAGAGCTTGAGCAGTCAATTGAGAAAGTGACTGTTATTGAGCGTCAGATTCAGCCTCTGGTCTTCCGC
This sequence comes from Cellvibrio sp. KY-YJ-3, assembly GCF_008806955.1. Classification (NCBI taxonomy): domain Bacteria; kingdom Pseudomonadati; phylum Pseudomonadota; class Gammaproteobacteria; order Cellvibrionales; family Cellvibrionaceae; genus Cellvibrio; species Cellvibrio sp. KY-YJ-3. The sequence continues at coordinate 448,889 of NZ_CP031727.1, read as the reverse complement.
ATGCTGGATAGTTTGGAGCAATTTGTAAGTCTCGATAAGCCCTTCCAAGTAGAAGAGCGTAAAGAGCGTATTACTATGCTGCGGGCGAATCAGGATCGTGCTGACATCTCTGTTTCCGAAAAATTCCGTCAGGTGTTGGAAGCCTATAAGATTGAATCTGCATATGGCAGCACAATCGAAGCTTACAAAGGTACTCTGCCTATTGATGGACAAGATCGTGAAGTAAACATTCTTCGTGTTGGTCGCATTTCATTGATGTACCAAACAACTGATGCCAAGCAGTGCGGTACTTGGGATGCTTCTCAAGGTCAGTGGGTTTCTCTTGATGGTTCATACAATTCTTCCATTCTCAAGGGGCTCCGCATCGCGCGCAATCAAGCATCCAAAGATATCATGACCATGACCGTTCAAGCGCCGGAGGCAGCACAATGAAAATGAAGTTTGTAAAAAGCTGCTTGATGCTTGCTGTTGCTGGTCTTCTTGGCAGTTCATTCGCTGTTGCACAAGAAAAGGCTCAGACTTTAGACCAGTTATTGGATATGGTTAAGAAGTCTCAAATCAGTGAGTCTGCAGAGCATAAGCAACGTGAAGCAGAATTCGCTCGTGACAAAGCTAATCAGGCCAACTTGCTTGCCCAAGCAAAAGCAACTCGTCAAGCGGAAGAAGCTCGTTCTGCTGCGCTCGAGAAAAAATATCAAGAACAAGATATTTTGGTAGCCGCAAAAAAGACTCAATTGAATGAGCGTTTGGGTTCTATGAAAGAACTCTTTGGCCATTTGACGTCTACAGCCGGTGACCTCCGGGCAACACTGGAAACTTCAATAGTAAGTGCGCAGTACCCTAACCGTGGCGAGTTCCTCGATACATTAATCGAGAAAATGAACAGCAATACTCAATTACCAGATATCGAGGAAATTGAGCGCTTGTGGTACGAAGTGCAAAGAGAAATGGTTGAGACTGGTCGTGTTGTGAAATTCAACTCAACAGTTATTAAACCAAGTGGTGAGCAAGCACAACAAGAAGTTGTTCGTGTTGGTGTTTATAACCTGGTTTCTAACGGCATGTACCTGACATTTGACGGTTCTAAGATACAAGAGCTGCCTCGTCAACCAGTTGATCATTTGGCAGGTGCAAAAGCACTGCAAGACTCGACTTCAGGAATTGTTGACTTTGGTGTGGATCCAACAGGTCCTGCTGGTGGTCAACTTCTGACGGCTTTGATTGATACTCCTACTTTCCTTGAGCGTGTTGATCAGGGTGGTGAGGTTGGATATGTAATTGTTGCGGTAGGTTTCATTGGTGTTTTCCTTGGTTTGTGGCGGATGCTAGTTTTGTTCGCAATGACCTCAAAGGTGAAGGCGCAATTGAAGTCAGATAAGCCCAACTCTAACAATCCTCTGGGTCGTGTGTTGAAGGTTGCAGAAGAAAATAAGAATGTTGATACCGAAACCTTGGAACTGAAGCTTGAAGAGGCTGTTCTTAAAGAGCGTCCATCAATTGAAAGTGGTCTGGCCGTATTGAAGATCATCGCAGCTGTAGCACCTCTCTTAGGGCTCTTGGGTACTGTTACCGGTATGATCGAAACCTTCCAGGCTATCACTATCTTCGGTGCTGGTGATCCTAAAAACATGGCCGGTGGTATCTCGGCAGCGTTGGTTACTACTGTTCAAGGTCTTGTGGTTGCAATCCCGGTTGTGTTGATGCACACCTTGGTTAACGGTCGCGCTAAAGCAGTTATTCAAGTGTTAGATGAACAAACTACCGGCATTATTGCTGAAAACTCTGAGCGTAAGTAGGAGATAACACATGCAGGCTTTAACGGACGCTTTTGCAGCCATTGGAGCCTTTATGGATCAGGGCGGCCCTTTGATGTATTACATCGCCGCCCTTACCTTTGCAATGTGGACTCTCGTTTTTGAGCGTGTGGTCTACTTTAAAGGTGGTCTAAAAGGTGAAGTCCAACAGGCTCTGAATAGTTGGGAGCAGCGTAAAGAGCGAAAGTCATGGAATGCACATCAAATTCGTGCAGCTATGGTTTCGCGTATGTCAGCAAAAATTAACAAAAACTTGGACATGATCACTACATTAATTGCTCTCTGCCCCCTTATGGGGTTGCTGGGAACTGTTACCGGTATGATTGAAGTGTTTAGTGTTCTGTCTCTGACTGGTGGTGGTGATGCCAAGTCAATGGCGGGTGGGGTATCGAAAGCAACAATTCCTACAATGGCTGGCATGGTTGCAGCTCTATCTGGATTGTTTGTAAATACATATCTTTCTCGAATTGCTGAGCGTGAAGATCGCTTGTTTGCTGACCATTTGACAATGGATCACTAAGTGATGCCGCAGTATTAACCTGTAATTAAGAGATGTCTCATGAGCAGGAACAACGCAAAACCTGAAGAAGAACCGCAGGCAATCGACCTCACGCCTATGCTTGATGTTGTATTTATTATGCTGATTTTCTTCATAGTTACGGCAACGTTCATTAAAGAAGCTGGCAAAGAGGTTGTGAGACCTGATGCGGTTACTGGTGATTCGAAGCCTAATGCTAGTATTCTGATTGCTATTGGTGATGACAATGAAATTTGGATTGATAAGAAGCAAGTTGATCCACGTAGCGTTGTTAAAGTGATTGAGCGTATGCGCGCAGACAATCCCAATGGTTCAGTTTCAATTCAAGCAGATACTAAAGCTCGTATTGAATTCGTATTGGAGGTCGCTAATGCTGCGCGTGAAGCTGGCATTACCGATGTGTCTGTCTCTACTGAAGAGAAATAGATTGCTATGAACTTCGCAAAAGTAGGTATAGCAGGGCTGTTGGGGGTGGTTACCACCTTCTTGCTCTTATTTTTGATGTATCAGTTAGTGAATAATGATTTAGGCGAAGTTGCGCAGAAAAAGTCTGTGAAAATTCCTGATATCAACATGCCTGATACAAAAATTGAGACTCGTTTTGAGGATGCTAAACCAGAGAAACCAGAAGCCCCTGAAACTCCTCCAGATCTTCCGGAGCCAGAGTTTGAAGCGCCTAATGTGTCTGGTGAAGCATTGAATATGAGTGCTCCTATTGCTAAAGCAGGCATTGATGTTGGTGCTGGTTCATTGGCTTTTAGTGAGGGTGAATATTTACCTATCGTTAAAGTGCCGCCAGAGTATCCAAGTACTGCGTTGTCGCGTGGTATTGAAGGCTTTTGTACGGTTGTGTATACCGTTACAGAAACTGGTGCTACTCGCGATCCAGAGCCTATTGCTGATCAATGCGTCACCAAAGAGGGCAAGCCGACAACAGTATTTAACCGCGCGTCTGTTCGTGCAGCGCTCAAGTTTAAATACAAGCCAAAAGTTGTGGACGGCAAGCCAGTCGAAGTGCCTGGTGTGAAGAACCGCTTCACTTACACTATGCAGAAATAAGGGGTAATGAAATGAGACAAGTATTTCCTGCCGTTTCAATTGCTCTTGGCAAAACTTTGCTAGTTACCGCCGTTGCTATTTCGCCAATTTTTGTGAATAGCGCTGTGAATGTTTTTGCTCCCGGCGTTATTGAAATCGGAGTTGTACACGCACAGGTTAAAGCGAAGAATAAATACGCTTCGGCGGAGCAACGCAAATTCCCCAATGTTAGCGAATCTTTCGGCAAAAAAATTACCGAGGCTGCAAACTTCCTTCAACCGCAAGACGAATCTGTAAAGCCCGATCCACGCAAGGCTATGCAATTGTTGAATGAAATGGCTGCTAACTCAGCTAAGGCGAATGCGTATGAGCTGGTGTTGCTTAATCAGTATACTGGTTATGCTCATCTTGGGGCCGAGAACTATACTAAGGCTATCGAAAGCTTCAATAAAATGCTTGCTCAATCGCCTAACATGCCATTAGCAACCGAGGCGTCCACCATTCGTATTGTTGGGCAACTTTATTCCCAGCTGGATAATCCAAAGAAAGCATTAGAAACATTGCTTAAGTGGACTGACTATGCTGAATCCTTGAAGCCAGAAGACTCGTACATGTTTTCTACGCTTTATTATCAGCTTGAAGATAATAATAATGCGCTATTAAATATTAACGAGGCTGTTAGGGCGCAGGAGGCAGCTGGTAAGGTTCCTGCTGAATCTTGGTATATTCTTCAGCGTGGATTGTATTTTGATAAAGAAGATTACAAGAGCGGCTTGGTTGTTCTTGAAAAACTTATCAAACACTATCCAAAGGCGCAGTACTGGAAGCAGCTATCGCAAGTTTATCGCATGATGGATCGCACTAACGATGCACTCTACGCACTTGAAACTTGTTATTTAATGGATGGATTGACTACTGAAAAAGATCTTATCAATTTGGCATATTCATTTTTAGAAGCGGAAGTCCCTTATAAGGCCGTTAAGGTTTTGAAAAAAGGTATTTACACTGATAAAAATGTTGAGCCTACTGCTAAGAATCTGAAGTTGCTTGCAGATGCATATCGCTTGTCGCAAAACGCCAAAGAATCTTTGGTCGAGTATGAAAAAGCAGCACAGAAGTCAACCGATGGAGAAATGATCATTGGCTTGGCGCAAGCTTATCTTGCCAATGATAAGTTCAAAGAGGCTTCTAAGTGGGGCCGCGATGCTCTGAAAAAAGGTGGTATTAAGCGTGTCGACCATGCGAATATCACTGTTGCCCAAGCGGAGTTTGAGCTGAAAAACTTTGATGAAGCTATCAAGTTTTTTAAAGAGGCGGCAAAAGATGCGCGCAGTTCCAAGCTCGCCAATCAATGGGTTACTTTCTCTGAGCGTGAACAAGCTAGATTGAAAGCGTTGGCACAGCAATAATCCTTGTTGCGTTAATAAGCAGACAATAAAAAAGCCAGCTAATGCTGGCTTTTTTATTGTCGCTAAATTGTCAAAGTGTTGCTAATAACTGCTCGTGCATTTTGTAGCTGCACAAGCAGTTATTAATGCTCCCTTTAATCCAGTTTACTCAAATCACGCACCGCGCCTTTGTCGGCACTGGTTGCCAGCATGGCGTAGGCTTTTAGCGAGGCGGAGACTTTGCGTGGACGAATTTCAGTTGGTTTCCACGCAAGGGAGCCTTTAGCATTTTCTGCTGCGCGACGTGTTTCCAGCTCTGCGTCAGTCAAGACAACATTAATGCTACGGTTGGGAATATCGATGCGAATGATATCTCCAGTCTGAACCAGGCCGATCGCACCGCCTGCAGCGGCTTCAGGGGATACATGGCCAATGGATAAGCCTGAAGTCCCGCCGGAGAAGCGGCCATCAGTCAGCAGTGCGCAAGCTTTCCCCAGACCTTTCGATTTTAGATAGCTAGTGGGGTAAAGCATTTCTTGCATGCCTGGGCCACCTTTGGGGCCTTCATAGCGAATCACCACTACATCTCCAGCTTTTACCTTGCCATCTAAAATGTCGGCTACTGCTTTGTCCTGGCTTTCTACGACATAGGCTTTACCTTCAAATACCCAGCAGCTTTCATCTACACCTGAGGTTTTTACTACGCAGCCGTCAATAGCGATATTGCCTTTAAGAACGGCCAAGCCACCTTCTTTGCTGTAGGCGTGCTCGACGGAGCGGATGCAGCCTTCAGCGCGATCACCATCGAGTGTTGGCCAGCGCGTGGCTTGGCTAAAGGCAACTTGAGTTGGGATGCCTGCCGGGCCCGCCTTATAAAAAGTTGCTACCGTTTCAGAGGAGGTACTTATGATGTCCCATTTATCCAATGCTTCTTGAAAGGTTTGGCTATGTACGGTTGGCAGTTTGTTGTGGAATAGGCCACCGCGATTTAGCTCCGCCAGAATGCCCATCACGCCACCTGCCCGATGGACATCTTCCATGTGATACTTTGGGGTATTGGGGGCGACTTTGCACAGTTGTGGTACTTTCCGGCTCATGCGATCCACATCAAACATGGTGAAGGGCACGTTTCCTTCTTGTGCGGCGGCGAGCAAATGCAAAATGGTGTTGGTGGAGCCGCCCATTGCGATATCCAATGCCATAGCATTCTCAAAAGCTTCAAAGCTGGCAATCGAGCGTGGTAATACGCTGTAATCATCTTGTTCATAGTAGCGTTTGGTTATTTCTACAATGCGACGACCGGCCTCGAGGAAAAGTTGTTCGCGATCGGCGTGAGTGGCCAGCAGCGAGCCGTTGCCGGGTAAGCTTAAGCCGAGCGCTTCAGTCAGGCAGTTCATTGAGTTGGCGGTAAACATGCCTGAGCAGGAGCCACAAGTCGGGCAGGCAGAGCGTTCGTAGTCATTCACTTTTTCGTCGCTAGCTTGATCATCAGCAGCGATAACCATGGCATCGACCAGATCAAGTTTGTGCTCAGAGAGTTTGGTTTTACCTGCTTCCATTGGCCCACCCGATACAAAAATTACCGGGATATTCAAGCGCATGGCCGCCATCAGCATGCCGGGGGTAATTTTGTCGCAGTTGGAGATGCAGACAATCGCGTCGGCGCAATGGGCATTGACCATATACTCAACCGAGTCGGCGATGATGTCGCGGCTGGGCAGGCTGTAGAGCATGCCGTCGTGGCCCATTGCGATACCATCGTCCACTGCGATGGTGTTGAATTCTTTCGCTACACCACCTGCTTTTTCTATTTCGCGAGCAACTAGCTGACCGAGATCTTTTAAATGCACATGGCCGGGCACGAATTGAGTAAAGGAGTTGGCTATGGCAATAATGGGTTTGTCAAAGTCTCCATCCTTCATGCCGGTGGCGCGCCAGAGTGCGCGAGCACCGGCCATGTTGCGGCCAGAGGTGGTGGTTTTGGAGCGATAAATAGGCATAGCAGATGACCTCGTGGAGCTGTTGCGGGCAGTTAACAGCGGTGACATTCGAGTTACAGAAAAGAGCAAAAGCATAGCAGAAATCACCCGCTATCGGCAGGTAGATCTTGCGCGCTGAGTGCTCGGATTTGTGGATTGGTGTGTGTCCGGCCCCGAAGAGCCGGCCGGGCTAGAGTGTTTTGATGAAAATCTTGGAATTGCGTTGGTAGTTATAAAGCTGCTGCCGCCGCATTGGCAGATCCTCGAGTTTGCCCTGCACAAAACCTTGCTCGATAAACCAATGGGCGGTTTGGGTTGTGAGCAAAAATAGCTGTTTGATGTGCAATTTGCGCGCTTGTATTTCCATCTGTTGCAGTAGTGTCGAGGCCCGCCCTCCGTTGCGATATTCAGGGTGGGTGGCTACGCAGGATAGTTCGGCCATATCGCCATAGGGGTAGAGCGCGGCACACGCGATGATAGTGCCGTCTTTATCCATAACATGAAATTGGCCGATTTCCGTCTCCAGTAATTCACGGGAGCGCCGCACTAAAATACCTTGTTCTTCAAGGGGGCGAATCAGCTCCAATATGCCTGCAACATCATCAATACTGGCGATGCGCAGCTGTTCGTACTGACCGGAATAGATCATGGTTCCCAATCCATCGCGGGTGAAGAGTTCAGTCAGTAGTGCGCCATCGGTTTCATAGCTGATTAATTGCGCGCGCTGCACACCTTGCAGGCAGCTGTGGTAACAGGCGCTCACCGCCTGATACAGGTCGGTGCCGATGGTTTCCCCTTGGCTAGTCAAGTAGTCCTTGCACTCTGGCAGCGACAGTTGACGAATGAGATTGCCCTCGCTATCGCTTAGCCCATTGCCTGCAGTAAATGCCAATAACTTGTCGGCTTTGATGGCGCTGGCGACATGGGTAGCGACATCACTGAATGACAGGTTGAAAATCTCACCTGTGGGTGAATAGGCCAGTGGCGACAACAGAACTACAGCTCCGGAATCCAGTGCTGCGTTAAGTGATTTGGTGTGTACTTTGCGCACTTTACCCGTGTGTTGCAGGTCGACACCCTCGATAACGCCGTGGGGCATGGCAACCACAAAATTGCCGCTGATAACTTGCATATCGGCATCCTGCATTGGCGAGTTAGGCAGGCTGGTTGAAAGTGCCGCTTCGACAATTGTCCGTGCCTCGCCAATCGCTTGGATAACCAGACTCAAGTTGTCGCTGTCGGTGATGCGCAAACCTTTGTGGAATTGGCTCTGGCTGCCGGCAAGTTGCAGGCGCGCATCAATCTGCGGGCGGGCGCCATGAACTAATACCAGGCGCACATCCAGGCTACAAAGCAGGGCGATGTCATGCACTATATTGTGAAAATTAGTGTGCGTAATGGCCTCGCCTGGCAGCATCAACACGAAGGTTTTGTCGCTGTGTCTATTGATGTAGGGCGTGGAGTGGCGAAACCACTTGACGTAATCCTGGGTGTTTGCGGGCACTGTGATTCTCTTTCTTAAAGTGATCAGTTAATTGTCAGTTGTTACAAGCAAAAGCGCTCTATTAAGCCACGAACCAGTTTTACGGCCGGTTCGATTTGATTAAGTGGTATGAACTCGTCGGGTTGATGGGCCTGGTTGATAGAGCCGGGGCCCAATACGACGGTTTGCATTCCCAGTTGCTGCATAAACGGCGCCTCAGTGGCAAAGGCAACACTATCGCTGGCATTGCCGGTGAGCTCGGCACAGGTCTTTATCAACAGGCTCTGTTCATCTTCGCCAAATGGATCGACGCCCTCAAATAATGAGGAGAACACTATATCGGTTCCGCTCGATTCGGCGATAGGGGTGAGACGCTGTTGTATAGCGGCGCGCAGCTCGTTGTTATCCATGCCCGGTAACAGGCGTAAATCAAAATGCAATTCGCACTCACCGCAAATGCGATTGGCGCCATCGCCACCGTGAATACAACCTAGATTCAAGGTGGGTGTTTGCACAGCAAACGCGGGGTTGCGATATTTGGTTTGCAGCTCCTGCCGCAGGCTTAGCAGCTCGTTCATTACCTGATTCATCGCCTCCAGCGCGTTGTTGCCAAGCGCCGGGTTTGATGAATGGCCGCTCTGGCCGCGCACTCGCACGGCTTCCATCATGATTCCCTTGTGGGCGCGGATGGGGATGAGATTAGTGGGTTCGCCAATAACGGCATAGCGGGGCGAGAGACCACCGAGCCCCTGTTGTGCCAATGCGCGGGCGCCACTCATGCTGCTCTCTTCATCCGCCGTTGCTAGCACAATAAGCGGGTGTTTGAAGTGGTGCGCAAGATAGGGTTCTACTGCAGCCATTATGACCGGGAAAAATCCTTTCATATCGGTGGCGCCAAGGCCATAAAGCTTGCCGTCTTTCTCGGTGAGCTGAAATGGATCAGTCTGCCAGCGATTGGCATCGTAGGGCACTGTATCGCTGTGACCTGCCAAGACGAGGCCACCATCGCCCTGGCCTAGCGTTGCGATTAGATTAGCTTTACCCGCTTGGGTGAGCGGCATAATACGGGTATTAAAACCCAGTGCGGAAAAGTCATTGGCAAGTTGGTCAATCACGCCCTGATTGGACATATCCCACTGTTCAATGGCGCAGCTCACCGAAGGCAGGGCGACAAGCCTGTGCAGACGATGTTGATAGCGTTTAAGGTCGACGGTCATGATCCTGCTCGCAGAAAAACATTCGGGGTGTTATCGATGATTGCGCCTGAAAATGCAAGCTTGTGGAAAACACCAGGCAATAAAAAACCCGAGCTGGTTTCCCTGCTCGGGTTTTTTGGGGTGGAATGAGACTTAACTGAACACGCCTTTTAGGAAGTAGAAAAACAGAATCGACAGGCCTGCTCCGGCGGGTAAGGTAATAACCCAAGAGGCGAAGATACCGCCTATGACCCGTAAATTTAATGCTCCTATCCCGCGCGCCAAACCTACCCCCAGCACCGCACCCACCAGAGTGTGAGTGGTAGAAATGGGCAGGCCGAGGCCGGATGCAATGACTACGGTGGCGGCTGCCGACATTTCGGCGGCGAAACCACGGCTGGGGGTGAGTTCGGTAATCTTTTTACCAATGGTTTGCATTACCTTGTAGCCATAGGTTGCCAGGCCAACAACAATACCAACGCCACCCAATAACAGAACCCATGGGGCGACGGCGGCTTTGGCGCCCACCTCACCCGATTGAACAACACTGATTACCGCTGCCATAGGGCCCACTGCGTTGGCTACATCGTTGGAGCCGTGTGCAAATGCCATGGAACAAGCAGTGAAGATCATCAATACCCCAAACACGCGCTCTACACTGGAGAAACGGTTGTCTTTATCCGCTGTCTTGTCCTGGGTAATGCGGCTGAGAAGGTACATCCCAAAGCCTGCTACCACGAGGCCGATAATAGCCGCTATAAAGGTACTTTCCAGAAAGCTAAACGAAAGGTTGTGTGAGCTAAGTACATATTTCAGGCCTTTGAGGATGGTGACCATCGACAAAAAGAAACCTACCGCAAACATATAAATGGGTATGTAGCGTTTGGCATTGGAAAACGGATCTTCTGTGTCCAGAATCAGGAATTGCACTGAGCGGAAAATCCAGAAAGCGAGGAAGCCTGCAATAACGGGGGTAATTACCCAGCTGCCGACGATGCCCCACACCTTGCTCCACTGCACCGCATCGGCGGAAATGCCCACGGCGGCAAAACCAATGATGGCGCCGACAATCGAGTGGGTGGTGGATACCGGCCAGCCCAAAATACTGGCGATTAATAACCAGCTACCCGCTGCTAGCAGCGAGGCGAGCATGCCGAAGACAAATAAATCCGGGTGGTCGGTCATCACGTCCAGTTCAACAATCCCGCTACGGATGGTTTCTGTCACTTCACCACCAGCTAGGTAGGCCCCGGCAAACTCAAATACCATGGCAATTAAAATGGCCTGTTTCATGGTAAGCGCACGCGAGCCAACCGAGGTTCCCATTGCGTTGGATACATCATTGGCACCTATGCCCCATGCCATAAAGAGGCCAAAAGCACAGGCAAGAATAAACAGCACATGGCCGTATTCAGCAAATAAAGTCATCTTGAATTCCTCAAGGTAAAGGATTAATGCGCCAGCAGCAGTTGCAAACGGCCGCCCACATCGTGTGCGCGGTTGGCGATATCACCCACCCAGTCGATGATGTTGTACAGGAACATCACATCTACCGGGGGGAGCTGGGCTTCGAGGGCAAAGAGTGAGGTGCGCACGCCAATTTCCAATTGGTCGGCTTTCTCCTCAAGAATGTCCAATTCCTTGATCATATTTTCGACAACGGTCAGCTCGCGGCCGCTAAAACCGGTCTCGAGCAGCTCGTCCAGTTCGTTGATGGCGGTGAGCGCTTGCTCGGCTGCCGCAACACTGGCGCGCACAAATTCATTCATCTGCGGTTTCATGCTTTCGGGGATGGTCATGCGACGACCCATGATGATACCGGCGATGTCTTTGGCGCGGTTGGGAATGCGATCCTGCATAGTTAGCAGTTCGAGCAGGTCGGTGCGTGGTACCGGCAGGAACAGGCTTTTGGGCAGATGCAAGCGCAGGTGCTTTTTGATTTCGTCCGCATCGTTTTCGAATTTCACCACTTGCTGCTGAATGCTGCTGGCCAGAGGCCAGTCATTGCCGGTGACAGCTTCAAAAAAAGGTACGAGTTCGGCGGCGGCTTTAACAGCCAGCGCCATGTGCTCTTGCATGGGCTTGATGGGCGAGCGGCCAAACAGGTTCGACAAGTTTGCAAAAGGCATGGTTATCCCCTCGGGTTAAAAGTGTGCGCAGTATAAAAACATCACTCGCCAAGGTCACGCAGCTTTATTACTTATTTATGACAAAGTTGTGATGCTTTTTAGCTGAACTTTTGTTAGTGGCTGGTATTGGTTGTTAGGCATAGGTGTCTAGGTTTCGGGTGTGTTGAGCTTAGTGGTTGCTGACCAAAACGCCAGCCTGTCGCCTTGTGGGCAGACTCGCGTCAGCAGAGCCGCTACAATCAGTGCAGGTTTTTAGTCGCAGCTCTCTTATTTACAGGAATAACGTCGATGGTGCTGGATCGGGTATTGGATTTGCGCGGCTTGATCAATGATCTGGTCGTTGATGGGCGCATGTCGCAGCTGGATGCCAATATGTTGCTCGGCGCCTCACGCAGCCGCGAACAGGCGATCATGCACCCGCTGGCCTATGTCGCCACCCAAAATCTGGAAGATTTACAGCGCCCGGGCAAGATTCTGGATGGCGATACGCTCACCGAGTGGTTAGCTAACAAGGCGCGCCTGCCGTTGTTTCATATAGATCCGATGAAGATTGATGTCGCCAAGTGTACCGAGGTGATCAGTTACGCCTTTGCCAAGCGCCACGGTATTTTGTGCGTCAAAGTGGAGTCGGATCACGTCATCATCGCCTGTACCCAACCCTTTATGGCTGGTTGGGAGCCGCAGGTGGAGCATGTGGCGCGCCGCACGGTGAAACGCGTGGTGGCTAATCCCGCCGACATCGAGCGTTTTATGGTGGAGTTTTACACCTTGGCGCGCTCTGTCTCCGGCGCCAGCGGGGCGACGGCGGCCTCGGCGATTACCAACTTTGAGCAGCTGGTGGAGCTGGGCAAAGCCAGCGACCCGGATGCCAATGACCAGCATATCGTCAAGATAGTGGACTGGTTGCTGCAATACGCGTATGACCAGCGCGCCAGTGACATTCATATAGAGCCGCGCCGGGAAGTAGGGCGCATCCGCTTCCGTATCGATGGCGTTTTGCATTACGTCTACGAATTGCCCGCCAATGTGTCCACCGCTGTCACCAGCCGCTTCAAGGTGTTGGCGCGCATGGATATTGCCGAAAAGCGCAAGCCGCAAGACGGTCGCATCAAAACCCGGCGCAGCGATGGCAGTGAAATTGAATTGCGTATGTCCACCTTGCCCACCGCCTTTGGCGAAAAACTGGTGATGCGGATTTTTGACCCGGAAGTGTTGCTGCGCAGTTTTACCGACTTGGGTTTGGTGGGCGATGACTATGCGCGCTGGTACTCCATGCTTAGCCGCCCCAATGGCATCTTGTTGGTGACCGGCCCCACAGGTTCCGGTAAAACCACCACCCTTTATTCATCGCTGCGACAAGTTGCCACCGATGAGGTGAATGTCAGCACTATTGAAGACCCTATTGAAATGGTGGAGGAGCGTTTTAACCAGACGCAAGTGCACCACAAAATCGGGCTGGACTTTGCCGCCGGTATCCGCAGCCTGATGCGGCAAGACCCGGACATTATCATGGTGGGTGAGATTCGCGACCTGGAAACCGCCCAAATGGCAGTGCAAGCCGCGCTTACCGGCCACTTGGTGCTATCGACCGTGCACACCAACGATGCCCCCTCGACCGTTGCCCGATTACTGGATTTGGGCATTCCCTCTTATTTGATCAACGCGACCTTACTGGGTGTGATGGCACAGCGCTTGGTGCGCACGCTCTGCCCACATTGCAAAGAGGAGGGCAGTATCAGCGCATCGGATTGGCAGGAATTGGTTGCGCCCTGGAAAGTGAATGTGCCGGCCAAAGTCTATCGCCCGGTGGGTTGCCTCGAATGTCGCAATACCGGTTATTTGGGGCGACAAGGCCTGTACGAAATTCTGATGTTGTCTGAATCGCTCAAGGAAAAAGTTACCAGCGACTGCAACCTGCAGGAGCTGCGCAAATTGGCGATGAAGGAGGGCATGCGCACCTTGCGGTTGTCGGGCGCTCAAAAAGTCGCGGCGGGACTCACGACGATGGAAGAGGTATTGCGAGTAGCACCGCCACCGGAGAAGGCGGGTTAGGTGGTGAATATGCCCAATAAAAAATGGCGACCCGTGAGTCGCCATTTTTTTTGGTTAGCTGCAAGGTTTACGGCTATCAGAACAACAATTTGATCCCTACAAACACCAGCATAATCGCCAGCGCCGGGCGTAAATAATGGTCGGCCACGCGGTGTGCCAAGTGGCTGCCCAGGTAAATACCGGGTAGCGAACCAATCAACAGGTTTGCCAATAATCCCCAATCCACATTGCCTAAACCGGCATGCCCCATGCCCGCTACCAGCGTCAGTGGCACGGCGTGGGCGATTTCAGTTCCCACCAAACGCACGGTGGGTAGCAGTGGGTAGAGCATAAATAAAGCTACTGTGCCCAGTGCACCTGCACCGATAGAGGTGATGGTCACTACCGCGCCCAGCACCATGCCGGTAAGCACCGTCGCAATCATCTGTTCGCGGCGGCTCATGCGGGTAATCCAGGCGTCATTTTTACGGCTGTAATCAAAGATTCGGCGTTTAAACAAAATAGCGATGGCGGTGAGGATCAACGCGTAGCCAAGGGTGGTGCGAATAATGCTGTTGAGGGTGTCGGTATCGGTGTGTAAATAATGCAGTAGCCAGAGGGTCAGTGCTGCTGCAGGCAGGCTGCCCAGTGCCAGCTCGCCGGTAATCTTCCAGTCGATATTTTTTTTCTTGTGGTGGACATGAATACCGCCCGCTTTGGTGATGGCGGCGTAAAGTAAATCGGTGCCCACTGCATTGGCGGGGCTAACGCCGAAATAGAGCAGAATCGGCGTCATCAGCGAGCCGCCGCCAACACCGGTCATGCCTACAATAAATCCCACCACCAAACCGGCGATAACATAGCCAAAATGAAAATCCATACCACTCCACGTGCGCCGGCTACACCCGGTATCCGGTTAAAGGTGTCAGAAATTGAGGGTGTTTAAAAATAAACAGGGCGCGCAGGCTAACAGCCCATGGCGGAGGCGGCTAATAATCATTAGTTAGGTGCTTATAACTTTACGGATTAATCTGGGCTGATTGTGATCAATCAGTGCGTGTTTGGTTATGAAGGCGGGTGAGGGGGTGGGCAACGAAGAAGAGCGAGGTTTATAGCGTGATTTGGCTGCACATCCCTGTGCAAAAAATACCTAGCGATCTGTTTGATTCAATACTAACTGGCCATTTTCTACCGGGATACGCGAACCTGGGTCATAGTCCAAACGCAGGGAAGATTCCTTGTCTTTCAAACGGTAGGCAACGTCGTAGCCGATCACATCTTCACGGCTATCGTAGACAGTCTTGCAGCGTTTTTCCACGGTGGTGTAGGTGTCTTTTTGCTGCATATTGGCCTGCACTTTATCACCGGCGTAACCACCGGCTACCGCACCGGCCACAGTCGCCACTTTTTTGCCGTTACCACCTCCCACCTGATTACCCAGGGCACCGCCCACTACCGCCCCTATTACTTTACCGGCAATACGGTTGGTGTCCTTTACGGGTTTTTGATGAACGACGGTTTCGTCATAGCATTCTTCGCGTGGAATTTTGGTGGTTTTGGTGACTGGGACTGAGCTGAGTACTTCAGCGTATGAAGGCTCTTTTAAAAATTGGTAGCTGGCGATAGCCCCACCTGTGGTAGCCACACCCACGCCTAACAGTGTTCCGATAATCATCGATTTGTTCATTTGGTAATCTCCTGCAGTGATGCCCTCTAATCAGGGGCGATGGCGCAGTCTACGCTTTATTTGTCTTAACCAGAGCTTAATGATTCCAAACGGGTTTTTGTGGTGAGATCTGGCTGGCATTTTGACTGTGAAGCTTGTACTCAATGGCACACAAATAGGGAATCAACTAGGGCTCACTATTGCCTTGTTTTCGCTGGCTGATTGTTCCTTGAGCGGATACGGATATAGTGAAATCCCCGTGCTATAAACTGCTAGTATTCCCCCGTCTGGCCAATAATCGTGCCCCCTAATAACCGCGTTAAGAGTCCTGCGTTTATGTTGAATTTTTCCGCAATTCCCGCCGAATTACATGCTCCTGCCCAGCGCTATTGGGATCAATTTGAAGCTGCCCTTCAGAATCAGAACCTTCCGCATCCGCGCGATTTGCTGCCGCCATCCGTTACCGCTGACGAGTTTTTTCGCCAGTTGACGCGCGCGTTTGTCGCGAGTGAGTTTATTGCCAAAACATCGGCGCAGCGGCCGCAGTATTTAATTGAACTGGTGCAATCCGGTGTGCTGTTTGAGGCGCAGACGGATGCGTATCTGGAGGCGTTTGCTGCCGCAATTAATGCGTGCAATACCGATGCGGAGTTGGATAAATGTCTGCGGCAACAACGGCAGATGGCGATGATCCGGATTATCTGGCGCGACCTGAATCGTGTAGCGGATATGCGCGAGGTGACGGCAGAGTTGTCGCGCTTTGCGGATAAATCCATTTTGCTCGCGGCAGAGTTTCACTATCGCGCTCTTGAAAAAATGTACGGTACACCGATTGGGCGGGAGTCGGGTTTGGCGCAGCCGTTTATGGTGTTGGGGATGGGAAAATTGGGTGCGGGGGAATTGAATGTCTCCTCGGATATCGACCTGATTTTCACCTATCCCGAAAGTGGTGAAACCAATCACGCCAGCCGTGCGATTAGCAATCAGGAATTTTTTATCAAGCTTGGACAAAAGCTGATTAAAAGTTTGGATACGGTGACTGCCGATGGTTTTGTTTTCCGCGTGGATATGCGTTTGCGCCCGCACGGCCAGAGCGGTGCTTTGGCAATGAGCTTTGTGGGTATGGAAGATTACTACCAGACCCAAGGGCGCGAGTGGGAGCGCTACGCGATGATCAAGGCGCGCACCGTAGCGATGGCTGGCGGCGAAGGACAAATTGCTGCGCGCAAATTGCTGGGTAAAATGTTGCAGCCGTTTACCTATCGCCAATATATCGATTTCAGTGCGATTGAATCCCTGCGTGAAATGAAAGGATTAATTGCGCGGCAAGTGCAGCGCAAAGGCATGAATCTCGATGTGAAATTGGGCGAGGGAGGCATCCGCGAAGTGGAATTTGTGGTGCAGGTTTTTCAATTAATTCGCGGCGGACGCGATGCGCGTTTGCGCAAACGCAAAGTGCCGGTGCTGCTGCCATTTTTGGAACAGGAAAATTATTTGCCGCCAGGCGCGGGTTCGGCATTGCTTGAAGCCTATATTTTTCTGCGCAATACCGAGCATGCGATTCAAGGTTATCAGGATAAACAAACCCAATCGCTGCCGGTTGATCCCATCGGACAATTGCGTTTGGCCTGGGTGATGGGTTTTGAAAATTGGGACAGTTTTTTTGAAACACTCAGTCGCTATCGCCACTGCGTTAACGCCGAATTTAAAGCAGTAATTGCCGCACCGGATGAAGAGGTTTCTGTTGATCAAAAAGCGGTAAGTTTTTGGTTGGGTTTGTGGGAGGGCAGTTTGCAGGGCGAGGATGCCATTCACGCACTGGAAGCGCAGGATATTGAGGGGGCCGCCGCGTTAATTAAAAACCTTGCCGATCTGCGCGAGAGCCGCACTGTGTTATCGATGCAAGCGAGTGGGCGCACACGTCTGGATGCATTTATCCCGCGTTTACTGCTGATGCTGTTGCAGGAGGCGCAGCGCGGTAAGCTGCCGCTGACGATTGCCGAGGTTTTTGCGCGAGTAATCCCGCTGATTGAAGCGATTGCGCGTCGCAGTGCTTATTTGGTATTGCTGGTGGAAAATCCCACCGCTATTCAGCAACTGATTACGCTCTGTTCGGCGAGCCCTTGGATCGCTGACCAGCTTGCGCAATATCCCGCGCTGCTCGACGAATTGCTCACCCCGGAAAGTTTGTATGCGCCGCCCGATAAAGAGTTGCTGCGCGATGAATTGCGCCGTGATGTATTGCGGTTGAATTGGGATGATCTTGAAGGGCACATGGAAGCGCTGCGCTATTTCCGCTCGGCCCATGCGCTGCGGGTATCGGCGAGCGAGGTGACCGGTGCATTACCGCTGATGAAGGTGAGCGACTATCTGACCTGGATCGCCGAGGTAGTGCTGGAGCATGTGCTGAATTTGGGGTGGGAGCATATGGTCGAGCGCCATGGTCGCCCGTGTCGTGCGGACGGTTCGGTTGATACCGCGCCGGATTTCGTGATCGTCGGCTATGGCAAGTTGGGCGGGATTGAGCTGGGGCACGGGTCGGATCTGGATCTGGTGTTTATCCACAATGCCGATGCCAATCTCAGCACCGACGGCGAGCGCTCCATCGATAATATTACCTTTTACACCCGCCTCGGCCAGCGCATCATCCATGTGCTGAATACCTACACGCCCTCGGGCAAACTCTACGAAGTGGATATGCGCTTGCGGCCGTCCGGTAACTCGGGGCTGCTGGTGTCGTCACTCGCGGCGTTTGAGAAATATCAGGCCAATGAAGCATGGACCTGGGAGCATCAGGCCCTGGTGCGCGCACGGGTAGTCGCCGGTAGTGCAGCCCTCGGTGAGGAGTTCGAGCAGGTGCGGCAGCGCATCCTCACGCGCGAGCGGGATCTGGATAAATTGCGCGCTGATGTAAGCGACATGCGCCGCAAGATGCGCGAGCAGTTAAGCTCTGAGCCCAAAGCCAAAAATAGTGCAGTAAATGCCGCTAAAACGCCGGTTTTATTTAATTTGAAACAGGATGCGGGAGGTATCGTGGATATTGAATTTATGGTTCAATACGCGGCCTTGGCTTGGGCATCTAAAGCGCCCGGGATCATCCGGTACACGGACAACATTCGCATACTCGGATCACTGGAAGAGGCAGGTTTACTCGATGCCCAATCCGTGGCCCACCTGATCGCGGCTTACAAAGCATACCGATCCACCGGGCACCGCCTCGCGCTACAGCGTCAGGAGGCGGTATTAGAAGGCGACAATCACTTCCTGACCGAACGCGCGCAAGTCACCGCTTTGTGGCAGCAGCTAATCGATCACAACTGATTTTATCGCCCCGAACATTGAGTGCTGCGCGGCTGTGGCCGCGCCTAACAATCCCTCAAACATACATACAGAATTATTGGAGTTGCTATGTCTTTTGCCGATCGCGACGGCGTTATATGGCTTGATGGTGAACTCATTCCCTGGCGCGACGCCAAGGTTCACGTGTTAACCCACACACTGCATTACGGTATGGGCGTGTTTGAAGGCGTGCGCGCTTACAACAGCTCAACCCTGGGCACCAGTATTTTCCGTCTGCAAGAACACACCGATCGTCTGTTCCGCTCGGCGCACATCATGCGCATGAAAATGCCCTTCACTAAAGACGTGGTGAATGAAGCGCACAAAATGGTGGTGCGTGAAAATGGTTTGGCTGAAGCTTACTTGCGCCCTATGGCGTTTTACGGTTCCGAAGGCATGGGCCTGCGCGCCGACAATTTGAAAGTGCATATCATGGTTGCTGCCTGGCACTGGCCTTCGTATATGTCACCGGAAGCGCGCGATCAAGGTATCCGTATCCGCACCTCAAGCTACACTCGCCATCACGTGAATATTTCCATGTGTAAAGCGAAAGCCAACGGCCATTACATCAACTCGCTGTTAGCACTGCAAGAAGCATTAGACAGTGGTTGTGAAGAAGCGCTGTTGCTTGATGCTGAAGGTTACGTGGCAGAAGGTAGCGGCGAGAATTTCTTTTTGGTGCGCGATGGCATTATCTACACACCGGAACTGACTTCTTGTCTCGATGGCATCACCCGCAACACGATTTTCCATCTGGCGGCAGATTGCGGTTACACCATCAAAGAAAAACGCATCACACGCGATGAAGTATATGTCGCTGACGAAGCATTTTTCACTGGAACAGCCGCAGAAGTATTGCCAATCCGTGAATTGGATGGTCGTATCATCGGCGAAGGTCGCCGTGGTCCAGTTACTACCCGGTTACAGGATTTGTATTTCAAATCCGTGCGGGGCGAATTGCCCGCGCACACCAACTGGTTGGCACCGGTTGCAAAATAGCGCCACTCTAACGGAGCCGAACGGCTCCGTTATCGTTTTGGTGTTGTGTGTTAATAGTCCTGCGTTAAAGCATCTTCCGTTAGTGTTCAATGTGTAATGACTGAACTCTCGTCAATTGAATCGTCACTTATGACTGAACCCTCGTTAATTGTTGAATCGTCGTTTATGAATGAAATGGAATTTCCTGCCGAGCTGAAAAAAATCCAAAAAATTTTGGTGATTGGCCCTGCGTGGATCGGCGATATGATGATGGCGCAAACCCTGTTTAAATTGCTCAAGCTGCGCAATCCGCAAGTGCGCATTGATGTGCTTGCCTCAGGTTGGACGCGTCAGTTGTTGGCGTGTATGCCGGAAGTTTACAAGGTGATTGATATGCCGCTCGGTCACGGAACTTTTGGTTTGGGTGACCGGCGCGCATTGGGCAAGTCACTTACTGGCGAAGGTTACGAACAGGCCATCGTGTTGCCCAACTCATTTAAATCTGCCTTTATTCCTTTCTTTGCCAATATCCCAGTGCGTACCGGCTGGCGCGGTGAATTGCGTTACGGATTATTAAATGATGTGCGCGTGTTGGACAAAAAACGCTATCCATTAATGGTGCAGCGCTACGCAGCATTGGCGCTGCCAAAAAATGCAGCTCCGCTACAAGAATTTCCTTTTCCCGAATTGCATGTTAATCAATCACATCAACCACAATTATTAACAAAGTTTGCATTGCAGCTGAACCGTCCACTGTTGATACTCTGCCCCGGTGCCGAGTACGGCCCTGCCAAGCGTTGGCCTGAGCATTATTTTGCTGAAATCGCCGATGAAAAAATTCGTGCGGGATGGCAGGTGTGGTTAATGGGGTCGGCTAAAGATAATCTAGTGACTGATGCAATTCGTAATTTGCTGTTGGATGAAGAGCGGCAGCATTGTTATAACCTGGCGGGCAACACGTCGCTGGGTGAGGCGATCGAATTAATGGCCTGCGCTGATGCAGTGCTCAGTAATGATTCGGGTTTGATGCATATCGCTGCAGCGCTGCAAAAACCGTTGGCGGTGATCTATGGCTCTACCTCACCTGAGCACACACCGCCACTCTCCAATAGCGTAAGTATTATCAGCAACAAAATTGAGTGCGCACCTTGTTTTGAGCGTGAGTGTCCTAAAGTGCATCACAAATGTTTGCGCGAGTTAATGCCGCAGCAAGTGTTGGAGGCACTCAATAACTTGCTTGCCAAGCCAATTCATATCAGTCGCTAAACGGAATTTATTAATGAAGCTAGCCTTGGTGATTTTTCGCTATTTCCCCTTTGGTGGGTTGCAGCGGGATATGTTGGCTATTGCCCAAGCGGCACAAACAAAAGGTCATCAGGTCAGTATTTTTTGTGGTGACTGGCAAGGTGAGAAAATTTCCGGTATCGATATTATCGAGATTAAAAATGCAGGTTTTTTTAATATTGCCGGCGTGAAAAATTTTGTTACCGCTTTTCAACAGCAATTCCAGCGCGATCAATTTGATTTGTTGGTTGGCTTTAATAAAATGCCGGGGCTGGATGTGTATTTTGCTGGTGACAGCTGCTTTGCGCACAAAGCTTACAGTGAGCGCAATTGGGTGTATCGACTGGCACCGCGCTCGCGGTTATATCTTGCCTACGAGCGCGCCGTATTTTCGGAAGCAAGTACAACGCAAATTCTTTCATTAGTTGCCAGTGAACAAATATTATTTGCGCGTTATTACGCTACCCAGCCCGAACGTTTTTATGCGCTGCCGCCAGGAATCTCCGCCAGGCATCTGACGTGTAGCAACCCGCGTGCAGCGCGTAATACGCTGTGTCATGAATTGGGTGTAACGCCCGACACTAAAATTATTGTGTGTTTGGGTTCAGGTTATAAAACCAAAGGCGTGGATATCAGTATTAACGCGTTTGCAGAATTAACCAAAATCATGGCCGATAAAATCGCCTTGGTAATTGTGGGCAAGGACGATCCCTACACTTATCGCCAGCAAGCGATGCAAGCAGGCGTTGATTCAAGCGTATTTTTTCTTGGGCCGCGCAGCCCCGTGGGCGATTTGTTGCATGCGGCGGATTTGCTGTTGCACCCCGCGCGCAAAGAACTTGCTGGCAATGTGATTTTGGAGGCAATGCTCTGTGGCGTTCCGGTAGTGGCCTCCGCTCACTGCGGCTATGCGCACTATGTTGTTGAACAGCAAATGGGCGAGTTGATTCCGGCAAAGGCATCGCCTACAGCGATTGCTGAATTGGTCGCCGCAATGCTCGCGGTTGACGCAGGTGTATGGCGTGAGCGTGGAGAATTATTTGCACGGACAAGCGATGTCTTCTCCCGCCCTGAAGTTGCCGTTGTGGCACTGGAAAAAATCGCCAGTAGGAAAAAAAATTACGCTCCCGTTTTTACTCCAGGGCAAACGCTTACAGACCGGACTGTAATTGTGCGCGACGAGTTGAGCGATGAATGGACAGGTCAGGATGTATTTACCCTGATGGAAAATATGCAGGGAAAAATCGCACGCGAGATGAAAGATCGTCAAACCCTGCGCTTTGAAATCAACGGGCGCGGCTACTACCGCAAATGGCATCGCGGTGTGGGTTGGCGGGAAATTTTCAAAAATTTGCTGCAGTTGCGCCTGCCGGTGTTGGGTGCGACAAATGAATGGAAAGCGCTCAACAAATTGCGCGCCTTGAATATTCCCAGCTTGATTCCGCTTGCCTATGGGGTGCGCGGTAAAAATCCGGCGCGCCAGCAATCGTTTATTGTTACGCGCGAGCTGGCTGATGTTGTTCAGCTGGATCACTACTTTGAGCAAAATTCAGTGGCGATTAAGCCTCGGCTGCTTATCCTCAAGCAGCTTGCGCTGATGGTGCGTGCGCTGCATGAGGCGGGTATAAACCATCGCGATTTGTATCTATGCCACTTTATGCTCAAACCTGAGTCATTGGTTGCAGGTAATAATCCAGAGATTTATCTGATTGATTTGCATCGCGCCCAGTGTCGAGTGCAAGTGCCGCGGCGTTGGCAAATTAAAGACTTGGCGGCGCTTTATTACTCCAGCTTAAACCTCGGTTTTAATCGTCGCGACAGCTTGCGGTTTTTGAAAATCTACTTTGATTGCCCGCTGCGCGATATTCTGGAAAACAACGCGTCATTGCTGAAACAGGTTCAACAGCGCGCGTTAAAAATTTATTGGCGCGACTTTGGTCATGCGCCAGCGTCGCATTGATACAGTATTTGTTGAGACAAGGTGTTTGGATGTCGTTGGAATTTTTTAAAAATGGACAATATCGGGAGCAAAAGATAGCGGCTTGGGTGGCGGTTGGCTTACTCGTATTTATTAGCGCCTTTCTCTGGGCACCGTCGCGCGATGGGTTGGAAGCTGTTTATGCGCTTGGCCTGTTTATCCCGCTGTTGTGTTTATTGCCTTGGCGCAAACCCTCGCTGGCGCAATACGGCGGAGGCTTCACCTTGTTAGGTGTAGTGTTCGCGGGTTATTCAGCAATTACGGCTTTTTGGGCACCGCACGCCGACCCCGGCTTTTTTATATTGCAGTTTTTTATACTGGCGACCTGGCTCTGTGGTTTGGGCTGGATGGCACAGCGCGGATTGATTGACGTCGCAACAATTATAAAAACCCTATTGCTGGTAGGGGCTGTAATGTCGGTCATTAACCTTGTCGTTTTTTACTCGGTAAATCCTTTGGTTGAGCGACTGGAGGGCTGGAGTGTTACGCGTAACCCCAACCATATAGGTTCAGTTTACGGTGTGCTTACACTGCTGGCTTATATCGAATGGTTGCGTGCAACAACGCTGAAACAGAGTGTTTATTATCTGTGTTGCATCGCACTTTTGGTAATTTCTGTATTGGCGTCCCAGAGCCGCGCTGCGTTTGTCGGCTTGGTGGTGTTGATGCCTGTTGCGGCCATGCTCTACTGCCGTAGTAGTCGCAAGTGGCTGCTGCATTTTGCAGTCCTGTTGGTATTGGCTGCAGTGGTGTATGTGATGCGCGATCAGGTGCAAGAATTACTGCTTGCTCGTGGTATCAGTCTGCGTGATGTGATTTGGGCCGAGGTGTTTGCGCGCGGTGTGCAGGAGCACGCTATCTGGGGTCTCGGGTTGGAAAAAGAAGGGCGCATTGTGCTGAGCGACGGCGCTGTCTATAACCACGCACACAATGCATGGCTTGATATGTTTTATCGAACCGGGGTCGTGGGCTTGGTATTGAGTGTGGTTTATGTTGGCTATCTCTTACGCCACGCTCTCGGGTGTCGTGAGTTTTACCCGCTGGTGCTGTGGTTCATTTTTGGCTGCATCTATTCAATGGTCGATTCACGTGGTTTTTTCTGGCAGATTGACCCGAAATGGTTTTGTATCTGGTTGCCAGCCGGTCTTCTTGGTGCATTGATCAGCGCACAGCGCAACAACCTTTTTGCGGCCCAGTCGGCGGCAGGGGAGCAGGATAATTCATGATGTCCACCAATCGAGTCACCGCGTCGGAAGCTTCTTCCTGGCGTATCTACCAGCGCCTGCTGCGCTACCTTAAACCTTATTTGCTCTGGTTCGGTGTCAGTGTAGTGGGCTATATCATTTACGCCGCCG
Source organism: Cellvibrio sp. KY-YJ-3 (assembly GCF_008806955.1). Taxonomy (NCBI): domain Bacteria; kingdom Pseudomonadati; phylum Pseudomonadota; class Gammaproteobacteria; order Cellvibrionales; family Cellvibrionaceae; genus Cellvibrio; species Cellvibrio sp. KY-YJ-3. Next base: position 424,693 of record NZ_CP031727.1, on the reverse strand, counting down.
CAAACGTGATGTACTCCCATGTAATGGAGCAGCTGGTGGTGGCGATTGAATCTGCCGATCCAGCGGCGCGTTGGTTGGTGCCACTGCTTATTGTGGGGGCGACCCTTATGCGTGGTTTGGGCATGTTTATCGGCGGTTATTTTATGGCGAAGGTGGCCTTTAATGTGGTTAATGACTTGCGCGTGCAGGTGTTCAACCACATGACCCAGTTGCCGGTGAGTGCGTTTGATGAGCGCCCCAGTGGTCATATGATCTCCCTGATTACCTACAACATTAATGGTGTGACGGTAGCCGCTACCGATGCACTAAAAAAAGGTATTCGCGAAGGCGCAACGGTCATTGGCTTGTTGGGCTGGTTGTTCTATCTGGATTGGAAGTTGACGCTGCTGTTTTTATCTGTAGCGCCAATCATGGGGCTACTGGTGACTAAAGTGGCCAGACGTTTGCGTCGCCTGAGTAGTAAAGTGCAGGATTCGGTGGGGGATATCACCCAGGTATCGAGCGAGATGATTAATGGCTATCAGGTGATGCGCACCTTTGGCGGTGAGACCTATGAGCAGGATCGCTTTATGCAGGCGAGCAAAAAGAACTATGCGCAGAATATGAAAATTGTGGTGACCAGTGCGGCCAATGCACCGGTGATGCATTTGTTGATTGCAGTATCCATGAGTTTGTTGATTTATGCCGCGTTGAGTTTTATGCAAATGGATAGCACCGCTGCCTTTATCGGCTACATCACTGCTGTAGGGTTGATTGTCACGCCGATCCGCCAATTAGGTGAAGTGGCACCAATGATTCTCAAGGGCGTGGCGGCAGCGGATAGCGTCTTTACCTTGCTCGATACACCCACAGAAAAAGACACCGGCACCTATGAAGTGGCGCGGGTTAAGGGGGAGGTCAGCTTCAAGGGGCTTGGTTTTAGTTATGCAAATCAGCAGCGGCCTGCACTGCGCAATGTGAATTTGTCGGTGCGCGCTGGCGAGGTAATTGCTTTAGTCGGTAGGTCGGGCAGCGGCAAATCCACACTGGTGAGTTTGCTGAATCGCTTTCACGATACTACTGAGGGCGATGTACTGATTGACGGTGTTTCGGTGCGCGATTACCGCCTCGCGAATTTACGCAGCCATATCGCGTTGGTGAATCAGAATGTGACCTTGTTTAACGATACGGTTGCCGGGAACATCGCCTACGGCAGTTTGCAAACACGCAGTCCTGAAGCTATTCGGGCCGCGGCTGACGCCGCCTATGCGACGGAATTTATCGATAAGCTGCCCGAGGGGTTTGAGACCATGATTGGTGAATCCGGCGCGCGCTTGTCTGGCGGCCAGCGCCAGCGGTTAGCGATTGCCCGTGCGCTGTTAAAAGATGCACCTATCCTGATTTTGGACGAGGCCACCTCCGCACTCGACAATGAATCCGAGCACTATATCCAGGCGGCGCTGGAGCGTGTGATGAAAGGGCGCACCACCTTTGTGATTGCTCATCGCCTGTCGACGATTGAAAACGCCGATCGCATTATTGTGATGGAGCAGGGCGAAATTATGGAGCAGGGCACCCACGCAGAGCTGATTGCGCTTGGTGGGCATTATGCGCGGCTGCATGCCAAAGAATTTAATGACCAGGATGAGTCGGCTTAGTGGTTAGCGCCGGTACAGATTGATACTGGCGATCAGTGTGAAATTAATGTGAATGACAGGAATGGGTTTTTTAATGGAACTTACCTCTGCAGGAATGACTATGCATATAACGATGCCCCATTTTGAAAATGCGCGTGTATTGGTGGTGGGCGATGTGATGCTGGATCGCTATTGGCATGGCATGAGTACTCGCATTTCGCCGGAGGCGCCAGTCCCCGTCGTGAATGTCAATCAAACCGAAGATCGCCCCGGTGGCGCCGCCAACGTGGCATTGAATATGAGTGCCCTGGGGTGCCAAGTGTCATTGGTGGGAGTGATTGGCAATGACGAAGCGGGCGAGATTCTGCAGCGCAGCCTCGCGGCGGCCAAGGTGCAGGCTGATTTTCAAATCTCTGCCACCAAACCCACAGTAACCAAATTGCGTGTTATCAGCCATCACCAACAGCTGTTGCGCATGGATTTTGAGGACAAATACGGCCCTGAAGACAGTTGCGATTTTGTCGCCAAAGTTGAGCGTTTGATTTCTGATGTCGACGTGCTGGTGCTCTCCGATTATGCCAAAGGCAGTTTGCAGGACTGCAGTTCGCTGATCGCCCTCGCGCACAAGGCGGGTATTCCGGTTCTGGTCGACCCTAAAGGTGATGATTTCAACCGCTATCAGGGCGCTGACGTTATCACTCCCAATTTTGTCGAATTTGAAACGATTGTGGGCGAGTGTGCGAGTGAGGAGGAGATCGTCGCCCGCGGCGAAACCCTCATGGCTGGCCTTGGCTTGCAGGCCTTGCTGGTTACTCGCGGCGAACATGGTCTCAGCCTGTTGCGCCCCGGCCAAGCGGAGCTGCATTTACCAGCGCGCGGCCGCGAAGTATTTGATGTAACCGGCGCGGGCGATACCGTTATCGCGACACTGGCCGCTGCTATTGCATCCGGGCAGCGCCTGCCTGAGGCAACGGCGCTGGCGAATATTGCCGCCGGTATAGTGGTGGGCAAATTGGGTACGGCTATTGTGAGTGGCCCGGAGTTGCGTCGCGCCATTATTGCGGATCAGGGTGCGCAAAGGGGGGTGGTAAGCGAAGAGCAGCTGCTGTTGGCGATAGAAGATGCCCGCGCCGCTGGCGAGCGCATTGTATTCACCAACGGCTGTTTCGATATTATCCACGCCGGCCATGTCGGCTACCTGGAGGAGGCGCGCAAGCAGGGAGATCGCCTGATTGTGGCGGTGAATTCCGATGCTTCCATCCGTAAACTCAAAGGTGCAGGTCGCCCCATCAACCCGCTTGATCGCCGCATGGCGGTGCTGGCAGGTCTGGAAGCTGTCGATTGGGTGGTGCCTTTTGAGGAGGATACCCCCGAACGTTTATTGCGCCGCGTCAAACCTGAAGTATTGGTCAAAGGCGGCGATTACCGCGCCGATCAGGTAGTTGGCGCACCGCTGGTCAAAGCTTACGGCGGCGAGGTACGGGTGCTGGGTTTTGTCGAAAACTGCTCGACTACCTCGATTGTGAATAAAATTCTGCATCAGTAATCTCACAGTGCAGCTATAACCGCTATGGCTGCACATTTTTGGTGCCGCCTTGTCATCAGATATTGACTAGACTTCGTATAGTGTCTTATCCGACAACAAGGTGTTCCTGTGAAAACCTCATACCCCTCTCGTTCTGCTTATCCATCCTCTTCCCGAACCAGTAGTCTGGTTGATTTTGTGATTAACTATCGTCATCACATCGATAACATCATGCTTTGGGTAACGGGGCTGGCGTGGCTTATGTCGCTGCTCTATGCCGCGGTACATGGCACCTGGATGCTGGCGTTGGTTGTCGGTGGTTTGTTTATGGGCATTAACTGGTTTGCCATCAAACTGGTGAATCATCCACAGATCACTCCCGCAGTCATTGCCATTGTTTATATGTTGTTTGTTTCGCTTCATGTGCATCAACTCAAGGGCATGATTGAGGCGCATTTTGGTTATTTTGTATTTCTGGCTGCACTTTTTACCTACCTTGATTGGCGCCCCTTAATCTGGGCTGCTGTCGCCGCTGCGGTGTTGCATGTGGTTATTCACCTGCTGCAAGAGGCGGGAGTCCCGATTTATCTTTTCCCTGATCATATGCACTCCTGGTCGATAGTGGCCATGCACGCCTTTTATGTGGTGATTGAAACCGCGGTGCTGGTGGTTCTGGTGCGGCTTGCCAGTCGCTTGTTAATAGTGGCTCACGAGTTGGTTGAGGTCACCGAAACGATGGTGGTTGATGATAGCCGTATCGATCTGGGGGTTCGCTCCCGCGCGCGCAACAATGCTATTTTGGATCGATTAAATTGGCTGCTGGAGTCTATTGCCCAAGCGGTTCGTTCTGCCTTGTCCGCACAGGATGAGGCGGATAAAAACCTGAGTGTGCTCGCTGCCAATGCCGGTGAGCTGGTAAATATGGCGGGGCAATCGCGCCGTGGCGCGCAAGTCATTCGCCATGCTATGGACAATATGCATCAATCGTTTGTGGAGGTTGCCGCGCAGATCCAGCGCGCGGCCGTGCTCACCGAGGAGACGGTTCATGCCCAGCGCGAGGGGCAAGTGGCAGTGAAGGTCGCGCGCGAGGGGATTGCCGAGTTGTCGCGTATTTTGGGGGATACCGCCCACTCTATCGATACCTTGGCGAGTGATTGTGCTGCCATTACGTCTACCCTGACAGAAATACAGGGCATAGCTGAACAAACCAATTTGCTGGCGCTCAACGCGGCGATTGAGGCGGCTCGTGCCGGAGAGCAGGGCCGTGGTTTTGCCGTAGTTGCGGATGAAGTGCGCACCTTGGCGCGACGCACCCAGGTCTCCACCGAAAATATCAAACAGATCGTCAGTCGTTTGGTGTCAGGCTCAAGCGCATCGGTGCAGGCGATGAGTGAAAGTCGACAGCGCGTACTGGCGAATGTCACCAGTTCCGAGGCGGTAGAGCAGATCTTTGGCCGTATTGCCAAAGCAGTTACCGAGATCAATAAAATTAGCCAACAAATCGCGGCCGCCACTGAAGAGCAGACCCAGGCTTCCGAGTCCATTACCCAGCAAACCGGACAATTGGATAGTTTGAGTGAGGAAACGGCGCGCATTGTGGCGCAGAATCGCCACATGATTGCGCATTTACAAAGTGCATTTGCGGAGCTGCAACAAGCCTTGACCAAATTTCACTAAGCGATGGTGTCGATTCGGCAGCATAAAAAAAGCCCCCGTCAGCACAACTGGCGGGGGCTTTGTTTTATGGGTTATGGGTTATAGGGCGCGGCGATTAAGCCGCCAGCTCCAGAATTTCACGGGAGGCTTCCGGGGTGATGGCGCCGTGCTCACCCAGTGCCAGCAGCTCGTGTTTGACCAGCATATCGACCAACTTGGGGATGGAGTCGCGGCCGACACCGTAACCACTCAAGGTGGTAGGGGTGCCCATCTGCTCAAAGAAACCGCGAGTGGCGGCGATGGCGGCATCGATCAAAGCCTCTTCATCGCTGTGATTCAGATTCCATACGCGGCGACCATATTGCACCAGCTTGGCGTGTTTTTTCGCGCGCTGATGTTGCATCACTGCCGGTAAAACAACCGCCAGGGTTTGGGCGTGATCCAAGCCATGCATCGCCGTCAGTTCGTGCCCGATCATATGGGTCGCCCAGTCTTGCGGTACACCCACACCGATCAAACCGTTGAGCGCCATAGTCGCCGCCCACATTACATTGGCGCGCACGGCGTAGTTGGTTGGCTCTTTCAGCGAGCGCGGACCTTCTTCGATCAAGGTCATCAATAGGCCTTCAGCAAAACGATCTTGCACCTTGGCGTCTACCGGGTAAGTCAGGTACTGCTCCATAATGTGCACAAAGGCATCCACTGCACCGTTGGCAATCTGGCGCGGTGGCAGGCTGTAAGTGGTGGTGGGGTCGAGAATCGCAAATTGTGGATACACCAGCGGGCTGCCGAACGCCAGTTTCTCGTGGGTGGCTGCTTTGGTGATCACCGAATTGCCATTGCTTTCGGTACCAGTTGCAGGCAGTGTCAAGATGCAGCCAATAGGCAGGGCGCTATTAAACGGCGCATGTTTTGCCAGAATATCCCAGGGTTCACCGTCAAAATTCACCGCCGCTGCAATCAGTTTGGTGCCGTCGATCACGCTGCCACCACCAACGGGCAAGAGGAAATCGATCTGCTCTTTTTTGACCAGTTCAACCGCTTGCATCAGGGTTTCATAATGTGGGTTGGGTTCGATACCACTGAACTCAAACCAGGTTTTGCCTTCCAGTGCTTTAACAACTTGATCATAAACACCGTTCTTTTTGATGGAGCCGCCGCCATAGGTCACCAGAATGCGGGCATTGGCGGGAATCAGGTTGGCAATTTCTTTGATTTGGCCTTCACCAAAAACAATTTTGGTGGGGTTGGAAAAAGTAAAATTTTGCATGGCATATAATCCGGTAAAAGATAATTAATATTGTATTACAAATTGGCTATCACTTTAGCTGTTGCACTGCATTAACACGATGGGGTTTACCCAAATTTACGAGCGAATAATCGACAGCTGGTTGTCGTCGATGCGAAAAGGAATCGCCTCAAGCTTGCGGCCAGCGCAGGGCCCAGCCACACATTTACCTGAGTCGATCACAAACAGTGCGCCGTGGTTGGCGCATTGGATCATGGTGCCGCTGCTATCCAGAAACTGGTGTTCTACCCATTCCAGCGGTATACCCAAATGGGGGCAGGCATTGCGAAAGACAACTATCTTGTCCTGCTGCTTGACCACCAGCAGTTTGAGATCGCCCTGTACAAACCCTCTGCTACTGCCCTCGGGTATTTCGTCAAGCGTGCACAGGGGGATCAATGCAGTCACAGATATCAACTCAGGTTGGTGCTAGTCAGGGCTAGTCAGGCGCAATTTGCGGGTGAGTAGTTTGCCATCGCGTACCACACTGACATTAACCTTATCACCGGGTTTGTAATGCTCCAGAGCGCTGAGTAGTTGATCGTCGTTGGTGACCGGATAGTCCTCAATCGCCACAATCACATCGCCCAAACTGATTTGCCCCCAACTATTGCGTTTGGCGCCTTGCAGACCGGCTTGCGCGGCGGCGGAGTTGGGTTCTACCCGTAAAATGGGCACGCCCTGAATACCAATTTGTTGCGCCCAGTGATCGGGTGCCACCGCTACGCCCAATACGGGGCGCACGATGCGGCCATGTTTAATCAGCTCCGGCACCACTTCTTTTACGGTATTCACTGGAATCGCAAAGCCGATGCCAGCGCTCGCACCGCTGGGGCTATAGATCATGGTATTCACACCAATCAGCTTGCCCTCGGAGTTGAGTAGCGGCCCGCCCGAGTTGCCGGGGTTGATGGCGGCGTCTGTCTGGATCACATTGGTAATTTTGCGTTGGTTGGGCGATTCAATTTCACGCCCCAAGGCGCTTACCACACCCGTTGTCAGGGTGGCATCCAACCCAAAAGGGTTGCCAATGGCTAACACCTTGCGGCCAACACGCAGGTCGGCTGAGTCACCCAGTGGCAAAGCGGTTAATTGGTCGGCGGGCGCTTTAATCCGCAGTACGGCTAAATCCCGCTCCGGTGCTAAACCCACCACTTCGGCGGGCCAGTTGGATTGATCTTGCAGGGTGATGGTGATTTGACGGGCGCCCTCTACCACGTGGTAGTTGGTGACTATGTAACCGCGTTCATCCCACACAAAACCGGTGCCGGAACCGCGTGGCACCGTGACGAGATCAAACGAGTAGGGGTTGCGCGCCAGCTGTTGATTGGTGACAAAAACGACGCTCGGGCGAGCGGCGTCAAACACCTCCATGCTATTGCGCTCATCATCGGTGGAAAAAGCATTGGCGACAGCGCTCAAGGCGCTGGCGCCACTCATTAAGGTAACAAGCAGCCAGCGCCAGAGTGTCATGCGGCGATCCTCGTACTTAGGCGGCGTCGCGCAGGGCTTGGATACGCGCTTCCAGCGGTGGGTGGCTGGCAAATAGGCTGCGCATACCACCGCTGATACCAAAGGCGCGCATGCTGCTTGGCATTTGGCTTTCTGCACCGGCGCCGCTTTCAGCTTGCAAGCGTTGTAAGGCGCGAATCATGGCACCGCGATCCGCTAAGGTAGCACCGGCGTGGTCGGCACGGAATTCACGGTAGCGGGAGAAGGCCGCCACAATCATCGAGGCTAAAACACCCAGTACGATTTCAGCGACAAAGGTGGCGATCATAAAACCAAAGCCACGGCCGCTTTCATTCTTGAGCAATACACGGTCGACAAAGTCGCCAATGATGCGCGCAAAGAACATCACAAAGGTGTTCACCACACCCTGGATTAGGCTGAGAGTAATCATATCGCCATTGGCAACGTGACCGATTTCGTGCGCTAACACCGCTTTCACTTCGTCGCGCTCAAAGCGTTGCAGCAGGCCAAGGCTCACCGCCACCAGTGCCGCGTTGCGGTTCCAACCGGTGGCAAAGGCATTGGATTCCTGTGCGGGGAATACACCGATTTCCGGGGTTTTAATGCCCGCTTTTTGCGACAGCTCTACCACGGTATCAACCAGCCATTGCTCATCGGCATTGCGGGGTTGGTCAATCAATTGCACGCCCATGGTCTTTTTTGCCATCCACTTGGAAATGAACAGCGAGATAAAGGAGCCGACAAAACCAAAGACCGCACAGAATACCAGCAGGTTCTGCAAATCCAGTCCACCTGCTGTGCGATAGCTGCCTACACCCAAAAGGCTGAGCACAATGCCGGCAACAACCAGAACCGCGATGTTCGTTAACAGAAACAAGCCAATACGTAACACGATAGGATCTCCCATAGAAGTTGATGCGCTGGTTTATACGCAGCGTCGGGGGAGTATATGTGTGCAGGGAGGGATTATTTCAATCGCGGCAGGTTAAGAATCGCAAAAAATCACGGCAAAAGAAAAATGGCCGCCACAGGGGCGGCCCAAGCAACCGTGTTAGCCAAGAGACTTGTGCAGAAATGCTCGCAGAGAAAGTCCCAAGGGGTGAGCCGTTTTAACAATCGACTTGCAGGGCGATCATCAATTCCGCTCAGCTGCTGTGGGGAGAAATCCGCAGCAACGAATTAACGATAATCGTTCTCATTTATTCGGTCAAGTCTTTTTTGAGAATAATTCTTGTTTGTGAGGTTGTGTTTTAAAGTTCCGGGCTTTTGAGTTGCAGCAACTGGCTATTTAGCTGGTTAATTTTGGCGGCCATTTCCTCGATAAGCCCCAGGCAAATCTGGGGTTGATGCTCAATCAAGGCGATAAACTCCTCTTTGCGTACCGCCAGTACAGTGCAATCACTGGTCGCCACCACCGAAGCCATCCGTGGTTGGCGAGTGAATACGGCGAGGGCGCCAAAAATTTCGTTCGGGTGGATCTGCCCCACAGTGACACCATCGCATACCGCCTTGGCGGAACCCTCCAGCAGGGTATATACCTGATCTGCGGTATCGCCTTGCTGGATAATGGTTTCACCGCTGCGGAAGTGTAAAAAACCAGCGGCAGGTTGGAATTCACCGCGTAGTTCCTGGGTGAGTGCCTGCTCAAAGTAGCTGATGGAGCAGACCAAAAAGTAAGTCCAATTGCGCTGGTATTTCAGGTCGCTGTTGGCCTGCTCGACCAGCGCGTCGCGTTCGTAGGCCACTAGTTCCACCGGACTGCTGCAGCTGAATTGGCCTTGCGGCAAGTTCAGTGAGCGCGGTAATCCGAGCAGGTCGCCCGCCTCAAAATGCATGACCAGCTTGCCCTGCAGGTAATAATCGACCTGACCTTCCATGAGGCGCAACAGGCGGGTGGGGGCGATATCGGCAAAAATGTCATCGCTCGCGGCGACCCGAAAAGGCTCCTCAGCCGGTGTTACTGGTATGCAGATGAGTTCAGTCAGCGCACCCAGTTTGGCGGCCAGCTCGGACATTAATTCGGATTGTTTGGTTGAAAGGTACATAGAATCCCCGGCGACAAAAACACTAAATTAGGCAAAGTTTTAGTGTAGCCTGTGACGGAGAAAAAACTGCGTGTAAAACCACATCTGCGCACAGATGTGGTTTTTATTTATGCGGTGGCGTGAGTTAGCTCGTCGGGTTGTTCGGCTTCTTGCACCAAGCGGGCTTTAAGGTCAGGGGGAATGTCGTTCCAGTGAATATCCATCAGTGCACCCTCAAGGGCGTAGAGCATGACTTTGGATACATTAATATTGCGGGCGCGAATGCGGCGATAAGTTTCTACTGCCCCCAGACGCTTGAGATCCGCGTGGGTATTAATCCCTATTGCGCGGAGGATATTGACCGATGCTACGCCCAGATTCTTTAACTGTAATAACTCACTTTGACAGGCTGTCATACAGTGCGACTCTCCATTATTGTTGTCGGATGTTGTGTTCAAATTTTCCGTTTACTGCGGGCCTTATCTTACAGGCTTGATTTAGTGGTGCAATTCTTTTTATGGGGCTTCGGTCAAAAAATTAGCTACGCAATATTGAGTGCCAGCGCGAAGTTTGTGCGCTACCGCGCTTAGTGTCGGTGATCATGAGCGTGGAAAAATTTGGATAATTAATAGCTATGCACAATTGGATGAAACAATTATTACTCGGGCTGGATGAGCGCGAGTTAATTGAATTACCTGCGCTGCAATGCCGTGTGCATCGCGCGTTGGAAACCCCGTTGCTAGGTTTGCAAACACGTGCGGCAGCCGCCGGTTTTGATTTGCGAATTGCCAGCAGTTATCGCAGTTTTGAGCGCCAGCGGATGATCTGGAATAACAAGGCATTGGGGTTGCGCCCGGTGCTGGATAGCGCCGGAGCACCGCTGGATTTAAGCCTCATGAGCGAGCGGGATATTGTCCTGGCGATTCTGCGCTGGTCGGCATTGCCCGGCGCGTCGCGTCATCACTGGGGCACCGATATTGATGTGTATGATGCATCGCGCATTGCGCCTGATTATCAATTGCAGCTCACGGTGGCAGAGACGGAAGGTGATGGCCCTTTTGCAAAATTTCATTGCTGGTTGAGCGAGGAGTTGTGTACTTCTACCGGTGATTTTTTTCGCCCTTACGCGCAGGATTGCGGCGGCATAGCCCCCGAGCCCTGGCATCTAAGTTATGCACCACTGGCCAATCAATTTGCCCGGGAATATTCCGAAAGCTTGTTGCGTGAGCAATTGGAAGTGACGGAGTTGCAATTAAAAAATACCGTACTGGAAAACCTAAGTGAAATTTATCAGCGTTTTATTTGTATCAGTAAACCTTAAATCAAAAGCCACCAACCACATGACAGGATTGCAGTGTGACTGATTCTTCTATCGCCTCGCCACGTGCAAATAATTCGCCAGTGCAACATCAGCCACCGGCATCCAAATTGGCTATTCGCTCCTGGATGTTATTTGATTGGGCCGCGCAACCATTTTTTACGGTGGTGATTACCTTTATTTTCGGGCCTTATTTTGTCTCGCGCTTGGCTGAAGATGCAGTGCAAGGGCAGGCGGCTTGGGGCTATACCGTGACTATCGCCGGGGTGATTATTGCGCTCTTAGCGCCGATATTAGGCGCCGTCGCGGATGCCACCGGCGCGCGCAAACGTTGGATCGCTTTTTTTGCGCTGATCAAAATTACCGCGCTACTGCTACTCTGGTTTGCGGCGCCCGGCTCCGCGTTATGGTTGCCTATGTTGTGTGTGATTTGTGCAATGGTCGCCGCTGAATTTTCGATTTTGTTTAACGATTCCATGATGCCGCGCCTGATTCCCGCGCAGGATATTGGCCGCGTTTCTAATCTCGCTTGGGGGCTCGGTTATCTCGGCGGTTTGGTGGTGCTGTTCAGTGTGTTGCTGCTGTTGGCTGGCAGCCCTGAAACGGGCAAAACCTTGTTGGGCATTAAGCCCCTGTTTGGCCTGGATGCGACTCAAGGTGAAGATGCGCGCATCACCGGCCCCTATGCCGCGCTCTGGTATTTAATTTTTATTGTGCCGATGTTTTTATTTACCCCCGATTCCCATGGCGGCGTTTCATTGTTGCGCGCAATTAGCGGCACGCTGCGCGAATTAAAATCCACCTTGGCGGAAGCGATGCAGCGTAAATCCCTGCTGCGCTTTTTACTCGCACGCATGGTGTATCAAGACGGCGTGAATGGCTTACTGGCATTGGGAGGTACTTTTGCAGCGAGCATGTTTGGTTGGCAAACCATTGAGATGGGTATCTACGGCATTTTGTTATTAGTCGTGGCGATTGGCGGCTGTGCTTATGCTGGCCGGTTGGATGCACAGTTAGGTTCCAAAACCGTCGTGCTGATGAGTTTGCTGCTGTTGATTGTGGCTACCTTTGGCATAGTCTCCACTGGGCCGGGTTATTCGCTGTTTGGCTGGGTGTCATTATCCACCGCAGATAGCGGCGGATTATTCGCGACCGCGGCAGAAAAAGTGTATATCGGTTTTGGGTTATTAATTGGCATCGCCTTTGGGCCAGTGCAAGCGTCATCGCGCGCGTATCTGGCGCGCAGTGTTAACGCCGATGAAGCCGGTCGCTATTTTGGGCTTTATGCATTATCGGGCCGCGCGACGGCATTTTTAGCCCCCATGGCGGTGGCGAGCTTAACGCTCTACGCTGATTCGGCGCGTATCGGCATGTCGGCGCTGTTGGTGTTTTTAATCGCGGGTTTATGGTTGCTGCTAAAAACTCCCTATCCCGCGTTGCGAGCTAGCTGATTTTTATCGTTTATTTTTTCTCATTTTTGTTTTTGTTTTTGTTTTTTTATTGTTGTTGACGGCATTTACGAGGTACTCATGCTGGTTATTTTTGATTGTGATGGCGTGTTGGTGGACAGCGAAATTATCTCGGCACAGGTGTCGGTGGATTGTTTAAAGGCGGTGGGTGTTGAACGCAGCCTGGATTATATTTTGGAAACCTATCGCGGCAAATCGGTGGCGGATTGTATTCGCATGATTACCGATGAGTTGTCATCGGCTTCCGATTGGCAGCAATTGGCCGAGAGCGAAAAAGCTGAACGCGGCGCGCAATTTTGGCGGCAGGTGCAACTGCAAACCCTGGTGGTGTGTGAGCAGCAACTGGAACCGGTAACCGGCGTGATGACGGTGTTGGATTATCTGCGCGATCACAAGATTCCCTTTTGTGTGGCCTCCAACGGCAAACATGAAAAAATGCGCATGACGCTCAACAAAACCGGCATCATGCCCTATGTGCAAGGGCGTGTTTTCAGTTTTGAAGATGTTACCCGCGGCAAGCCCGCGCCGGATTTATTTTTGCACGCCGCCAAAACCCTGGGTGTTCCTGCAACTGAGGCAATTGTGGTGGAAGATTCACTCACCGGCATTCAAGCGGCGGTGGCAGCGGGCATGCGCCCCTTAGGTTATTGCCCGCCCAATCACGATGGCAGCGACAATTGTTTGGTAAATGAAATGCGCGCGTTGGGTGCGACCGTATTTTTTTCGATGGATGAATTAATTCCGTTAATTTTGCAACAGGGTTAAGCATGGTTATGCAATCTGCGGGGGCGATATTTCCGCCCGACCTGGACGTGTGGCAGGAAATTCACACCGAGGCCAAACAAGCGAGTAAAGATGAGCCGGTGCTGGCGAGTTTTTATCACGCCACGATTTTAAATCACGCCTCGTTTGCGGCGGCGATCAGTTTTCATCTCGCCAATAAATTGGACAGTCAGGCGCTGCCGGCGATGATGCTGCGTGATGTATTTGCCGAGGCGATGAATGCCGACGCAAACATTGAGCGGGCGATGCGCGCTGATATTCGCGCGCACCGCGAGCGCGATCCAGCGTGCAATAAATTTTCCATGCCGTTTTTATTTTTTAAGGGCTATCACGCGCTGCAATCCTGGCGCATTGCCCATTGGCTGTGGCAGCAGGGGCGCACGGCGTTGGCGCTGTATTTCCAGAATCAAATTTCAGAAGCCTTTGATGTGGATATCCACCCCGGCGCACAAATTGGTCAGGGTATTATGGTTGACCATGCGACGGGTGTGGTGATTGGTGAGACCACGGTAATTGAGGACGATGTCTCCATGCTGCACAGCGTCACCCTCGGTGGCAGCGGCTGTGTGAAAACGGATCGCCACCCTAAAATCCGGCGCGGGGTATTGATTGGTGTCGGGGCAAAAATTCTGGGCAATATTGAAATTGGCGAGGGGGCAAAAATCGGGGCGGGCAGTGTGGTGTTGGATGCAGTTGCACCGCATACCACCGTTGCCGGTGTGCCAGCCAAACCTATCGGGCGCCCCAAGGGCGAGGCACCCGCGTTGGATATGGATCATCACTTGAGTGATGATCCGTCAGCCACTTGATGGTCAGGCGCTGCGCTGGCCGGGCAGGCTGGAGGTTTCGTCATCGCAGCCGTCCATTAACCACTTGAGCACGGATTCGCGGCTTTTGAGCATGGATTGATAGTGCTCAATCAACATGGGATTAGGGCGCGCCTGACTTTTCATCGCAGTAATGCGATCAGTGAGGAAGGCGATATCCTGCTCTACCTTAATGCGCGCGTTGCCGTGCGGGCTGATGAGTTGATCGCCGGTGAAGCGATTATCCTGCAGTTTTTTATCGATGAAAGGCAGCATGGCGTTATTACTCCCTGAGTGGGTCAGGTATAGAGTATGGTTCCGCTTCTTGCCTTGTGCCAGTTGTCCCTAAGACTGATTGGTTACATTCTGTGCACTGGTTATCGCGCTTGTTATCACACCGGCGGCTTGGTGCTCCCACCGCGCCCGCAGCCAAAGGCAGGAGTGCTATTATCCTTGCATCTGCCACTCTTCTAGCGAGTCCTATTGCGATGAGCACTTCTGAATTCGACATTATTTTTCGCGGCGATATTGTGTTTGGTCACCAATTAACGGAGGTCAAACTCAAGCTGCAGCAGCTATTTAAAGTGGATGCCGCCAAGGTGGATGCACTGTTTACCGGCCGCCCCGTTCCACTCAAACGCAAGCTGGATGAAGCGACTGCCCACAAGTATCGCGAGGTATTGCTCAAGGCGGGCGCGCAGGTGGAAATCTGCCCCAGCGATAGCAGCCCGGCTACGGCGGCGGCGCCCAAACCAGCACCTGTCCGCCCGGTGGCGCCAGCACCCGTCAATCACCCCGCTGCGACGGCAGCGATTACCCCCGTTACGCCAATAGCGCCAGTGTGGTCGATTGCACCGGCGGGCGCGGATTTACTGCCCGCCAACCAGCGCCCTGCAGCGGCCGCACCGGTGGCGGTGGATCTCTCTGGCCTGAGCCTGCGCGCCCAAAGTGGAAACTTATTGGATGCTTCGGAGGTCGCACCCACACCAGTGGCCACTGTGGCGGTGCCGGATCTGGTGGTGGCCGAGGCGGGCGCTACCCTGAGTGATGAAGATCATCTGCCCCTGCCACTGGTGGAGATCGAACTGGAAGACTGGGATATTGCTGAAGCCGGCGCCGATTTACTGCGCGAGGATGAGCGCCCACTGGTGGTACCGGTAGCGGTCGGCCCGGTCGATTTTGGCTTGGCGCCCGCTGGCAGCGATCTGGGCCAGCTCAAACCCCAGGTGAAACCGCTTAACCCCGATATCAGCGGTCTGCAGTTGGTTGATCCCTCTTGAACCCTCTGCTTACCGCACAAGCTTTTGGTTATTGATAACCACGTTTTTTCGCTTACTAACAAGGAGTCCCTATGAAGACTTTGGGAAAAATACTGCTCGCTCTTATCGCCATTCCGGTGATTGCTGTGCTCGCGCTCGTCCTGCTGGTGGACGTCAATCGTTTTAAACCGCACATCGAAAATGCTGCCAAGGAGCAGGGCATTGCCCTGTCCATCAAAGGTGATTTGGGCTGGAACCTCTGGCCAAGCATCGGGGTAGAAATTAATGACCTCAGTGTGGCCGCGCTAGCAACGCCGGAACAACCGCTGGCAGAATTAACCCGCGCCAGCTTGCTGCTGAAGTTAATGCCTTTGTTCTCGGGGGATTTTCAGGTCGATCACCTGTTGGTCGATGGCGCGCGTATTAATCTCGCGGTGGATAAAGCGGGCACAGGCAATTGGGAGGCCTTAACCAAAAGCGATGCCAAACCCGCCGCCGAAACAACTACCGACTCCCCAGCTGATTTAACCCTGGATATCCAGGACATCAGCCTCACCAATTCACAAGTGAACTACAGTGATGCCCAAAGCGGCCAGAAACTGGCACTGCGCGCGATTAATTTGCACCTGAGTGACGTGAATACCCGCGCCGAGCCTTTTCCGCTGACCCTCGCGCTGAGCGTAGAAATGGCGCAAGACGGTGCTGCGCCCTTGTTGCTGGATATCGCACTCAACAATAACCTGAGCGTGGATGCCCAGCTGAGCGACATCACCCTGAGCGACGGCGAATTGCAGTTGGGGGTGGGCAAGGCCGCGCCGCTGGTGCTTGGCTATCAAATGGCGCTGAGTGATGTGCAAAACAAACCCGCATACAAAGGCCAGCTCAGCGTGAAGGAAACCAATTTGCGCGGGCTGCTCGCCGCGCTCGGCACCGAATTGGAAACCGCCAATAGCGATGCCTTGAAACAATTCAGCCTCTCGGCGGCGATTGATGGCAATGACCAGCAGCTGCAATTAACGAATCTGGTGATGCAGTTGGATAAAACCCGGTTTGAGGGTGCCTTGGCGATTACCGATCTGGCTAACACCGCGCTTAAGGTGGATCTCAAAGGCGACAGCATTAATGTCGATGATTATTTGCCGCCGCCCAGTGAGGTGGAAGCAACAGAATCCACCGCCGCGCAGGAAGATACCCCCTTACCACTGGAGGCGATTCGCGGGTTAAATCTGAATGCAAAGTTTGCCTTGCAGCGCATGATTATCAAACAAATGGCGCTGGAAAATATTCTGCTCACGGTGAATGCTAAAAATGGCGTGGTCAATCAAAACCTCACCGCCAAGGCTTACAGCGGTGATGTGAAATTCACCAGCAAAACCGACGCCCGCAGCGATAAAGCCGCACTCAATTTTGATGGCGCGGTGCAGGGTTTTGAATTGGCGCCACTGTTAAAAGATTTGCAGATGGATGAAAAAATGGCGCTCTCCGGCGCGATTCAGGCCAATACCCAAGGTACGGCGCAAGGCGCCACGGTGAATCAGTTAATGACCTCCATGAACAGCACCGCTAACTT
This sequence comes from Cellvibrio sp. KY-YJ-3, assembly GCF_008806955.1. NCBI lineage: Bacteria > Pseudomonadati > Pseudomonadota > Gammaproteobacteria > Cellvibrionales > Cellvibrionaceae > Cellvibrio > Cellvibrio sp. KY-YJ-3. The sequence continues at coordinate 407,906 of NZ_CP031727.1, read as the reverse complement.
TTCCGGCGCGCAGGTGCGTTTAGCGCCGCTCAATATTGAAGAGCAATTTTGCAAATTGGTGAATCTGGTTACGCAAAATCAGGAGCAAGTGACCTGGGACGCCTTTACCGAAATGCGTCAGCTGGATGGCAATATCGTTTGGCGCGATCAGGTGATTAGTCTCAACAGTTTCAACGCCGGTGTGTCGCAGTTGCTGCTGGCCAGTACCGGTAAAATTAATCTGGCGAACGACAAATACGAATTTAAATTGCCGATTAAAATCGCCTCCGCCAGTGAAGCGGCGCAACTCAAAGGTTGTAGTCTGGGCACCACTAATTATTGGGTCGATCGCGGCCTCTCGCTACTGCGCTGCAAAGGTTCCTTTGGTGCGATTGATCCGGTGAAAGATTGTGGTTTTGACAAGAATGCACTGGGCGATTTAACCAAAGATTTTGCCGAGTACAAACTGCGTGAAAAACACGGCGCTAAAATCGAAGCGGCTGAACAAAAAGTGGAAGAGAAAAAACAGGAAGTGAAGCAACAAGTGGAGGACAAAAAGCAGGAGCTGATTAATAAACTGCAGAATAAATTGTTTAAAACACCCGCTTCGGCAGCAGCATCGTCCGCCGCGACTGAACCTGTTGTTGAGTAAAATAATAGATTACTACCGGTAACAAACACACCACCGCGCGCCCTCACGGGGGCGGTGGTAAACTCACAACTCTTATCAGCAATTGGTTGCACTCTGCGCAGCCTCGCCAGAGTTGTTACATACATGTCCCTTCCCGTTTCTATGACCGCTGAATTATCCATGAGCCAAGATTTTTCCCGCCGTGTTCTTAAATGGTTTGATCAATACGGGCGCAAACATTTGCCCTGGCAACAAGACATCAGCGCCTATCGCGTGTGGCTGTCAGAAATTATGTTGCAGCAAACCCAGGTCACTACCGTGATCCCTTATTTTGAACGCTTTATTGCGCGCTTCCCCAGGGTGGAATCCCTCGCCGCTGCGCCGATTGATGAAGTGCTGCATTTATGGACGGGTTTGGGTTACTACGCCCGCGCGCGCAATTTGCATAAATGTGCGCAGCAGGTGGTGAATCAATACGGCGGTGAGTTTCCCGCGACCGTGGAAGCATTGGCCGAATTACCCGGCATCGGTCGCTCTACTGCCGGTGCGATTACCAGCATCGCGTTTCAACAGCGCGCCGCGATTCTGGATGGCAACGTCAAACGTGTACTCGCGCGTTATCACGCGGTGGAAGGTTGGCCGGGGCAGAGCGATGTGGTGAGCCAACTGTGGGAAATCGCCGAAACCTACACGCCCAAAAAACGCGCCAATCACTACACCCAGGCGATGATGGACATGGGTGCCACCGTCTGCACGCGCAGCAAACCTAAGTGCGAACAGTGCCCCTTGCGCGAAGGTTGTATCGCCTACGCGCAAGGCAACCCGCAGGACTACCCCGGCAAGAAACCGAAAAAAGCACTGCCGGAAAAATCCGTGCAATTATTAATGCTGCGTAATCCGGCAGGCGATTTATTACTGCAACAACGTCCCGCGCAGGGAATTTGGGGTGGTCTGTGGAGTTTTCCCGAATTGGCGATTGATGCTGATGCGCAAACATTTGCAGAGGACCATTACGGCACAGTGATCGAGTTTGAAGCGTGGAATAGCTATCGCCACACCTTTAGCCATTACCATCTGGATATCACACCGGTATTAATCCAGCTTGGCAAAGCGCCGCGTGCTATCGGGGAAGCCACCACACACTGGTACAATCCCCATCAACCCAGTGCGCTGGGTTTGGCTGCGCCGGTTAAAAAACTGCTGGAAAAAATCGCCCGGCTTGATCCGCGCCACAGCGCCCCACCAAGTGCAACCAAACGCACATCAATCGCTAAAAAAGTAAAGTGAGAAAGTTTATGGCCAGAATGGTTTTTTGCCGCAAATACAAAACTGAAATGGAAGGTCTGGACATGCCCCCTTACCCCGGTGCCAAAGGCATGGATTTGTTTAACAACATTTCCAAACAAGCCTGGCAAGAATGGATGGCCCACCAAACCTTGCTCATCAACGAAAAACGGCTAAACGTAATGGACATGGGCACCAAAGTATATTTAACCGAACAAATGGAAAAGTTTTTGTCTGGCGATAAAGTGGATGAAGCTGAAGGCTATGTGCCACCGGCGAAGACGGAGTAATTCGGTGCTGGAAATTGTGGTGGGGTGGTTTAGTCAGCCGCTATATTGCCCCCCCCACACACACAATAGCGGCTAAAAATACAGGAGGTTTTTGTGACGAATAAAGAGCTTAAGTTTGTGGCTTCGCTTAAAAGAAGCCTAAAAATAAACGTATATGTCTATGCTGTAGTTGCAATAACTGCACTCTGCAATTCGTATTTTCAATTTATGCCCGAACTCAATGCTGTATATTCACTTGCGCTGGGGATTATTTTTTGTTTTGTTAGTCTCAGTAATTATCTGGGTGATACTCAGCTTCATAAATGCAGTGAAATTATTGATGGGCTAATAAACAAAGATCCGGAACTTATCAAACGTTTAAACGAAATCAAAGATGGAAAACCAACGGTTTAAACCGTAAACGAAATGGAGGTCTTCATGAACGCAAAAGTTAAAAGCATTTTCGCTGGCGCCGTGTTGGGCGCGATTGTTTTTTATGTTGCGGCTTACTTTATTCTCGGTCATACAGCAGCAATTGTGCTGCCGGGTTCAATTGCCGATTGGGCAAAAGAAAACTCAGCGAATTTCCCGGTGCTCTTTTTTTGGGAATTGCTCGTAGTTCAATTGCTTGGGATTGGAATCCTGTCGGCTATTGCTGCCTATCTGCTGTTAAGAATCACATCTTTAAAATGGCTGTACGTGGCGATTGGATTTGTTGTGGCTGACCTAATCCTCTCGCATGTTTTTCTGTTTTCACTTTCTACGTTGGAAAATCTTTCTGCTACCAACTTCATTTGGTTTGCACCGCATTTTATTGTGGTTTTTCTCTGTGTTTTTATTGCGGCCAGTTTGGGTGGTAAACACCAAAGCGTTTAGCAGCTTATACAAAGAATGAGTAGTCTAGTCAGTTTCAGTTAATCTTGTTTTGGTTAAAAGTATCTTTTCAAGATCATCCATGGTGTGTCTTATGAATACTTTATCAGCCTTGAAAAATTCCATATCTCCCTGCATTGCCGCACTCTGTGCGGTTTTTTGTTTGTTATTACCGCCGTTAGCTATTGCACAGAGTGAAAATGCCGATACGACGTTGCGTGAACGTATCAAACAGCGGGTGGCTGAGCGGCGCGAGGCGCGACAGGATACAGATGCATCTGCAGCGGCAAAAATCCATGCGCCGGGTGATTATGTGCGTTCACTCAAACACGATGGCCTCACGCGCACGTATCGCATTTATGTTCCCCGAACCTATCAAACATCAGCCGCCGCGCCACTATTGTTAGCGTTTCATGGTGGTGGCGGCGATATGGATTACATGGCCAAGGATGAATATTACGGCTTGATTTCAAAAGCGGAAGCCGAAGGGTTTGTGGTGGTATTCCCGAATGGTTACAGCAAATTTAAATCCGGTAAATTTGCAACCTGGAATGCAGGCAGCTGCTGTGCCGATGCGCGCGATAAAAATATCGGTGATGTCGGGTTTGTGAAAAAAATAATTGGCAGTGTAACGCGTGAGCTGAATATCAATCGTCAGATGATTTTTGCAACCGGGATGTCAAACGGCGGCATGATGTCCTATCGCTTGGCGTGCGAAATGTCTGATACCTTCGCGGCTATTGCGGCAGTGGCCGGAACCGATGGCACGCTTAATTGCCAGCCATCCAAGCCGGTTTCTGTGTTGCACATTCATGCTAAAAACGATGACCGAGTATTGTTTACTGGCGGCGCCGGGAAAAAATTCCGCGATGAATCCAAAGTGACTGATTTTGTCTCGGTGCCGGATACTATCGCCAAATGGGTCAACCTCAATCGCTGTAATACAACACCGCAGTCGGTATTAAAAAAGCCGGGAGCCTATTGCGAGCAGTATTCGCAATGCCAGGCGAGTGTAGCGGTGCAGTTGTGTGTGACCGACACTGGCGGGCACTCCTGGCCGGGTGGCACAAAACCCCGTGGCAGTGAGCCACCATCAAAGGTGATTTCAGCCAATGATGTAATGTGGGATTTTTTTATCGCCACGAGTAAAAATAAATAAAGCTTCTGTTTTTCCCTGTGTTGTTATGACTGTCACTATAAAAAAACGGCGCAAGCTTTCACTTGCGCCGTTTTTTATCAACCCAATAAATATTGAGCCATTATTTATTGATAATGCTTGTCGTACAGCGGCGCTGTGCCAGTCACGCCTTCCAATAATTGCAAACGGTAATCGTGTTTCCGCGTGCGGGTTTCTTCACCGTTGTACAAGTGATCCACATTACTTACCACCGCTACCACTACGCCATTTTTCGGCGCTTTGGTGAGATCCAAACAAGCTTCGCCGCTGGTGACCGGTTTGCTATAAACCGCACTGCCGTCTGCCGCGCGATAGGCCAATTGCACACGCATATTCTGACCGATGGGTTGGAAGTTTACGCGCACTTTATTGCCGGTCACTCTGAGTGGAATCTGGTTGGCACCCGACCAGCCGGGCAAGGTCGTGGTGCTTGGAACCAGGGTGGTGCCTTCCTGGGTGGTGGCTGAGTAGAATGTCAACCGATGCGGGCCCGGGTCTTGCAGAATGCCACCGGCGACCGGTTCGGCGTTAATTGTTCTGCCCCAATTGTTATTGATCGGCACCTTGAACGCATTAGACCAAGGGCCGAAATCCACCATCGCCTGACGCGCGCGGAATTCCATAATCATGCGCTGCACTTGCTCCTCGCCCACACCGGCAGAGAGTGAACGCAGAATATGGTTGTGCGGCCCTTTGGCCCAAATCCACGCATTGGCGCCTTTGGAGACATGCACACCGAGGAAGTGCGGGAAGGCGGCGTTATATTGGTTGCCGCCCAGGTATTCGCGCCAGGTGGAAATTTGTTGGCCATTCACACGGCGATCTACACCCTCTGCATTCGGGCCACCAAAAGTGCCGTCTTGCAACCAGCCACTGTAGTTTTCGATGGGCATGTGCGGCGCGAGGAATGATGTCGCATCCAAAAAGCCCACACCGTAAGTGCCGGTGCGCGACGCTTCCAGATTCATCTGCAGCCAGGTATTGCCGCCCTCGTTAAACCAGGCTGCCTTGTTGCCGCGGGTCGCCATAATGGTGTGGATAAATTCGTGGGTAATGCCGCCGCGCTCGCTCGGGGTCACCACGGGATAGTAGGACAACAACACCATCGGATAACCGTTGATGCCGCTCTGCCAGCCACCGCGCTCGGTGTTGGCTGCGCTGTCGGTACACAGGCCTGAACCATAGAGGTAGATATTGCTGAAGTAGCCTTCTTGCTGCAGTTTATCCACCGGCCAACCCATCACATTGTGGATGTAGTCGGCATCTTCATTCAGGTTGGTGAGCACGCGATCAATATCCGCATCGGTAATCGATGGATTGCGGTTGTGCCCCCAAATAAACGCAAAACGCCCTTTGGTTTTTACCCCGGCGATAGTGTTGGCGGGGCAGCCGTTATAGACCTTGAAGTTGCTGGTATCCACTTGGCCAAAGTCGGTGCGGAAATCGTAATTTAAATCCGGCTCGTATTTCGGCCAGTCGTAAGCGCTGCACTGCGCCACACTCGGCGCGCTGCTGCTGGCAGCGGAACTGCTACTTGAGGCGGGTGTGCTGCTGCGCACCGATGAACTCGCCACGCTGCTCACTACCGAACTTGAGCTGCTGCGCGGTATTGAGCTGACTGCCAATGAACTGGAGCTGCGCACCAGACTGCTGCTGGATGAGGCCACTGATGAGGTAATCGCACCGGCGGCTGTACCTGCAACACGCCACTCCAATATGCCGGTGGATTGGGTGCTATGGAGCATAGACACACGCACGCGATTAGTGACAACACCGTTCAACGCCAAGGTATTAAACGCATTTTTAGCCAGCGGCAGATTGCCCGCGTTAACCCAGGCGCTGCCATTCCAATATTCGAGATAAGCGCGTGTGGGTGTTAACACCCCGCCGTTGTCATCAAACCAATAAACTTGCGTTGAACTTAGGGTGTAGTTTTGTGGCCAATCGTACTGCACCCATTGAATAGAATTGGGATTATTCCAATTGCCATAAGCACCGGCAGATTTGTCATTCGAGTTGGCGGGGTTACTGTTATCGTTTACCGCGCGCAAGGTTTCCCAAGGCGATACATAAGACGTAGTTGCCGTCGCCAATCCGGCGATATTGGCGCTGTTGGTAACGGACGCCGATGATGAGCTGGTCGCACTCGCGGCTATGCTGGAGACGATGCTGGAGCTGGAGGTTGCCGCCGCGCCACAAATAGCGCCGGAGATTGGCGGTGTTTCAAGCGCGCCGCCATTGGTGACACCTTGAAGGCCAAACTCGGCCGACTGACTGGGTTGCAAGCTGCCGTTCCAGCCGACATTGGTTGCGGTGTAATTGCGGCTGCCTGCGCTGCTGAGCTGCGCGTTCCAGGCATTAGTGACTGTGTTGTTACTGTAGGCCCAATTGACTTGCCAGCCGTTAATCGCCGCCGCGCTATCGTTAGTGACGCGGATAGTTGCGGTAAAACCGCTGCCCCAGGCATTCGTGACGGTGTAGCTACAACCCGCCGATGCTGCCGTGCTCCAGGTTGCGGTCATTAACCCCAACCCGAGCACAGCCATCAGGCGATGGCTCTTTGCTTTGTGATGACGCATAAGAAATTCCTCCATGCAGATGAATATTGGTTACAACAGTGATGGCGCCGCCAACCGGGTTTTGTTCGGTTAGCGCCGGGAAGGTAATTGACCGTTTCTACTGCTTATTGCCATTCATCGAGCGGATGTAGAGGGTTGAATGCATCAGTCTCTTTTTATCTTGCATAAAATTATTTTTATATTTGAATGCGTTGCCGCTTGGCATACTAGGGATCGAACAAACCTGTATACAAGTGATTTTGGACGGAATAGCGAGAACAATTGTCAAAATCAGATGAAATGCCGGGCGCAGGGTGATCTACTTGGTATTTTTTCGGGCGCGTGAGTAATCAATCAACAGTGATTGATTTTTTGCCCCTAAGGTTAGCGCTCGCGCTGTAAGCAGCGTGGAGTTATAAATTTTTTCTGGATTAAAAAATTAGCGATGGAGAAATCATCAGTGAAAATAAAAAGTGTATTTGCCTTACTGCTGTTAACACCTTTGATCAGTGTTGCCGAGGTCTGTAACACCACCAAACCCATCAATACCGATCCCTACATCGCGGACATTGGCACCCGACAAGTAACTTTTTTGGTATTGGATTACCGCAGCAACGAATGTCGCTATATCAATAAAACGGGTTTGACTGAACGCCACGGGCCTTATTCCACGTTTAAAATTCCGCACAGTTTAATTGCGCTGGAAACCGGCGCGGTGAAATCGGTCGATGAACGGTTTGAGTGGGATCAGAAAAAATATCCCGCTAAAGATTTTTGGCCAGAAACCTGGAAGCAATCGCACACATTGGCATCGGCCTTTAAACATTCAGCGGTGTGGTACTACAAAGCATTAGTGCCCCGTATTAAACCCGCCGACTATAAAAAATGGCTTGCCCGTTTTCAGTATGGCGACCAAGTGTTTACGCCGGGCAGTAATGAATTTTGGCTCGACAATGAATTAACAATTTCTCCACAAGAACAAGTCGACTTTATCGCCTGCTTGCTCAAGGATGGCTGCGGTGTAAGCGCCAGAAACCTTGCCGCGTTTGAATCCATCGCCTTGCAGGAAACCAAAAATACTTTCTCACTCTACGCCAAAACCGGAGCTGGCCCAGTCGACCCGAATAATTTTGATGGCGCGTTCGAAGGTTGGTATGTGGGTTATGTCAAAGATGATGGCGGCAAACCCGTTGCGGCATTTGCGCTGTATATGGCAGCGGAAAATTTCACCGCGCTGAAAGATTACCGAAAAGCCTTGTCGCTGCAGTTATTGGGGGATTTGGGGTTGTGGGTTAAATAAAATGATTGCTGTATTCCAAATCACACAAACGGAGTGAATGGTGTATAAATTATTTTACTACCCGAGAAACGCAAGTTGGGCGCCACATTTGGTATTGACTGAAATGGGTGTTGAGTTTGAGTTGATATTGGTGGACAGAAAATCCAATCAGCAAAAGTCACATGAATATCTCGCGTTAAATTCTACTGGTCGTATTCCTACCTTGGTAGATAAGGATCTGGTTATTTTTGAAAGCGCCGCTATTTGTTTATACCTTTGCGATAAGCATCCCGAGTCCGGCTTGATTCCCAGCGCAGCGAGCCCGTTGCGCGCAACATTTTATCAATGGTTATTTTATTTGAATTCCACCATTCAGCCCGAGCTGATGTTGTATTTTTACCCGCAGAAACACACTGCGGGAGAAAACACTAAAGAAATCGTTCAGGCACAAGAGTTGCGCGTGACGGAAATGTTTTCGTTGATTGACAAGGCGTTGGAAGGTAAGGATTTTTTGGTGGGCGAGAGTATTAGTGTGTGCGACTACTTTTTATTTATGTTGTCGCACTGGGCTAGCGGTTTTGCACAGCCACCATTAGCGTTTAAAAATCTGGGAGCGTATTTACGTAAGCTCGCAAAGCGTGATGTGGTTAAGTCAGTGTGTGAGCGTGAGGGAACTGATTTGGGGATTTATGCAGATCAAATGGATTAACTCCAAGAAAGTGGAAGTTTTTGAGTGCGTATCTGTTTCTTTTCCACAATCAGTGTTTTACCAGTCGCAAAAAATCCACCCAACGGAAATTCAGAATTTAATCAATCAATAGCGTGAGTATTTCGCATAAGTTAATCCCGCTGAAAACCGATGGCGGGATTAATGTTTTGCAGCCTGACTTTCCTTCAACCACTGCATCGGCGAAAGTCCGCATTGCGATTTAAATGCGCGCGATAGTGCGGCTTCGCTGCCGTAGCCAGCTTCTTCTGCGATTAATCGCAACGGCTGGCCGTTCTTCAGCCATTTCTGCACCAGACCAATACGCCACCGCTGTAAATAATTCGCGGGTGTATCGCCTACGGCATCGCGGAATTGATTGGAAAAAACACTGCGCGACATGCCCGCGATTTTCGCTAGCCGTTCGACCGACCAATCCTCTTCCGGTTTTTCATGCATCGCCACTATCGCGCGGCGCAATTGTGTGTGGGCGAGGCCCGCTAATAATCCCAGTTGTGGGCTGTCGCTTTCCATCAGCCCGCGCAACAACTGAATCAATATCACCTCGAACAAACGGTCGAGCACGGTCTGGCGCCCGCAGTTGTTGGCCTCGGCTTCTGCAAACAGGAGTGAGAGTAGCGCGACGCTGTCCGGCAGTTGGGTGAGCGGCATGCACAGGCAATCCGGGAGGGCATTCAGCAGCGGGTTGGCCGAGCCGCCTTCAAACAAAATATGCGCACACACAAAGTCAGCGCCATGTTCGCGGTCGGTCACAAAACTGTGGGGTGTCGGGCGCGGATAAAACAGCAGGCTCGGCTCCTCAAGCTCATGGGCTTTGGTATGCCCATGCCACACCTCTGCTTTTCCTCGCCTCAATAGATGCAGCTGCCCATAGGGTTTGCTGCCGTCCAGCGTGTTAATGCCGCATAGCGGGCCGGTTTGGAAGGTTTGGGCGCTTATCGAAAAGTGCCCCAGAAGTGCTGCCAGGCGATCAACCATAAAAATACGATTCGTTAAATATTGAATACTAATTGTATCAGTTCGTATTTATATATCCAGCACAATGCTCCTCGTCAACAGCAACAAACAAACCTCAACCAACAAACCTCAACCAATATCCAAACAGGAATGCAGATTATGAAACCTTCACAAATTCTCTATACCGCAAACGTAGTTTCAACCGGTGGCCGCGAAGGCCGTTCAGAGTCCAATGACGGCGCTTTGTCAGTACAACTTTCCACACCCAAAGCGCTCGGCGGTGCCGGCGGTTCAGGTACCAACCCCGAGCAATTGTTCGCAGCCGGTTACTCAGCCTGCTTTTTAGGTGCACTCAAATTTGTTGCAGGCCAAGCGCGGGTACAAATACCAGCCAGCGCACAAATAGCAGCAGAAGTAGGCATCGGCCCCATCCCAACCGGTTTTGCACTGCGCGTGAAATTAGAAATCTCTCTGCCCGGTTTGCCATTGGCGCAAGCGCAAGAGCTGGTTGAAAAAGCGCATCAGGTTTGCCCTTACTCGAATGCAACACGCGGCAATATCGATGTCGAGTTAGTGGTTATTGAAAACTAAATTCATTCACACTTTCTTATTGAACCTTGAAACTTTTTAATTAATTTGGAGATTAGTCATGAAAAAATTTATGCACATACTCAGCGCCTTTGTAATTACCACCGCAACATCTTTTGTAACGCTGCAAGCACAGGCCGCCGAAAAAATTTCTCACACTGCCAGCACAGTGACCACCCAAGACGGCGTACAAATTTATTACAAAGATTGGGGTCCCAAAAATGGCCAAGTGGTGATGTTCAGCCACGGCTGGCCGCTGAGTTCCGACAGCTGGGAATCGCAAATGCAATTTCTGGCAGAAAAAGGTTATCGCGTAGTTGCGCATGACCGCCGTGGCCATGGCCGCTCCAGCCAACCATGGGATGGTAACGACATGGATCATTACGCTGATGATTTAGCCGATGTAATTAGCGCGCTCAATGTTGATGATGTCACGCTGGTCGGCTTCTCAACCGGCGGTGGTGAAGTGGCTCGTTATATCGGCCGCCACGGCACCAAACAAGTTAAAAAAGCTGTGCTGGTCAGTGCCGTACCGCCCATTATGTTGAAGACCGAAAGCAATCCGAACGGATTACCGATTTCAGTTTTTGATGGCTTACGCAAAGCCTCCAACGAAAATCGCTCACAATTATATTTGGATATCGCCTCCGGCCCTTTCTTTGGTTACAACCGCCCCGGCGCAAAACCATCAGCAGGTGCAATCCAATCTTTCTGGAGACAAGGCATGCTGGCCGGTGCAAAAAATACCTACGATTCAATCGCGGCATTTTCAGCGACTGATTTTAGAGGTGACTTGGCTAAATTTGATGTACCAACGTTAGTAATCCACGGCGACGACGATCAAATCGTACCGATTGAAACCTCTGGTAAAGCATCTGCGGCCTTGATTAAAGGTGCAAAATTGTTGGTATACCCCGGCGCACCACACGGTTTGGCGGATACACACAAAGATCGCTTGAATCAGGATTTGTTGAATTTTTTACAGCAGAAGTAATGTTCGCCAGATTGCAAAAAAAAGAGAACTGGAGCTTGGCTTCAATTCTCTTTTTCTGTAATAGGTAAGCCATTACCATCACCTAACTCGCGGCTTACGCTTTCCATTCAACACCATTCCAATAACGGTTGATCGCACCAATACATCGTAGAGCACTAAGGATAATGCAATAGTAATTGCGCAAATGGCGACTAACTTTATCGACCAGTGCAGTGGTAATTCGGCAAAGGCGATTTGCAACCAAATGACGATGGGTAAATGAATAAGATAAAGCCAATAGGATGAGTCGGCCAGATAGCGGACAGTTTTGCTCGGGCGATTAAGAAAGTGCTTAAAGAGTCCGATAGTGAGCGAGACAAGCGACCACATCATAATGGCATAGCTGAATACAAAACCAGTTTTAATCAGTTGATAATGCGGGTGTGCGAATTTTATTTCAAAACGGGCGAGCAGGTTAGCGGCAACTATCGCGAGTAAGCAGAGCGCGAACTTACCCCAGCTTAAGCGAGTAAAATTTTCCAGCAAATTTGTTTGGCGTTGCAGCAGCCAACCGAAAATAAAAAATCCGCTGTAGATGATCGTTACAGGAATGTGTGGCACCAGTGACTTGTCGGGTGTATCCATGCCCCAGTGGTTCATAAACCACAGGCAAGCTGCAGTGGGAATGGCAACCGCAAAAATAGCAAGGCGCGAGCTACACAACCAATGCATAGTGTTTTCAGCGAATTGAACTATTTTTTGTTCTGTCGATTTGTGCATGTGAAAAATAGAATGCATTAATACGATGCTCAGGCTGATCAATAACAGGTAATACAAAAACCAAAGGTGCGTACCGACCAACAGATCTTTTGGCAAGTCGCCCAGTGTGGCGAAACCGGCCCTCAATGCATTTAAAATATTCACTTTACCGCGCATACTTTCCGCGCCCATAATCCAGCCGGAAACCAACAGCGGGCGCAATAAAAACCAGCCAATTACAAATGGGATCGCAATGCGCACCAAGCGCGACTGCAAAAAACTGGCTACACCGTCGCGATGAAATGTCATATGACTGAAAAATCCAGCAAGCAGAAAAAATAATTCCAGTCGGAAGGAGTGACTAACCATCATAAATGTCGACACTATGGAGCTCGTTGATATGTCCATCACCGCCCAGCCAATAAAAATCGGCATGAAGGATATGCTGGCGTGAAAAATAATTCCCAGCAGTAGCGCGAAGGCTCGGGCTGCATCTAAATAGTCGAGTCGCCCATTATGTTGTGATGAGATATTCATAGTGTTGTTTCAGTGGATTGGATAAAGAATTACAGGTGCATCGACTATTGCGCTGTTATTACCCGGCAATACTATTTGCCGGGTTTCTGCTTTTTTGATTAATAGAAACTCACTTCGTCCACGGCGAAATCGAATGCACTCTTTTGCAAACCAAAGGCGACGATACTCAGGCTGTTGATGGTTTTGGTGTTGAGCGGAGTCTGTTCAGACCAGGCGCGTTTCATGGCGGCGAAGGGAATTTTTATCTCGTGGAATTTGCCATCTGCCGATAAGGCGATGGGCGCGGCGTGGTAGTCAAAATTGGTGATCTCGGTGCTATTGGCTGAAATTGACATACTACCGCTGTTGATTTTTATCAGCAGGCGCACGCCTTCGAATGCGCTTGCATCCTTAGGCAGGCTTTGCGAATCAAGAGGCAATACCATGCTTGCCCAGCCCGGTTGGCCGCGTGGCGGGATAATTTCACCCTTGGCGGTGATAATGCCCTGCACAACTTCCTGTGCGGTTGTCGTACTTCCTCCTGCAAGGGTATCGTTTAGGAATTGGCGTGGAATGCCCAGGTTGTTATTGGTTGCATCGCTAAAGTCGTCGATTAACGGGCTCAAACCCCCGCCAAAGCTGGCGCTAGAAAAAGTGAGTATTGCCACTAAGCTAAGATGTCTACTAAAAAGATGTTTCATAAAGGGTATTCCATAGGTAATTGGGGATATTCAATATGCCGATAAAAAATCTGTGGCGATTGCTGATCGTCACAACACTTAAGTGCCTAATAAGAGAAAGAAGGTGACAGATTTTTTTTGATAAATAATTGAAAAATCCTTGTCACCTTTAGTGGGGAGCTGGGCACTTAATGGTTCCAGAGTAGAGATAGTGAGCCATGAGTATTTTTAAAAAACGAAACCCCATCATTGATTCGAGCGACGCCGCCTTGGTGATGGCCTCATTAGGGGGTGATCGCGATGCCTTTTGTAAAATTGTTGCGCGCTACCAAAATCTGTTGTGTTCCCTGGCTTATTCATCTGTTGGGGACTTAAAACACAGTGAGGACATAGCACAAGAAGCATTTATTGAAGCATGGAAAAAACTCGACACCCTCAATGACCCGGAAAAATTAAAGTCGTGGCTGTGCGGGATTCTGCGGTTTAAAGCGAGCCACTTTCGTCGCAAAGAGGCGACGCAGCCGGTGAAGGGCGCCGATGAACTGGATGAGTTAGATGAGCATGCCAGTGGGCATTCGCAGCAGGTGAAAGTTGAAGATGCAGCAATCAGTGCGCAAGAGCAGGCATTGCTTTGGCAGGCACTGGAAAAAATGCCCGACACTTATCGCGAACCTTTGATTTTGTTTTACCGCGAACATCGCTCGGTGGAGTATGTCGCCAGTCAGTTAGATCTGTCGGAAGACACAGTGAAACAACGCTTGTCGCGCGGGCGCAAGCTACTGCAAAAAGCGATGGTGATATTTGTGGAGGATACACTCGCAAAAAGTACGCAGGGCGCGGTGTTTACTCTAGCGGTAATGGCGGCTATCGGCGGTATTTCCCCGCCGGTAAAAGCCGCAGCCTTGAGTGCGGGCGCGATGAAAACCGGCTCAATGTTCAAGTGGGCGAGCGTTATTGTGGTATTGGCTGCTTTCTCGGGTATTGTCAGTTCGTTCTTCGGTGTAAGGGCAGGTCTTGATCAGTCACGCACACAACGCGAGCGCAACAGCGTGATCATTTACACCGTACTTTTTTTTGCAATCACTATTGTTTATGTAGTGGCTATGTTTGGCTTGAAGCACATGGCATTAAATGATGTTGGCAACGCGGGTATTTACGCCGCCGTTTCGCAACTTGTAGTGTTGGGCATGGTGCTCGGTCATATTATTTTGGTGATTCGTATGCTACGCGGAATGCGCAAGCTCAGGGCCGAGGAGCGATTATTTAATCCGCAGGCATTTCAGGGTGAGGCAGATCAAATCGGCGCAAAACAACGGGAATACAAAAGTCGTTTTTGTCTCGCGGGAATTCCTTTGCTGCATTTTCGTTTTGGTATGCCGGAGCAGGGCGACAAACCTGTCGTAGGTTGGATTGCCGGTGGCGACTACGCCTATGGAATGTTGTTTGCCTGGGGCGGCGTTGCGATTGCACCTGTCAGTGTCGGCATTATTTCTGTTGGTTTGATCAGCGTCGGCGCTGTGGGCATAGGTTTGTTTGGCTTGGGCACTATCGGCATTGGCGTCATCGGCTTTGGCGCTTCAGCAATAGGCTATAAAGCCTACGCTACTTTTTCTGCTCTCGGCTGGAACAGCGCTTTTAGCGGCATTGGTTTTTCCATTGCGAATGAAGCGGCCATTGGGCCATTTGCTTTTGCAAAACATATCAATAACGACCAAGCCGGTGAAATGGTAAACCTCACCATCATGGGCCAAAGTTATCTTTGGATTTTAGCTATGATTGCGATATTAGTGATTGTTCCTGCTGTTTTGCATTCGAATAAAGTGAGGCAGAGAATGAGGGAAAAATAAATCGGGGATTGCAGCTATATTTTTCTATACTGCCGGTTTTTTACTCGTCGCAAAAATCCGCTCAGCGGGAATTTTAAGTTGAGCTAAGAGATAAGTTGAAAATTCCGGTGAATAATTTTGCTTGTCAATCGCGCGCTCCATACATAACAACCACGCATCGCGCTCCGCTTCACCTATCGGTAAGTGGGCGTGATCGCGGGGAATATTAATACTCCCGTATTTTTCATGATAAAGCCCCGGCCCACCCATCCAGCCGCACAAAAATAACGTGAGTTTATCGCGCGACTCGGTGAGATCGGTTTTGTGCATCTTGCGGATAATCACCGCTTCCGGCAGCGCATCCATTTCCAAATAAAAATCATCAACCAGTCGGCGGATGCCATCGATGCCACCTGCGGCTTGGAAGGAGGTGTCGGAAAAGCCGTAGAGGGGAGTGTTGGACATTTGGAAGCCTATAACGATTACAAGAAAGGTAATTATTGTTGCAGTATTGGTATGTCGAATACTGCAGAAATATAAATGCAGTATTTGTGCACGATTCTGTTAAATGCCCGTAAGCAGAAAATCCAAGGCATTGAGTATTTCAGCTCTTGCGTACTCAACATTGGCAATGGCTTTGCCTAGCTCTTTGCGTTGAATACCTGCTAGCTGAGGTATCAGTATTAAATAATCAATGCCTTCGATATTTATGGTGGGCGTTAAGTGAGTTAACGCCTTATCTTTATTGCTTCCCAGTTTTTTGAGTGGCACTACCACCGTTGTTTGTAGCGAATCGAGCAGATTTGTTTGAATATCCAGGAGCAGAGGAAATACTTTATTGCTCTGCGAATTTTTGTTTTGGTAAACCGTAAATTGCGCCATCAAAAACTCCGCAGTCCATCGCTGAATACGCCATTGTCATCAACAGATTTGTTGTAGGCCGCAATAGCCGTTTTATTCTGTTCCAGCCATTGCTGCGCTTGCTTGGCCTTTAGTTGGTCTGTCAGTGCCTGTTCTAAAGCAGCGGAAAGGTTAATGTCCAAATCCCTGGCTTTTTTAAGTAAGTCACTGTTTATACTAAGGTTTGTGGGTTTCTTTGGGGCGTTTTGATCGTATAGCGCAAGCATAACTGCCTCCTTCACGTGATGCGCATATCGTATGCGCATC
The DNA here is from genome assembly GCF_008806955.1 of Cellvibrio sp. KY-YJ-3. Lineage (NCBI taxonomy): Bacteria > Pseudomonadati > Pseudomonadota > Gammaproteobacteria > Cellvibrionales > Cellvibrionaceae > Cellvibrio > Cellvibrio sp. KY-YJ-3. The sequence goes on along the minus strand of NZ_CP031727.1, from coordinate 391,663 downwards.
ATGCCCTTGGGTCAAATGCGCTCACTGTTTAATTAGCTTCCTCTGCAAGCTGCTGCAAAATCTGTTTGTAATTCTCAGTGCCTTGCGCCCCTGTCACCAAGTGACGGCGATTAAACACAATCGCCGGTACACCGCGAATGCCTGCATCTATCCAAAACTTTTCGGCAGCGCGCACGTCATTGGCAAAACGTTGATCGTGCAATACAGCCAAAGCTTCGCCTCGCGCCAAGCCAATTTCTGCGGCGATATCGGCCAGCACTTCATCGTCCGACAAATTTCGGCGATGGGTAAAATGCGCTGCAAAAAGCGCTTGTTTCAAATCCTGCTTGCGCCCTTGTTGATCAGCCCAATGCAGTAGCTGATGCACATTAAACGTATTGTGCATGCGCATATCATCGGTAAAACAAAACTCAAATCCCAACTCGGCGCCTACCGCCGTTATATGTTTTCGGTTAGCGTCCGATTGCTCTTTGGTCGAGCCATATTTCTCTGCCAAATGCTCACGCAAATTTTGTCCTTCTGTAGGCATATCGGGATTCAGCTCAAAGGGCTGCCAGTGAAGTTCATACGCGGTTCCAGTTTCCGTCAGGGCGCGTTCCAACTGTCGGTAGCCAATAATGCACCAGGGGCAGACAACATCGGACACTATGTCTATACGGAGTTTGTTTGTGGTGGTCATGGGGGAGGCCTGTGTGGTGAGTTAATTCAATTGTAAACCCAACCGATAATGGATTTGGTGTAATCTTTGGTAATTGTTCGAATTGGAATGTAGTAATTACGATTGCTTTAGCGTTCTTATTGCAGATCGCATATATACATTTTATTGGTCGGCATATTATTTTAATCAATCTTCCAATAAAGTTAATTTTGGGATTAGTCGTTAATGGCACTAAAAATATTAAGCTGTAGAATTTGTGGCCGGGAGTTGAACAACCCTAAAGATCCTTTATCTGTTGATTGTGGCGGTAATTGCTGGGGTTGTGTTGGTGAAGCCGAGGCAGATATGGGGGATGAAGAGTCGCTTATAAAGGTGCGCGAAGAGTATGAGCTTGGGTTAAGGCCTAATTGGGCTCCGCCTAATAAAAAATAGATTCAGATTGAGAATCGCAAAATTATGATACATACCAAAATAGTAGAAGTTGGAATTGACGAAGAGGGAAGGCTTTATGTTATCCCTGTATTTGCAGCTTTCCCGTATATTTATCGTGAGGCGATGGAAATTGGTTGGTGTTCGGAGAAAAAATACCTCTATTCTCCAAAGCCGAGAGAGTGGTCGTATTTTCATTGGTACACTCAAATAATTTCGGTTGTAAAAGAGCAATCGCATCAGCTTCAGGTTTGTAAAGAAACAACGTGGGTTAACATCCCTGAAGAGCTGAAGGAGGAGATTTTAAGGTTGGAGGTTGTATAGATTAACTAAGATTCGAGACGCATGTTGGCAAACCGCTCTGGATTTTAATTTGCAGCCATCTCTCTTAATCGCTTCGCCGCAATCCCATGCCTCGCCATCACATCATTAATATCCATATCCACCATTTCACCATTCTTCACTTTCCACTCGCCGCCGACCATTACAAAATCCGCTTTGTGGGCGCCGCACAAAATTAATGCGGCGAGTGGGTCGCCGTGGCCGGAGAAGCGGGGTTCGTTTAGGCTGAACAATGCGAGGTCTGCCTTTTTGCCGACGGCGAGTTCGCCGAGTTCGGGGCGGTGTAATAATTTGGCGCTGCCAGAGGTTGCGAGTTTTAGTGCATCGATATGCGTGAAGTTTGCGGAGCCGTAGCGGAGTTTTTGTAGCAGCATGGCTTGGCGAACTTCTTGAATCATATTGGAGCCGTCGTTGGATGCAGAGCCATCGACACCCAAACCGACGGGCGCGCCTGCGCGTTGTAAATCGCGGGTGTGGCACATGCCGGAGGCGAGTAGCATGTTGGAGCTGGGGCAGTGGCAGACGCCGACGCAGGCGTGGCCCAAGCGTGCAATTTCTTCTTCATTAAAATGAATGCCGTGGGCGAGCCAGACGCGGTTATTTAACCAACCTAGATCATCCAGGTAATCCACCGGGCGCATACCAAATTGTTTCAGGCAGAAATTATTTTCATCTTCCGTTTCACCGAGGTGCGTGTGCAGCAACACATTTTTTTGTTGTGCGAGCACGGCGGTTGCGCGCATTAAATCTGGCGTGACGGAAAACGGTGAGCAGGGGGCGAGGGCGATTTGGCAAAAGGAATCTTCGCTGGTGTCGTGATAGCTGTGAATTAAACGTTCACTTTCACTCAGAATTTTTTCATCGCTTTCCACTACCGAATCCGGTGGTAATCCACCTTTGGATTGGCCGAGGCTCATGGAGCCGCGCGTTAAGGTAACGCGATTACCGATGGTTTTGGCAGCGGCGACTTGTGCGTCTATCGCGTGCGGCATAATGCTGCTGAATACGTAATGGTGGTCCGCGGCGGTGGTACAGCCGGAGAGTAATAATTCACTCAGCGCTAATTGCGTGGAGGCAAAAATGGCTTCGTCATTTAAATTCGCCCACACGGGGTAGAGCGCTTGTAGCCAGGGAAATAATTCTTTGTTGAGTGCACTGGGCAGCGCGCGGGTGAGCGTTTGGTAAAAATGGTGATGGCAATTAATCAGGCCGGGCAGAATGACATGGTCGGAGGCATCAAAACTGTAATCGTAGGTGCTGGCCGGTGTAGCACCGGCGGCGACCAATTCGATAATATTATTGCCTTGAATCACCAGGCCATTGCTGGCGTCTTGTGTATTGCCTGTCCAGCAGGCGCGTGGATTTTTAAGCCAAAGAGTGTTGCTGTTTGATGAAATCATTGTCATGGTTGTTGATTACTTAACCGGTGGTTTCAGGCCGCAGCCTTTTAAAATCATTTGGCTTAAAAAATCCGAAATATCTTTAATCATGTCCGGTTCGTATTCTGCGCGGTTCATGACGGTGAGAATTTTCACATCAAAATCCGCGTAGTGTTGGGTGGATGCCCAAATTAAAAAGATCAAATGCATGGGGTCAACTTTGTCCATGCGGCCCTGCTCGATCCACTGCTCGATAATCTGCGCTTTGCGCCGGACAAATTGACGCATCTCGGTGCGGATATAACCTTTTAAATGCGGTGCGCCCTGAATCATTTCCATCGCATACAATTTTGATGCGCGGGGGTTGGTGTAGGAAAGCTCTACCTTTTTGCGAATAAAACGATCCAATACTTCTGCGGGGTCGTCGTCCACGGTGATTTCACCGAGCAGGTCGTTCCATAAATTAATAATGTTATCCAGCACCGCCACATACAAATTGGTTTTACTTTTGAAGTAATAGTGCACGTTGGCTTTGGGAATGCCCGCGCGGTCGGCGATATTTTGAATGCTGGCGCCGCGAAAACCGTTTTGCACAAATTCTTCTTCGGCGGCGTTAATAATATTGCTCAGGTTGCGGTCGCGAATTTTGCCCGGTTTGTATTTGCCGGTGGGCGTTTCAGTGGGGTTAAACTCCGGCTGGGCTTCTGCTGGTTTGCTTGCCATAGTTTTTCCGGTTCCTTGTTTGCTGCTTGTCGTGGCGACAGGTTTTTTTTCGGCGGTGGTCTTAATGGCCATTGTTATTGTTTCTCGCTGGATGTTTTTATTGGTGGCGCGCTGGCAGCGCATAAATTCGTGCCGCGCGCCAGGCAATTATTGCGGAATTTTCCCCTCTATGCCTTTTACGTACCAGTTTTGTTGGTGCAATTCTTCATCGCTCAGGGTTTTGCCCTCGGCAACTTTTAATGCACCGGCTTGATCGTAAATAGGCCCTTGGTACACAGCGCGGCTGCCCGCGACAATTTCCATTTTATACGCCTCCATTTTCTCCACAACCTCTTTTGGCACTACCGGGTTCATGGGCGATAGTGCTACTACACCTTCACGCAGTCCGTGCCAAATCGCTTCCGGCTTCCAGGTGCCATCCAATACCGCCTGGATTTTTGCGCGGTAAATGGATTCCCAGTGTTGCGTGGATGAGGTCAAATGGGTTTTGGGGCCGTAGGCACTCATATCGGAATTAAAGCCAACCGAATAAACGCCTTTCGCTTCTGCCGCTTGAATGGTTGCCGCAGAATCGGTGTGCATGGTGATTACATCGGCGCCTTGCAAAATTAAACTCTCCGCCGCTTCACGTTCTTTGGCTGGATCGTGCCAGGTATTGACCCACACCACTTTCATTTTGATGTCCGGGTTCATCACCTGGGCGCCGAGCATAAAGGAGTTGATGCCGCGAATCACCTCGGGAATGGGAAATGCGCCCACATAACCGATCACATTTTTTTTGCTCATGGCACCGGCAATCATGCCCGCGAGGAAGCGGCCTTCATAATCGCGCGCTTGATAATTGCCGACGTTGGCGGCGGTTTTATAACCGGTGGCGTGTTCAAATTTTACTTTGGGAAACATCTTGCCCACTTTGATGGTGGGGTTCATGTAACCGAAGGAAGTGGTGAAAATTAAATCGTAACCGCGTGAGGCCATGTTGCGAATCACGCGCTCGGCATCGGCACCTTCGGCCACACTTTCGACAAAAGTGGTTTCGATTTTATCGCCAAATTCTTGCTGCACAATTTTGCGCGCTTCGTCGTGTTGATAAGTCCAACCGGCATCGCCAATCGGGCTTACATACACAAAGCCGACTTTCAGCGGCGCGGCAAATACATTGGCGCTCAGTGTTAGCAGTGCCGCCGTGGCGCCCAGCACACGGAGAAATTTTTTGCGGGTTAACAGCGTCATGGTGGTTCCTCTTTTTTAGCGATTTAGCATCATTAACAAACAATTTATTTCGGCGAATGCCACGGCTGCCCGAGTGAGCGCGGGGCAAATAAGCCCTGATTTTGTTGGCGATACATCATGAGTACCAACACCACAATGGTGACCACATAGGGCAGCATGGCGAGCAGGTTGGGCGATATTTCGTAGCCATAACCTTGCAATAACAAATGCAAAATACTGGCGAAGCCAAACAACCAGGCGCCGAGCAAAATGCGCTCGGTGCGCCAGCTGGCAAATACCACCAGCGCGAGGGCGATCCAACCGCGCCCGGCGGCGATGCCTTCCGACCACATGGGTGTGTAGGCGAGCGACAAATAGGCACCGGCCAAACCGGCCATGGCGCCGCCAAACATTACCGCGCCGTAGCGCACGCGCATCACTTTGTAACCCAGTGCGTGGGCGACATCGGGATTTTCGCCCACGGCGCGAATAATTAGGCCCAGCCGCGTATACCGCATCACCACAAACACGGCGGCAAAGAGTGCAAACGCGAGGTAGACCAATAAGTCCTGCTCAAACAGCGCTTTGCCGATCAGCGGGATATCGCCCAGCAGCGGAATTTTCACCGTGTTAAACCCGGTGATGGTTTGACCGACATAACCTGCGCCCAAAAAAGCACTTAGGCCGGTGCCAAAAATAGTGAGCGCAAGGCCGGTGGCGACCTGGTTGGAAATCAGCGTGAGCGCGATAAATGCAAACAACAGCGACACTACCACCCCGGAAATGACTGCCGCGAGCACACCCCAACCGAGGCTGCTCCCGGCGTAAGCGGCGATAAACCCACAGGCCGCGCCCACCAGAATCATGCCTTCCTGCCCCAGGTTTAATACCCCGGCGCGCTCCGACATCATCGCCCCCAAGGCCACCAGCAGCAGCGGCGTACCGGTGCGCACCATGGCGAAGAGAATGTTTTCAAACATGCCGATATCCATACATCTATACCCTTCGTTTATACCTTGTGTTCTTTTATGGTTGGGTTGCTGCCGGGCACCAGGCGATAGCTAATCAGCAGGTCGCAGGCCAGCAAATAAAACAGCAGCATGCCCTGGAATAATCCGGTGATGGACTTGGGCAGACCCTGATCGATTTGCGCCATCTCGCCTCCCAGGTAAGTAAGCCCTAACAGACAACTGGCGAGCAGGATGCCGAGCGGGTGCATGCGCCCCATAAACACCACAATAATTGCGGCATAACCGTAGCCCAGCGAGAGGGTGGGAATCAGTTGCCCCACCGGGCCGTTGGTTTCGGAAATGGCGGCAATACCGGCCATGGCGCCACTGAATAACAGCAGCAGCCAGATGAGTTTTTTACCGTTAAAACCGGCAAAGCGTGCAGCGTTGTGGTTCTCGCCCATCACCCGCAATTGGAAGCCGAGCAGGGTGCGGGTGAGCACCACCCAAATCACCACCAACATAAACAGCGCGATAAAAATGGCGATGCTCACGCGGTAGTCCTCAAACAACACCGGCAACAGGGTCTGGCTGGCAAAGAGCGCGGACTCGGGAAAGTTGAGCCCTTCCGGGTCTTTGAGCGGGCCGTGCACGCCCCACAACAGCAGGTTCACGGCGATATAGTTGAGCATGATGGTGGTGAGAATTTCGTTGGCGTTAAAGCGCGTGAGCAAGAGCGCGGCAATGCCCGCCCAGACCAAACCCGCCAAGGCGCCGCTGGCGATAATCACCGGCAGCACCCAAACGCCTTCGCTATCCGCCAACTGCAAGGTCACTGCGCCGCCAACCAGCGCGCCAAATACAAACTGGCCTTCGGCGCCGATATTCCAGATTTTGGCTTTGAAGCAGAGCGTTAACCCAATCGCACAGAGCAACAGCGGGGTGACTTTTACGGCCAGTTCCGACAGGCCGTACAAATCGCTAATCGGGGCGATAAAAAAGGTGTAGAGGCTGCCCAGCGGCGGGCGCCCAAGCAGCGCAAACAACAGCGCACCGGAGACGAGCGTGAGCAGCAGGGCGAGCAGGGGCGACAGGTACATCATCGCGCGGGAGTCTTGCAGGCGTTTCTCAATGCGCATGGGCAACCTCCGCTGCTGTGTTGTCAGCGAGGTGGCTGCCAAAGTTGCCGGTCATCCACTGGCCGAGTTGCCCCAGAGGCACCTCCGCTTTAGCTGCCAACGGTGACAGGCGCCCGCCGCACAGGGCGCCGAGGCGATCGGCCAATAAATACAATTCATCCAAATCTTCGCTGATCACCAAAATCGCCGCGCCCTTATCGCGCAGCTTGATCAGCTCCTGATGAATCAAATTCGCCGCGCCCACATCCACGCCCCAGGTCGGGTGAAAACACACCAGCACTTTCGGGTTTTGCAGAATTTCACGGCCGATAATAAATTTTTGCAGGTTGCCGCCGGAGAGGCTTTTGGCGCTGGCATCGGCGCCGGTCGCTTTGACTTTGTATTTGGCGATGATGTCGGTGGCGCGGTTTTTAAGTAGCGGCCAATTCAGCCAGCCGAATTTTCCGCTTTGGTTGATGTAGCCAGTGAGTAGATTATTTTCGGTCAGGCTCATATTGCCCAGCGCACCGCGCCCGATCCGGTCGGCGGGCACCACACCCATGCCCAGGCGACGACGCTGTTGCACGCCGAGTTGGCCAATATCGTTGCCGCCCAATAACAGGCTGCCGCTATCGCTGCGCAGCTCGCCGTTAATCAAATCCACCAGTTCGTCTTGCCCGTTACCGGCCACACCGGCAAGGCCAAGAATTTCGCCCGCGTGTAACTGCAGTTGAATGTCTTGCAGGTGAATCGCAAATGCATCGCGCGGTTTCACCGTAATCTTATCGAGCGCGAGCAGGCATTCACCGGCGCTGCCGGCGGGCATGGAATCCTGCAATTCCAATTCATCGCCCAGCATCAGGCGCGCCATTTGGGTGGGGCTTGTTTCACTCGGCACACAGGTGCCGGTGACCTTGCCGCCGCGCAGAATGGTGGCCTTGTCGCACAGTGCATTCACTTCGTGCAATTTGTGCGAGATAAACAAAATGCTGCACCCTTTGCGCGCAAGTTTTTTCAGCACAGCAATCAGCTGTGCCACTTCTGGCGGCGTGAGTACGGCGGTGGGTTCGTCAAGAATTAGCAGTTGGATGTCCTGCAGCAGGCAGCGAATAATTTCCACCCGCTGTTGTTCGCCCACCGACAAACTGTGCACCAAGCGGTCAGGATTTATCGCCAGGCCATATTCATCGCCCACCGCGATAATGCGTTCGCGCAATCGCTCCAAATTGCCGTATTCGGCAGGTGTTAAATAGAGCGCGATATTTTCGGTCACGGTCAGGGTTTCAAACAGGGAAAAGTGCTGGAACACCATGCCCATCCCCAATTGGCGCGCATGGGCGGGGCCGCTAATGCTCACTTCTTTATCGTTCCACAGCATTTGCCCGGCATCGGGTTTCACCACGCCGTAAATCATTTTCATCAAGGTACTTTTACCGGCGCCGTTTTCGCCGAGCAGCGCATGGATCTCGCCCGGTTCAACCTGCAGGCTCACGCTGTCGTTAGCGATACAGCCGGGGTAAGCCTTGGTGAGCGCTAATAGCTCAAGGCGCATGGCCTTTTTTTCAGACATAAATCAACTCGCTCATAAACCTGACTATCTGGACAAAAAGATAAGTCGGGTTGAGCAAATTGCATGCCATTCACTGCCATAAACCGCGCTTTGCAAAAAACCTATGAAAAATTGTCTGTTTGGCCAGACTTTTGCTTTGGCCTTGGCAGGTTCGATTTTTTTAGCCGTGCCAGCGAGGGTGTAATACCCGTGCAAGGCAGGCAAGTGGAGGAGGTATTGTGCGGTTGGTGGTGAACAATAAACCGGTTGAAGGTGTGGATGCGGCAGCAGATATGACGCTGCTGCGCTACCTTCGCAGCGGTCAACAATTGATGGGTACCAAAGAGGGCTGTGCCTCCGGTGATTGCGGCGCCTGCACGGTGATCATTGGGCGCCCCAGCCCGCAGGGCCTGGCTTACAGCACGGTGAACGCCTGTATTTGCCCGCTCGGCAGCCTGCAGGATTGCCATGTTTTTACGGTGGAAGCACTCGCCGCCAGTGCGGATTCCCTGCACCCGGTACAGGCCGCGATGGTGGAATGCCACGGCTCCCAGTGCGGCTTTTGCACCCCCGGTTTTGTGATGTCGCTAGCCAACTTGCAGCTCAATGAGGGCGAGCGTTTGGCACAGGCGGAGGATGCGGTACAGCGCGCGGCGGTGATTGATGCTATCTCCGGAAACCTGTGTCGCTGCACCGGTTATCGCCCCATTGTCACGGCGGGAATGGTGGCCCTTAAAAAACCTGCCCAAGTGGCCAGTTTTGTGCAAGAGTGGGTGCCGAATGCACCTTTAGCGGGCAAAAATCCTGAGTCGGTGGCGCCTGTTGCCGCGCCGCTATTACAGGGTGATGGCAGCAGTTATTGGCAGCCGCACACCGAAGTGGAGTTGCAGCAACTATTGCACGCCTATCCCCACGCGCGTTTGGTGGCCGGTGGTACGGATTTAATGCTGGAGGTTACCCAGCAGTACAAATCCTTGGCGCACCTGATTGATCTGAATCGGGTGGAGACATTACAGCAGATCGAGATCAATGAGCGCGAAGTCATTCTCGGCGCGGCGGTGTGTTACAGCCAGATGGAAAAGTCCCTGCGCGATCTCTCGCCGGAATTTGTCGCGTTGCTCGGGCGCTTGGGCTCGCGGCAAATTCGCAATCGTGGCACCTTGGGTGGCAATATTTGTAATGCCTCGCCCATCGCCGATAGCCCGCCGTATTTATTGGCGCTGGATGCGGAAGTGGAAATTGTGAATGGGCGCGGTGAAGTACGCCGTGAAAAGCTGACGCAATTTTATCGCGATTACAAAAAAACCAGTTTGATGACCGGTGAATACCTGGCGCGCATTTATATCAACCGCGCGCACTTAGCAAAACCATTGAAGCTGTTCAAAATCAGCAAGCGTTATGAAGACGATATCTCCGCCGTGATGGGTGTATTTTGCTGGAGCGGAAAAACAACGAACGAATTTTTCATTGCCTTTGGCGGTATGGCGGCGATTCCAAAACGTGCCAGTGCCACCGAACAATTTTTATCGAATACCAATTGGTATGTTAATGGTGTGGTTGATGAAAATATTCTCGAACAAGCCTGCGATGTATTGCGCAGTGAATTTTCACCACTGAGTGATGTGCGTGCCAGCGCTGAGTACCGCATGGCCATGGCGTGCAACCTGCTTAAAAAATCCTGTTACGAATTTGCTGCAGAAGCCTCGGGCAATCAAATTGAAACGAGGTTGTTTGCCCATGCGTAGATTAATCACCAATTCTGAATTGTCTCCGGCGATTGTGGCGCCAGCATCCAACGGTGGTGTTGGTCACTCCACCGCGCATGAATCGGCACACAAACATGTGCGCGGCGCAGCGGAGTATGTGGATGATTTGCCGCTACTTCCCGGCACCATATTTGTCGCCACCGGTCAGTCCACTAAACCCCATGCGCGTATTCGCACGCTGGATCTAACCGCCGTAAAAAATGCGCCCGGTGTACTCGATGTCATCGTACAAGGCGATATTCCCGGCAAGATCGATGTGGCGCCGGTGTATTCCGGTGATCCCTTGCTGGCGGGCGAACTGGTTGAATTTATCGGCCAACCCATTTTTGCAGTGGCGGCCACCAGTTTTGAAGCAGCGCAACGCGCGGTAGTGTTGGCAAAGATCGAGTACGACGAATTGCCTGCGCAATTAACTGTGGAGGATTCACTCGCCGAACAGAGTTTTGTATTGCCCCAACATCAATTATTGCTCGGCGATCCCGATGCGAGTATCAGCGCCGCGCCCCATCACTTAAGCAGTGAAATTTATGTGCGCGGGCAGGAACATTTTTATCTGGAAGGGCAAATCAGTGAAGCGCGGCTAACGGAAGATGGCGGCATTCATGTGATCAGCTCATCGCAACATCCCACCGAATTGCAAAAATTAGTCGCTGAAGTCCTGGCTATTCCGTTTCATTTAGTGGTGGCGGAAGTGCGGCGCATGGGCGGTGGTTTTGGTGGTAAAGAAAGTCAGGCGGCACCGCTTGCGTGTATCGCCGCCTTATTTGCGCAGCGCACCCGTCGCCCGGTGCGCTACCGCATGCCGCGCCGCGACGACATGGTACAAACCGGCAAACGCCACGATTTTTTAAATCGCTGGCGAGTTGGTTTTAATAGCGAAGGCAAATTGCTCGGCGTGGATATGTTGCTCGCCGGTAAGTGCGGTTTTTCTGCCGATTTATCGGAAGGTATTGTCGACCGCGCCATGTTCCATGCAGACAACGCCTACTTTTTAAATAACGCTCGCATTCTGGGTTTGCGCTGCAAAACCCACACGGTTTCCAATACTGCCTTTCGCGGTTTTGGTGGCCCAAAAGGTATGATGGCGATTGAAACCATCGTGGAAGATATTGCGCGTTATTTGGGTAAAGACCCGCTCGATATTCGTAAAACCAATCTCTACCAACCCGGTGCGGATGAAACGCCCTACGGGCAAAAAATTGAGCAGCATGTGCTGCCAGCGTTAATCGAACGGTTGGAGCAAAGTTCAAGCTATCGCGCACGCCGCGTTGCTATCACCGAATTCAATAAAACCCATCGCACCTTGAAAAAAGGGCTGGCGCTTACGCCGGTAAAATTCGGTATTTCATTTACCGCTAAACATCTCAACCAAGCTGGTGCGCTGTTGCAAATTTATACCGATGGCAGCTTGTTGATTAATCACGGCGGCACGGAAATGGGCCAGGGGCTTTACACCAAAATCCAACAAGTTGTTGCCAGCGCTTTTGGTGTGAGTGTGCAGCGGGTGATGGTGTCATCCACCCGTACCGATAAGGTGCCCAATACTTCACCTACCGCCGCGTCATCCGGCACTGATTTAAATGGCATGGCCGCTAAAGATGCGTGCGACAAAATCAAAGCCGATTTAATTGCTTTCGCCGTTGAGCATTTTCAGTTGGACGCAGCACAAATTAGTTTTGCGCAGGACCAGGTAGTGCTGGGTGAGCAGGCTATGAGTTTTGCTGAATTTATTAAATTGGCTTATCTCAATCGTGTTGCTCTCTCGGCTACCGGCCATTACCGCACCCCAAAAATTTATTACGACCGCGCCAAAGCCAAAGGCCAGCCCTTTTTGTATTTTTCCAACGGTGCGGCGGTGGCAGAAGTCACGCTGGATTGTTTAACCGGCGAATACAAAGTTGAGCAAATTGATGTGCTGCACGATGTGGGTAAATCGCTCAACCCGGCCATTGATATCGGCCAAATTGAAGGCGGATTTATTCAGGGCATGGGCTGGCTCACCACAGAAGAATTATTGTGGGATGAAAAAGGCCGCCTTATATCCAATAGCCCTGCCAATTACAAAATTCCTACCGCGTTTGATGTGCCGGAAAAATTCAACGTGGAATTATTTGATGAGCCGAATCTGGAAAATACTATTCACTTATCCAAGGCAGTGGGTGAGCCACCCTTAATGCTGGCGATTTGTGTGTGGGCGGCACTGCGCGATGCTTGCAGCAGCACAGCCGATTATCAATTCAGCCCACGCTTGGATACACCCGCAACGCCCGAGCGAATTTATTGGGCGCTGCAAGAGTGCGCGGCGTTTAATAAAGTGCGCGCAGCCGGTGTTGCACAAGCGACCTCAGTGAATACAGGAGACGCCTAATGGCACTGCTTAATTGGTCAGCCGCGATTCAACACTGCCAGCAAAGCGGTAGCGCCTATGTGATCGCCACCATTATTAATACCCAGGGTTCAACCCCGCGCGATGGCGGCAGCAAAATGGTGATTGCGGCGGATGCCACCTACGACACCATTGGTGGTGGTCAGCTGGAGTTTTTGCTGGTGCAGCAAGCACGTGAATTGCTCGCGCAAAATAAAAACTGCCAGGTATTAAAAGCGATTCCACTCGCGGCAGAGGCGGCGCAATGTTGCGGTGGTAATGTCACGGTGATGTTGGAATGTTTTGCGGCCTGTGCCTGGCAAATCGCGCTGTTTGGTGCGGGCCATGTATGTCAATCCTTAGTCACTATTCTCGCCGGGCTGCCGTGTCAGGTGCGGGTGATTGATAATCGCCCGGAATTAATGGCAGCGCCGCTGCCCGCGAATTGCCGTTACGAATTTTATGCCGATCCCACAGAGGCCGCTGTGTGCCTACCCGACAATTGTTGGGCAATTATTTTTACTCACGACCACACATTGGATTTTGCGCTGTGTAAAACCCTGTTATCTGATCAGCGTTGGGCCTATGCAGGAATGATTGGTTCGCAAACCAAAGCATTGCGTTTTCGCAAACGTTTAAGTGATTCCGGTTTTGCGGATACAGCCATAGAAAAAATTCACAGCCCGATTGGCTTGCCGGAAGTGAAAGGTAAATTGCCAATGGAGGTTGCGGTATCCATTGCGGCGCAATTGCAAAGTTTGTATTACCAGACCGCTGCACCGCAAACGGGGATCTCCAGTTCCTGGCGCGATATTAAAACTATTCTGCAACAACAAAAAACCACGACAATTTTATGCGAGTAATTGGGGTGGTGAATGTTTGCTGGGGGAATAAATCATGAAGTTGGATGAATTTAATCATCTGCCTGCGGTGGATGCGGTAAGTGCACTGTACGGCTGCTGTCATTGCCAGCATTGGGCAGAAGCAGTATCGGCACGTCGCCCTTTTGTGCAGTGCGAGGATTTATTAATCGCCGCGCAGCAAGTCTGGGCGCGCGCCAACGAAAGCGAAATGCTGGAAGCCTTTTCCGGCCATGCACGTATTGGTGACATCGAATTATTGCGTTCCCGTTATGCCGGTCGCGCCACCCAGGAGCAGGGTCAAGTGTTGGCCGCGAGTGACGCAGTTATTCAGGAGCTCTATGCACTGAATCAGGTATATGAACAGCAAAATGGTTTTATTTTTATTGTCTGCGCCAGTGGCAAATCCGCAGAAGAAATGTTGGCGCTCTTAAAAGTGCGCATCGGAAATTCGCGCAGTCAGGAGCTGGTTAATGGTGCGTTGGAGCAGGGGAAAATTACCACGCTTCGGTTAATGAATTTGATTGAAGATCATGAGTGTTAAAAAGGGAGTCGTCATTCTCGCGAGCATGGGGATATGACAAAATTGTGATTTAAGAATCTTATAGTTTGCGGAAAATATTTTATGCAAAAAGCACCAATTACAACTCACATTCTTAATTTGGATAGCGGCAAACCTGCGGCGGGTGTACGTGTAACCCTGCACCGTCTGGACACCCAGGAACCTATCGCCAGTGCGACTACTGATGGTGATGGCCGAATTATGCAGTGGGAAAATACTTTTGAAATTCAGGCGGGTAATTATCTCCTGCATTTTGCGGTGGCGCCTTGGTATGAACGCCAAGCGCTGAGCAATTTTTATCCGGAAATCCAGCTTATTTTTCGTGTGGTAAATCCGCAGGAGCACTATCACGTGCCGTTGTTATTGAACGCTTATGGTTATTCCACTTATCGCGGCAGCTAGGTTTTTGATTGTTATGGATACCGCGTGTTCGCGGTTATTAAAAAAAAGATAGTTTTAATTTTTCTGTTTTAATTTTGTTGTTAAGGCTGGTTATGAGTGATGTTGCGGTAGGAATGGAAAGTATGGTGAATGCGATAGGTGCGAATAATGCGGCAGCGGCGTTTCGCGCAAAAATTTTACATTTCACCGATCAACCCGATCCCATCACGGGTGCCGGTATTGAGTATTTTGATGATGGGGTGTTGGTTGTTGAACAAGGGCGAGTCAAGGCTTTGGGCGATGCACAACACATGGCGGCGGCAGGATTTGATTTACAGTCGTGTCAACATTTTCCCGATCAATTAATTATGCCGGGTTTTATCGACAGCCATATTCACTACCCACAAACTAGCGTGATTGCTTCCTATGGCGAACAGTTACTGGATTGGCTAAACAACTATACCTTTCCCTCTGAAGCGCGTTTTGCTAATGCGGAGTTTGCCGCGCTCGCTGCTCATGAATTTCTGAAAATTCTTCTCCAAAATGGCACCACTACGGCCATGGTTTACACCACCGTATTTGCGCAATCGACTGAAGCTTTTTTTTCTGCCGCCGCGCAGATGAATCTGCGCATGATTAGCGGCAAGGTAATGATGGACCGCAATGCGCCGGATTATTTGCTTGATACACCGGCGAGCAGTGAACAGGATTGTCGCGCCTTAATTGAACGTTGGCACCAACAGGGGCGGCAACTCTATGCGCTCACACCGCGGTTTGCACCCACCAGTACCCCGGAACAATTGGCGGGGACGGGAAAACTTTACGCGCAATATCCCGGTTTGTATTTGCAAACCCATCTCTCTGAAAATTTACAGGAAATGGCGTGGATAAAAGAACTTTACCCCAGAGCGCGCGATTATCTGGATGTGTACGATCAATTTGGTTTGCTCGGCCCACGCAGTGTATTTGGCCACGGTATTCATTTGAGTGATCTTGAGGTTGAGCGTTTGGCACAAACGGGTTCGGGCATTGCTTTTTGTCCGACCTCAAATTTATTTTTGGGTAGTGGCTTGTTGGATATGGCGCGGTTGGAGAACGCCGGTGTTCCCGTGAGCCTTGCTACCGACGTGGGTGGTGGCACCAGTTTTTCGCAATTGCGTACCCTTGCTGAAGCTTACAAAGTGCTGCAATTGCAAGGGCAAAATTTGCATCCGTTAAAAGGGTTTTATATGGCCACCTTGGGTAATGCACGTGCGTTGCAATTGGATAATTACCTCGGCAATTTTGCGCCGGGCAAAGAAGCTGATTTTGTGGTGATTAATTTGGGTGCAACACCGTTACAGGCATTGCGGCAATCATCGGTGCAGAGCGATTCACCGGATTCAGTGAAAAGTTTGGCAGAAAAACTGTTTGCATTAATGACCTTGGGTGATGAACACAATATCGCCCACACCTATGTGATGGGTAAAAAAGTATTTAGCCGCGCACCCGCTACAGAAGGAGCATTGTCATGGGCGATTTAATTAACCCGCTGGTATTGGAGTGGTTAAATCTGGCATTCCGCTGGTTTCATGTGGTCGCGGCCATTGCCTGGATTGGTGCATCATTTTATTTTATTTGGTTGGATTTGAGTTTACGTGAGCCGCCACAATGGAAAGCGGATAAAGGCGTAAAAGGTGATTTGTGGGCAATTCACGGCGGCGGTATTTATGAAGTGGCCAAATACCATTTGCGCCCGCAAGAAATGCCCAAAAAGTTGCACTGGTTTAAGTGGGAAGCTTACAGCACCTGGTTGAGTGGCACCGGCTTGTTAATATTAATGTATTACCTGCAAGCACAAACTTATCTGGTGGGGTACAACACCCTGATTCAATCACCAGGTTGGGCGGTCGTTGCCAGCATCGGTTTTATTCTCGGTGGCCAAGCGCTCTACGAATTATTGTTGCGCACACCGCTGGTAAAACGCGGATTATTATTTGCCGCAATATTGTTGTTGGTGATTAGTGTGGCGAGTTATTTGGCGCACTTGTTATTTTCACCGCGCGCTGCCTATTTGCATGTCGGTGCAATGATTGCCACCTGGATGGCAGGCAACGTGTTCTGGGGAATTATGCCTGCGCAGCGTAAATTTGTGGCGGCAGTCAGCAACAATGAAGCGCCGGACACCTGTGCTATGGCCTTCGCCAAGTTACGCTCAACGCACAATAATTATTTAACCCTGCCGGTTATTTTCTGCATGCTCAGCAATCACTATTCTTTTTTGTACAGTCATGTTTATTCCTGGCTGGTATTGGTTGCAATAGGTTTATGTTTGGCATGGGGCAGGCACTTTTTTAATCTCAAACATTTGGGTGTAGTAAAGCCGTTTATTTTGTTGAGCAGTTTTAGCGGCCTGGTATTGGTTGCGGTGCTAATGGCAGTGACATCGCCCGCGAGTATTGCCGCTAAACAAGCTGAAAAAGCGGCAATTGTTACTTCAGCAGAACAAAGCGTCAGTACCGATGAGCGCATTAACCAATTAATTCACGTGCACTGCACCAATTGTCATGCGGCTGTGCCCTCGCAACCGGGTTTTAATGCCGCACCTGCTGGTTTGGTGATTGATTCCACTGTGCACCTTGCTGCGCAAAAAGTGCGTGCATTACCGGCTTTGTCATCGGGCTATATGCCACTGGGAAATTTTCATCACATGACTGATTTGGAACGTAAAACCCTGATCGATTGGCTTGCGCAACAATAGCGGATGAGTGCAGGAATTATTATGGCTGCTTATGTGATTGTCGATATTGAAGTACATAACCCCGAAAACTATAAAGATTACCTCACGAAAATTACGCCCACAGTATTTGCCTGCAACGGACGCTATTTAGTGCGCGGCGCAAACGCCGAGGTCGTTAGCGGTAACTGGCAACCCAAACGTTTGGTGGTGATGGAATTTCCTGATCTCGCCACTGCCAATCATTGGGCGACTTGCGCGGAATATGCCCCCATCCATGCACTGCGCACGGCGAATGCAACGGCCAATATGATTATTGTGGAAGGCAGTGTGGATTACACAGGGTGAAAATTGTAATTCTTAAATTTTTCTAATTGTATAAGTGTGCACTTTTATGGCGTTGCCATTTAATGGCGATAATTAATCGGGTGAAGCTAATGATTCGTTTAAAGTACGTTAGGTTTTTAGCGGTAGTATTTTGTTTTGTCGCCATCACTGGTTGCGTCGTTAAGCCAAATCATGCAACCCCCGTTGGATCTGTTTATGTCGAGCAGCCATTATTTATCGATAATGGTACTTATAAAATTCCTGCCATTTTAGTAAAGCCAACTCAGGCAACCGGCAAACCATTTCCGGTGGTGGTGATGTTGCATGGCACTGCATCGCAGAAAAATGAAGTGGGGGGATTGTATCAACGTTTGGCTGTTGATTTGGCCGAAGCCGGTATCGCCTCCGTGCGTATCGACTTTGCTGGTACTGGCGATAGCCCGGTGGATTATCGCTTTTATAATCTCACCAGCGCCCAGCGCGATGTTGCCAGCACGCTGGATTATCTAACTACTCTGCAGGATATAGATGCACAGCGCATTGGCCTGATTGGATTTAGTCAGGGCGGATTAATTGCACAGCTCGTTGCCACAAAAGATGCTCGCATTAAATCGCTGGTTGCCTGGTCCAGTGTTAGTGGAAATGGCACTGGTGTTTTCCAATCCTTTTTTGACGACTATTATGCAGAGGCAAAAGCCAATGGTTTTGCAGTCGTAAAATTCCCTTGGCGCCCCGAGCCATTAAATTTTGGTTTGCAGTGGTTTGAAGAAGTTAAAGCCAATAGCAGTTTGCAGGACTTAAAAAATTATCACGGAAAATTACTCGCAATTGCCGGTACAGCGGATACCTTGGTTCCCTACGAGTCATCGATAAATATAATCAACCACGCCGGTACCACCAATGCAGAACTCCACCTTATCAAAGGTGCAGATCATATGTTTAACATTTTAGGTTCAGCTACGGCGAATGGCTTGGCGGAAGATCAATCTACGGCGGAAATTGTACTTTCAATAACCACTTACTGGCTTGATAAAAATTTATAGATTTTTATTGTGCGTAACGGATTAATCCGCAAGTTGATTTTTGCTGCGTTTTCTCGTTTAATGAGAATGTTTTTCAACTTGTTATGAGGGATAGTATGTTTTCTGTATTAGGGCCAGTAGTGATGCTGGGAATGTTCGCAATTTATGTGTTAGTCATTTGTTTATTCATTGTTATGGTTATATCCATAAAACGTATTGCCGCGTCGCAGCAGGAAATAGCAAAGAGCCACAATGAAATCGTAAAACAGCTGGCTAGTATTGCCATAGAAATTAGGAACAGAGAAAAATGATTTTTCGTTAAGTCATAAAAAACCAGCGATTAAGCTGGTTTTTTATTTTTATGTTTATAGATTTTATAATTCAAAACAAAGCGTATGGTCTTATTGTCTACGCAATCTAACTAGACTTAATAGCAACAATAAACTTAACCAGTTTAATGAGCCGCTACCCGAGCCGCTGTTAGTGGCTGACGCAGAAGCGGTTGAGCTGCTGGAAATAACAGTGCTGCTTGCGCTACTGCTTATGGCCGTAGATGAGCTGCTTGATAATATGGCGCTACTGGCTTCACTGCTTATGCTGCTGCTTGATTCATTGCTTGTAGTACTACTGCTGCTGGAAGACGATGTTACGCCGCAGAAATCGCCCCACAAACTAAGTACCCAATTTGGATTATCAATAAACGGATTGCGGTTTCCTTGCCATTCCTGAATACGATGGTTGCGGCGCATTTCAAAATTATCGACCGGGTCCAGCTGACTCCACTCAACCAAAGTACACAACTTACCGATATTGGCATCACCGCTTGCCATGGCCGTGTTATCCACTAAAACCAAATCCGGTGTGTTGCCATCGGTGCCTTCATAACGCACATCCATATAAAACATCATGCGCGCCACATCGCCTTTTACCGCATCACGCGGTTCCCATGAATCGTCATCAGTAAAGGTATCGGGTGCTTCACCTTGCGCAGTGCCACCATTATCAAAGGCTTTGTTACTGCGTGAACTGTTAACGGTTTTATCTTCCGGGCGCAGGTGATGAATATCGGTATAGGCGAATTGATTGTCATCAGGAAAGCCGTAGGATTTTGCCCAAACATGTTCGCGGTTCCAGGAGTCGTTATCAAATCCAGGTTGCCCATCGCGATCATTTTTATCCGCCGAGCGGCCGCTGTATAACAACAATACATTTGCGGTGTTATCCGGGTCTTCGTCGGCATATTGCAGCGCGCTCCACACTTGGCTGTAGCTTAAATTAATATGGCCGGTGCGAATAATATTGTGTAGCGCGACGCGCAACTCAAATCCTTCAAGTCCCATTGCCGGTGCATAATACACATCGTAGCTATAAGGTATTGCTAACGATGATGAGCTGGCAGATGACAAACTGCTTATACTACTGCTTTCACTCGATGTAACGCTGGAACTTGAGCTGCTACTGATTTCTTCAGTGCTACTTGAACTGCTGCTTATACTGCTAGTTGTATTGCTACTCGACGCCCCACCACCGGAGCAATCTTGCGTGAGCGGGCCGATGCCGGGGCTATCCGCAGTGCTGACTGCCCACTGCGCGTTGGTTGCCGGCGTTGTGTTATCAACGCGATAAATCGATACATCAACCGCTGCAATTGTCCAACCGCTAATACCGTTTTCCCATGCAACTGTATCTACATCGACACCATTATTTTTTAAAACAAATAAATCACCGCTGTTGCCCAGCGCAAGCGACATACCTGTCAAGTTGGGTGCAAAGCCGTAGCGTGTGGTAAACGCATCTGCCTCGCGCGCAAATGTTAAATAACTATTTGGCTGAATCGTGCCGCTCAGGTTAAGTACCGGCGCGCCTTGTTTGTCTTGCAAGGTATAGGTGCTCAGATCAATCGCATCACAGCCCGCATTAAAAAGCTCGATCCATTCCAATGTGCTGTCCAAACCATTGGGTGGATCGTAAAGCACCTCTGAAATTAAAACCTCTGCCTGCAATGGCAGTGAAAAAGCCGCAATCAACGCGGCGGGTAAAAAAAGACTACGTTTCATTTCTATCACCTGCTTAAAGTGGTTAATAACCGGATCAAAACTCAGATCGATCATCAAGCAGTGCAGGTAAGCGAGAAATGATTTAATAGAACTCAGGTTGAGTTGTTGTTAATGCTTATAAAAGAATGGGTTAGCGTTGATCAGTAAGTTTATTTAAGATAATAATTTACCGATATGAGTAGGGCAAAACGCTATAGGCGCATTATTTTTTGTTATTTGGATTTTTTATGGAAATACGCATTGGTTCATTTGATGAAATATTGGTTCTGCATAATGACATTACAGAGCTTTCACCTCTAACAGACACTGATTTTTTTACGGAGCGTATTGGAGATAAAAATTTCCTTTTGCTTGTTGCAGAAAATAAAAGTGTTTTGGTGGGGTACAAGTTGGGTTATTGGATTGATGAACAATGTTTTTATAGTTGGTTAGGGGGCGTTCATCCTAATTACCGAAAAAAAGGTATAGCGAAAAAATTATTACTTGAGCAAGAACGGCACGTTAGCGAAATGGGGGCAAAAGAAATTTCTGTTAAAAGCATGAATAAGTACAAAGCTATGTTGCTCCTGTTAATCACCCAGAATTATGCGATTACAGGCGTGCAGAGAAATGTAAAAGGGGATGATAAAATTCTTTTTACCAAAACATTGAATCAGTAACTGTTTGGTTCCTACCTTTTAATTAATGACTCAATCAACTCCCGTTGCGGGCTAGGTTAGAGTACAGTGGGGCAGGTGTAGTAGTCAGATAACAATAATAAAAAAAGAGCGGGCGAACCCGCTCAAGTGGAGCGCTCATGAAAACAACACTAACTCGGTTAGCAACCTAATTGGCTTTTTAATCCACCGTAACTCCGTTCAACGGGAGCTTGGATCGTGGTGGATAAACTGGGCATGACGTTAATGCCTGCGCGCATTTCTACTTCATCGATGGTGACTTCTTTATTGCAAAAATTATCCGCGCGCGCGGAGTCTTGTTCCATGATGAAGGCGGAGGCTTTTACTGTGCCGTTGATTACGGCGATGACAACTTTGTAATAGCCTGAGGGAATGATGTGCGATTCATCGGCGCCGGGCAGTGAGCCGAAATACCATTCGTAGAGTGGGCCGGTGACAACAAAAATCGGTTGCCCACTGCGTGCAATAACTCGCTCGGCATTTTCCAATCGCTCCCAGGGACCTTGATTTAATTCGGCGGCTTGCGGGGTGATGTTGGATAAATAATTGGTGGTTGCCCAATCGGCGGTGTTGCTAAACGCGGCGAGTGGGACTTGGTGGCCGCGATCAGTACCCAATACCGCGGCGGCATCCGTGTAGTCGGCGGGTTCGAGAGTATTGGCGGCGGTGATGCTGGGGTCGACGCGCCAAGTGCGGGTGCGTGAGGGGCCATCGATAGTAGCCGCTGTGACTTGATAGGCGGCCCAATCGGCAAACTTGGTGGTGGCGTTATTGCTGATGGTGTAAATCGAACGGGTGACGACTTGACCGGATTTTCCGGTGGGACAGCCGTAAATACAGTTGGCGGCTTGGGTGGTGGCAGCGCTGAGTGCGACGAGCGCGAGTAAACCAAGGGCGAGCTTTTTCATAACAGGTAACTCCTTAACAGTGGTGATTGATAAAGGTGGAACACGCGAAAAGCCCGGAATTGAGCGCGAGCTTGCCCAGACCCTTTTGCCGCTAGGCAAAAGGGCGGGAGCTGCGTTCGTTAACGGGAAGTTGAGCTGAGGTTAAAAGCTGTAGCGCACGCCCAGTTTCAGGCGCCACACCGAGGCTTCCGGAATGTATTCACTCCAGTTGTTGGTGTTGGTGCCGTTAAAGCGCACGTCGTATTGGTATTGGCCGGTAGTGGAATTCACGTCGTAGTCCCACAGGGTTTGTTGTGGGAATTCCATGCGACGGACTTCACCTTTGCTGCTGTCGATCAGGTTGAGCAGGTTTTCAATGGTGAAATAAATGGTGCCGGTGTGACCGTCAGCAAATCCGGGAATGTCCTGCTGCACACTCAAGTCCAGGTCAGTAACCCAGGGTTGGGTGGTGGAGTTTTTCGGCACATAACCGCCGGCATAACCCTCCAGTCCAGCGCCTTGGATAACCTCCAGCATGGCGGCGTATTTTTCTTCGTTGGTGGTGGCACCCGGCCAGTTACTGCCCTCCCAATCGATATTGGTGTCGTTCGGGCCGGTGGGAATGTAAGGCAGGTAGACATCGCTGTTTTGGAAGTCGCGCTGGTCGCCAAAGTCGTTGTCGTTAAAGGCGTCGAGTGTCCAACTCAGTGGGCGGCCAGAGCGGCGCTCAAACGCTACATTGATACGGGTTTCGTTATCGCCAAACCAGTTGGCGGCGTAGCCGAGGTTGAGTACAAAGCGGTGTTTGATTTCGTAGTTACTGGTGCCAACCAACTCCTCGTTGCGGTTCATGGTGACGTTGAAGTTGTAGTTGGATGAGGCGGTGGAGTTGGTGCCGGGGTTGACCTCGGTCACGTCCTGATGGGTATAGGCGGCAAACATATTCACGCCGTTATCCCAGTCTTTTTTCAGGTTTGTGGTCCAGATAATACTGCGGCCATCTTTTTTGGCATTGGTCAGCATCAGGTCGTAGTTGTTGGCCAGGTTGCCGCTGTAAATGCTCTGGTAAATGATGCGCTGGCCGTCGGCGGTGCGGCGTCTTTCGGTGCGCGAGGTATCTACCCAGAAGGAGGAGTCTTCCTTGTCGATGTAGTTGAATTCGGTGCTCCACAGGTAACCATCGCCCAAATAGGGAATGTTCAGCTCCTGATCCCAACCCAGTTGATAGCGCCAATCAGATTCCAGTTCATAGTCCGGGTCGACATAGGCGGTACTGCCAGTGCCGCTGACCAATGAGGCTTGCACTGAGTCGGGAATTTGGGTGAAGTCGACATTAGCGGGGTCGGTGATGGCCGCGTTGGTAGCGCTGCTCGGCGCGGCAACGTAGGTGAGGCCGTCGTTGGTGAAGGAGTTGGCGAGCCAGACGTTGGGTTTGCCACCGCTAAAGCGGCCGATGCCACCGCGCAGGGTCATGGTCTCATTCAAGTCCCAGTTGAAGTTGAAGCGCGGCAGGATGATGTCAAGCCCATCCAGGTTTTCGGTATTGCTGTAACCATAGGTGCTCACGAAGCGCGTATTTTCTTGCGGTACATCGTCTGAGGCGAGCTGCTCATAGCGCAGGCCAAAGGTGAGCAACAGCGAGGGAGTAACCGCCCAGCTGTCCTCGGCGTAAAGTGCATGGGTGGTGCGTTCTGCACTGTAGGCCAGGTCTTCGGCGTTATTGGTGTAGGCATTGCGATAGGCAAAGAAATTGGGTTTCTTCGCGGCAAAATCATCCAGGCTCGCGAATTCCCACACGCCGTCGGTGTATTGGCCGAACAGGTTGTAATAGGTCACGCTTTGGCCCTGGTAGCCAAAACGCAACTCGTGGTTGCCTAACAAATAGGTGCCGTCCAAATGCAGCTGCCAGGTTTGGGTATCGGCGATATTGGCGTGGCGCGAGCGGTCGGTACCAAACAGGATTTCATTGCTGCCGATATTGACGGTCACTTCACCCAGGTCCGAGTTTTTCAGCGAGTCAGTTGTCAGGTCTTTGTAGGACAGGCCGATGACCGTGCTGAAGGCATCGCTCCAGTCAGAAAACAGGTGTGAGCTGTAGGTGTCTGATTCGGTTTTGATGGTGAAGAAGTTGGAATTCAAGCGCAGCTGGTAATCCTGATCCGGGCTGTTGCGGTCGAGTTCGTTATCCTGCTTCTGGTAGCTGAAATCCAGGCGGTGTTCATCGCTCAGGTTGATGTCGAACTTGACCAACAGCTTGTCATCGCGCTCGCCCGCACCACCGGCTACTGAGTCGGTCAGGCCATAGGTATCGTTGAGGATCTGCAGGAACTGCTCGTATTGGGCGCTGGTGATTTCACTCTCGTTGGCGCCGGAACCATTCAGGCCGTAGAGCGCGGTGGTGTCCTGCTCGAAGGATTCGTAAGAGATAAAATAAAACGCTTTGTCCTCCACCAGTGGCCCGCCCACGCTGAACCCCATGGTAGTTTCTTCGCCCAGATCCAGGTCGCCGGTTTTCGGGTCGCCGGAAAGGCTGTCGTTGGTGCCTTCAGCAAATACTGAGCCCTGTAGCTCATTAGTACCCGATTTAGTCACCACGTTGACCAAACCGCCGGAGAAGCCGCCGACTTTGGCAGTGAAGGGCGCCGAATTCACGCTGATTTGGCTTACGGCATCCAGTGATACCGGTGGGCGCGCCGTGGGGTAACCACCGAAGTTCAAGCCAAAGTCGTCGTTCTGGCCGATACCATCCACAGTGATATTGTTGAAGCGCGGGTTGCTACCGGCAATGCTCAGCTGTCCGTCTTCTACCACCACCATCGGGTTGCTGCGGATGATGTCTTTAATATCGCGGCTGAAGGCGGGGGTCTTTTTAATATCGTCTTCACTGAATACCGAACTGGCGCCTTTGGTGCTGGAGTTGATGATGGTGCCCATCACCAGCACCTCTTCCAACTCGGCTATATCTGCCGCTTCCAGAGTTTGATCCAGACGCAGCACCTTGCCTAATTGCAGAAATAGATCGCGCATCTCGGCGTCGCGATAGGTATCGGAATCGATGGTGATTTTGTAGGGGCCGCCAATGCGCAGGCCTTTGAGCGAGTAGCTACCGGCGCTGTTGGTTTTCACTTCACTGCGCGTGCCGGAGGGTTCATGTATCACGATGATGCGGGTATCGGCGGCGGGTGAACCGTCCGGCGCGCTGATTTTACCGAGGATGGATGAGCTGGTGTCCTGTGCATGGGCATAACCGGAAATCCCGGCAGTCATCGCCATAAAGAGGGCGCTTCTTTTTAATAGCGGTTTCATAGTGTGTGTTCCCTAAACAAGAGTAATGGAGCGGTTAATAACAGTGCTCGCTACCGAGCTATGGTTGTGTGATCGGTTGTGTGGCCAAGGCGTTAGGGTTTTACCGCCAAGGCTGCAATGCCCGGTTTGGCTCTGGGGTCAAAAATGCTGTTGAGTAAACCAGCGAGGCGAATGCCCGCTTGCAGCAGTCGCTCTTCGGCAACCGGTAGTTGTTGATGGATGTAGCCGTAGCTGAATTCGGGCAGGGTGTTGGTTGCTGCGGGTGTGGCGCTTTGGTAGATGCTCTCGCTCAGCGCCATGGATTCTTTGAGCCAGTCAGCGGGGCTGCTGGTTAAATAGGTTTTGATGAGCTGTTTGTCCTGCGTATTAATAAAGGCGGCAAATTCGCTGAAACTCAGGTTTTGTGATTCCAGTAACTCGGTATCCCACAGCGAGTGCAGATTGGTCTGCTCGCCAAAAAACTTCACCTCTATCAAATTGCCGCCGCGATCTTCCGCGTGGCCGGTGTGCATGGGTTGATGAATATCGCCCACCAAATGCACCAGAAAGCGCAAGTAAAACTGGCGCTCGGCGAGTGGGGTGTTTTTATCTTTAAGCGCGGCGATGCAGCGCAAAATGCCGCCGTAGATATCTTTTACTTCTTCTTTGGTTTGCGGTGTGTGGTAGTGGCTTGCATCAAAATCTTTGGGGGCGGCCACATTAATGTAGTGCCAGCGGGTGGAATCTTTTTGCCAAAACTCGGCGGGGTCGGAGCGCATTTCATCGGCCCAGGTGCCCACTTCGGCCAGCAAGTCGCCACCCAATAATGGCAGCAGGGCTTGTTGGGTTTTTTTGGTCAGGTGCTCATTGGCTATCTGGCCAACTATTCGGTGGCCATTTTGTCCCCAGGCCAGTGCCTGCACACTGGTGGTCACCAACAGCAGGCCGCAAACAAATCGGGCGATCTTCATTACAAACTCCAGCAATTCAAACAAGGTCAATAACAGATGTGTTGGCCTATCATCCAAATTGCCGTGTGCGCGAGAAAGCATTTGTCGCAATTCAAAGTTACTGGTTAATAAATCTTTAACATCAATTAGTTATGGTGAATAAATAAGCTTATCCAAACCAATAAAGCAGGTTTATGTGAAGGTTTATCGGTTGCGGGTGCGCTGTTAGTGCGAGCTGGAGAGGAAAATTCGAGTTGGATAAGAGCGCGCAGTCGCGAGTTTTTTCGCTGACCGGTCGCCGCTTTGGTCTGCTTTGGTGCATGCAGTGGCTGAAGCGCACTATTGCAGTGGTCAATTAATACTTGTCTTTTCAGCCAGAGTTTTTTCTCTACGGAAAAAAGCAGAAAAACACGTGATTTAACATTGAACCAAGAGAAAAATCCCGCTATTTGCGACTAATAGACAAGTTTTATCAAACACACAGGCGTTTCTGTATTAAGGGTACGATTTTTGCAATTTTCTTTCAGGGGCTGATAAGAATACGCACATGAATGACTTAAAAATTTTTGCACCGCTAAGTTTGCCATTCACGCTATTTTTTATAGCGGTATTGGCTATGTGGCTGCTGGGCAAAAATAGTCAGGCACCGCTTAATTATCATTTGCCGAGTTTGATTGAAGACAGCTACACCTGCGCGGCGGGAAACAATCCCGCGGTAGAAAAATTAACGGTGTATATGAACACAGAAAGCGTTGCGCGCAATCTCGCCAATTTATTGTGCGGTGATCCGGTGGTGCAGCGGCAGTATCAACAGGTGCAAGCCTATTGGGGTACGGGCGATGTTTCCGATATCACTTTTATCGGCAAAGGCATCGGCGATTTAGTGAATACCAAAGACAATATTGTGCAGGCGTTTGATGCGGAAAATACCCACGGCTATAAACGTCTTGCCAGCTATTCACAGTATCAAGCCTATTTAATTGGTCGCCATGAAAAACCCTTATTAACCCGCGAGTATTTACTCGGTCGGCGCATAGGTTTATTGGATTATCCGTCCAGTCGCTCCGGGCATATTATTCCCATGCATTTATTTCGCGAGTTGGATTTACGCGAGGATCAAATATCCATTGTGTACAGCCACAATCACACCGGCCTGCGTGAATTACTCGCCAGCGGCAAGGTAGATATGATTGCCAGCTATTGGTCAGAAGAAGACGGCGAACAATTTTCAGAAAATTATATTCAAGCCATCGGCGACAGCGATATTCGCGGCAGCAGTTGGTATTTAAAAATGAATGGGCGCAATACGGATCTATTCTGCGCCCTGCAAACCACCTTGGGTAACCTCGCACAGCAACAACAGTCCACCTATTTTGGTGAACTCAGTTACGCGGAAGGTTGCCCACAGCCGCTGGTGAAACGTTAATGCAAAGTTTATATCTCAATGCCTTGGGTATGAAATTGCCGCGCTTTAAACGGCCGCAGCTGGGGGCATTAAAAAATACGCTCAGCTACGCCCATCTGTTGTTATTGGTAGGTAGTTTTGTTGCGCTGCAATTAGCTTATTTTTTTGGTTCCTCGCTGCAGCGCGAATTCAATCTGGAACGCAGTATCCTCGCGGTGGAAAATCGTGTGTCACTGGATCTGCCGCGGCTTTCGCTGCCCAATCCCGCGTTGAACATGGCCGGCAACCCGGCGCAAGTACACGCCTATTTAGAAAAACTAAATGCACTATTAGTCGCGCAGAATTTATCGGTGCGGGTCAGCAGCTTGCAGCAGTTTGATGCCCAGTTGCGCTTTGAGTCAGAGATGAACTTGTCGGGTCAGGCGTCGCATTCACACCGTTTTGTAGAGCGGCAGTTGCAACTGCCGGGGCAAGTGATCAGTTTAAAACTGGGCATTTGCGAACCCAGTCTGTGGCAAACTATTTCGGTATATCCCTTATTTTTCGCTTTGCTGCTGGTGTTTTTTTTATCGCCCTATTTGCAGCGTAAACCGCTAGCAATTGCTGCGACACTTGCGCCCGGCGCTAGCCAACATATCGCACTGGTATTGGATTTGGAAAATAAATGTATTGCACTGCGCGACACGGATTACAAAGTAGAGCTGGCCAATAAACCGCTGTGTTTTTATGCCGCATTGCTAAATTACTGTCAGCAAAACCCCCGTGTGCGCCTATGCCAACACGCAATTTTACCCGATGAATTACTGCACCTTGCCAATCAATATTTTATGCGGCTGGTAGCACTGGGGCACACCATTCGTAAGCGCCCGGATTTTGATACCAATCTGGAAAAAACCCTGAGCGAAATTCGTGCGGCATTGGATGAATTATTGATTGACTACCCTGAGGCCAAAGCCGCGTTTTATCCACCCAAGGCACTGGGCGAGGGTTCGCGTTCAAAAATGCATAATTTTGCTTTGGTGAAACTGGCTGCGGGTGATTGGGAAATTAAAGGGAAATAATGGAATTGACTATTTTCACAGTTTGAGGATAAGCCGCGCTTCGGTTATGGACATACTGAATAAAATCCTTACACTGCGTTTTCAATTTTCATCAAGATAATTACCACAGGGATGCCATAGTGATAAATCTCGTTATTAAAGACCAGAGCGGCCAGTCTTATGAGCTGACAGCCCGCACCAGGTCTCCTCGCACATCTTCAGCAAAACGCTACTCCAGTGATTCCTATTCAACCTTTCGTTTTGTTGCCAGGTTACCGGTCACACTGCAGCAGTGGATGCAAATTCTCAATCGCACCCATCATAGCGCTAATTTCCATAGCAGCCATCCGGGAGAGGTATATCAAGCGGTTGCCCAATGTATTTTGCGTGGCGACCTAGCGATCTATAAGTTACCTACATTGGCCGCAGCGGGTGCATTAAAGGGTAAAAATGGATTTGGCTTGTGTATCATTAAAGGCCCTAATCCGCACATTGCTACTGATCTAATACCCGAGGTGATTAACACTACGGATGCTGCTCAGCAATTATTCAATCAGTTGGGCATCAGTAGTCAGCTATTTTTAGCGTATTTAAACAGTGAAAACCTGTACAACACTAATCAAAAACAAAATCCTCTAGCCGACGCTTTGCACTTGTTCGCGACGGGTGAGTTACTTGCCTATAAAATTCCTTTGCCACCAAAAGCACCACCAGCAAAAGCAGCAGAATTCCTCCCTGCCACTGCAGCGGATAGGCCAGTGCCTTTGGCACCGGAGGGTACGCGGAATCCAGAGGAAATTGAAACGCCTACTCAGAATATGGTTAGTCCAACTGTTGAATCCAAAGAAAAAAATAGTGATGTGATATCGGATGAGGATGAAACAAAGAAAGCTACATACGATGAGTTTTGTAGTACGGTAGAAGAATTCGAAGTTAGAAATGCGCTATCTGAGCAAGCGTATGCGATGTACACTAAAGAACAATGGAATGAGTTAGAAGCATTATTTAACGATAACAATCTCAATGGCGGTTGGCCTCCCAATCGAGGTGCAATAAGTACGTCAGAGATAACTTTACAAATAGATACTCAGATTGATCGTTATGGCGGATTTATAGATAGGAATACTGGCCAGTTTCGTGATTTTGGTACCTTTGTTTCTTATAAAGGTGAGCCATTTGAAAACAGAGCGCTACCCCCGGATACTAAAAGTAAAACCATGAAGTCATATACGGTGGTTAAGCCCATTCCAAAAGTTAATGCAGGAAAAGCTATTCCTTGGTTTAATCAGGCTGGTCTTGGCACGCAATTAGAAACGCCGTTAACTATTGAAGATTTGGTGAGTAAGGGTTACTTAAAGGAAGTGTGATATGAAGTTTGAAAAATTAAATGAAAAAATTTATGACGGTGATAGCCTTGAGGCTAATGATATTGAAATGGTTTTTACTGCCGATGTTACATCAGTTAAGCTGAGTTTTCCGGATTTGTTTGACTTTTCAAAACTTGAGAAAATTATCTCTCATGATGAGTCATTAAATATACAGTCCGAATTAAATTTTGGTGTAATTGAATTTGACGGAGAGAAAATATTCAAGGGAAGAAAGAAAGGGTTAAGGTTGTATGGTCATATCTCAATAGAGGAAAGCGGGAAATATATTTTTATTTTTTCTTGTGGTGAATTTCAGCCAGCAAGATTCCAGATTTTTCTTGAAGGATATTTGAAAGTTTAAGTGCTATCTGAGGGTGGTCGAACGCAAATATATGTTGCATTTAGCTCGCCTGTAAAGTTGACTCAAAAATTAACCAATTGGCCTTATGTGTAAAATAGATTCAAAACTTAGAGAGAAATTACTGTTAAGAATGTTCTCTTCGGTTGATTATATGAATGCGTATTCAAAACATTTTATTGAGTTTATTAGTGCAGGAATACTGGCATTTGAGGCTTATGAAAAAATTCTTGAAAAACCGGTAAGTCATTCGGAGTACTTAAACGTGACTTCTGATATTCACTTATGGAAGTTAAAAGTAATCCCTAACTTTTTGAATATGAAAAATAATATGAAGACTTCAATTGCTGAAGCAAAACAGGGGGATTATTCAGGTATTAGTGCTGCAGCTGGAAATTTTCGTGGTTTGAGTAAAGATATGGATGGTATTAGAGAGTCATTTATGGATTTTATTGATCCTGCTCTTAAGGAAAGGTATTTTTCCGAGTGGAAAATAACAAGTACTATGAGTGATAATCTTTATAAGACATTGGAGCGGCTTTGGCGATCAGGATCAATACTTAAAGAAAGCATTACCGGTCCGATTGATGATATGGCTCTACTTAAATTCTTGCAGGATGGGGAAACTATATAAATCAATAGGAGGCCCGAAGGTAATTGACTGTCGGGCCTGTTATCAGTTTTAGAAACTGATTCAGCTAATTAGTCTAGGTCTTCTGAGGTATCCATTTTACTAAAATATCCTCACCGACTTCCCCTGCTCTGGTCACCAAAATCGCACGTTTTTTGCATTATGTTACTCATGAAGTTTTTCCACTAATATTTGAATATTTACATGTGTAATAGACTGGTATTCAGTTGTTAATGAATGATGAAAAAAATATTTTTAGTATAAATATGAAGTGGATATGAAATGAATCTTTTGAATGTTGAAAGAGCAGCGCTTCAAGCTATAGATAAATTTACTAATCAAAAGATCATAAATACAAATGATCCTTCTATTCAATCAATATTGGCTCAGCTTAACTTTATTGCCAGTTGTGCCAAACAAGGAAAAAATCCTCGTAGCTCGCTCCCAGAAGGAAAATCATTCACTTACGGAATAATTTCTTCAAGAGAGTTTGCATCTCCCGACGAACTGGAATTAAAAAAATATTTGATTGAGGTAGATAAAGAGCTTTACCCCGAAGCCTATAAATCATAGCCAACTGCTTCATTCGATTCATTTTTGGGATTTTTATCATTTCAGAGTTAAGCCACAGAAGCATACCTAATCTCTTCATATTTATATGAAGAGATTTTTTGATTTAGTTGTTAGATTTTTAATAATCTTAAAACCCCTGTAATTTTTTAAATTTCAACCCAGTGACTTCATTAACCGGCGTAGTGTAATCGTGATTAAACAGTGCGGCTTCCCAGGAACCGTAAACCGGGTTGGGAATTAAAAACCATTTGCTGCCCCAAGCTGCCGCACTATTTTTTGCCAGTTCTACGCGGGTTTCGGCGGTGCCTTTTGCGCCTGAAACAAAATCGCCAAAGTCATCGCCCACCAGCGCAATAATTCTAAAATCCTGACTGACGTAATGACGGCGTGCGCCCTTATCGGATGAGCTCCAGCGATTTTCATTGCGGGTGAGCACTACATCAATGTCATCGCGCAGGGGCAAATTTTGTTGCCGCAGGTTTGTGCGCGTATCCTCTTCCTGACTTGCATCGCGATTGGTGACATAAAAAATAGTAATTCCCTTGGCACTGGCATAATCCAAAAATGCTTTAGCACCCGGCAGTGGTTCAGCGGCAGCAAGTTTGGTCCATTTGTCCCATGCTTCTTGCGTGAACGGGGCGTTGTCTTTAATTAACTGCGCTTGAAAGGGCAGGTTGTCCAATACAGTTTCGTCAATATCCAAAATAATCGCGGGCGGTAATTTACTGTAGTCACCGCTTTGTTCTTGTGCGGCGCTCCAGTATTTGTCTGCCAAGGCTTTATCCACCATGCTGGTGGCTTGGGTGTATGCACTTTGGGTGAGCGCATAATATTCAGCGGAGGTTTGCATCCACAGGACGGCGTTTAATCGTTCATAAGTGGGTTGCGCTTGCGCACTATTACCGGGTTCCATGGAGCTGCACGCGCTCAAGCAACAGGCACTGGTTAATAAGCTGGTTTTAAACAAGGTTTTTAATGAGTTAGTAAACATAAAAGTCTCGTGATCTGGTTGTTCAATTGCGCCGTGGGCAGCTGATTAATTCAAAGTTTGTGTTGTAGCAGATATACATTTCACTGCCGCGATACAACAGACGTTTGTTGGCAAGCGGCGGGTTGTTTTGTTTCATCCAGCGATCGAGTTGCTTGTGGCTCATGTTGCGTGGTGGGTAGCGCAATGCGGTAAACAGCTGTTGGGATTTTTCAAAATAAGCGGTGGCAGAGTTGAAATCACAGGCGCCGTGTTTTTCCCACTCCGCTTGTAGCAGTGCAGCGCTCGGCGACATACATAAATAGGGTTCAATGTCGGCGTAGGGCAGTGCTGGTAAATCGCCAGCACAAAAGCGCGGGTGTTTTTTTATTTCTTTTAAATCCGTACAACGCCCCAGACTTTTTCCATCGCAGGAGGAAGCCCAAACGCCGTGTAATACCCAGCCAAAATTCTGCTTGGAAAAACATTGGAACTCATTATCCCGCTGTAATTTTTCCAATTTGCTGGGGTCGGTTTCGGTAGCGAGATTGATGTTAATACGCTTGCAGTAATCTTCTGACCAGTTCACCGCCATTTTGTAATAGTCAGTGCTGGCGTCGGGGTTGGGGCCGAAGCTATCGGTCGCCATGTCAAAGTCGTAATCGGTGGCGGCGTGATCCGGTAATTTACAGCTTTGCGCCTGCAAGGTTTGGCTAATGCTGAGCAGGCCGATAAAGATCAGCAGCAAACAGATCAATAATAAAAAACGTGAAAAAAAATAGTTGCTGTGTTTGTGGTTGTGGCTGTGAGAGAGCTGCGGGCGCGGCGCCATCTTATGCTGCTCCTGCCGGGTAGTGATGTGTGTGCCAGTGGCGTGCAATTGCATCGCGCCGACAGACCCATACATCGTTGTGTTGCAACACATACTGGATAAATTTTTCCAGCGCTTGAATGCGCCCGGGCCGGCCAATAATGCGGCAGTGCAATCCAATGTTTAACATTTTTGGGGCAAATTCACCCTCGGCGTAAAGCGCATCAAAACTGTCTTTCAGGTAAGTAAAAAATTGCTCGCCGCAATTAAAACCCTGCGTTGCTGCGAAGCGCATATCGTTGCTGTCCAGGGTGTAGGGAATAATCAAATGCGGCTTGCCGTTATTGATCTGCGCATATTCCTGCGTCCAATAGGGCAGGTCATCGGCGTAGGAATCCGAATCATATAAAAATCCGCCTTGTTCAATGACCAATTTACGCGTGTTGGGACTGTCGCGCCCGGTATACCAACCGAGTGGGCGCGAACCGGTGACGCGGGTGTGGATGTCAATCGCGGTGCGAATATGTTCGCGTTCAATTTCCTCTGGCATAAATTGATGATCAATCCAGCGGTAACCGTGGCTGGCAATTTCCCAATTGGATTCGAGCATGGCTTCTACCACATCGGGGTTGCGTTCCAGTGCCATGGCCACGCCGTACACTGTCACCGGTAATTGATATTTATTAAACAAACGGTGCAATCGCCAAAAACCCGCGCGGCTGCCGTATTCATACAGTGATTCCATACTCATATGACGCGCTTCAAAGGCGCGCGCGCCAATAATTTCGGACAAAAAAGTTTCCGATGCGGCATCGCCGTGCAGCACACAATTCTCCGCTCCCTCTTCGTAATTCAGCACAAATTGCACCGCAATACGCGCACCGCCCGGCCAGTTGGCGGGTGGTGGGTTGCGGCCATAACCAAGCAAGTCGCGCGGGTAGGGGCGGGTGTCAGTGGTGTTGGGCATAACAAAATTCCACAGGTTGAATGATGCATTCCACAGTTGGGTCTTGAGCGGCTGTATCAAATTCTGTGCCATCGTCCAGCCTTAGGTTTTACGCTGTGATTCCGGTACAGGCCGCAATATTACTGGGCAAATCCGCAATGGCATGCACCAGATAAAAGCATAACCTGTCCAATCGGACAGGTTATTTGCGGGGGGAATGACAGGGCTGTCTTGTGCTGGCGCCAAATGCCGCTGGCTGGTATCACAATTGCATTGGGCTGGGGGATGGCTTCCTTTCTTTATATCAACCCCCCGAACTGTTAGAGAACTCGCTTATGCAATTGCTTCCTATGAATAGCCTTTGTGGTGCAGGCCGCGACCTTGCGTTTGCTGCGCTTATTGCACTTGCCGGGCTGACTAGCCTAAATGCCCATGCGCTGGTCAGTAGCCCCGCCAGTGACCGGGTGATTACCAAAGATCACTGGTTTGAACAATTTAAATCCACGGCAACGGATAAAGAGTTATACCGTTTTTTATATGCCATGCCCAAAGGTGGCGACCTGCACAACCATATTAGCGGCGCGGTATTGTCGGATTGGTGGTACGACCTGGCGCTGTCGCAAAAAGTACACGGTTATCGTTTTTATACCAAAGTGCGCATCAATAATTGCCGCGATTTTGGCAACAATGAATTTGTGCGTCGCCCTTATTTAATGTTGTTTAATAATTTAACCGAGGCGTCTTACCAGCAATTGCCGGAGTGTGAAAAAGCGGAATACAAACGCCTGGAAGAGCTGGACGAAAAAGAAAAAGCTGCCTGGGTGCAAAGTGTAATGCTCAATCACGAACACGAAGGGCGCGATGAATTTTTTCAAACCCATTGGCAGCGATTGGATCAGTTGTTACACAGCCCCTATTTAATCGCGGAAGTGCTGTATAAAAATATGCAAGCCTTTGGCAACGAAGGTTTAATTTATTTGGAGGCGATGGTAGAGGCGGGTGGTTATTTTAAACCGGATGGCACAGCCTTCACCGAAGATGAAGCCGTGGCTATATTTCGTCAGCGTTTAGCCCAGGCCGATGCGAAAAAAACCGGTGTTACCGTGCGTTTTCAGGATTCCATTTTGCGCTTTGTACCGAGTGCAGAAGACCAGTTGCGCGCCTCTTACGACATAGTGTCGCGCCACCGTGATTTGTATGTGGCGGTGAACATGGTGGGGCGTGAGGACAATGACAAAGGCTACCCGCTGCGTTTTACCCAAACCCTGCGCGAGCTGCGCCACAAATACAACAATGTGCGTTTGTCGGTACACGCTGGTGAGGTGGACGAACCCAACTACCATATTCGCGATACGCTGATGCTCGGCGCTGATCGTATTGGTCACGGTGTGAATTTAATTACCGACAAAGATTTGTTGCGCGAAATGCGCCACGGCCCCTACCTGATCGAAATTAATTTAATTTCCAATTTATTGCTCGAATACGTGAGCGATTATTCACAACATCCTTTCCCCGAATATTTGCGCTTGGGCATTCCGGTTGCGCTTTCCACCGATGATCGCGGCATGTGGGACTCCAATATTACCGACGAATTTTTTGTGGCGGTGAAGGAATTTAATTTGTCCTGGGAGGAGTTGTTATTACTCAGTCGCAATTCATTGCAATACAGTTTTGTGGAAGAGGATATCAAACAACAACTGCTCAACACCTATAACACCCGCGCCGCCCGTTTTGAAAAACAATTCCGCTCCAAGGGTATTGCCAGCTTAACGGCGGCTGCTCCTGTCTCCTACGGCTTCACCTGCAAACGCTATGCGTTATGTGATTGGCGTTAAATTTTTGCTGTGCACCAAGTTGGCTTTTTTACTTGGTGCATGGCGCGTGTTTTTGCTTCATCAGTGATCGTTATTTTTCCTGTGGTTCGCTGTTCAAATTGGTATTCATCGATTAATGAGCAAGTGAACCGGTTTTTATGATTCATAACCAGTTGATTAATAAGGATATAAATCATTTTAATCAAAAATGTAACCAATCGGACAGGAAATGGCACAGCGCTTGCTAAATCTGGTTTGTGTTTCAGGCAATCATTATTAGACCCTTGGAGTGTTCCCTCATGATCATGCACAAACGATTCAAACCGAAACAACTCGCGTTACTGATCAGCCTTGGCTGCGTTGTGGCTGCTCCTGCTGTGTTGGCGCAAGAGGCTAAAAAAGATGAAGTAGTGGAGTTGGAAACCTACACAGCCGAAGGCCAGGTAGAAGACACCATGGGTGTGATGTCCACCGAGCCGGTTAAGTCGGTATTCGGTTTTGGTAAAACGATTTTGGAAACACCGCGCGGCGTCACTTCGGTGAGCGCGGATATGATGGAAAATTTCAGCATCAACGATATTGATGATCTGGT
The DNA here is from genome assembly GCF_008806955.1 of Cellvibrio sp. KY-YJ-3. Classification (NCBI taxonomy): domain Bacteria; kingdom Pseudomonadati; phylum Pseudomonadota; class Gammaproteobacteria; order Cellvibrionales; family Cellvibrionaceae; genus Cellvibrio; species Cellvibrio sp. KY-YJ-3. The sequence continues at coordinate 354,944 of NZ_CP031727.1, read as the reverse complement.
ATTAATTTCCCCCGGTGCATTTACCCAATCTTTTTTTGGTGTGGCAGGTTCACTGGATGTACGCGGTACTCCCGGTGAAGTCTATTTCCGTGGTGTGCGTCGTGTGAACAACCCTGGTAACTACCCAACGCCAATTGGCGCCACTGACCGTATCGATATTGTGCGCGGCCCCGCATCACCGATTTATGGCCCTTCAAAAATTGGTGGCTTCCTCAACTTTGAACCCAAGTCAGCGCGTGCAGAAACCGGTCAGTATTTGGATAAACCGGCGGGCGAAATTTCTATCACCCGCGGCACCTGGGACAAAAATGTGCTCACCGCCGAAGTGGGTGGCCCAGCAGAAATTGGCGATAAAAAACTCGGTTATTACGTTTACGCCGAAACCGAAAATTCCGGCAGTTATTATGAAAACTCCGCCACTGACCAAAATATTTTACAAGCGTCATTCAACATGGATTTGAGCGATAAAACCCGCGTGGAATTTGGCGGTATGTATCACGAATACGACGGCAACCAAGTGGCAGGTTGGAACCGTTTGACGCAAGACCTGATTGATAACGGTACCTACATCACCGGTTCGCCCGCCTCAGTGGATACCGACGGCGATGGCTATAACTCGCCCGCGGAATTTGATGTGTGGAAAGATAGTTTTGCAAATTACAGTAACTTTTTTGTACCCGGTTCTTCTGCAACCGATGCGAGCATGGCGCCCCAGTGGGCACTGCTGAACCCAGGCACGACCAAGTTGAGTGGCAGCCAAACCATGGTGGCACCGGAAGACCAGTTGGTGACTACGGTACAAACCCTGTATTTCGATCTGATCCACGATGTTAGCGACAGCTTCAGCATCACCAACAAAATGTTTTATGAATCCCTCGAAAACATTAATGAAAATGCGTATGGCTTTTCACAGTTTGTGGACAGCTACGCGTTTGAAGATCAATTAATTTTTGCCTTCAACACTGAACACACCGATTGGTTAAAAGGCAGCTATCAAGTATCGCCCAGTATTCGCTACACCGATTTTAAACAGGGTGATGATTTCAACTACGAATATTTTGACCGTCGCGATTTGACCAAACCCTCCAATGGTATTGATCGCAAATTATTGGCAACTGTAACCGATTCGGATTATTCCAACTATTTAGTGGGCGATTACACCGACTACGGTATGGCGTTTTTAGCGGACTATACCGTTGCAGAAAAACTCAGCGTATTGCTAGGCGCGCGCTATGACTTGTTGGATATGGAATCCACCACCGTTGCTGAAAAAATTCGCGGCGCGACTGCCGATGTAGTGGGTGAGGATAAAGACGAAGGTGGTTCATGGACGGCAAGTCTCTCCTACAAAACTGATTTTGGTTTTACGCCTTACATCACCAAATCAACACAAACCACCATCGTGATGGGACAGGGTTCAGAAATTTCTCCCGGCTTGATTACGCTCGACAATGGTTTGGCGGCCGGCAATGCCCTGGCTGATTCCGAGTTGGAAGAAGTGGGTGTTAAAGGCAGTTTCTTTGATGACCGTTTGTATGTCGCCGCTGCCTATTTTGATCAGATCCGCACTAATTACAGCGCGCAAGATCAGGTGAGTAACAGCACTACACAATCCGAAGGTTATGAGTTGGAAGCGCGCTTTTTGGTGACCAGTAATTTCACGCTGACCGCTGCTATGACCCATTTGGAAATCACTAACCTCACCGCCTTGGAGAACGGTACCCAGTTCGGTTTTATGGGCGCAGGTGATTTAACCGGCGTAACCGATCCATCACTGTTTTACGGTTATGTGATGCAAGGTTTAACGCTGGTGGGCAATGAAGACGATGCAACCAAATCCGGTATTCCGGAAAACATGTACAGCCTGACCGGTGCCTATGACTTTGGAAATGGTGTGCGTGTAACAGCGAGTACGGTGCACGCCGATGCCACTTATTCCGGCTTCTCCAAAGGGGTGAAATTGCCGTCTTACACCTTGCTTAACGCCGGTATTAGTTTTGATGTGGATGCGTGGAAATTCAGCCTGCAAGGTAAAAACCTGACGGATGAGCGCTACTTCCGCGCGAACTTCCCGGATCTGTTTGGTGGCACCATCGTCCTGCCGGAATTGCCGCGTCACTTTGTTGCGTCTGCATCCTTCAAGTTTTAATTCATGTTACAGGGGGCTCGTATGAGCCCCGCAATTTGATTGAGGTTGATTATGGTTTTGCGTAAACCCCTGGGCGCTGCACTGATGGCGGTTACCCTGCTCGCGCATCCGGCTTTTGCCGTTGAAGACAGCCTGCAAAAGCAGGAAACAATTGATAAAAATGCGGCTGCCAGTCAGCAGCGCATCGACAAACTCGCCGATCAAACGGTAGATGCATTGCAAACCTATCGCACTGCCTCCCAGCGGTTGGAAAGTTTGACCATTTACAACCAGCAAATGGAAAAACTGATCGCCTCACAAAAAAATGAAATTTCCAGCATTCAGCGGCAGACGAGTGAAATTGACACCATCGAAACCGGTGCCTTGCCGCTGATGTTAAAAATGACCAAAACGCTCACCGATTTGGTGGAAGCCGATGTGCCGTTTTTAAAAGATGAACGCAAAGAGCGCGTGGCTAATTTGCAAACGCTGATTGATCGCGCCGATGTCACCGCCGGTGAAAAATATCGCCGCATTATGGAAGCCTATTTGGTGGAAGTGGAATACGGCCGCACGATTGAAGCTTATCGCGGTGAATTAGTGGTAAACGATGCGGCGCGCAGTGTGGATTTTTTACGTGTGGGTCGCGTGGGCTTGTATTACCAAACACTGGACGGCAGCGAGAGCGGTTTTTGGAATGGCAAACGCGGCTCCTGGGAAATGCTTGACGCCAGTTATCGCACTGCAGTTCGCGATGGTTTGCGTATTGCGCGCAAACAAACACCGCCTGAGTTGTTAACGCTCCCCGTTAATGTGCCTGCCAAGTAAGGAATTCCGTTTATGAAACCTACTTTGAAATTTGCTCCACGCTTTTTAATGAAAAGCATTTTTATGAAAAGCGCTTTTGTAAAAAGTGTATCGCTGAAAAATATACTTGCCAATGCGCTGGTTAGCATTGGCATGGCGGCAGGTGTTGTTGCGCTGACCACCAGTATCAGTGCCCAGGCGCAAACCGCTAATTCATTGCAAGATCTGTATCAACAAATCAACAAAGAAGTCACTGCCGAGGCCACGCACAATACCGAGCGCGAGCAGCGTTTCCGCGCGGCCGCCGGCGAACAGCAGGCGATGTTGGCAGAGGTGCAAGGCAAATTGGCAGCGCAAGAAAAATTGCGCGCTGAAATGCAATTGGTGTTTGATGCTAACGAAACCCAGCTGGCAGAGTTGTCCACCCAATTGGATAAACGCACCGGCAATCTGGGTGAATTATTCGGCGTATTTCGTCAAATGGCGGGCGATACCCAACAAATGTTATTTGACTCGGTAATTTCGGTAGAACATCCGGAGCGTATTGCGCTGCTGGAATCCCTCGCAGAAACCAAAGAAGTTCCCACCATCACCCAAATGCAACAACTGTGGAGTTTGATGCTGCAGGAAATTTCCCTGTCGGGATCGGTGAGCCGTTTTGAAACCACCGTGATAAAACCTGATGGCGAAGCTTATACCGCGCCGGTAACCCGTGTAGGTACATTCAATATTGTTGCCGACGACAAATATTTAAATTACGTGGCCGATAGTCAACAACTGGTTGAACTGGCGCGCCAACCCAGCGGTGCAATTCGCGCAACAGCCGCCGATTTGAGTGAGGCATCCGGCGATACATCGGTAGGTTTTGCGCTCGATCCATCGCGCGGTGCGCTGCTCGGCTTGCTGGTGCAATCGCCCAGTTTTATGGAGCGTGTTGATCAGGGGCAAGAAGTGGGTTACGCCATTATTGCGCTGGGTTTTATCGGGCTGCTGGTGGTGCTTGAACGCATGATCAAATTGGGCCGAGTATCGGCACTGATGAAAAAACAATTGAAAGATATGGATCATGCGGCCAATGACAACCCCTTGGGGCGGATGATGCTGGCTTACTACGAAAACAAACACCTTAAAGATTTGGATGTGCTCAGCAAAAAACTCGATGAAGTTATTTTCAAAGATTTGGCTGAACTGCGCAAAGGGTTGTCCACCATTAAAGTGCTCGCCGCGATTGCACCGCTGATGGGATTGTTGGGAACTGTGACCGGGATGATCGGCACCTTCCAGGCGATCACACTCTTTGGTGCAGGCGATCCAAAACTCATGGCCGGTGGTATTTCGCAAGCGCTGGTGACCACGGTGCAAGGTTTGGTGGTGGCGATTCCGCTGTTGTTATCGAGCAATATGCTCAGCAGCCGCGCGCAACAACTCAGCAAAGTGATTGGTGAACAAGCGTCGGGCATGATCGCTGAAAAAGCGGTTGATATTGCCCAGTCCAAAGCCTAACGCGGGGGTACGCCGTCATGGAATTAGTTACATCTCTCGGTGATTTTCTCAACACCGGCGGCAATGTGCTCTGGGCAATTATGTTCATCAGTTTTTGGTTATTTTTTCTGATTATTGAGCGCTACTGGTTTTACCTGCGTGAATACCCGGCCTTCCGCGCGCGCAATCGCGCGGCATGGCAAGCGCGCAGCGATAAATCCTCCTGGTTTGCCGAGCAGCAGCGCAAACAATTGTTGTCGGAGTTGGATTGTTTAATGTTGCGCAACATGAAATTAATTCCCGCGTTGATTGCACTCTTGCCGATGATGGGTTTGCTCGGCACGGTCACTGGCATGATTCAGGTATTTGAAGTCATGGCTTACCTCGGCTCAGGCAACCCGCGCGCGATGGCCAATGGTGTGAGTGCGGCCACTATTCCCACCATGGCCGGTATGGTGCTGTCACTCGTGGGCATTCCTTTTATGACCGAATTAAATCGCCGCTACCAGCGCGAGCTGCGCGAAAACGCGGCGGCAATGCCACTGTTTCATTAACGGTCGCCTTTAGACAAGTGAGAATTTTATGAGTGACAATCGTTTTTTAATGAATGAAGAAGATGAAGCGCAAATCGATTTAACACCCATGCTTGACGTGGTGTTTATCATGCTGATTTTTTTTATCGTTACCTCTACGTTTGTAAAAGAATCGGGCGTGGATGTCACACGGCCGCAGGCGAAAACCTCGGTGGTTACTGAATCCAATGCAATTCAAATTGGCATTACGGCCGCGAATCAAATTTTTATGGATAAACGTCAAATTGATAAGCGTGCGATTCGCGCCAACGTGGAAAAATCCCTCGCTGAAAACCCCGGTGCGTCCGTCATTATTGTGGCCGATCAGGATTCCAATACTCACACCTTGATTGATGTTATGGATCAGGCGCGCCTCGCCGGTGCGACATCGGTTTCGGTTGCGTCGGAGAATGACTAATGCTTGCGAAATACAGCTTCAGCCTGGTAGCAGCCGTAGTGCTTGGGCTGCTGGTGTTTGTCGCCATGCAGGCATTGATCGCGACAGACGGCATGTTTGCCGAGCCGGATAAAAATCACACCTATTTAAATTTTGTGCGCGTGGATACCAGCAACGACGATGTAAATACCAAAGATCGCCGTTTGCCGGAGCCACCACCGCCGCCAGAAACACCGCCGGATGTGCCTGACCTGAGTAATCAGATGATGGCCAACAATACCAATTTGAGTATGGATATGCCCAAAATCGGTACGCAAGTCAGCGGCGGTTCGGGGCCATTTCTCGGCACCCTTGCCGCCGGTGATGGCATGTCCGGTTTTGATACCGATGTGATTCCGGTGGTGCGGGTACCGCCTGCGTATCCACAGCGGGCCAAGCAAGCGAAGCTGGAAGGCAAGGTGACCATGGCGGTAACCATTCGCCCCGACGGCACAGTGGCCGATGTGCAAGTGCTTGAATCCAACCCGCCGCGCTTATTTGATCAGGCCGCCATTCAAGCCATGCAGCGCTGGAAATTCCGCCCGAAAATTGTGAATGGTAAACCCGAGGCGCAACGTGCGCGCCAGACCATTGATTTTAAATTGAGTCAATAGCGGTTCCCGTGTGGTGAATAACACGCGATAAATAAACAGGTGTCGATCATGGCAAAAAACAATTCGTTAGCTAATCCCGCAACCCATCCATTTAAAAAGCGATTGTGGCGCACGACAAAATTCAGTGCGCTGATGCTGGGCGTGGTGTTTGCGGCGAATAGTTGGAGTGCATCAACCTCCGTGAGTGCCCCCACCTTTAAACAGCTCACCAGTATTCAAGAGCAGATTGCCGCCAACAAATCTACCGAGGCATTTAATGCACTGAAAACGCTGCACGCCGAAGTTGAGCAGGGTTCTATTGATGAAGCGCTGGTGTTGCAAATGCTCGGCTACACCGAAATGGGGCGCAATAATTACGCGCCGGCTATCGATTATTTAAAGCGCAGCCTCGCGTTAAATATGTTGCCGGAAAACGTGAAATACAACGTGGGTTATATGGTGGCGCAACTCTACGCCGCGCAGGAAAAATATGACGAGGCTTTAGTGTTTGCCGAGGAGTGGTTTAAAACCATCGCCGCGCCAACTCCCGAGCAAGCTATTTTTATGGCCAATATTTTTGCGCAAACGGAAAAATACCAACAAGCCATTCCCTATGTAAAACAAGCCATCGCCGCAGGTGTTGCCAGTGGTAAGGAGCCGCGCGAAAGCTGGTATCAACTGTATATCGCCTGCAGTTTTGAATTAAAAGATTACAACCAGGCAGCAGAGGCTTTGCAAACCGCAATTAAAACCTGGCCGCAAAAACCGGATTACTGGGAGCAGTTGGCCAGTGTGTACGTGATGCAGGGCAAAGAATTAAAAGGCCTAGCCAGTTTGCAGTTGGCGTGGAAGTTGGGCGTATTGCAAAAAGAGTCGTCTATTCGCTCGCTGGTGCAATTGTCTGTGACTCAAGGCGTGCCGGAAGTTGGGGCGCGTTTGCTGGATGCCGCGCTGCAAAAAAATGCGGTGCCGCGCAACGAAACCTATGTGGATTTGTTGGCTAACGCCTGGATCGCCGCACGGGAAAATACACCGGCTATTGCAGCGTTTGAAGAGCTGGCAAAAATTACCGGCAGTGGCGACCCCTATGTGCGCATCGCCAATATTTATGTCGATCAAGCCAAATGGAAACCTGCCGAACAAGCCCTGCGCAAAGCGCTGCAAAGCAACGTCAAAGAGCCGGGTAAGGCATGGTTAATTCTGGGCATTGTGATGACCGAACAAACCCAATTTGATCAGGGTTTTGATGCGTTTAAAAAAGCGCGCGCCTATGTCTATACCGAAAAACAGGCGGGCTCCTGGTTGAAATACGCGGAAGATTTGCGTCGCCAACACAATTGGATCAAACGCAGCCAGGAAACTGAAGGTTAAATTTTTATTTTTATCGAGATGAATTATTTATGAAAATGCGTACAGGTTTTTTGTTATCGGCGATGTTTTTATCAGTTGCTGCATTCACGGGCTGCAATAAACCCGCGACCGAATCCGCAGCGACACCAGTGCAAGCCAGTGTGCAGGCACCGGCGCCTATTCCGGTGAAATTTGTGGTCATCACTATGTTTGAAATTGGTGAGGACAGCGGCGATAAAGCCGGTGAATTCCAGTTGTGGAAAGAGCGCCAAAAGCTGGATACCAAATTTGAATTTCCCAATTCCTATCACGATATTTATATGAATATGGAAACCGGAGTGATGGGCATAGTTACCGGTATTGGCACTGCACATTCCACCGCCGCGACTATGGCGTTAGGTATGGACCCACGTTTTGATTTCAGCCAAGCCTATTGGTTGGTAGCGGGTATTGCCGGTATTGACCCGGAAGATGCCTCCATCGGTTCAGCGGCTTGGGCCGAATATTTGGTGGATGGCGACCTCGCCCATGAAATTGATGCGCGCGAAATTCCGGCGGATTGGGAGACAGGTTATTTTGCCCGTTACACCAGCAAACCTTATGACCCGAAAAAACCTGAACCAACGGGCGAGATGTTGCGCTTGAATCCCGACTTAACCGAGTGGGCATTTCAGTTGACCAAGGATATTGAATTACCCGATATCGAAAGTTTGGAAGCGACCCGCGCACTCTATACCAATCACCCCAACGCGCAGCGTAAACCCTTTGTATTGAAAGGCGATCAGCTCGCGGCCATGACCTTTTGGCACGGCGAAATTATGAATACCTGGGCCAATAAGTGGACCGATTATTGGACCGAAGGTAAAGGCGAATTTGTGACTTCCGCGATGGAAGATACGGGTACTTATTTGTCGCTGACTTATTTGCACAATATTGGCAAGGCCGATAAAAACCGTGTGCTGGTATTGCGCACTGGCAGTAACTACACCATGCCTCCACCGGGTGTTACGGCGGCAGAAAATTTACTCGCCGAAAATGAAGGCTATGCTGGGTTAGATGCATCGCTCGAATCCGCCTATATTGTAGGAACTGCCGTAATGGACAAGATTTTGGGTAATTGGGAAACCTACAAAGACAAAGTGCCTACACCGGCGGATTTGAAATAGTGTGTTGTTAAGCGCTCAATTTCCGGAAGGCTTGCGCTGCTACCTCTGAGACCATCGGAGACATGGATGTATTCACGGCGTGTCTCAGAGGTAGTAGCGCGAGCCTGACTTGCCAATCAAGTAATCTGCTTTCAAAGGCTTCACATTCATGTCGCTCGATCAACGCGTCTTTGCATGGCGCGGTCACTATCCTAATACCAAACCCAATCCCTGCGCAGAATCCGGCAGGCTGGCCGGGCTGCGGCTGGGCGTGAAAGATTTATTCCACATCGCCGGGCTACCCACGGCGGCGGGAAATCCCGACTGGCTAGCCAGTCACCCTACACCGGAGCAGACATCGCCGGTGGTGACGCAGCTGCTGAACGCGGGCACAGAACTGGTCGGCAAAACCCAAACCGATGAGCTTGCTTACAGCCTCAACGGTTTGAATATCCATTACGGCGCGCCGTTAAATCCCGCCTGTCCCGAGCGCCTGCCCGGTGGTTCATCCAGTGGTTCGGCGGTGGCGGTTGCCGCGGGCGATATCGATATAGGGTTAGGTACCGATACCGGCGGCTCCATTCGGGTGCCCGCCAGCTACAACGGCTTGTTTGGTATTCGCACCAGTCATGGTTTGATTAGCAGTGAGCAGATGGTGCCGCTCGCGCCGCTGTTCGACACAGTGGGCTGGCTCACTCGCGATGCTGAAACCCTGGCGCAAGTGGGCGAGGTATTGCTGCCTGCCGAGCTTGCGCCGCGCTTCCCCCATAGATCCCTGCGTGCGGCGCTGTTGCTGCCGCTGCAAAACGGTGTGCTCTGGAGCCCTGAGCACCAAGCCTGGTTAAAACAGCAAACGCTGTTACCTGCGGTCAAACCCATACTGCTTAATAGCGATTGGCTGACGCGCGCCAGTCAGTGTTTTCGCACCCTGCAAGGCCGAGCGATTTGGCAAACCCACGGTGAGTGGATCACTGCCAATCAGCCCACTTTTGCGCCCGATATTCACACCCGTTTTCAGTGGTGCGCGACGCTCACGGACGCCGATCAAACCGCAGCAGAAACAGAGCGCGCGAGTTTACAGGCGGACATTGAAGGCTGGTTTACCGATGTTGATCTCATCCTGCTGCCCACCACCCCCGGCCCAGCGCCGCTGTTGGGTGCTGATAGCCAATGGATGGACAGCTATCGCAGCCAATTAATGGGCCTGACCGCACCTGCCGGTTTGGCTGGATTGCCGCAAGTGCATTTGCCCGTTTTGCGCGATGAGCAGGGGGCGCCCTACGGTGTATCGCTGTTAGGCCGACGCGGCGACGACAAAGCCCTGCTGCAGCTGGCGCTTGATTTGTGTGGAGCCAGCTCATGATCCCGGATTCCAAGGTGCCGCACGCCATCGCCTTTAGCGCCCCACATAAACAGGCCGCCGACATCGGCTTGGCGGTATTGCGGGAAGGTGGCAGTGCGGTGGATGCGATGATCGCAGCCGCTGCTGCGATCACTGTGCTTTACCCGCATATGAATAGTTTGGCGGGCGACGGTTTTTGGTTGATCCACAAACCCGGCGCCGCGCCGCGCGCCATAGATGCCTGCGGCTGCGCAGCGCAGTTGGCGAGTATCGATTGGTTCCACAGCAAGGGTTTTAAGCAAATTCCCAGCCGTGGTGCACTCGCCACCGTGACCATGGGCGGTACGCTTGCCGGTTGGCAAAAGGCGCGCGACATTGCCGCTGAATCATCTACCCAATTGCCGTTAAGTCGTTTGCTAGCGCCAGCGATTCAACTCGCTCGCGACGGCGTTGTGGTTACTCACAGTCTGGCGGCCGCCAGCCGTAAAGTGCAGGCGGAGTTGGCCGAGCAGGCGGAATACCAGCGCGTATTTATGCCCAATGGCCGCCCGCTGGTTGAAGGTGAAACTCTTACTAATCCCGACTTGGCGACCACGCTAAATACCCTCGCCACCCAGGGTTTGGATGCGGCTTATCGCGGTGAACTGGCTGCGCATATCGCCACACAACTTGAACAACTTGGTAGCCCGCTGCGGTTATCTGACTTACAACACTATTGCGCGCAAGAGGTAAAACCGCTCTCGGTACAAACCCGCTTTGGCGAATGTTTTAACCTGCCCGCGCCGACCCAGGGTGTGGCTTCGCTGCTAATTCTGGCAATTTACGATCGCCTGTTTAAACCCGAATGGGACGAAGCGGCACGGGTACACGGTTTGATTGAAGCCACCAAACTCGCATTTTTAGTGCGCGACCGCGAAGTCGCCGACCCGCGCCGCTTGAGCGAACGCTGGAATGTTTTGCTGGATGATGCACATATCGACCAACTCGCGGCGGTCATCACCGAGTGCGCCTTGCCTTGGCCGCAAGTGGCCGAACCGGGTGATACCGTGTGGATGGGCTGCGTGGATAGCAGCGGCACCATGGTCAGTTTTATCCAAAGTATTTATTGGGAATTTGGTTCGGGTGTAGTTGTGCCCGGTACCGGGTTGGTGTGGAACAATCGCGGCGTGGGTTTTAGTTTGGAGGCGGGGCATCGCAATGCGCTCGCGCCTGGCTACAAACCTTTTCACACGCTCAACCCCGCATTTGCACTGTTAAACGATGGCCGCCGTATTAGCTACGGCACCATGGGTGGCGAAGGCCAGCCTCAAACACAAGCGGCATTATTGAGTCGCTATCTGTACGATGGGCGCGCACTCGACGATGCCATCAGTCGCGGCCGCTGGTTACTGGGGCGCACCTGGGGCGACAACAATCACGATTTAAAAATGGAGCAGGATTTAGTGGATTTACTCGGTAACAATTTGCGTGAACGCGGCCACGCGCTCAAAGCCGTTCCCGCGCGCAGTGAAATCATGGGGCACGCCGGTGCTGTTGTCAGTCTCGGCGATGGCAATGCCATTGCGGCCAGCGACCCGCGCAGCGACGGCGTGGGTGTGGTTGGCAATGTCGTTGCCACCATGCAGGAGCGTGCACAATGAATGAATTTTTAAGCCAATGGCTGCCCACCATGATCGCGATGGTGCTGACCGGTGCTTTTGCAGGAATTCTCGCCGGTCTGCTCGGTGTGGGCGGCGGTATTGTGATTGTGCCGGTGTTGTTTTTTGTATTGCAGTCGCTCGGTATTAGCCCGGCAACAGCCATGTTGGTTGCAACGGCCACGTCGCTGTTAGTGATTGTGCCCACCAGCATTTCCTCACTGCGCGCGCATCACAAACGCGGCAATGTGGATTGGGCGCTACTCAAACGTTGGTGGCCATTTATGGTTGCCGGTGTTATCGCCGGCAGCGCTTTTGCACTCAAAGTAAAAGGCGAAGTGACCAGCGCAATTTTTGGCGTGGTCGCTTTATTGGTTGCTGCCAATATGTTGTTCCGCGCAAAAGCCGCGCCCATCACCCAGCAATTACCCGGCATGGCGGGGCAAGGTTTCATGGCAAGTACCACCGGATTTTTTTCGGTGATGATGGGGGTCGGTGGCGGCACCATCGGTGTACCACTGCTCACCTCCTGTAATTATCCGCCGCACCGCGCGGTGGGCACCGCATCCTGTTTCGGTTTGTTAATTTCAATTCCTGGCGCAGCTGCGATGTTGCTTGCTGAGACTCCAGCAGACGCACCACAAGGCATGATTGGCATGGTGAATTTGCCAGGATTTTTATTGATTGTGCCGCTCACCGTATTGCTCGCACCGGTCGGTGCCTGGATTGGTTCCAAGCTGGATGCCGTGATGTTGAAGCGTGTGTTCGCGATTTTTTTATGCATCAGCGGCGGGCGTATGTTGATGCAGGTGTTTGCTTGATCAAACAAAAATTTCCAATGTGTTTTATTCGCAATGAGTTCGTGTTTTTTTTGTCGTTGTTAGAAGCCGTCAGGAGTTGTTAAATGTCCGATCTGTACAGTGTTAGTCCATCGCTTCTGCGACCTTTTTCACCACCGCCGCGGTTATTAATGGGGCCGGGGCCAATCACTGTTGATCCGCGGGTACTGCGCGCTATGTCAGCGCAACTTGTCGGCCAATATGATCCAGCTATGACGCAATGCATGAATGAAACCATGGCGCTGTATCGCGGTGTATTTAAAACTAAAAACCAATGGACACTATTGGTGGATGGCACCTCGCGCGCCGGTATTGAATCCGTATTAATTTCACTGCTGGAGCCGGGCGATAAAATTTTGGTGCCGGTATTTGGTCGCTTTGGGCATTTGCTGTGTGAAATTGCCGAGCGCTGCGGCGCCGAGGTACACAAAATTCACAAAGAGTGGGGCGAAGTATTTACGCCCGATGAAATCGAAACAGCGATTAAAAATGTGCAGCCCAAAATGCTCGCGATAGTGCAGGGCGATACTTCCACCACCATGCTGCAACCGCTGGATTATCTCGGCGAAATTTGTGCGCGCCACGGCGTATTATTTTATTCCGATGGCACTGCCTCTATCGGTGGCAATCCGTTTGAAACGGATAAGTGGCAACTGGATGCGGTTTCCGTTGGTTTACAAAAATGTTTATGCGGCCCTTCAGGCAGTGCGCCAATTACCTTGAGCGAAAAAGCGGTTGCAGCGATTCGCAAGCGCCGTCATATCGAGGCCGGTATTCGCACCGAAAATCATGTCGAAGGCAGCGGTCGGCGCATCGCCTCCAATTATTTTGATCTCGGCATGATTATGGATTACTGGGGCGAGGAGCGCCTTAACCATCACACCGAAGCGACCACTATGTTGTATGGCGCCCGTGAATGCGCACGCATTTTGTTGGAGGAGGGTGTTGAAAATGCCATCGAGCGCCATCGTATTCACGGTAAGGCAATGGCACAGGGTTTGGCGGCGATGAATTTAAAATTGTTCGGCGATCAAACCAACAAAATGCACAACGTGGTCGGCGTTTATATTCCCGAAGGTGTGGCCGGTGAAGCCGTACGCAGCAGTATGCTTAACGATTTTGGAATTGAAATCGGCACATCATTTGGCCCGCTGCACGGCAAGATCTGGCGCATCGGCACTATGGGGTACAACGCGCGTAAAGATGCGGTGTTGCAAACACTCACTGCACTTGAGGCGGTGTTGCGTCGTGCGGGCCATTCGCAAACCGCCAATGCGGGTGTGGATACGGCGATGACTATTTATGAAGGAGAGCAACAATGATTCCATCGGTAATCGCCCCGAATTTTTCCGGGCTACCTAAACTTGAAGAACTTGCGTCGCGTGAGTTTTTGGCTGGCTTGCCCAAGGCTGAATTGCATATGCATCTCGACGGTGCTTTATCTCCGGCGATGATGTTTAACCTCGCCCAGCGCAATCAGGTGAAGTTGCCCTACAACAGCGTGGAAGACATTGAAGCTGCCTATCAGTTCACCAATCTGCAAAGCTTTTTGGATTTGTTATACCAGGGCGCCTCGGTACTTAAACACGAGCAAGATTTTTACGACCTTGCGTGGGATTATTTTACCAAGTGCAAGGCCGATAATATTCTGCACACCGAATTGTCGTTTGACCCGCAAACCCATACTGATCGCGGTATCGCGTTTGATACGGTTATTAGCGGCATTTTGCGCGCGATGGATGATGCCAAAATAAAACTGGGTATCAGCTCAAAACTGGTCATGGATTTTTTGCGGCACTTAAGCGCCGAAAGCGCGATGAAAACCTTGGAAGAATCGCTACCCTGGAAAGACAAAATTATCGCCGTCGGTTTGGACAGCTCCGAACTCGGCCATCCCCCGAGCAAATTTACCGAAGTGTTTGCCCGCGCCCGCGCTGAAGGTTATCGCGTTGTCGCCCACGCCGGTGAAGAAGGCCCGCCGAGTTATATTTGGGAGGCGATTGAGCTATTAAAAGTGGAACGCATCGACCACGGTGTGCGCGCCGATGAAGATCCAAAACTCATGGAATACCTACGCGAAACCCAAATCCCACTTACCGTATGCCCACTCTCCAATGTGCGTTTATGCGTTTACGAAAAAATGGCTGAGCATAATTTATTCTCACTAATGGACGCTGGCCTGCGCGTAATGATTAATTCCGACGATCCCACCTATTTTGGTGGTTACCTCAACGACAATTATTTTGCATTGGCCGACGCGTTTCCGTTAACACGCAAGCAGGCGTTGTTGCTCGCACACAATAGTTTCACGTCGAGTTTTATTGGCGATACTGAAAAACAAGAGTTTATCGATCAGCTAAAAAGCTATGCAAACAAATTTCATTAAGAAAAAAGAAGTTCAACTTTAAGCAAGGGTGGTGTTATGTGCTCGGAGACCGCCGGAGCCATGGATGGCGACGACTAGCCCCCAGGGAAGGGTTTACGGCGAGTCTCCGAGTGCATAAAACCAGTCGCAGCGCCACAATCCCGATTGAGAAAAACACCTTGAACGAAATTAGCACCGAAGCACTAGCCAACAAAGTCATGCACTGGTGCGATCAACTCGCCGCCATCAGCTCGAACCCGGAAAACATCAGCCGTTTTTATCTCACGCCAGAACACAAACGTTGCAATGAATTAGTTGCGCAATGGATGCAAGAAGCGGGAATGGAAACCTGGGTTGATGCCGCAGGAAATATCTGTGGCCGTTATGATGCAAAAAATTCCTGCGCAAAAACACTGGTGCTCGCCTCGCATTTGGATTCAATCCCCAACGCTGGTGCTTACGACGGTATTCTCGGGGTGTTAATTGCCATTGCCGTAGTCGAACAACTTTATCAAAGCGATATTACATTGCCCTATGCCATCGACATTATTGGTTTTGGCGATGAAGAAGGCACACGTTTTGGCAGCACATTATTAGGCAGCCGCGCCGTTGCGGGCACCTGGAACCCCGATTGGTGGGAATTAAAAGATCGCAATGGAATCAGCTTAAAACAAGCCTTTATCGATTTTGGTTTGGAACCGGACAATATTCACAGCGCCGCACGCAACCCCGACGACTTGCTCGCCTACCTTGAAGTCCATATCGAACAAGGCCCGGTATTGGAAGATGAAAACCTCGCGCTTGGAATTGTTAGCGCCATCGCTGGCGCACGTCGCTTCGCGATCGAAATCGAAGGCTATGCCGGACACGCCGGAACAGTGCCCATGCCCATGCGAAAAGATGCACTGGTCGGTGCGGCACTGGGCGTAGTGCTGGTGGAAAATATCGCCAACGAATTTAATGTGGTCGCTACTGTTGGAAAAATAGAATGTGGCCCCGGCGCGGTGAATGTGATTCCCGGTCATGCAAAATTTACTATCGATATTCGCTCGGGTGATGATCAATTACGCGATCAGGCATTTGCAAAAATCCAGCATGAATTGGATATGATTTGTATCAACAGAAACCTCGCTGCCAGCTGGAACGAAATTCACAATGCGCCAGCCGTAGTCTGTGCGGATTGGATACAAGCATTGCAAGCGTCAGTGTTGTGCGATATGAATTTAAACCCCTATAAGTTAATGAGCGGCGCCGGTCACGATGCCATGGCGATGGCCGATATCTGCGATGTGGCCATGTACTTTGTGCGCTGCAAAGGCGGTGTTAGTCATCACCCGGATGAATCAGTTACAGTGGAAGATGTTGCGCTGGCAATTGAGGCGCTTGGCAATACACTACAGAAACTTGCGCAATAAAATCTATCTCCATGAAAGTGCTGTGAATAAAAAATATTGGATAACTGTTAGAGGTAAAAATAATGGATAAACATTTTATTACCGCCAATGAACTCTTGCTGGATTCATTTAAACTGGGTGAGCAAATTTATCAGCGCGGTTTTCGCCCGCATTTTATTGTCGGTGTATGGCGCGGTGGCTCACCGGTGGGTATTGCGGTACAGGAATATTTGGAGTGTGTTGGCGTACCTACCGATCACATCGCGATTCGCACTTCGTCCTATTACGGTATCGACAAGCAAAGTAAAGATATTCGCGTGCATGGTTTGGATTACATTGTAAAAAATGTGGATGCGGATCAGGAATTATTAATTGTGGACGACGTATTTGATTCCGGGCGTTCCATCAAAGCGATTATTGATGAGATAAAACGCAAGTCCCGGCGCAATACGCCCAATGTGATTAAGGTGGCGTGCCCCTGGTATAAACCTTCGCGTAACGTGACGGATTTAAAACCGGATTTTTACGTACATGCCACCGACCGTTGGTTGGTGTTCCCGCACGAATTATGCGGCCTAACCCCGCAGGAAATTCTGCAAGGCAAGGGCAGTGAGATTGCCGACACTATTGCACGTGCAACCGATGTGGGGCGCTTTAAAGAGTAACGGATTTTTAGTTGTTATTAATTGTTGTGTGTGACTATGCAATTGCGACCATTTTGTTTGGCAAGATAAAGGCGTTGATCCACGCAATTAATAAATTCAAGCAGCTGATCATTTGGCCCGGGTGTAACAGTACCCACACCAAGGCTAATGCTCAGCAACTGACTGATGTCAGATTTTTCGTGGGCGATTTGCAATTTAAAAATCGCTTTGCGACAGCGCTCTGCCACTGCGGCGGCGGCCTCTTCATTGCTCTCAGGCAATACCAATACAAATTCTTCGCCGCCAAAACGTGCGACAAAATCTTTAGCGCGGGTAGCCGATTCGCTCAATACCTGGCTTACGCGTTTCAAGCAGTCATCGCCCTGCAAATGGCCGTAGTGATCGTTGTATTGTTTGAAATAATCTATATCAATCATGATTAACGACAGTGGTTGACGATTGCGTTTGGCATTGAGCCATTCCACTTCCATTACTGAGTCAAACATGCGCCGGTTGGCTACGCCGGTAAGGCCATCTTTAAAGGATAATTTTTCCAATTCTTTTTGCAGGTCAATCAGTTTTTGTTCGGTTTGTTTGCGCTCGCTGATATCAAACATAAAACCAATCAGCGCTTCCACTTCACCCTCCGGGTTACGCACTACATGCACCACATCGCGAATCCACACATAACGGCCGTCCTTGGTAAGGGCGCGGTAGTCCGCTTCATGGTCCACTCCCGCTTGTGATTGGCTCACACAAAAGTTGACCACACGTTCGCGATCCTCCTCGTGCATACGCGCCGCCCAGTCTTGCACTGTCACCCAAGTATCCGGCTCCCAACCGAGCAGCGCTTCTATTTGTGGGCCAATATATGAAAACGTCAGGCTGTTCCAGTCGATTTTCCAGGGAATGGCTTTGGTGGATTCCAGCAGGGTTTTGTAAACACTGGGGTCGTCTTCCAAGCGGCGGTTCATGGTGAGGTCTCCAAAAAAATAACCCACCTAATATACGCTTCAGACTCTATGACGGCTAATAACAAATTGGACTTGTTATTATTTCCCCCCAGGTTTGCGTCAACTTATGGGCTTATTGGTTCAGGGTAGCGCGAAACTCCTTAAAAATACGCGCAGGCTCGGTTTTGCGGCACACCTTAATTGCCGGATAGTTTTTATCCTTCACTAAAGTCCCTGCTGTTTTAGCCTCAAGATGATTACGTTTTTTTCCGTCCCAGCGCGTATCTGGCATACTGTTATCCGTAGTTTGTAACCAAGGTTTGGTGGTGGTTTGGTAATCCACCCGCAGCGATTGCTCATCACCTTGGCATAGCTCCGGTTCCATGGCGATCATCACTGCCAAGGTATCCCAAAAATAATATTCATTGCTTGCAATAAACCAATCGTTTTTATCCAGCACTGCATCCCAAAATTTTGCAGAATCCGTGGTTACTGCCTGCTTAAAATCGGCGGCGACTTGAGTGGTTACGCGTACGGAATTAGTGATGTCCAAACCGACCAAAACAATCGGCAAGCCCGCTGCAAAAACTTTATCAGCGGCGAGTGGGTCGATAAATATATTCCACTCGGCTGTGGTATTCGGATGCCCTTTGGTAAATAGCGGCACAATAATATTGCCGGGCGCATCCACCGTGCCGCCCATAATTACCAGCTGATCTATTTTGTTTTTGTCCTGCGGGTAGCGCTCCAGCCATTGCGCAATATTAGTTAGTGGGCCGGTGGCGATAAGTGTTACGGATTCTTTTGCGCCAGCGAGTGCGGTGTGAATTATTGCTGCGGCGTGTTGGTCACTGGCAGTGCGCGCGCTGGGTTTAATTGGCACACCGGAGAGGGTATCGGAATCTTTGCGCCAGTCTTCCGGAAATACAAAATAACCATCGAGTGGGTAATCATCGCCACAGGCAACGGGAATAGTTTTGCTGACTTTGCCCGACAAATCGATTAGCGCATTGGTGTTATCAAGGCCGGGTTTGCAGCGCGATTCACCGCTTGCGGAAATAGTCACAGCAATAACATCGGCTTTAGGGTGATGCAGTAGAAACAATAGCGCGGCCCAATCATCAATCGCCATATCGTTATCAAAGATGATTGATTTGCTGTGGCCATTCATGCTGGTGCAATATAAAAATATCGCAAGTAAATATTTTTTCATCATCATAAATCCGTAAACGCAAGGCTGCACTCGCCGCGCGAGTGCAGCGGTAAGAAAAATTATTTTACAGAAGGGGTGGTGTGCTCATATTTATCCCAGCCGCTAAGTAGTTCTTGCACGACATGGTTGCCTAAACCATAAGCGGCTTCAATGGCGGGTAGGCCTTTGTCCGGATAGGGCGCGGTGGTGCTCCAGGCAGCAGTTTTTCCCGGTGGTGGAAAGCTGAAGTTACTCACCGTACGCAATACTAATACGCGATTGGTATCCACCAATTTTGCTTTGGCTAAACGGTGCAGCGCCGTGAGGCTGCCGTTATCTTCCATATTGGTGGTCATAAAATTACTGTCTTTACCGGCATGTAAATGCATCCAATCATTCGCCCAATTATTTAATAGTTCGCCGTGCCAGTAAGTGCTTGAACCAATCGTGTCGCCAATGGTGACAAACGGTGAGCGCAGCGCATTGGGGAAGCCGTTGTATTGCGCGCGAAATTTTTTCATTGCCGGCGTATCGGCAAGGGGGAAATTTTTAGTGAGTTGATAAGCCCAGTCCACGAGTGTTGGATTCAGGTGGTACACAATGGTATCGACTGTCCAGCCCGTCGCTTCTTGATTAGGTTCTTTGGCGCCCAGTGGAATTAAACCGTATTCCCAGTCTTTGGGAATTTCACGGCCATCAATTTCATAGAGTAAATCACCATCAACAACGTGTTTGGCCCACACGCCGGTGCCAAGCGATACGTCCAGTGGATCACCACCGCCGATACCGGCAATCACCCAATAGGCTTTAGATAAATCAAAACGTGGGTCGGTGCCCAGCGCCATAATTGATGCGGTGGCATTAGTGACGCCCCCACCGGTGCAAATGGCGAGCACGCCTGCCTCATTCATGTGCAAGTCGTAGGCGCCGAGCGGAAAAGCGAATTTTTTATCGAGCTTTTGGCGTTCGATCCACAATTGATATTCACCAGCTTCATCGCCGCTTACTTCTCCGTGTTCAAACATGCTTACCACAACTACTTTTACGGGAATTGCGCTAGTTTTCACTGTGGTTGCTGCACTGACGCTGGTTGCACAAGCAAGAGTGGCGAAAATTAAAAAAACTCGCGCTGATAAATTTAATACTCGCCTTGGTAAATCAAACATAAATAACCTCAATAAATAAGCATCCAAAAATAACTGCGCGCACTGTTTGGCTGTTTCCGCGCACAGATAGTTTTTAGGAATGCAAATTACTGACCAACTGGACAGGTAAAAAATAAATAAGCGTTTGTCGCAAATGATGGCGGCGAGTTATTTGTATCCGCCACGCAAATAGCGGTGAAAGGCCTGGTTTACCCAAATCGCCTCGGGTGCTATCGACCAGGAGGGATTGAGTTGTTGAATCGCTTTAACCAATGCCGGTGCTTGTTCCGGTAGCGCTAACAACAGTGCGGTTTCACTGCCGTTGCTCACCGCGATTTGCGTGGCGCTAGAAAAACCTTCGGCAGCAGTTCGGCTGCGATAAAACGGTTGCCACCACGCACCTAGAATTAAACCCGTTTGTTCAGCGCTTTCTTTTTTTGCATAGCGATCAATGGCGGCGACAAAACGGGTTTTATCGGCGGCAGTGGGAAATTCAAAATGCAAATCGTATTCGCTCGCTTCAACCAAACGACGGTTATTGCCGACATCAATGAGCGATTGGCTCAGCGTGCCCCAGTCATCGCGATAGAGAAATGCGGAAGTTTTGCGCGAGAGGCCAACCCGCGCTTGCAATCCTTCACTGGCAAGCAGTGCGAGTAATTGTTGTGCGTGTTGTATATCGCTGTGCCCATAAATAACATGGCGCTCAGGCGCAAAGAATGGCCAGGGAGTGGTGACCAGGTTATAGCCGGTTGCAATACCCTGTGCGATTAGTTGACGCAATTCCAGTGCAAAAGCGGATGGTTCAACAGCCGTACTATTATGCCAATTGATAGCAACACGTTGATAAAGTGATGGCTCATTTAATTGGCCGAGATAAGCCGAATCTGTGCGTGGATATTGCGCTACAAAATCCTGCAGCGCCTGCTCGCCCTCTGCTATGGGCGCGCCGATTAATTCCAGTGTAGCTGCGGCTTGTAATTCTTGCAGTGACAGTTTTTCTTCATCGGCTAGCGTGCTAATGGCCAAGGCTTTGCTACGGCTAAACGTCTCTGCTAATTCGCGATAACCCAATTGCGCTACCGCTTGTTGATAACTCGTTTTGCTTTTGATATGGGTATCGGTTGGTGCTTTTGCGTGGCTATTCACTGCCAATAAAGCTGCACTAATCAACAAATACTTGGCAATAAATGGGCGAGGGTAATTAAGAGAAAACATAAAAAACCTGTATGGAAAAATAGTCATAAAAAAGCCCGCGAAAGCGGGCAAGCTACTACTACGGAGGAGAACAGCATGAAAAAACAACAAAAAAGTAAAACAATATAAAAGTTTAAAAAAATTAGCTCGTACAAGTCGCGTTGTGCAGATAATTGTTTAACCGGCTGAGATAGGCATCTTTTTCTGCTTTTGGCAGCCAGGCTACGCGAAACGCATTTCCTACCAGCGTTGCAATCTCATCGTCACTGAAATTGCCTTCACGCTGTAACTCAATTAAATTTTCATTTAAGTAAGCACGAAAATAGGCCGGGTCATCGGAATTAATGGTGGCAAGCATACCCTTATCCAGCATGCGACGAATTTCGCGAGAAGTTAGCGATTGCACCACAAAACGGTTGGAGACCGGGCATACCGTTAAACCCAATCCGCGCGCTTTGATTGCCTCACACAGCGCTTCACTCTCCAGTGAATTAACCCCGTGGTCGATACGATCAACTTGGATTTCATCCAAACATTGGCCAATATGCAGCAATGTGTTTTGCTGGTTTACATCGCAGTGCATGGTGAGCTTCAACCCCATCTCCCGCGCTTTTTTGAAGACTTCGGCAAACTTGATTGGGGGATTATTTTTTTCGTCGGAATCCAAACCCACTCCCACTAGCCATGCCCGATAGGGTTCGGCCATGAGCAAGTGTTCCATCGCTGACTCGGCGCTCATATCGCGCAGAAAGCACATAATAAGTTGGCTTTTAACACCAAGTTTTGCCTCGGCATCTTCCTGCGCAGCGCGAATGCCGCGAATCACTACCCCAAAATCCACGCCGCGGCTGGTATGGGCTTGCGGGTCAAAAAATAATTCGGCGTATATCGTATTCTGGCTGTAAGCCTTGCTTAGGTAACTCCAGGTGAGTTGATAAAAATCCGCTTCATCCTGCAGTACTTTCATCGCCCCATAGTAAATATTTAAAAAGGATGGCAGGTCATAAAAATCATAGGCGGCAATTAATTCTTCCGGTGTTTCATAACCCAGCTCAATGTTGTTTTTACGCGCCAGCGCAAAACTTAGCTCTGGCTCCAGCGTTCCTTCAAGGTGCACATGTAGTTCGGCCTTAGGCATGTTTTCAATAAAGGTTTGCATAGCGGGCTCCACTGCAGAAAGGCTGCAATCATTCAAAGTTACTCGTACTTACCTGTTGTTACTTGTAGTACAGCAAATTCTGTTCCCGTTCTACGTCAACCCTTTAATTTACTGACCAAATGGGCAGGAAATTGTAAATCCTGACCATTTGGCTGCACCGGTGTGCACTAGTTTGTTTCCTGTAATAAGTGTTATGCGCAAATAGTGTTCATTTTTTGCCTGATGATCGTCGGGAGCGCTGTTGTGTGGCTCTTGGGAATTTTCTTGGCAGGACCAGCTAATCGTCCCCAATTTTGGTGATTGCACGACATCAAATATGGAGTTCAGTGAGCAGCAAAACGCCCTGCGCTACAGGGCTGATTGAAAAATAATCACCACAGGCCAAAAGCAAATTATTTTTAATAATGACTATTGACTCAATTCGCCCGAGCGGGTTTAATGTGCGCCTCTTGCAGCACAGCGCAAGCGACACGCCCAGATAGCTCAGTTGGTAGAGCAGTGGATTGAAAATCCTCGTGTCCCTGGTTCGATTCCGGGTCTGGGCACCATATTTAAGAGCCCGAAGTTCGCAAGAGCTTCGGGCTTTTTATTATGTTTTGTTTTTTTGTGTCGTTTTGTGCGTTCAACTTTCAGGTTAATGCCATGACCAACAACGATATTCTCCGTCGCCTGCGTTTTATTTTTGATTTCAGTGATTCCCAAATGATGGCGTTATTTGCCTCTGGTGGATTCAATGCATCGCGCGAGCTGGTGAGTGATTGGTTAAAGAGCGACGACAAACCGGAATTTAAAGCGCTGCACGATGTGCATCTGGCGATTTTTTTAAATGGCTTGATTAACAAAAAGCGTGGCCAGCGCGAGGGTGTACAGCCTGAGCCAGAAAAAAAATTAAATAACAATATTATTTTCCGCAAACTAAAAATCGCACTGGATTATAAAGACGAGCAAATCCTGGAAACCCTGGAGGTTGCCGGCTTTCCTTTGAGCAAGCATGAATTAAGTGCGTTTTTCCGCAAGCCCGGCCACAACAATTATCGTGAGTGCCAGTCCCAAGTACTGCGTAATTTTTTAAAAGGCCTGCAGTCTAAATTGCGCGGCACGGCAATTGATGCGAGTGAAAGCAGCAACTGATTCGTGCTGTTAATGGAATCCGCCCGGATGGCGGGAATAACAGGAGGATGTTGTGTCTATTCATGAATCTGGAACTGCCAATGCTGCAGCGCAATTACCCGATGCACCTATAGCCTGCCCCGTGCAAGTGCGGGTGCCTACACTGGATTTGTTGCGCGGCATTGCAGTCTTGGGCATTTTGCTCGTTAATATTTATTCTTTCGCACTGCCGGAAGTGGTGCGCCTTGATGCGTCGTTAATGCAGCACTACAGCAACTTTGAGCAGTGGTGTTGGTACCTCATTTATTTTTTTGCCGATACAAAATTTATCGCCCTGTTGAGTCTGGCCTTTGGTGCGAGCCTCTGGCTTTTTGCTGCCGATAAGCAGGCACTCACCGATTCTGAACTCAATAATTTGCAGTGGCGTCGAAGCATTTCGCTGCTGGTCTTCGGCGCTGCACACGGTTATTTGTTGTGGGATGGTGACGTGTTGGTGACTTACGCGCTATTTAGCTTTGTGGTGTGGCGTTGGCGATATTGGGGTGACAGAAAATTAATGTTCACCGCGCTCATTCTGTTTGCGATTCAGGCGTTGCTTTATGGTGGCATGTTTTGGTTGCCTGCCGATGTTTGGCAAGAGTTGAGTTACATGTTTGATGAGGCGGCGCTTGCGGAAGAGGTGGCGCATTACCAACAAGGTTGGTGGCAGCAAGCGTCGCGTCGATTTGCTGATGCCTTGAGTATGCAGCTCATCGCAGTATTTGGCGGTTGGTTTCCCTGTTCGATGATGTTGGTGGGAGTGGTACTTGCGCGGCGCGGTTATTTCTCGGCGCAAGCGCCTGCTAATTCATCGCGTTTGCTGGTGGTAACTTTGTTGTTGGGCGCGCTGCTAATGTTATTGACGCTGTTGGCTAATCGCGCCAGTGGTTTTACCTCCCAGTATGCCTTGACGCTGGGCATGGAGTTACAAATGTTTGCCAGCGGTGTATTGGCTATAGCCTATGCGCTGTTGATTGCCCGTTGGGCCCGAACCTTGGTGTGGCCTGTTTGTCGTGCGGTGTTGATGGCGGTGGGGCGCATGGCGCTGACTATTTACATTATGCAGACGCTCATTTTCACCAGCATTTTTTACGGTTATGGCCTTGGATGGTACGGCCAGTTAGCGCTGTCGCAACTGCTGCTGGTGATATTCAGCGTGTGGATATTGCAGTGTGTATTTGCGGTGTTGTGGTTGCGTTACTTTTATAGCGGGCCACTGGAATGGCTGTGGCGTCGTTTTGTTTATCAGCGAGCATCCGTTTTTTTGCGTCATTCCTAGCACAGTTTTTTTAGTTCTAAAGCACTGGGGTTTTGATGAAAATCTCGTCCTAACGCCTGGAGTTGCTGCATTACACTTTAAGAACTCCTGTTCAAAAGTGGTGAGTTTCTATGCGCACATTTATTCGGCACCCTACCTCCATTCCCATTCAAGTTTGCGCCGGTGGCGATGATGATGCCCGCGTGCGGGTGCGCAATCTCAGCGCCGGCGGGCTGTGTTTTATTACCGATAAGCCCGTGAAAGTGGGTACGCGAGTAGAGTTTGATATTCCAATAACCAACCCCGATTACCATGGCAGTGGTGTGATTGTGTGGCGGCGTGAGCAGGCGCCCGACAGTTATGAAGTGGGTGTCAGGTTTACCAGCGACGATGAATTTTTTCGCACGCGCATGGTTGAGCAGGTCTGCCAGATTGAGGATTACCGTCAGCGTTTGGCGCTTAAGGGGCGCAACTTAACGAGCGAAGAGGCTGCGTTGGAATGGATTGCCCGTTACTCCGCCGGGTTTGATCAACACGCTCCGCATTAACTGCTCTCTTTGTCTAATCGAAATCCGGTGGAATAAAAATCTTCTCCAAAAAAAGCCCCGCTGATTAGAGCGGGGCTTTTCTTAGGCAAGTTTTTTGCCTTGCAGCAAGTTCATCTCGCGCTAGTTTTACCCGGCATTGGCCTCGCGGCGGGTAATAAGATCACTTTCGATACCTTTCATGGTTTTATCATCCAGCGGATACCAGAGTACAAAAATGGTGCCGAGCACACCGATGGCGGCAGGAATGGCGCTCATTAATAAAATCATGCCTTGGATAGAGCCGGTAATAGCCTCCGGGTTTGTTGCTTGATAGCCGTAGAGTGTGAGCACAATCAGCACCATGGCGCCTGCAAACCCATGGCCGGTTTTGTTGATAAAGGTGCCGGCGGAATAGATCAGGCCGGTGGCGCGACGGCCATTTTTCCATTCGGAATAATCCACTGTGTCGCCCAGCATGCTGAAAAATAATACTGGCATCATGCCCGCAAAAAATTCGCCGATGGTGGCCAAAATCATCATCGCGGTAATTTGTTGTGGGTTAATAAAATAAATCGCGCCGTTAAATAGCGCGCCCAGGGTAAAGGCGGCAATCATCAGGGTGCGTTTATTAAAATGACGGGAGAGCCAACCCGTGGCCACCGCTGCTGCCAGGGAGGCCACCAGAGTGATGGCAAAATAGTAGCCAATTAGATCCGGGCGATTGAGGAAGTATTTGAAGTAATAGCTGGCCGCACTGGGGCGCACTACGGTGAACAAGCCAAACATAATGCCCACAGCGAGGAGGATGAGCCACGGCTTGTTGGTGAGCAGATCCGCCATATCTTTTTGGGTGTTGGTGAGGGTTTCGCTGGGTCGATTAATCAAGGTTTTACGCAGCTGCATGGTGTAAGCAAAGCTGCCAAGCATGACTATGGCAGCAATCGTTTTATGCACTGCAGTCCAGTTTTCCATCGCGAGGCTGATAATAAAGACGCTGATGCCGAAGACCGGAATTAAAATCACCGGCAGGTTACAAAATAAATCCTTCATTTCTTCCCAGAAGGGTTTGTTTAACTGCACGGGCGGTTTAATACGTTCTTTGGTGGTTTTGTAGGTAATAAGTAGGAACACAATCAGCAGTGCGGCGAAAATCAGCATGGTGCGCTGGTAGCCCTGTGCTTCGCTGCCGTCGCCCAGGCGTTCCACCAAAAAGGGCAGGGTGCTCATTACGAGCAAACCGCCTGCGAAGGCGCCAATGAAACGGAAGCTGGAGAGGCTGGCCCGTTCTTTTACGCTATCGGTCATTACCCCCATGAGTGCACCGTAGGGCACATTATTGGCGGTGTAGGCGAGTGTTAAGCAGAAATAAATGACAAAGGCGTAAATCACTTTGCCGGTATAACTGAAATCGGGGGTGGTAAAAATCAGTGCGAGAAACAGCGCAAGGAAAGGTGTGGACCATAAAATCCACGGGCGAAATTTACCTTGTTTGGTATTGGTGCGATCGGCGATGGAGCCCATCATGATATCGGTAATACCGTCCGATAAACGCACCAGCAGAATCAAAATCGTGGCGTGTGCGGCGGCAAGGCCGAAAGTGTCGGTGTAAAACACCGGGATAAAAAAACCGCTGCGCCAAACAAAGTTCGCCGCTGCATCGCCCATCGAGTAACCAATTTTCTCGCGGAGCGATAGCCTGTGGGTGGATTGTTGCATAGTCTCAAAACCTCGTGATTGTTGTGCTGCTCAGAATCTTCTTATGATGGTTGATTGGCTTTTATTCTGATGCGCTTCCGTGCGATGGCAGTAGTTCTGCCATATTGGTTTTTTAACTGCTTTTGAAACCGGGGCCGCTGCTTGGGGCGGCCCCGGCGATCTCTCTCACCTGATCAAGCGGTTGATACTACTTGGGTGTTGCATTCTTCTTGGGAAGATTTTTTATAGGTACTTTCTATGGATGCTTGTGTTCACAGGCATGACATAAAGGCGTGCCCTTATTTGCCTGCTTTATAGATTTCTGCGGCTTTTAAAATCTCGGCGCGCGCTTCTTCTACATCGCCCCAGCCAGCCACTTTTACCCACTTGCCTTTTTCCAGATCTTTGTAGTGTTCAAAGAAGTGTTCGATTTGCTTCAGGGTAATTTCAGGCAGGTCTTGCAAGGTTTTGACATTGCTGTACAGCGTGGTGAGTTTGTCGTGGGGTACGGCAACGATTTTTGCATCTTCACCGGCTTCGTCGGTCATCTTCAGTACACCCAGTGGGCGGCAGCGAATCACGGAGCCTGCTTGTACCGGTTGTGGGAATACTACGAGTACGTCAGCGGCGTCGCCATCGCCACATAGGGTGTGAGGAATGTAGCCGTAGTTACAGGGGTAGTACATGGCGGTGCTAACCAAACGGTCAACAAACAGCGAGTTGCTGTCTTTGTCGATCTCGTACTTAATGCCGGAATTCATGGGGATTTCGATAACTACGTTAAAGTCATCGGGCAGGCTTTTGCCTGCAGGGACAAGTTCAAAACTCATGGCGGGTTCCTGACGTGTTGGTTATGTGTTGATAAAAGACTAGTGAATCTAAACGTGGTTCTGGTGCCGGGATCAAAAGTCTGGCCGGTACTTTACCTAAGCGGCCGCGGATTCTACCACAACAAAAAAACCACGATAGCCGCCGCCACTATGCCTGCGGCGGCGAGTGCCAGCCAGGCCTGCCGTTGGCCTTTGCGGCGAATAGGCTCAATGCGGTTGCCGGGTGAGGTGGGGCGGGTTTTCCAGCGCTTGGGTTCGCTGCTGGGCAGTTTGCGCTCAATCGGTTTACTGATCTCATCCAGAGGTTTGCGCATGCGCGTTTTGGTGTCATCCAGATCTGGTGCCACTATGCGAAAGGTATAAACATCCAGACGCAGGCGGTCGCCATTGTTGGCGGTGGCGTTGTCGATGCGCAATTCATTGAGGAAGGTGCCGTTGGCGGAGCCGAGATCCTTGATGCGCAGGTGATTGCCTTCAATGCTGATCTCGGTGTGGCGACGGGAGAGGTGCGTGCCGGGGACAACGATATCGCATTGGTTGCCGCGCCCAATCACCATGCTGCGCTCGGGCAGCAGGATAAATTGTTTGCCAGCCAGCCAGCTGCTATCGGATACCAGGCGCCAGGGCAGTGCATAGGCATCTTTGGGGCGATCGGCAAGGCTGCGGGGGTCGAGCACAATAATCTCGCAGTGGCCAAGTTTGATAATATCGCCGGGTAAAATTTCGCGCTGGGTAATGCGCTGACCGTTTACAAAGCAGCCGCTTTGGCTGTTGTTATCTTTGAGGATGTGTTTGTTGTTTTCCTGCAGAATCTTGGCGTGGTGTTTGGCCACCTCGGGGTCATCTATGGCTAGATGGTTGTCGCTCGCGCTGCCGATGGAAAATAATTTCTCGACGACCCATATCGGGGGCTGGCGATTGTCCTTGAAATGGAGTTTGAGCATCGAAGGTTCCGTTTTGTCGCCTTATTCATCTTTTTGATGGGTAAGTGTGAAGGTATTGTTTATTCGGGCGCCGTTTTACTGATCTGAATGACATTACCATCGAATTCTATTAACTCAATACCTAAAGGGCAAACTTATGACCGACATCGCTGTGCCATCTGCGCCTGCGCCATCGATTCCTGCGGCGACTAATCGGGTAGTAATCCACTACTGCAACATGTGTCGTTGGATGTTGCGCTCCGCCTGGCTTGCGCAGGAACTACTCAGTACCTTTGACGGCGAGCTGGACGAAGTGGCATTACACCCGGGCACTGGCGGGATTTTTCATGTCTGGCTCAACAATGAGTTGGTGTGGGACAGGGTGCGCGATGGCGGATTTCCCGAGGCCAAGGAACTAAAGCAACGGGTGCGCGATCTACTCTGTCCGGATCGCTCCCTGGGGCATAGCGACGGCCATAAAAAATGACTGACTTTTGTAATAAACCTCCACCACCAAAAGCGGCTTGATGGCCTTTTTACTGTTTTAGCCAGGGGCGGCTGGCATAATGGCGCCGCCCGTGGCTACAGCATTGGCCACACCCTCTGAAGGACTCAACTCCACCGGATTATTTCATGCACACATTGTTACGCTTTTACTGGACACTCAACCGGGTGTATCGCGCAGTGGTTATCAATCGCCCCTATCATGTATTCACCGGTTTGGTGATTCTGACCATAGTGGCCGCCTTTGGGTTGACCAATTTCAAACTGGATGCGTCGGCCGACTCGCTCACGCTGGAGAATGACACCTCTATCGATTATTTGCGTGAAATATCCAAGCGTTACCAGAGCGGCGATTTTCTGGTGCTGACCTATACCCCCAAGGCGGATATTTTTTCCGACGAGTCGATTGACACCCTCAAGCAATTGCGCGACGAATTGGCCAATGTTGATGGGGTCGCGAGTGTTATCTCAATGATCGACGTACCGCTACTCTACAGTCCCATGCGCTCACTGGCCGAGCAAAAGGAATCCACCCGTACCTTGCTCACACCGGGTGTAGATCGCGCCATGGTGAAACAGGAATTTTTAACCAGCCCTATCTATCGCGATATGTTGCTCAGCCCCGACGGCACTACCTCGGCGATTCTGCTCAATCTCAAAGTAAACAATCAGTACATTGAAATGGCAAGGCATCGCGACGCGTTGCGGCTGAAAGCGAAAACGGCAGGGCTGACCCCGGCAGAGGCTCACGAGCTGGAAAAAGTGGCGGCGGAATTTCTTGCCTATCGCACCGCAACCGCGGCACAGGATGCGGCGCGTGTCGAAATTGTGCGCGGTATTGTGGAGAAATATCAGGATCGCGCACAAATTTTCCTTGGCGGTGTCACCATGATTACCTCCGATATGATCGCTTACATTAAGAGTGATCTGGTGGTATTTGGTGCGGCACTATTGCTGTTTATTGTGTTTATGCTGGCATTTTTATTTCGCCAATGGCGCTTTGTCATTCTGCCGCTCACCACCTGCTTGATGTCGGTCACGCTCATGCTCGGCTGGCTCAGTTGGATTGACTGGCGGCTCACGGTAATTTCATCCAACTTTGTTGCACTGTTATTAATCATGGTGTTTGCCTTCACCATTTATGTGGTGGTGCGCTATCGCGAATTACATGCCATAGATCCAGATCTGGAGCAGGCGGATTTAGTACTGCAAACCATGCGCGACATGGCGATACCATGCCTCTATTCCGCGCTCACTACCATAGTCGCGTTTATGTCATTGGTGATGAGTGGTATTCGCCCGGTAATCGATTTTGGCTGGATGATGACTATAGGTTTGGTGGTGGGTTTTATATTGGTGTTTGTCGTCCTGCCCGCCGGTTTGATGATGCTCCCCAAAGGTGAGCCTAAAGATCGCGGCGATAATTCGGCGGCGCTCACGGTGCGTTTTTCCAAGTTAGCGGAATTTCATGGTGGCAAGGTGTTGCTGGTAGCGATGCTCGCCGTATTCTTGAGCATATGGGGCATCAGCAAACTCGAAGTGGAAAATCGTTTCGTCGATTACTTCAAAAGCGACAGCGAAATTCATCAGGGCTTGAGTGTAATCGATCGTCAACTGGGCGGCACTGTGACGCTAGATATTATTCTCGACGCCGAGAAAAACACGCTTGATATTGTTGAGTCAGAAACCGCTGATGAAGAAGATCCGTTTGCGGAAATTCCAAGTGATGCTGCTGCAGCGGAAGTATTTGATGAGGAAGATCCGTTTGCCGGGATGGGGGATGAAGATGCCTTTGCCGATAGCGGCACAACCTCCAACGCCCCTCCCAGTTATTGGTTCAGCGTGGCGGGCTTGGATCAAATTAGAAAATTGCACAACTATTTGGAATCACTACCTGAAGTGGGCAAGGTGCAATCACTTGCGACTGTGTACCAACTGGCGCACGACATAAACAAAGGCAAACTTAATGACTTTGAATTAAATGTGTTGCGCAATATGTTGTCGGACGATATTAAAGGTTTCCTGATCAAGCCCTATCTGGCGGATGAAGCCCAGCAGACGCGTATCACTCTGCGCGTGATTGAAACTACACCGGATTTAAAGCGCGCGGAGTTGGTAGAGCGTATTCGTGAGTACGCCACCACCGACGCCGGCTTTAAGCCGGAGCAAGTGAATTTCACCGGCATGTTGGTGCTTTATAACAACATGCTGCAGAGTTTGTTTGCCTCACAAATTTCCACCATCGGAGTGGTATTTGTTGCCATCATGTTAATGATGATGGTGTTGTTCCGCTCATTCAAAATCGCATTGATTGCAATACTGCCCAATATGATTGCGGCGGGCACTGTTTTAGGGGCAATGGGGTTAGTGGGAATTCCTCTGGATATGATGACTACTACTATTGCGGCGATAGTGGTGGGTGTGGGTGTGGATCAGGCGATTCAATATTTCTATCGTTTCCGCGTGGAGTTTGCCCATGACCAAAATTACGTCGAAGCTATACACCGCTCCCATGCTTCAATTGGACGTGCAATGTATTACACCTCGGTGACAATTATTGTGGGCTTTTCCATTTTGATGTTGTCGGAATTTATCCCGTCAATTTATTTTGGATTGCTAACGGCGTTTGCGATGTTGATGGCTGTGATTGGCTCGCTCACACTGTTGCCAAAATTAATCCTGCTGTTAAAACCTTTTGGGCCCGGTAAATAGTTCTCACCACCATTGGTTTGCAGGCAGGGTTACACAAAAAAGGGGCGCGAAATTCGCGCCCCTTTTTTATTGTTTTATTACTGTATTGTTTTATCGTTTAGGGATTCGCCATTATTCAATGGTGATACGTTTAATTAAAATCTTATCTTTAATGGCGGTGTTGGTGGGTGCTACAGAAAGCTGAAGTCCCAGGGTTGTAGTTCCTGCCAGTTCATTTCCGCTAGTCACGGTTTCAGTAATCACAAAATCAGCATCTGCGCTCACGCCACCTGCCGCCGACAGTGTTCTATAACCGCCACCGCTACCACCGTATTTGTAGGTCCCGCCCGCAATCCCCCAATTAATTTGCAGTACTGCTGTTGCGTCAGTGATGTAAGACTGGGGAATAGTAACTGTGTAACTGATTTTGCTACCTACGGCGATATTTACTGGGCTTGGCAAGGTGTAGCGCGCTTCGTATTTGTAGTTGGTTGCAGCGTTATCCGCCCAATCAATGGGAACCATGTTAATACCAGAACCCGTTGCGGCATTGAGTTCCAATTGCAGCTGATTAGGGCTGCCGCCCCCGTTGACTGACCAACCATCAACACTGGTGAAGGTGTAGCTGTTGCCCGCTTGTGACGATGCAACACTGGATGATGAGATTGCGCTGCTGGACGACACATCAGTGCTGGATGTGCTGGAGGCTATTGCGCTACTCAGTGATGAACTGGACTCTACTGTACTGCTTACCGAAGAACTCAATGTTACTACACTGCTTTCAACACTGGATGCGCTGGTTACTACAATGATTGAGCTGCTTGCAGAAGAAATATCTGACGATGAACTCATGTCTGATGTTGCGGCTTGTGATGATGCTGGCACTGACATGGCAGCCTCTGATGAGGGAGAGGCGGATGATAAAGCCACAACGGAAGCGGATGTTGCTTCCGATGATGTCGCAGCACTGGACACAGCCGGTGTGCTTGAACTTATAGCTGATGAACTGCTGTCAGTTTTTTTGTCGTCGCTGCCGCCACACGCGACCAATGATGCCGATAGAAAAACGATTAGTGAAATATTTTTTATCATTTAAAACTCCTGGATGCATAACTGTCGCAAGAACAGTTACACGGGTAGCACGTTAGTGTGAGTGTTGAATTGTTTGTACAGACAATTTTCAAAACAGAACTATTGAATTTCTTTTATTGTTATTGGTTTTGTGCTGACCACGCAGACTTGTATATCTGCATTACATCAACATAGCACGCAAATGTTCTTTGTGACCATAAGGTGTCAATGTTTTTTTATGCGCCACCGATTTGCAGAAAGCAAAAAGGCATCCGAAGATGCCTTTTTGTGTGATATATAAAATTTTTTTTACCAATGCATCAGGGCTTTAAGTTGCGGTGTTAAATCTTTCGCCATTGCAGTGTGTTGATCTTTGGTGGGGTGCGCATCCTGTGCGTCACCCGGGTAGTGATTGGAAATCAGTTGATGCACGCGAGTATTGTTGACCCGTGAAATGGTCTCGCGTAAATAATCAATCAGTGCCGCCTTTTTTTCGCCGTTTAAGATTGCGCCATCAGTCAGGGCAATGTGCGCTTGCGGGTGATTGTGCAAAAGTTTATTAATCAATTGTACATAGGCTGTTACGTAGTCTTCGCGTGCGGGAATGCCCGGGCTGAAGTCGTTAGTTCCTATCGCAATTAAAATTAAATCCGGTTGATAGCTCCGGTGATCCCATTTCAATGCGGGGTTATGATCGCCAACAGTAAACTCATAAAATTCGGCCAGATTTTTATCATCGGTTTTTCCGTTCCAGCTGCGCACCAAGCCGCGCCCGCCCCAACACACTAATTGTACCTGTGCATTGAGTGCTTTCGCGGTGAGCATGCCGTAGGATTCGCGCGCATTCCACCAGCGTGTGTTTTTCTCTTCGCCCTTTACGCGATCAATTGCTTCGCCGCAGGTCACTGAGTCGCCCATAACTAATAGTTTTCGTTGTGGCAGTGCGGGTGCGGGTAAAAATTTCCCCTCGGTTAAGGTGAGTTTTTTCAGTGTCACGCTACCGTGCCAGTTTTCCGAGCGATGAATAATTTCTACTGAGTGTCGTCCTGAGTCGGCAAAATTAAATAATTCAATCGTTTGTAATTGTTGTTCCAGTTTCACTTGCGTGATGTGATTGTCATCAACAATAACATCAATCCAGGAATTGCCACCGGAACTTTGCAGTTCGGCGGTGAGTGTCTTGCCTATTACCTCGGTGCGAAAACTCACGCCAGGAAAACCAAATTCATAGGCGTAATCGCCAGTGCTGTGGGTGCGCCCCATAATGCTGAGCGGTGCTTGGGTAGCTTGCATACTAATTACGGTGGGTTCCTGTGGTGTTACTGGGGTGCAGCCGTTGAGTGCAAGTGCAGTCAGCGAACAAAATATAAAATAAGCATATTTCATATTGTTACCTGTGTGAGGCTAATGCTCTGGTGTTTGTGGAAGTGAACTAGTGCCTGCTCTTGGGCAGGCACTTTCTTAATAGGTACTATTTTAAGTAGACACTACAAATTTATTGCAGCAGTTGTTTGATGTCCGGCAACATGGCGTCGGCCCAGATTTGATAACCCTTGGGTGTTGGGTGCAGAAAATCTGCCATGATTTCAGGTGAAATACTGCCATCTTTTTGCAGTAACGCTGCGCCATAATTTTTAAAGAAAATATATTTTTCATCGCCGAGCTTGGCAATAATAGAATTAAGTTTTGTGACCATGGCGCGCTTGGGTGAGTCGGCTTTTTCTTCAAAGGGCAGTACGGCGTTTAATAAGATTTTGCTGTGGGGCCAGGCTAATTGGAGTTGCTTGACAACTGCAGTGACACCGGCGGCGGCTTGCTCCGGTGTTTCGTTATAAAGGCCGAAATTATTTACGCCAATTAACAGCACAATTAATTTGGGTTGTAACTGACCTATAGTGCCGTGCTGCAGGCGCCACAGTAAATTAGCGGTGCCGTCGCCACCAATACCAAAATTGGCTGCGTTAAGGGGCTTGAAATTTTTCTCCCAAATTTGCCAATCCCATCCGGCGGTAATTGAATCACCTACAAACAAAACATCTACCTGATCGTGTTCGGCGACCAATACATCTTCGGCGTGCATACGATCCCAGGTGGCAACGGACATCCATGAGTATTCAGTGGAGCGTTTAGTGGGCGTCGTGCCAGCGGAGACTTGTGCAGTCTGCGCATAGCTCATGTGGCAGAGGGCGCTTAAGGCAATAACCGAAGCTGCGCGAATAATAGAGCGGGAGTACAAATACATGGCAAAAATTCCTGCAGTAAAGTTAAAAATAACCATTATCGCCATCTGGGCGATAAGGCATAGGTAACGCAGGCTGTGTGTTTTTTGAAAATCGCGCTTGTGGCGCATTTTATTATTAATACTTATTGATACTGTTTTTGCGAATCGTGTCATTAATTTTTGAATTCGCACTGCCAGTAGTATTTAACTTTTCAAGCTTAGTCGCTCATTGTGCATATTCAAACTTTGCACCCCAGCGATATTTAAAATTAAATCTAATAATTCATCCCATGGGTCGGCATTGCGCATACCTTTGACGGCTTTGTCGATGCCATTGGCTTTGCGCAGCAATTGCTGTAATTGTGCAGGCTTTAGGCGGCGCAGTGCGGCTTGAATAAGTGGCTGGCGTTTATCCCATACCCCCGCCTGTTTGGCGGCCCACTCAAAATGTTTACCTTGGGCAACCGCTTGCGAGATTTGAATCAAGGCGCGAATTTCGCGGGTCACTGCCCAGAGCACATTGATGGGTTCGGTACCTTCGGTTTTTAAACCTTGCAGGGTGCGCACGGCAGCGCGGGCATCGCCGTGCAGGGCTTTGTCGGTAAGGCCAAAAACATCGTAGCGCGCGCTATCAGCGACTACGGAGGCCATCAGTTCATAACTGATGCGATTATCGGTCGCGAGCAGCTTTAATTTTTCAATTTCCTGCGCGGCGGCGAGCAAGTTGCCTTCAATACGCGAGGCGAGCAAATCTATGGCGTCGCTATCGGCATGTAAACCGGATTGCTGCAGGCGCACACCAATCCAGCGCGGCAACTGAGCGGGTGTTACTGGCCAGACTTGAATGTGTTGTCCTGCATCTTCAATGGCCTTGAACCATTTGCTTTTTTGCGTGGCGCCATCGAGTTTTTCGGTGACGATTAAGAGCAAATTATCAGGGGCGGGTGACTGGGCGTACTCTTGTAAAACCTTGCCGCCTTTATCGCCTGGCTTGCCGGAGGGCATGCGTACTTCAATAATTTTTTTCTCGGCAAAGAGTGACAGGCTGTTTGCGGCGGCGAGTAATTGCCCCCAATCAAAGCTGGTATCTATGTGGTACAGCTCGCGCTCGCTAAAACCATTTTTACGCGCGGCGGCGCGGATTTGATCGCAGCATTCCTGAATTAGCAGCGGTTCGTCGCCGGACACCAAATAAATAGCGCCCAGTTGTTTGCCCAGTGCGGCGGACAGTTGTTCAGGGCGCAGTTTGGGCATATCAGTTAGCGTCAGCAGCGGGCGCTTTGACGGGCAATGTTTTGACCGACAGGGTTTTGGTGCGACGCAAAATAGTTTGTGCTAATTCACTGCGCATTTCCTGCAGCACCAATTTTTCTTCTTGTGCGGCACTGTTGGCATTGTTCACATCGTAGTTGTAAGTGCGTGAAATACGCGCACGGGTATTCAGTGGAGTGATGACGCCTTCGGTATTGCTAACGACATAATCCATGCTGAGAATAATTTCATAGGCGCTGGTCAATGCATCACTACCCACACCTGCGGTGCGTTTATCCATTATCTCTGCTCCCAAGGTCAGGGTCAGGGAGTTGGCGGTAGCACTGTTAACTTCATTGATGTTGAAGCTATTCAGTGATTGTCGCAGGGCGTCCATCAAGGGCGAGTGGTTATCCTCGGCGTCGATTACTAAATCCAGCGGGGTTGTCATCGCCAGCTTATCGCCGCCGGCTGTAGAGCCGCGTAAATGCCAGCCACAAGCGGTGAGGGTGAGCACTAATAAACTGACGATGATTTTTTTCATAACACTCTCATGTAGTTCTCCCTTGTAAAAGGGAGGGGTTTTAATTGGCAACGATATTCACAAGTTTATTGGGGACCACAATGACTTTGCGCACGGTAATGCCTTCCAGGAATTTTTGTACGTTTTCCTGTGCAAGCGCCAGCGCTTCCAATTGTTCTTTGGGTGAGTCGATGGCTGCATCTAATTTGCCGCGCAGTTTCCCATTCACTTGAATAACGACTTCCACGGTTGAGCGGGTCAATGCGCTTTCATCAAGGGTCGGCCACTTTTCATTGAGTGGAATGCTCTGGTGACCGAGCGCTTGCCAGAGTGAATGGCTGATGTGCGGCACTATGGGGGCGAGCAACAAAATCGCCGCTTCCAGCGCTTCGCGTTCAACGGCGAGTCCAAGTGGATTAGCGCGGTCGGCGAGTTTGCTGGTCTCGTTGAGCAATTCCATGGTTGCGGCTATCGCGGTGTTAAAGGTTTGGCGGCGGCCGTAGTCATCGCTGACTTTTTGGATGGTCTCGTGGGTTTTGCGGCGCAAATCTTTCTGTGCTTGCGGTAAATCAGCAACGATTAATTTGCCCGGTGTACCCGCATTGATATGGCCTTCAACGGCTTTCCACAAACGACGCAAGAAACGGTTTGCACCTTCCACGCCTGAATCGCTCCATTCCATGCTTTGCTCTGGTGGTGCGGCAAACATGGAGAAGAGGCGGACGGTATCGGCGCCGTATTGGTTGATCAGCTCTTCCGGGTCAACGGTATTGCCCTTGGATTTACTCATCTTGGTGCCGTCTTTCAACACCATGCCCTGGCAGAGCAAGCGCTCGAAGGGTTCATCGCAGCTCACCAGACCTTCGTCGCGCATCAACTTGTGGAAGAAGCGCGAGTAGAGCAGGTGGAGAATGGCGTGTTCGATGCCGCCGACATATTGGTCCACCGGCAGCCAGTAATCGGCGGCGGCTTTGTCGAGCATGCCGCCTTCAAAATTGGGGCAGGTGTAGCGTGCGTAGTACCAGCTGGATTCCATAAAGGTATCGAAGGTATCGGTTTCGCGCTCAACCGCTTGGCCATCCAGCTCAGCTTTGCGCCATTCAGGATCGGCTTTGATCGGCGAGTGAACGCCATTCATCACTACATCTTCCGGCAGCAACACGGGAAGTTTGTGTGCGGGTACCGGAATCTCGCCGCCGTCGGGCAAATTGAACATGGGGATAGGCGCGCCCCAGTAACGCTGACGCGATACACCCCAGTCGCGCAGGCGATAGTTGGTTTTTACCTGACCTTTGTTGGCCATTTCCAGAGTGCTGGCGATGGCATCAAAGGCGGCGTTGAAATCCAAACCGTCGTACTCGCCTGAATTCACCAATACACCTTTTTCAGTGAAGGCGGCTTTGCTCAGGTCGATGGCTTCGCCATTCTGCGGCGCAATCACTGGAGAGATTGGCAGGTTGTATTTCTTCGCAAATTCATAATCGCGCTGGTCGTGCGCGGGTACGGCCATTACCGCGCCTGAGCCGTAATCCATCAATACATAGTTGGCGATCCACACTGAAACCGGCTCACCGGTGATTGGGTGTAGCGCTTTAACGCCGGTATCGATCCCGCGTTTTTCCATGGTCGCCATATCGGCTTCCGCGACGGATTGCACTTTGCATTCAGCGATAAATTGCGCGAGCGCTGGATTAGTCTCTGCTAACAATTTGGCAATTGGATGCTCGGCGGCGAGGCTCACATAGGTCACGCCCATAATGGTATCGGGGCGGGTGGTGTAGATATCAAAACCGGTAAATTCGCCAACAGGTGCAGCGAGATCAAAATGCATATCCAGACCGCGACTTTTGCCGATCCAGTTGCGCTGCATGGTTTTGACTTGCTCGGGCCAGTTGGGCAGTTTGTCCAGATCGGCTAATAATTCTTCAGCGTAGGCGGTGATTTTGATAAACCACTGCGGGATTTCTTTGCGCTCAACCAATGCGCCTGAGCGCCAGCCGCGGCCGTCGATCACCTGTTCGTTCGCGAGTACAGTGTGGTCAACCGGGTCCCAGTTCACCGTTGCCATGCGCTTGTACACCAGACCTTTTTCGTACAAGCGGGTAAAGAACCACTGTTCCCATTTGTAGTATTCGGGCTTACAGGTGGTCAGTTCGCGCGACCAATCAAAGCCAAAGCCGAGTTGCTTTAACTGGCTGCGCATATGGTCGGTATTGGAATATGTCCAGGCTGCCGGTGCGGTCTGGCGCTGCAGCGCGGCATTTTCAGCGGGCAGGCCAAAGGCGTCCCAACCCATTGGATGCAATACGTTTTTGCCTTGCATGCGCTGGTAGCGGGCGATCACATCGGTAATGGTGTAATTGCGCACGTGCCCCATGTGTAGCTTGCCGCTCGGGTAGGGAAACATCGCCAGGCAATAGAACTTTTCTTTGCTGCGATCCTCAATAACCTTGAAGCTTTGGTGTTCTTCCCAGTACTGCTGGGCTTGGGCTTCAACTTCGGCGGGAGTGTATTGTTCTTGCATGGGGCGCTCTTGCATTGGAATCTAAGGCCTATACTGAAGGTGGAGTTTTGCACTCAATGTTGAGAAAGGCGGTGATTATAGAGGCTGTACTGCCTATGTGGGTATAAATATCTTGAAGCGCTAGCGGGAGTTATTTGCCATGAAGCCAACGAATAATCCAACCAATAAAGCTGCCGACAACCCCTACCATGTCAGTCAGCTCGATTTGCCCTTCAGCCCCGAGGAAACGGGGGCTCTGGGCGCGCTTAAACAGGAGGTTGACGATCTGGTCAAGCTCGAGCTTACCGCCGAGCAGATGGTGGGTGAAGAGGTGGATTTAGCCAAGGCTTATATTCGCGAAGACGCACACAGCATCTGGTCGGATTTGAAGCTTGGGCTTTATGAGTGGGAGCTGATCACCAGTGATTGGCTACTGCGCGCCGCTGACCCAACGCGCGTGGATTGGCAGTTGCACCACTGGTGGGGCGACGACGAAACCCATCTGCACTAAGCACTGCTGAAATTTCCATTGCAGCTGTTATTATCAGTTCGCCCGGCAATGTACCGGGCGATTTTATTGATAAAGGCGGGGCGCCAGTAACAGGCAGTTTTCCGTCGCTCGGCAATAGTCAAACCGGTCAACACAATAATCATTAACCGGCGTCCCTGACGAGATCTACCTATGGCTGTTATTAATCGCGTTTTCCTGTTTGTCTGCTGTTTGTTTTGTATTGGAGTAACTACGCAAGTGTTTGCCGAACAACCCTCTACCCCGCGCCCTGTGGGTGCTTTTTATTTGTGGAATGAAAAGCCTTTGGTCAGTCCCGACCGCGAACATGTAAAGGATCAGCGCGTTTATAGTGTGGATAACGCCTCCATGACGCCCTATTGGCCGGAGGCGAGCAAGGCCAATGGCGCCGCGATTGTGATCTTCCCTGGCGGTGGCTACGTTCGTTTGGCAATTAACCACGAGGGGCACGACATCGCCAAATGGTTTGCCGCGCGCGGTGTGGCAGCGTTTGTGGTCAAGTACCGTATGCAGGAGCACGGCTTTCCCGCGCCTTTGCTTGATGGTTTGCGTGCGGTGCGTCAGGTGCGCCAGCATGCTGCGGAGTGGGGGATAGATCCCGCTAAAGTGGGGGTGATAGGATTTTCCGCCGGTGGTCATTTAGCTGCCAGTGTCGCTACCCGTTTTGACTTTGCGGGCGACAACACTGATCCACTGGCTGACATTAGTGCGCGCCCGGATTTTGCCATTCTCGGTTATCCGGTAATTACCCTGGAGGGCTCTGATGCTCACGCTGGCTCGCGCAAGGCATTGTTGGGCGACCATCCCGAGCCGCAATTAGTGAGTGATAACTCACTGCAGAAGCAAGTCAAAGCAGGGGTTCCGCCCGTGTTTATGCTGCATGGTGTGGGCGATCAAGCGGTGCCTGTCGGTAACAGCCTGATGTTTTTTGCTGAGGTGCAGAAATACAGTAAACAGTCGGAGCTGCATGTCTACAACTCCACTATCCACGGTGTGGGCATGATTCAAG
Source organism: Cellvibrio sp. KY-YJ-3 (assembly GCF_008806955.1). Taxonomy (NCBI): domain Bacteria; kingdom Pseudomonadati; phylum Pseudomonadota; class Gammaproteobacteria; order Cellvibrionales; family Cellvibrionaceae; genus Cellvibrio; species Cellvibrio sp. KY-YJ-3. The sequence continues at coordinate 313,880 of NZ_CP031727.1, read as the reverse complement.
GGCAGGGTACTGTCTCCAGTTGGCCGCAAGCGCTGGAGTTGTGGTTGAGTGCTCTGCAGATCATTAAATAGGCAAAAACTGCGATGGCGATGGTTTTTTAGCTTGCGATAATCTGGCGGCTTGGCATACAATCGCCGCCCCTGAAAACCGGTATACGACGCTAGTCCCAAATGCCCAGGCATATCGCCAAGCTACTTCGTGTCGTCCAAGTCCAGATTCGTCTGGATAAAAGTATGGAGCAAAGTAAATGAGTGCATACGCAATATTTGAAAGCGGTGGTAAGCAACATCGCGTAGTTGTGGGTGAAACCCTCAAACTCGAAAAAATCGATTTCGCTACTGGCGGCGTTGTTGAATTCAACAAAGTGTATCTGGTTGCTAACGGCGCAGACGTCAAAATTGGCGCTCCTGTTGTTGAAGGCGCAACCGTTACTGCTGAAGTAGTTGCTCATGGCCGTGCCGACAAAGTGAAGATCATCAAATTCCGTCGTCGTAAGCACCACATGAAGCGTCAAGGTCATCGTCAGTGGTTCACCGAAGTGAAAATCACTGCTATCAAAGGTTAATTGAGGAGGCTATAAAATGGCTCACAAGAAAGGGGTTGGTAGTTCTCGTAACGGTCGCGATTCAGAAGCGAAACGCCTTGGTGTTAAAGCTTACGGCGGCGAGTTGATTTCTGGCGGCAGCATTATTGTTCGTCAACGTGGCACCAAGTTTCACGCTGGTGTAAACGTAGGTCTGGGTAAAGACCACACTCTGTTCGCGAAAGTGGACGGTACTGTTAAGTTCGAAATTAAAGGCGCTTTTGGCCGTCAATACGTAAGCATCATTCCTGCTGCTTAATATTGCGCTAAAAAACTAGCCAAGCTTACTGCTTGCAGTGGGCAAATGAAGAACAATAAAAAAGCCCTATCGTTCACGATGGGGCTTTTTTATATTCAGGACGATATGCAGGGTTGCTATCCAGTTCTGACGATTTGCGTTAATGATTTTATTGTATTTATTTTTATTCCTGTGGAGTGATTTGTGAAATTTGTTGATGAAGCCCCTATTCATGTCGAAGCCGGTAATGGTGGCAACGGTTTCATGAGCTTCCGCCGGGAAAAATTTATTTCCAAAGGCGGCCCGGACGGCGGCGATGGCGGCGATGGCGGCAGTGTTTATCTGGTGGCTGATGAAAACCTGAACACCCTCATCGATTATCGTTTTGTGCCCAAGTATCGCGCCGAAAATGGCCAGAAAGGCGGCAGTAAAGATTGTACCGGTGCCAAAGGTGCCGATCTGTTTCTGCCCGTGCCCGTAGGCACCACGGTAATTGATACCGATACCGAAGAGGTTTTTGGCGATTTGACCGAACACGGTCAGAAATTAAAAGTGGCGCAGGGTGGTTTCCACGGTTTGGGTAATACCCGCTTTAAAACCAGTACCAACCGCACACCGCGCAAAACATCGCCCGGTACGGAAGGCGAAATGCGCAACCTGAAACTTGAATTAAAAGTATTGGCTGATGTAGGCATGCTCGGCTTGCCCAATGCCGGTAAATCCAGCTTTATCCGCGCGGTCAGTTCCGCCAAGCCCAAAGTGGCGGATTATCCCTTCACCACACTCGTACCCAATCTCGGGGTGGTAAAAGTGCAGCAGCACCGCAGTTTTGTGATCGCCGATATTCCCGGTGTGATCGAGGGTGCCGCCGAAGGTGCTGGTTTGGGGGTACGTTTCCTCAAACATTTAACCCGCTGCCGCTACCTGATGCACATGGTGGATATGGCGCCGGTGGATGAATCCAATCCCGCTGACAATGTACGTATCATCGCCGAGGAGCTGGCCAAGTTCAGTCCGACCCTCGCCACCCGCGAGCGCTGGTTGTTGCTCAACAAAATCGATTTGCTTCCGCCCGATGAGGTGGAGGCGCGCTGCCAGGCGGTGGTTGATCAATTGAACTGGACTGGCCCGGTCTATCGTATTTCGGCGCTCAATCGCGAAGGCACAGTGCCATTGATTGGCAAACTCATGGATAACCTTGAAGCAGTCTGGGAAGAGGAAAAAACCAATCCGGAAGCGCGCGAGCGCGAAGAGCAATTGCAAAATCAGATGGCGCAGGAAGCGCGTGATCGCATTGAAGAGCTGCGCGAAATCGAGCGCGAAGCGCGTCGTGCACGCGGCGATGTGGAGGATGATAACTTCAATGAAGATGATTACGACGTAGAAGTTATTTACGTTGGTCACTAATTAAATGCGCGTTGATTTTGCGATTAGTCAGCGAAAAAAAATAGTGTAATCTCACGCCCGGGTCTCGTTCCGGGCGTGTTGCATTATGCGCCCGGTGTTTGCATAAAAATTTAACAATTATTCTTGAGCGCATCTCTTCATGAGCAAAAGAAACATCATTCCCCAAGCTAAGCGCTGGGTAGTAAAAATCGGCAGCGCTCTCCTTACCAATGATGGTAAAGGTCTTGATGCTGAGGCCATTGCCGGTTGGGTCAAACAAATGGCTGAGCTGCGTCTGCGCGGCATTGAACTGGTATTGGTCTCATCCGGCGCCGTTGCCGCTGGCATGCGCCGTTTAGGTTGGGCTGCGCGCCCGACTGAAATTCATCAGCTGCAAGCGGCGGCCGCTGTTGGTCAAATGAGTTTGATTCAAACTTATGAAGTGGAATTCCAGCGCTACGGTTTGCTCACCGCACAAGTGCTGCTCGACCACGACGATTTATCCTCTCGCCAGCGCTATTTAAATGCGCGCTCCACCTTAAAAACCCTGGTGGGGTTAAATGTGGTGCCGGTGATTAACGAAAACGACACAGTGGTTACCGACGAAATTCGCTTTGGCGATAACGACACCCTCGGTGCGCTGGTGGCCAATTTAATTGAGGCGGATTTGTTGGTCATTCTCACCGACCAAAAAGGCATGTACGACAGCGACCCGCGCTCCAATCCCGATGCGCAACTGCTGAGTGAAATCGCCGCTGATGATAATCGCCTGGAGCAAATGGCTGGGGGTACTGGTGGTGCCTTGGGGCGCGGCGGCATGATTACCAAAGTGCGCGCCGCACGAGTTGCTGCGCGCTCCGGTGCCGACACAGTAATTGTGGGAGGGCGCATTGAAAATGCATTGCTGCGTATTGCGGACGGTGAAAACCTAGGCACTTTTTTGTGGGCCGAACAACAGCCACAAGCCGCACGCAAACGCTGGATCTCCGGCCAGTTGCAAACCCGCGGCACCATTATTCTGGACGACGGTGCAGTGCGCATGGTGCGCGAGAAAGGTAAAAGTATTTTGCCAGTGGGCGTCAAAGAAGTGCGCGGTGATTTCACCCGTGGTGATATGGTGATTTGCGAAGATTTAAACGGCAAAGAAATCGCGCGCGGATTAATTAATTACCACGCCGATGAAGCGCGTAAAATTATCGGTAAACCCAGCAGCCAAATCGCGGATGTTTTAGGTTATCGCGATGATAACGAATTGATTCATCGCGATAATCTGGTTGTCGGCTAGTTGTGCTTAGGCGCCCCTTAATGCGGGCGCTGTGCACTACAGATTTTCTTTCAAAAACGTCAGGCTTGGCGTTAATACTTTTATTGCGTCAGCAGTCGAGTTGAAACTGTGGCCCAGGCCTTCTACCGCAATTAACTTCGTAGATTTATCGGCTTGGTCGAGCGCCAATTTGAAGCGTGAGCTATGCTCCAGATCTACTATCTCATCTTTTGTCCCGTGGATCAGCAGTAGTGGTTTCTGCAATTTTGCTGCATTAAATACCGGCGATATTTGTTTTAGTGAGTCGTACTCTGTCTGGTAGTCACCCACATTTTCCTTAAACCACTGGTGTTCTTTTTCCGAAAAGTGTGACGATTGCAAATGCAGGTTCACATCGTAAACACCGGCGATTGCAACTCCGCACCTATAGGTTTCCGGATGCTTTATTAGCAGCATAGATGCCGCATAGCCGCCGTAACTAATGCCGAACAAGCACACACGCGTATTGTCGATCTCATTGCGGGCGAGTGCAGCCAGAGTCGCAGTGTGAATATCTGTTAGCATCAACTTCCCCCATTGCTTCTGCCCCGCTTCCCGCAACTGCTGGCTGCGTCCACCTGAGCCGCGAAAATTCACGCGCAGCACAGCATAGCCCTGGCTAACAAATAGCTGAGTGAGTTGATCGTAATAGGGGCTATCAAAAACACCAAAGGGGCCGCCATGCGGCATAACTATTAACGGTGCTTTTTGGATCGTTGATGGTAGGTTTAACAAGTAGGGAATCTGCAGTCCCTCCACGTTGACTACGGCTTCAATTTGCTGATTACTTAATTTTCCTGAAAGCCAGGGGTATTTTTCACCGATTAACTTTCTTGTGATCGGTGCTTTTGTTTCCAGTAAAAATTGACCTGGCTGGTTATGGGCTTCTTCATAAATTAATAGCTGCCGCGAGTCGGCGCTGGCGTCGAGAGTTAAGCGTAATCCGTTGTCTTGTTGTGGCGATGAGGCTTCACCGCTAATTGGCTCCATCACAATGCGTTCATTATTAAGTGTTTGAACGCCGATTAACTTTCCGTCTGGTGAGAATGTTAAATCAACAATTTTGAACGCGTTTGTTTCATAAACTAAACGATAAGTTTTTGCAGCGTAATTCACCAAGTACAGCGATTTTGATTCAGCTTCATCGCGGTCAAGACAATAAAATTCGCCCGTATTTGGCCCTAACGCCAAAGGCAAAAAACGCGTTAAGTTTTGCGCTGCATCTTGCCTGTCAGTTTTTTCAGGTTTATATAAGTTCCAGGAAAAAATAGCGGTTACTTTGGCGTCCGGTTGCAATTGGCTCAGGGTCAAGGTATCCCTTTGAGTAAAGTGCAATACCGCACTGAATTCGCCTTGGTTGTTGCGGAGCCAGCGCGTGGCATAACCGTCAACTTGTATTAATTGGTTGCTGGCAACGAACTGGCCACCGTCGATTTTATTGGATTTACTCAGTGGTGCTTTATCCGGTTGAAGTAAATCAATCCTGATGCGATAAACGCGTGATTGCGGTCCGCTCTGTGCGTAGAGCAATTCCCCGCTGGTATTGGATTGTGTGCCCACTAACCAACCGGGTGTTTTCACACTTAAAATTTGTGTGGCTGCACCCAGCGGGACCTGTGTGTCCAGAATTAACAGGCGGCGGGAAATTTTGGAATCGATAAGGTCGGCAATGCCTGCTTTGGGCTGAATAAATTGGATAGCCACGTAGCGGTTGTCCAGCCAGCCCATGCTGCCAATTTTTGCATCGGCACCTCCGTAGATTGAGGGAGAAAAGAGGAGTTTTTCTTCAGTTCTGGCTAGCTCTCTGAGCGTGAGTTGCTGGCCTTGGTCGTGGTCATTAAGAATTAATACCGCTTTACCATCCGGTCTAAGTGCCATTGAGTTTATTTGTGGTGTTTTGAAAAATGCTTCAACACCCACTGCGGCGTGTGCGGATATGTTGGTAAAGATTAGTAGCGCAACTATATAAAAAAAATGCAATCCGAGAGTTACTTGTTTAGTCATCACTCGCTCCTGTCAGTGCGGGTTCTGTGGTGAGTATGTGCTCCTCGGCGAAATCATCGCGCAGGGTATTTCCGGCGACCAAAGGATAGAGTGCGAGGCTTGAACTCAGCTCTCGCTGAATAAGCGGCAGGTCAGTGGCAACGCGATTGAGTTTTCGAACACTGACTTGGCGCTCGGTACGTTCGCGTTCTATTTCCATTCGCCCTGCATAGTTTATTTGATTAGCTTGAATACGAATGCGCCAGCGCGGATTTTTTGCGGTATCCATGGCGTGAGGTAAATCAAAATAGGGAACATTAATTTGGGTGATTTGATATTCGCCCTGCGGCAGTGGGCGCAGCAACCAGCGGCCATGAGTAGGGGTCAGTTTGATATCGAAAGCCTTGCTTGATCTGCCGATTTGTTTCAGCGTCATGATGGCGGCCGAGGCTTTGATGTCCAAATTCATTAATAAAAATCCATGCCCTTTTGCTGGGGCAGAAATCTCTATTTGGTCCGATGCTTGAGTCGTGGGCGGGAGCAAATGGCTCATTCCCAAGAGGCAGATAAACAACCAAACACTTGTGGTGCGGGAATGCTTTTGCTTAGGGGGTAATTTAGTTTTATCGGTATTGAATAACATAAATGCTCATGATTGCTTAGCTAACCCAAGTTGGCTATTGTGCTGCGCCCAACAACTAATTGGGTTAGGTCTGGGAAATTTAATAACACGCGCTGTCATCGAAATGACGGGAGTCTTTATGTCCAAGTATTCACAGTTTTGCAAGGTGTTTTTCGTGCTGCCATTGGCCTTTGCAGCATTATTATTAACGGCCTGCGTACCTTCAGCGGTAAATATGATGCCGCCTGTGACCAGCCAAACACCACTCACAACGGACGGCATAGTGGTTGCTCGGGTGATCAATGCTGGTGGTTCACTATTACCGTTTAATCAATTTACTATCACGCCTAAAGGCCTCAATGAGTCGGCTGCCAACAAGTCGCCGCGTCTGACCTCCTTGCCTGAAGTCAGTGGCAGTAGTTCGCTATTTATTTCTGCTGTTCCTGCGGGTGAATACTCCGTTGATAGTGTGCGAGCGTTTTATGTAATTGGAGAGTCTTTTTATTCGCTTTGGGGATCAGGTGGCGTTGATCTGGGCGTGTTCAATGTGGTACCGGGAAAAATCACTGATCTGGGGACTTTTATTTACTATCGCAAAGTAGACGGCGATAAATATTCCGATCGTTTAATTCGTATTCCGCAAACAGATAACCGTATGTTTATTCAGACCTATCGTCCTTTTTTAAAATACGACACTGCAGCGGTACAGACTTGGGTTGATGATGGTTCGGACACCGAACGTTTTTCCAACTACGTTGCACTTGCGCAAAACCCAACGTTATTTTCCAAACGTTATTTAAGTGCGAGCGGCTCCCTCTTTTTATTGGGGAAATTGGGCTCAATATTGGAACGTACACCAACAGGTGACTGGAATCAGGAAATGTTGGAGACGAATTCAGACTTGAATACCATCGCCCAAAATGCCAGAGGTGATTTGTTAGTCGGTGGTGAACAGGGGGCTCTCTTTTATAAAGCCCGAGCGGGGCAGTGGCAGGATTTATCGCTAAGTGTAGATACCGAGATTGGCGCTGTGCAGTGGCTATCATCCGATGACGCTATGGTATACAGCATTCAAAATGAGGCGGTGACAGTCTGGCGCGGCAATCCGGCGCTGGCAAAGGTGAATTGGACAAAACAACTTTCCTATATTGCCAATCAGGGTTGGCGAGATGCCAATGGGCAGGTGTTAGCCACTGGTGAGGTGCAGGCTACTAATAGCAAAAGTAAATCGCGTGTGAAGAATGTGCGTTTGGAGAATTTCCTCGGTGCCGACTATGTTCGCATTGGTGTGCAACGGGCAGGTTTTGATAATCAATTTGATATCTTTGATACTGTCGATCAAAAACTGTTTAGCATCACCGCCAACCAGCAACTGACCTATACCACTGCCGTTGCCAACAACATCGACCGGATTATTCCTGCCGGCAATGTCAGTTTGGGTGTTGATGTGGCGGGCTTTTGGTCATGGACAGGAAAGGATGCTTACCATCGTTATGATGCCGAATCAAAACAATGGATAGATATAAAAACATCGGTGACTAATTGCCCTGGCGTTAAGGCGAGCGTCAAGAGCTGTAAGATCAACGGTAAAACTATGCGTCGCACCAGTGGTTTCGATTTTATTTCCACTCCGGTATTTGTCTCGCCACTCAAAGGTTTTGCGTCGGTGCGTCCAACGTTGGTGGGGGAGCGCACACCCTATTTGGCGATAACATCTGACGGTGGACAGAGTTGGATGAAACTTGCTGCCGAGTATCCCGGCAAGTATTGCACTGATATGGTTCCAGAGGTATCTGACAGGATCATGTTGTACTGCGGTGGGGTCTCTGGCGACTTTTATGAGTCCCTTGATGAGGGAAAAACCTGGCGGCATGTTCGCCAGCATCAGATTTTCTAACGCGTTAATCCTATAGTGTCGCGCATTAAAAAGCCCAGGTAGCAACTCAGACCTGGGCTTTTTTGTTGTGTATTTACTTCTGCGATTGCGCTAGTTTGTTGCGCAGTGCGATAAATGCAATCATTCCCAGTAGCAATAACACGCTGGATGGCTCCGGTACGGAAACGCTGTTGACCACCACGGATAAATTGTTAATGGGTGCAATAAATAATTCCTCGCCATAGGCATCGCTCACTGAGTTGGCGGTCAATGAAAAAATACCGCTGCCATTGGTGATGGTGTGTAGCAGTACACTGAATAAAATAAACTCTCCTGCTTGCAGTAAATTCAAATCTGCTACGCTATCGAAAGATAATTCAAATAAATTTAACCATCCGTTGCCAGAGTTGCTGTCCTGAAAGCTGCCGTAGTTCATTAAGTCCAATTGATTACCTTGTATGGCGTCGCCCCACATGATGCTGTGAATAGCAAACAGGTTCGGGTCGTAATTAAAGTCGAGGTCGTAAGCGCCGAGTGATGGTGAGCTGCCATGGTTCAGCCCGCTAATGCGTACGTCGATTGCAAGCGTATCGCCCAGGGTTAAGGCATTTTTATCGGTTGTTAATTCGATATTGATGGCATTTGCATTCAGCGACAATGCCAAGCCAAGGGTAACTAAAAGTGCTAGTACTTTTTTCATAAAAAACTCCGGTTAAGAATAAGCGCCTCCCTTTACGGGAGGCTTTGTCAATTAATGAGTGGCGCAACCCGGGCGAGTGCATTGCAAGGTGAGTGCGCGTGCATCCAGTGCATTGATGACACCGTCGCCGTTTACATCGCGTTGATCAAATGCAGTTGGCGTTACCCCACGTGCGCTGGTGACGAGTTGCACATCGTTTTTATCCACATCGCCGTCGCCATCGAGGTCCACAATTAATTTCAATGAAACTACTAACGGATCATGATCGGATGAGCGATATGCGTCGGCGCTATACAAGTTGGCAATTTGTGTGGGCGATTTAAATTTAGTGTTGTAGTCGAGGCTGATAGGTTCGTCGGCATTGATATGCCAGTCAGCAGTGAATAACACTTGTGGTGTTAATGAACTGCTTGCCAAGCTGTGATCCAAATAACCGGCTTGCCCATCGAACACATAAGAGTAAGCACTGCTGCCGCCGAATTTATGAATCAGGTCGGTATAACCCGCATTGATAATCTGGGTGATGGGATCTTCTTTGGCGTACGCATTTAAATCACCAATGATTAAATAATCCGGATCATTAACGCCGGTTGGATTGGTGCTCAGCCAATTCACCAGAGCGGTGGCGGCTTGGGTGCGAGTGATATTGCAGTTGCCCTGACTATCACCGATGTCTGTATCGCCCAGGTCATTACAATCTGAACCTTTGGATTTAAGATGATTGACGACAACTGTCGCAATTGCACGGTTGCTGTTGGCGCGAAAACTTTGCGCGAGCGCGGGGCGATTTTTGGTGTCGATAAATTGCGGGTCAATGCTTGAATCCAAAATTGCGGTTGTGCCAATCGCAGTAGCTTTGTCGCTGCGATAAATAAACCCGACCGCAATTTCATCGGTGCCGATTTTATTTACGCCTGGATTGATATATTTCCAAGTGTTGATTCCGTTGGCGGTATTCAGTGCTGACGCTAATTCGGCAATTGCGCTGGTGCTGCTGTAACCATCGTTTTCAATTTCAATCAGGCCAATCACATCTGCGTTCAAACCCACCAGTGCGCTGACAATTTTGGCTTTCTGCCGTGCAAATTCCGTGGCGTTGTTGGCGCCGCGTGCAGTGGGGAAACCGCCACCAGTGCCGTTGCCGTTGAAAAAGTTTAAGACGTTAAAACTGGCGATTTTTAAATTCGCCGCTGAATCTGTTACCGGTGCGAGTGGGCGGGCATTAGTGTGTAAAAAATTGGGTGTGGCGGTGGGTAGTATGCGATACACACCAAAATCGTAAGTGATCACACCTTGCAGATTCGCCACTGTATCGCCGCTGCGCAGTGTGTTCTGTGCAGACAAACCGGGTGCGGGGAAAATAACCGGATCAGGATTTTGTAGATTGCTGGCGTCATCCATCATCAACTTATTTAAATTATTTTGCGCTTGTAATGCATTAGCCGCTGCGCCGGGTTCAACCACATTGGTGGGCTGTTGCAAACGGCCATTGGCGAGCAGCACTTGACCGAAGCGACCTAATTGATAGGTTTCGTTTACGGTGAGTGTTTGTGCAATAGCCACGGACATACCTTCAATTTTTTCAAAGGTATCCAGTGAGGTAACCGGCAGTGAAAGAGTGACTGGCGTCGGCAGGGCTTGATTGCTCGCGCACACGGCTACCGTTGTTTCGCTGAGTTGGGTTAATTGAAAAGTCTCTGCGACTTTCCCATATACGCGTACCCGATCACCCACTGCAACAGGTGTAGTACTGGCGATATAAATGCCTTCGGATGTGTCTGCATTGCCATCGCTGTCGGCATCTTCTTCCTGCACAAAAAATCCACCGAGCTGATTGGTATTTTGGAAATCCGCAACCACGATGGCTTCAATACTGACACTGTTACCCAGTAGCGGGCTGCTCGCGCCGGCGCCCTGAACAGTGCTGATCAAGGTGGCAGCGTCGCCGCAACTGCCGGTTGTTCCGCCGTTGTCGCCGCCATTATTGCCACCGCCATTGCTGCTGCCTTGATAGGTGCCGAGGTGATCAAAAGTATCTTGTGCGAAACCTTCCCACTCCAGCGCGGGGTCAAAACTGTTATTGATGATTGCATCGCCAGCGGTGATGGAGGTTTTGCGGCGCAGAGTGTTGTCGGCGGTGCTGGTAAAACCAGTGCCCCATTCGCTGCCGGGGTCAACGCCGACTTGTCCGATGCTATCCAAAATTGTGTTGCCATTTTTCAGCACAATCGCATCGTCACCATTAAACCAGCCGGAACTGTTGGTTTGGTTGGCAAGGGCAAGAATGCTTGCATTGGCGCTGCCATGGGCGAGTACAAAGACGCCGTTTGCGGGGATGTTGCCGGTGAGGTTGATGGTCAGGCCAGCGCTATTGCTGCCGTTGAAATACATCTCTACTTTATGGCCGCTCAGGGCGATGTCATTGGGGCTGCTGTTGTAGATTTCCAATGCTTTATTGTTGCTGCTGCCTTCTATGTATTCAGAAAAATACAGCGTGGCGGCGGCGGGGAAGCTGGCGCTTGCAATCAAGCAGGCCAGCGACAGGTGAATCGCTTTTACTGAACTCATGGTGTGCGCTCCCTTGGCAAATGCCCGATATGGGCAATTAACTGTGTCAGGGGCGCAGCTTAGGTGGGCTTTGTTACGGAGCTGTGGCGGGATTTGGACTATTTGGTGATGTTTTTGTGACTATCCCCTGGGGGCGTCAATTTTGTGGGCCCTGTTGGGCGATTGTCGCTTCCTCTACTTCCACCCTGTCCAGCGAGCCTATGTCCAAAAAGGGCGAGGCATCAATTGCTTCGGCATCCATCATTTCTGCCACGCGCTGCAGCGAAGCGATAATCATGTGCTGCTCCCAGCTGTGCAGCTGGTCAAACTTGCGCACAAAGCTGTCTTGCAGCGGGGTGGGGGCGGTATCCAGCAGGGCATTGCCGCTGTCGGTAAGCTGCGGATGAATTTTGCGTTTATCGGTCAGCGAGCGCACCCGCGCAATCAGGCCACGGCTTTCCAGGCGATCCATAATGCTGGTGACTGTGGCTTGGCTCAGGCTCATGGCGTCCGCCAGCTCTTTTACTGTGCCGCCCTGCTGGCTGCGGATCAGCTGCAACAGGCGCAGTTGCGGGCCGGTGACACTGGCGGTTTTCACCAGTTGGCGCGAGTGGAGGTCGATGGCGCGAATTACACGGCGCAGCGAAGTGAGTACCTGGTCGATCTGGTTCATTTAGGGTGTCGTCAGTAAGGGTTAGGGGGCGGAGATAGCAGCATGCCTGTGAGAGTGCTTCTTGTCATCCTCAGTGCAAAGGCCAGGTTATGTCACAAAATTATCACTAGACCTGTGCTGATAAATTTTGTACTATCAAAAATATACTTTGTGTACTAAGTATATTTTAAGGCAAAAAGTTTGATTAAGTGCCAATAAAAACGATTTTTTGCTGTTAATTCGATGTTTACTAAATTTTAATCCTTTCTTAAAGCCTTTTAATCTATTAAAAAGGCTTCCAATTGATTAGTGTTGTAATAATATTGCCGCTATCAAAGACGCACTATGGAGGTTTTTATGAACGCCAGAAACGATCTTTTATGGGACACCCTGGAGCTGCGCCACCCTCTACCAACCGATGGTTATGCTCTCAACCAACTGGTTGCTGCCAGCCCACCGCTAGATACCAACTCCGTCTACTGTAATTTGCTGCAATGCCAGCACTTTGCCGATACCTCGGTTGCCGCCCTGCTCAACGGGCAGTTGGTCGGTTTTATCTCGGCTTATTGCCCGCCGAATGACAGCGAGACACTCTTTGTGTGGCAGGTTGTGGTGAGCGAGGCAATGCGTGGTTCCGGCTTGGCCAAGCGCATGCTCACGTGGTTGGTGGATCAGCCGGGCACCGAAAAAGCTCAGCGCCTTACGACCAGTATCACCCCCGATAATCACGCCTCCTGGGCGCTGTTTGAAAGTTTTGCCCGCGACTGCGGCGCCATCCCCGTGAAAAGTATGATGTTTGATCGCGATCGCCATTTTGGTGGCGAGCACGACGACGAATACTTGCTGCAAATTGCCCCGTTGCCCAACCGCCCCGACAAATCCATGGCCTATCACCTGGACGATTTGCGTGCAGGTTTGCGCTGCTCCAACCGGCGCTGGCTGGATTGATGATGGGCAACGCGCGCGGTGCAACTCGTTGCCCGCGCTGCGAACATCACCCATAAACCGTTAAACCTTGCAGGGCCAAGCCCTACCCGAATGGTGATACCTCTGTATCGCCACGGGAAACTGCTATCCAAAATTTAGCTATTCCCATTAGCACAAATCATATTCACCAAGAGGATGACGACAATGAAAATTTTTCAACAAATGGAATCGGAAGTTCGCTCTTACTCTCGCGCTTTTCCCGTGGTATTTCACCATGCGCGCGGCAGCTATTTATTTGATGATCAGGGCAAAGCCTATCTCGATTTTCTCGCCGGTGCCGGCTCGCTGAATTATGGTCACAATAATCCGCTGCTTAAAAAAGCACTAATGGATTATATCGAGCAAGACGGTATCGCTCATGGCTTGGATATGCACACCCAGGCGAAAGCAAAATTTCTGCACAGTCTGCGCGATATTATTTTGGCGCCGCGCGGTTTGGAATATCGCGTGCAATTTACCGGGCCGACGGGCGCCAATGCAGTTGAAGCGGCATTAAAAATTGCGCGCAAAGTCAAAGGCCGCAGCGGTGTGATTGCGTTTACCAATGGTTTCCACGGTGTCTCGCTTGGCGCGGTCGCTGCCACGGGCAATCAACATCATCGCGGTGGTGCGGGTGTGCCGCTGAACAATATTGAGCGCATGCCCTTTTGTGGTTATCACGGTCGCGATGCCGACACCCTCAAAATGATGGACAAATTATTGTCTGACCCTTCCAGTGGTGTGGATATTCCCGCCGCTGTGATTATTGAAGTGGTGCAAGGTGAAGGCGGTTTAAATGTTGCGGCCGATTCCTGGTTGCAGGGTTTGCAAAAATTGTGTCGCAAACACGACATGTTATTAATTGTCGACGACATTCAAGCAGGCTGCGGCCGCACCGGCAGCTTCTTTAGTTTTGAAAGCAGCGGCATTAAGCCAGATATTGTCACTTTGTCAAAATCCCTCAGCGGTTTTGGTTTGCCCTTGTCGATTGTGTTGTTAAACCCCGCGCTGGATCGCTGGTTGCCGGGCGAACACAACGGCACCTTTCGCGGTAATAACCATGCCTTTATCACCGCGACAGCGGCGCTCGAAACCTATTGGCGCGACCAACATTTTGCGCAGGAAATTGCGCAGAAATCCCTCATCGTACAGCAGCAATTAAAAGCCATGCTCGATGCATTCCAGCCGCTCACCCTGCGCGTGAAAGGGCGCGGTTTGATGCAGGGTATTGAATGCGCCAGCGGTGCTATTGCCGATTCGATTTGTCGCCATGCATTTGAACGCGGTCTGGTGATTGAAACAGCCGGTAATCAGGGGCAGGTAGTAAAAGTGTTTTGTCCGCTCACGATTGGTGAGGAAGATCTGCGCAAAGGCTTGAAAATTCTTGAGCTAAGTTTTGCGGCCACCATGAGTGAATATGTCGCGCGTAAAACGGCATAAGTCTTTTGGCCTGATTAAAAAATAGAGAGGTATCTATGATTGTTAGAAAATTATCCGAGGCAAAACTGCAAGGGCGCACCATTAATGCAGAGGGTTGGGAAAGTAATCGCCTACTGTTAAAAAGTGATGGCGCCGGTTTTTCATTTCATATCACCCGTATTTTTAAAGACGCGGTGCTGCCCATGCACTACCAAAACCATATTGAATCTGTGTATTGCATCAGTGGTTTTGGTGAAATAAAAGATGTCGCCAGCGGCGCTATTCACACTATAGAACCGGGCACTATTTATATTCTGGATAAACACGACAAACATATTCTACGTGCGTTTGAAGAAATGGAATTAGCCTGTGTGTTTAACCCGCCGCTGATGGGGCGCGAAGTGCACAATGCCGAAGGTGCCTATGCGCTAGCGGCGGAAGTGATTGTATGAAGCAAGACTCCGCGTTTAAGCGCGCCTTTATTCTGCTGCTAATTGTGCTCCTGCCGCTGTTATTTGCGGCGGGTATTCAGGCGCAAAGTTTACCGGAAAAAAAGGCCAGCGCAGCGGCAGAGCAGGCACAACAAACTGTAGAGCAGCTGGACGCACCGCTCTACAGTGCGTTTACCGAGCGTTATATTTTGGATGAATTAAAATCCCTGCGTACCGACATGGCCGCGCAGCGCGTGGAATTTATCCAGCAAATTACCGATCGCCAAATTGAAGCGGTTGACCGCAGCGTGAGTTATGCCACCAATACCGTCTCCAATTTTTTCTACATTATCGCCGCGGTAAGTTCGGTATTGGTGATTGTGGGTTGGACATCCATCCGCGAAATGAAAGAAAAAATGGGCACTCTTGCCGATAAAGAACTGCGCAAATTAATTGGTGCTTATGAAGACCGGCTGCGTGAAATTGAACAGCAGCTGCGGGAAAAATCCACCTACATTGATGAAAACCGCGAGGCCATTGAGCGCACCAAAGAAATTCACGCGCTCTGGTTGCGCGCTGCACAAGAGTCGGCGCCCGCCAATAAAATTGCGGTTTATGATCAAATCCTGGCACTTAACCCGCGCGATTGTGAAGCGCTCACTTATAAAGCCGATGCTGCACTGGAATCCAATGAGCCCCAGTGGGCGATTAATTTGTGTCAAAACGCGCTGCAGCTGGATGCGTCCAATGCACATGCGTTTTATCAGTTGGCCTGCGCTCATGCGGCGCTTTCCCATTTTGATGATGCAATTAATTTCTTAACCAAAGCGCTTGTCAATGGCGATGCGCGTTTGGATGATTTCGCCAAAGACCCCGCGTTAGAACCACTCCACCATTTGCCCGCGTTTGAGCAGTTGCTGCTTGATGCCCATAGCACCGTCTAAAATCCGGGCCTTGTTATGCTGATCAGTTTTATTGTTTGCCTCGTACTTTTTCTGGTTATTGGTTTAGCCTCAGCGCGCGTGCGTAAAAATAATGCGCAGGATTATTATCTCGCCAGTCACAGTGTGCCGCCCTGGTTGGTGGGTTTGTCGGCGGTGGCCACGAATAACAGCGGCTATATGTTTATCGGGGTGATCGGTTATACCTACGCCGTTGGTTTGTCGGCCAGTTTATTAATGATCGGTTGGATTCTTGGGGATTTTCTCGCGTCGCTCTGGGTTCATCAGCGCTTGCGCGCGCAGGCATTTAATAACGGCGAAACCAGTTATATTGGTGCACTGACGCGCTGGGCTGGTTTTTCGGGGCGCGGTTTTCGGGTAATTGCGGCACTGATTGCGCTGGTGTTTTTATTGTCCTATGCCGGTGCGCAACTGGTCGCGGGCAGTAAAGCATTACAGGTTTTGCTTAATTGGCCCGCGTGGTTGGGGGCGGTAATCGGCGCGTGTTTGGTGATGCTTTATTGCATTGCTGGTGGTATTCGCGCATCTATCTGGACCGATGCGGCGCAATCAATTGTGATGATTGTTGCCATGGGGTTAATGTTATTTACCGCGGTGCAAGCGCTGGGTGGCGTATCGGCCAGCGTTGCCGCCATGAATGATATTCCCGGTTTTCTTTCGTTCGCGCCTGCATCGGTGGTATTACCCGGCGCGGCAGGAGTGGGTATATTTTTTATTGGCTGGCTGCTTGCCGGTTTTTCGGTTATCGCCCAACCGCACATTATGGTGCGTTTTATTACGCTCAATGCCGCGCAGAATTTTGTGCAAACCCGCCTGTGGTATTACGCCTGGTTTGTAGTGTTTTATTGCATGGCGACCGCCGTGGGGATGCTCGCACGAATTTATTTACCTGAGTCAGCAAACTTTGATGCCGAGTTGGCGCTGCCGCAAATGGCGGTGGAATTATTGCCGCCACTGCTGGTCGGCTTGGTGCTCGCGGGAATATTTGCGGCCACAATTTCTACGGCGGATTCATTGCTGCTGAGTTGTTCATCATTTATCTCGCAAGACTTGGCGCCGCGTCTGTTTGCGTCGCGCAGTAGCACCAATATCATCGGTATAAAAATCGCCACACTCTTGGCAACCTGTGCTGCACTCGCGTGGGCGCTGCTGAATCAACAATCGGTTTTTGCGTTAGTAGTGTTGTCCTGGGCGATGCTCTCGGCAGCATTTGTGCCGCTTATTTTATTGCTCTGTCTTGGTAAAACCTTGTCGCAAACTATGGCGCTATGGCTGATGGGTCTTGGCTGCGGCACGGTACTGGTTTTGCATTGGTGTGGTATCGGTGGCGATTTATATTTGGGTTTACCGGCGCTGCTGGTTTCACTGTTGGTTTATGGCCTGGTATCCCTCATTAAGCGCCGCTGATCTTCGCTATTGATCTTTATGGATACCTGCGTTCGCAGGTATGACGAAAATCCTATTTTACCCGCCTCCCTGGTCTCGCCCCTGCGACAATTTGTCACTGTTCGTCGCGCTGCAAACTGCCTACTCTGCTCCTCAGAAAAAACCATTAAAAAGTAGGGTGGGTGAGACTAGTGAGACGGTTGTTGGCGCTTGTGCTGGCGGGTGCTGGTGTGCTGAGTATGGGTATGACCAGCGTTGCGCAGGCACATGAACAGGTGTTGAAAAAAAAGCACACTAAAAATCCGCAGCCGGTTGAGGAGGTAAAAGTCTGGGGGGATGCACGCGATGCGAGTCACGCCGGTTATATCAATCCCACCAGTGTGCTGACGCAGGAAGATATGGTCAGCATCAATGCGACCACCACTGAGGACTTGGTGAAATACGAACCCAGCCTGGTGATTCGCAAACGCTATATTGGCGATTCCAACGGCACCCTTGGCCTGCGCGGTTCCAATATGTTTGCCACTCCGCGCTCCATGGTATTTGCCGACGGCGTGCCGCTGCATTATTTGCTGCAAACCCGTTGGAGTGGCGCGCCGCGTTGGACCATGGTGAGTGCGAATGAAATTGCACAGGTGGAAATTCTCTACGGGCCTTTTTCTGCCGAGTACAGCGGTAACTCCATGGGCGGTGTAGTGCTGATTGAAACCGCCTTGCCGCAAACACGCAAAGTGCATGTGGACCTGGATTATTTCTCGCAAGACTTCTCCGCCTACGGTTTTTCGGATCGTTTAACCGGCACCAAAACGTTTTTCTCCTACGGCGACAAAATTGGCGACTTGAGCGTTTATTTTTCTTACAACCATCTCGAAAACGAAAGCCAACCCCAGTCGTTTTATTATGACTATCGCGCAACACCCGCTAGCGGCGCCGCAACGGTCACCGGCGCCATTGTGCAGCGCGATGTCTATGGTAAGCCCGCTTACTACTACGGCGATACCGGCGTTGAACAAGCGCGAACTGATAATTTTAAAATCAAATTAGGTTACGACTTTAGCGACGACTGGTCAGCATTGCTCAACCTTGCCTATGAGGATCGCACTACCTTGCGCGATGCCGCCAACAGCTATTTGCGCAATGTCGATGGCAGCACAGCCTGGGCGGGAAATTTTGTGCAGGACGGCATCGGCATGAGTATCGCTGCCGGGCGCTTGGGTAATAGTGAGTTGGAACGTAAAAGTTTATCGACCGGCCTGCGCGTAAAAGGAAAATTGAATGATCAATTGCGTGTGGAAACCAATCTCAGCGATTTCCGTATTCTCAAAGACAATAGCATTAGCTCCAGTCGCAACCCGCAAGATCCTCTCTTTAATAACACCGGCTTAACGGCGGATTATGACGATACCGGTTGGCAGACACTCGATGTGAAATTGGTGCTGGATGATGTGGGATTGGAAGGCATGCAATGGCTGGGCGGCGTGCGCCATGAAGGCTATCGCCTCAATCTGGACCAATACAATTCCAGCAATTGGCTGCAGGGCGACAACGCCGGTTATACCAGCCGCAGTGGTGGTGAGACCAGTATCGATGCTGCGTTTGTGCAATTAAATTGGGATATTGGCGCGCGTTGGGATTTAGCCTTGGGTGGCCGTTACGAACAATGGCAAAGTAAAAACGGTTATTTCAGCCGCAACAATCCCATCAGCTCCGCTTTTAAATTAGTCGATGTGGAAGATGCAAAACGCAATCAACTCTCACCAAAATTTTCACTCGGCTTCGTTCCTGCCGATGAATGGCTGGTGCGTTATTTCGCCGCGCGCGCCTATCGCTTTCCAATTGTGGAAGAGCTATTTTCCCAAAGCCAATCCTATTCCGGTTCTACTGTGTCGCGCCCGGATTTAAAACCGGAAAATGGTGTACATCACAATGTGATGTTGGAAAAACAATTTGATGGTGGCTACGCGCGTATTAATTTATTTAGCGAAACCATAGAGGATGCAATTGAATCGCAAAGCA
Source organism: Cellvibrio sp. KY-YJ-3 (assembly GCF_008806955.1). Lineage (NCBI taxonomy): Bacteria > Pseudomonadati > Pseudomonadota > Gammaproteobacteria > Cellvibrionales > Cellvibrionaceae > Cellvibrio > Cellvibrio sp. KY-YJ-3. The sequence continues at coordinate 294,810 of NZ_CP031727.1, read as the reverse complement.
ATTTCTCCACGCTGGTAACCACTTTTTCTGCCGTCGATGAAGTGCAAAGCGATGGTGTTGAATTGATCCTTAATTATTCCGGCTTGTTGGTACCCGAGTTGGATGCGCGATTTAATGTCACCTATACCAAATCAGTGATTGAAGATAACAGCACCGCCGAAGGCCCTAACCCAACCACCAGCATTGAAGGCAATGACTACCCACGCATGCCACGCTGGCGCAGCAACTTATTGCTTACCTATCACGTGAATGACAAGTGGGATCTCAGTGGTAATGTGCAATATGCTGATAAAAGTTTTGGTCGCCTGCAAAACGACGACATCGCCGAAGGCGTGATGGGGGCACAAGATGGCTACACCCGTGTGGGCGTAAAAACCACATATGATTTCAGCGAGCAAATTGAAGTCGGTTTCGGTGTGGATAACCTCACCGATGAGCAAAGTTATGTGGCACACCCATGGCCAGGGCGCACACTTTATTTAAGTCTTTCTTATGACTTATAACTTATAAATAGTGGTAAAAATTCCTCCGCTGTGAGTTTTCTGTGCCGGGATTTTATTTCAAAACCGTAAAGGTATGGATGCCGTAACGGAGCTACAGGGAGGTATGCATGCGTTTTTGAAATGAGCACCCGGCACAGAAGACGAATTCGAAGAGCCGCAAAATATGAATGCATTAATTCAAACAAGCAATAATCAAAAAGCCCTCTATCGCACCATTTGGCGCTGGCATTTTTATGCCGGAATTTTTGCTATTCCGTTTGTGATTTTATTATCGCTCACCGGCGCGATTTATTTATTCAAACCCTATTACGAACACTGGCAAGAGCGTGACTATCGTGGCCTGCAAGTAACGGGCGAGGCACTCGCACCTAACGATCAAATCACTGCGGCGCTGGCAGTCGTCGAAGACGGAAAATTATTAAGTTATCGCCTGCCACAATCCGCCGATGAAGCCGTGCTAGTTAAAGTGCAGGCGGATACCAACTGGATGGTATTCGTAAATCCCTACACCGGTGCTGTGCTTGCAAAAGAACGGACTGACGATCAGTTAATGAATATCGTCAAAACCATTCACGGCGAATTGTTGCTCGGTAATGTCGGTTCAATATTGGTAGAGCTGGCGGCCTGTTGGGCGATTGTACTAATCGTCACCGGTTTGTATTTATGGTGGCCGCGCAATACACGCGGCATGGCAGGTGTTATTTATCCGCGCCTGCGCGAGGGTAGCAGAACATTTTGGCGCGATATCCACGCCGTCACCGGTATTTGGATTTCTGCACTGGCACTATTTTTGTTAATCACCGGTTTACCCTGGGCCTTGGTCTGGGGCAGCGCATTAAAAGAAGTGCGCGCAATTGATTTCTCCCAAGTTGCACAAGAGGAACAGCAGCAGGATTGGAGCCAAGGTCGTCATCAAGAGCATCAAACCTGGCGCGCACAAGCGAGCGATGTTTTTAATTTAACGCCGGAAGTTTTGCACGCAGCCCAGCAGTTAAATCTACCTGCACCAGTTGAACTCAGTATTGCCACTAATCATAACCACAATGGGCATCACATCAGTTGGAAGGCTTCATCCCAAACCCCCAATCGCCCCCAGCGTGCGGATGTATGGATCAATGGCGATGGCAGCATTGAAAAGCGCAGCGATTTTGCACAGAAAAAATTACTGGATCGCGCCATCGGTATCGGCGTGGCAGCGCATGAAGGTTATTTATTTGGCTGGTTTAATTTAGTGTTAGGTTTACTCACCTGCGCAGGCTTAATACTCATCAGCGTTAGCGGTTTTATTTTATGGCGCAAACGCAAACCCGAATCAGCATTGGGCGCACCACCACCGATGCCCGCCCGTGTTGGTTTTACAGTAGCGGCAATCACACTTGGTTTGGCAATTTTTCTGCCGTTATTGGCGATCTCCCTCGTTCTATTATTAATCCTTGAGTTTCTATTGCTGCGTCGCATCGACGGCATTAACCGTTGGTTGGGCTTGGGAAGTTAGTGTTTTACTGATTGACGAGGTTGTCTTGTCCTGAGCATACTTTGCGAAGAGATTCCGCTTATGACGAGTTCAAGGTAGCCTATGACCATCCATACGTGCAATTCATCTTCAATCTCCTTCAAGTTACTCTGTTGTACTCATTTGTCATAGTGCGAAAGATATCTATGGATACTGAGCGCGAATTTCAGCTTGCATCCGGCAATAAATGCACGCTGCATCCAATTAACAACGATCTTATTCCTAATTACTACGTACTGGCGTTTCCCAAAACCCAAGGGCAACCCATTGCTACCGAAATCACGGAAATGTTAAATATTGGCACCAGCTACGCACAAAAATTAGCATTTGATGTATTGGGTGATGCTGAGGCATTTACTGTGTTGTATAGCGGTTACAGTTCACGGCGAGAAAAAGGTTGGCATGTGCATATTGTTTTGCTTGGGAGTCGATGGAAAAAAGCCTGGCTATATTTGGTTCTGGCAGGGAAAAATGTGGTCCAAGCTTTAGGATTGCGGAAAGATGATGCCCCGAGGTTGCAATAATGGACTTGCATCGCTGGACTAGATTAATGCGTCAGTTTGGATTAACGGATAACCAAACAACCTATGCTGAACTCATCCGCGCATACACCGAAAAACATCGCCATTATCACAGTGATACTCATATCAATGCCTGTCTTCAACACTTTGATGCCGTGCAATGTTTTGCTGAATATCCTGCGGAAGTTGAACTGGCTTTGTGGTTTCACGATGCGATTTATAAACCATTGTCATCTACTAATGAATTGGATAGTGCCAATTGGTGTGCGAAATTTCTTGCCGACAATAGTATTGCTGATGAGATTATTCAACGAGTTCATAAGTTGATTATGGCAACCTGTCATTCGACCGAACTAGTTGGCAATGATGAGAGATTAGTAGTCGATATTGATTTGGCAATACTGGGTGCGCCTGAAAATATTTATCAAGTATTTGAAGTTAATGTACGAAATGAATACCAGTGGGTTCCCTCATTCATTTTTAAAAGCAAACGTAAAGAAATTCTGCAAGCATTTTTGGATAGGCATAGGATCTATCATCATGCCTATTTTTATGATCTGTTAGAGCATCGGGCAAGAGAAAACCTTGCTGCTGCTATTTCCCAATTGTGAGTGTTTGGTTAGTTTTCTGCAGGCCCCTGTACTAAAGTGATATATGGGGGGGATGCTACCACTCAATCTCCAGTAGGGATTTTAGATGTATGGAGTTTACGTCGGGCATCGAGATAAGCTCACTGTTCAAATGAGAAATCCACTTGTTAACAGAAAAATTTAAAAATGCATTAAAGGTGACGCTCCTATCACGCGCGCCTTACGTCGGTATTAGGGAGAAGCAGTATGGAAATAATATCGGTTGGTGAAACTAATTGGGAAGAGCTAAAAGCTATTCGTTTAGCTTCTTTAAAAGAATCGCCTGACGCGTTTTCGGCTTCGTATGAAGCTGCGTTAAATTTTAGTGAGTCAGAATGGAGGGCCAGAGCATCTGGTCGCGAAGGGTGCAATTTTTTTATTGCAAAAATCGACTCGCAGTCAGTTGGAGTTATTGGTGGTTTTCATAAGACTGGGCAATATGAATTAATATCAATGTGGGTTTCGCCTAGCCAAAGAGGGCTTGGTGTCGCTCAATTACTCGTTAATAGAGTTATTAAGCATGCCAAAGAATTAAACCAGAGTTCTATTTTCCTTGAGGTTTCGTCTGACAATGTTTCGGCATGCAGACTTTATGAGAAATGTGGCTTTAATTTGATATCTACAGGTCAAAGTACTGTAAGTGGTGCCTCTAAAATTTTGAATAAATTGCAATTGAATTTAAATTCCTAATGAAAAGCTTCGATAAAAAATCAATATCTGCTATGTAAACCTATCGTTACTTTTCAATCTTTGTGAGGATCAATAATGAGAGCAAAAACATAGATTCTTGTTTATTCAGATGGGGGATTGTTAGACTTATTTAAGTGCCATCCAAAACTGGATTTGGAACAGCCATAAAAAATCGCGCTCCCTGCGCTTAACATTATGTATTTAATTGTCGGGTATCAATCATGAAAGAAATAAGGACGAAAATTGATATTGAAGCACCATTAACTGAAGTATGGAGCTTGTTCTCGAACTTTGAAAAATACGGAGATTGGAACCCCTTTTTATTAGAAGTTAAAGGTAGTCTTATTGAGGGGAGTGTCATAAAAATTAAAGCTAGGTTCAATGATGGAAGCCTAAGGGATGCAGAACCAAAAGTGGACAAGGTTGTTTTAGGTGAGTCGGCTTGTTTTGTTGCGAAAAAGGGATTCTATTTACTGGAAGGCACTATTTTATTTTTGAAGAGTTATCTGGCACTAGTACACGATTTATTCATGGGGAAACTTTCTATGGCCTGTTGCCTCTGCTATTTTGGCATAAAATGGAGCACTCGCTGACAGCTTCCTTTATAGGAATGAATAATGCATTGAAGCGAGAGGCTGAAAAAATACATAACCAACGACAATGATTAAACTTGTCCTCAGTTGATATGTCTGTTTTTTCACATGTTTAAATAACGTATTTTGTCCCATGTTTTTTATGTAGGCACTGATGCCTTCAAGGTGTTTTTTCAGTTATTGAAAAAGCCAGCCATGATCCGTTTACATAGCACAAGGGCTCGCCTACCATGCGCCAACCTGCGGGTGGGCAGGTGCAGATCTGCGTCGTAACCAGCCCGCCGTATACTTTAGGTTTAACGCATTCTCTGAGAGACAACTAATGACTCCCTCCCCAGAACTGGTAATGAGTTTCGGCGATGTCGCCCACGCCATTCAGCTTGCGCTGGCGCCCGTGTTTTTGCTCACCGGCATTGCCGGTTTACTGAATGTAATGGCCAGTCGCCTTGCGCGGATTATTGATCGTGGGCGCAGCCTCACAGAAGAGGAATTGCCCGTACATCTGCACGATACTGATTTACTTCACAAAGAATTAAATCGCCTTGAACGCCGCCGCCACTATGCCAGCTCGGCAATCACGGCTTGCACTTGTTCTGCGCTGCTGGTGTGTATGGTGGTGGCGTTTATTTTTTTGCAGGTATTGTTGCAGGTGGAATTCAAATGGGTGATTAGCGCGTTATTTACTGCATCAACGCTAACCTTAATTGTTGGGCTTGGATATTTTTTGCGTGAGGTGCATTTGGCAACGCGCACGGTACGGATTCAGATAGTGGCGCGTGCCAACTAAAAATGCTCGCTTTGTAGTGGAGGGATAAAAAATCTACCAAATCGATCTTCATTCCCAATTTTCACTATTCTTCGATCAGGTGATCTATGTCTACAGCAATCGGATTCACGTTTGCATCATAGGAGCGTCTCAACGTACCCTTCTTTCGTCTTAATGCATAGGCTCTCATCGTAGAAATGGGGGCAAACTCTAGTCCTTCAATCGGTGAGTGTCCTGTTATAACAGGAGTATTGAAATTTATATTTTTTTCATTATCTAAAGGAATTGTCCATTTCCCTCCATTTCTATTTATCATCAGCTCGCCTAAATATCTAGCAAAAAAAACCACCATTTTAGATAGTTCATCTTTGGGTAAATCTTGAGAAACTATGTCAAATAATTTCTCAAGGTTTTCGAGGTCCCTTAATGAATAATCAAGTGCTATTTGATTTTTTTCGGCGGTGTCTTTCAAATTTTCTAATTGATCATCCATTATCATTAAAAAATTATCAAAATTTTCTTCGGCTTGTTTTCTATCAAAAACCATGTGATTTATCCTCTACGGAATTTTAGGGCCAATGTGATAATCTATTCCTGCTTTCTCAAGTGCATCCAAATATGGTTTCGATGCACCTTTTTCCAATATATGTTCGACTTGATATCCATTCTGAACTAGATCAGCATCTTTTTTTATTGCTAGGATGTTTTCTTTTGTGAGGCTGACTGGCCCTGTCTTCAATTGACCGGCGTACATATCTTCCTGTTTCAAAATGTCAATTTGACGATTTGTAAATGCAGTTTTAACCGTTCCCTCTGATGCGTCCATGGCATCCCTGTACTCTGCCTCTCGTGCGGCACCATATTGATAATTTCTCATGTTTGTATCATATTGCTTACTCCACTCCTCGTAAGATTTTTTCCCACCTCTTTTCTGATACCTTTCCCATCTATCCTTCTTGTGTTGAGGAGTGTTCGGAGTCAGCTTTTCTTTGGGTTTAGCTGATAACGGTTTGTTTTCCGGCAACTCCGTATTAACCGGTTTTTTCGTATCAACATTAACACGAACTTTTCTGCGCAATTTTTTGCGCTTCAATAATTTCCCTAAATTTCTAAATATCGAGCCAAGGCTTTTTAGTTTTCCGGCGTGGCGGATTTTGCTGGCGCCTTGGGCGACGTTGCCTATGCCGCCGGTGAACATGAGGAGCAGTGCGGTGAGGACGATTTCAAATACGCCACCACCGGCGAATTCTGCCCATTCGATGCTGGATTGCGCTCCGGCGTAATCTTTACCAAATTGGGTGAGCATGTCGAGCGATTCTTTGTCGTCGGCGATGAAGGCGGTGATTTCGTAGGCTTCGGCGAATAATTCTTTGAGGCGCTGTAGCCCTTCGGAGGATAAATGTTTGGCATCTATACCCAGAATGCGGGCGATGTCTTTTATCTCTTCGTCTTGCAGGTTTTTGGCAAGGCTTTGTTTCCATTGCGCAGAGGTAAGTGTGCCGTCGTAATAACTTTTGTAGCCTGCGTGTAGCAAATTGTTGAGCCGTTCCAGTGGACTCAAGTATTGCGCGACTTCGGCGGTTTTGACCACTACATCTTTAGCGAAGGTGACAAGGCCAACCGCGCCATTCCAAAAACCTTTGGTGTAGGCCCAGTAATGGCTACCCGCTTGTTGCAGTGCATTTTGTTGTGCGAGTTCTTTTTCGTGTTTGGCGGCTTCGGCTTTTTGTTCCGCAACTATCGAATCCAACACGGTTTTGATATTGGTGCGGGTTTGTTTGAGTTCGTCCTCCAGATCGTCTGACGCCAATTCAAATTCAACGGAACCCGGTGGCAAATTGCTGAGGCAGGCTTGGCCTTGGTCGTTGAGTTTGCCGGCCCAGGTCATGCCTTCACTGTCGGTTGCAAGAAAGCTGCCTTTTACCGGCTTGCCGTTGGCGTATTTGTATTCCACTTGAACCCAGTGTGGTCTGTCCGGGTCGGTGATACTGGTGACGGCTATGCCTTCGCCTAGTTGAGTCATGCTGAGGTCCTTTCTGGAATTACACAGATAGCAGCGCGATAGGCGCTATCGGAGGCGGTGCACACAAGGGCGGTGGTAGGTGTTGAGGGTTTAAGGCAGTTTAAGGCGGCGAGTGTGATCAGTGCGCCGCCGGTGGCTGCCCCCAAATCGCCGTAACAATCGGCGGGGTGTTCGTGTTTGAAATTGATGAGTCTGTGGCTTGAGCGGGTCATGGCGACGCCGAATTCTTTTGCCCAATAGTGCTCGCCGTTCATACTGCTGAACACTGTGCTGATGGAGAGATGTTCCGGTAGCTGCGACAGGGCGGCTTTTACTGCTGTGTCCAGGCCTTTGCCTTGAGAGGGCAGTTCACTGTAAATATGTCCCGGTTCTTCGCCAAAACCGGGTTGGCTCAGGGTGATGCGATAACCCTTGTCGGTCATGGCCAGCGCGGGGTTGTTGGTTAGCAATAAAAAGGCAATGCCTTCGCCGGGCACAAAGGTGTCGGCTCTGCCGTGAGGGCTTTCGGATTTGAGGCGCCCATCGCGTTCCAATGCGTGCAACCAATTGCTGTGTTGGCAGCTATCGACGCCGCCAATCAGGATTTGCTCGAAGTGCCCGCCCTGTAGGTAGTGTTGCGCCAGTCGGATGGCTTCCAGCATGCCGGTGCGCCCGGTGCAGAGGATGCGACTGGCGCTGTAAAGGATAGGCAGTTCCGCCTGCGTGCGCAGCAGGGAGAGAAATTGGTTGGGTAATTGATTGTCCACACCGGGGTAGTTTTCCGGCCCGGCCATAATTAGTGGAATGGGGGCGCCCTGGTGTCCGGCAAGTATATCGAGCGCGCCAGTGCTGGCCATTTGTAACAGGCGTTCGTCGCGAAAGCTTAGGTCTGTGTCTTCCAGATCTTCGGCCAAGGGCAGCATTGCACCGTCTGGTATGAGGGACAGCGTAATTTGGTGATGATCTGCTGTGTGGTAATTCGCCGATTGATAAGTGTTGATGCCTGCGCGATAAGCGTAAAAATTACTGAGAGAGTTGGGGCCAGCAGCGGTAATAAGGTGGGTTTTGGCAATATAGGTGGTGTGCACGCGACTAATCTCCCTGTTAGGTCGCGGTGGATGCTAGCGATTCCTTTCGCGTAAAAAAACCTACTGGTGCAAACTTTTTGTGATCGCCATCAATAATATTTCAACTGCGTCGCCTTGCCATGGAATACGCGATAGGCAAAGAAGGTGTAGCCGAGGATGGTGGGCAACACAATTATCACGCCGTACAAAATAAACATGAGTGACTCGGGGGCGCTGGCGGCTTGCCAGATGTCCATTTGGTTGGGTACAACGTAAGGATAAAAGCTGTAGGCCAAGCCGATAAAACTTAACAGGAAAATCATCGCGGCGGCGACAAAAGGAATCCAGCAGCCGACATCATTCGCGTAGGGTGCGCGGCGTAAATAGCGGTCGGCAATAAAAAATAAAAGAAAACAAAATACCGGAATTACCCACAATACAATTACCAGCGGTGTGCCAAACCATTTATCAAAAATGGTATTGCTCACTAATGGATTAACGATGGATACCGCGATAATGCCGAGTGCCATCAACCATGCGCAGCGGCGTGCCCACCAGGCGGCGCGTTTTTGTAAATCACCTTCGGTTTTCATTACCAGCCACGCCGCGCCGATAAAGGTGTAACCCGCTGTTACGCAAATTGCACTGAGTGCGGCAAATAAATGTGCGGCGATGGTGTCTTCAAAACCCATGACAAAAAGGCCGAGCATATAACCCTGCGCCAGAGTGGCGAGTAATGAGCCTGCTTGAAAAACCCGATCCCACAAGCGTTTATGGTCTTCCGGCGCTTTGGCGCGAAAGTCGAATGCCACTCCGCGCAATATCAGCCCGGCAAGCATTACGGTGACGGGCAAATATAAATTCAACAAAATCATGCTGTGCGCGCTGGGGAAGGCAATTAATAAAAGACCTATACCTAATACCAGCCAGGTTTCGTTGGCGTCCCAAAACGGGCCGATACTTGCGATCATGGTATCGCGCTGTTCTTCGGAATCGTTTGGCAATAAAATCCCGACGCCTAAATCGTAGCCATCAAGAATCGCATAAATAAATAATGCGAGCCCCATCAAGCCAATAAAAATAACGGGCAACCAAAATGCTTCGCCGGACAAGGTGCTGATATCGGTCATACTATTTTCCTCACAGATTTTCTTCGACGAGTTTTTCTTGCAGCGTTTCAATTTCTTGCGGACGATCCACCAACACCGATTTTCTCGCCATCACAAATAATGTGCGGATATAAGCAAACAGCAGTACTACGTAAAGCGTTAAATAAATGGCCAGCGAGGTGCCGACATTCGTGGCGGGTGTGCTGGTGACCGCGTCGGCTGTTTTTAATACACCGGTCACTAACCAGGGTTGGCGACCAATTTCTGTGACGTACCAGCCTGCCAGCGTGGCCAGCCAACCGGAGAAAGTCATGCCGACAAATACTTTCAGTAAGAGCGGCGGAATTTCCTGCTTGCGCCAATAACAATAACAGCCCCACCAGGAAACGAGCAGCATGAGTACGCCTATGCCCACCATCATGCGAAAGCCATAAAACAGCGGTGCAACCGGGGGGTGTGCATCAGGAAATTCATTTAAACCTTTTAATTCGCCGTCCATTTTGTGAGTGAGAATCAAACTCGCCATGTTGGGAATTTCAAGCGCGTATTTGTTGGATTGGGTTTCCTTATCGGGAATCGCGAATAGCACCAAAGGCGCGCCCTTTTCGGTGTGCCATACCGCTTCCATCGCCGCAATTTTTGCCGGTTGATGTTCCAGTGTATTTAGTCCGTGTAAATCACCCAGAAAAATTTGCATAGGAATTAATAGTGCTGCCGCAATAGTGGCCGTTTTTAAGGCAAGGCGCGGTGCGGGTTTGTGATCGCCTTTTAAAATGCGATAAGCAGAAATACCCGCAATTAAAAATGCAGCGGTTAAACCTGATGCGATCAGCATGTGCGATAAACGGTAGGGCATGGATGGATTAAAAATAATTTCCCACCAATCCAGTGGAAAGGCTTTGCCATCACGCATTTCAAAACCGACCGGCGTTTGCATCCAGGAGTTCAGGGCGATAATCCAAAACGCTGACATGCTGGTGCCAAAGGCGACTAAAAATGTGGCAAGGGTATGAATGCGGTTGGAGACGCGATCAATACCAAACAACATAATGCCGAGGAAAGTGGCCTCCAGAAAAAATGCGGTCAGTACTTCGTAGCCGAGCAGCGGGCCTGCAATATTACCCACGGTTTCCATATAACCTGGCCAATTAGTGCCGAATTGAAAACTCATGGTAATGCCGCTCACTACACCCAGTGCAAAACTCAGGGCAAATACTTTTACCCAAAAGCGATAGGCGCGCATCCATACTTCGTCGCCACTGAAGTTGTAGCGCACTTTGAAATAAAACAAAAACCAACACAACGCGATGGTGATGGTGGGAAATAAAATGTGAAAGGAAATATTGGCCGCGAATTGAATACGGGAGAGCATAAGCGTTTCGAGCATGACGGGTACCTCGGTCAATTATTTCGTGGATTCTTTTTTGCCACCCAATAAACGGTCTTTCATATCGAGCACTTTGCCAATACTGCTACCAAGCTTGAGCAACTTGCCGAGGTTGGCGGAATCGAGCCGTTGAATTTCCTGCGTCCAGAGCGTGATCATTTCGATCAGCTCGTGCATTTCACGCATCCGCTGCTGCGCGTATTCTTCATCGGCATTGGCGGGTTTTTCGATCAGCAAATTGCGCAGGGTTGAGAGTGTCGGATCAATCTCACGCTTACGGCGCTGTTCGATCAAGGTCTTGGCGATGTCCCACACATCGCCCGGCGCGGAATAAAATTCTTTGCGCTCACCGGGACGATGCTGCAGTTTCACCAGCTCCCACGACATTAATTCTTTTAAACCCATGCTGACATTGGAGCGGGAAATACCCAGCGCCTCGGTCATATCGTCGGCACACAGGGGTTCTTTGCTCAAGACTAACAGGGCATACATCTGCCCGACTGTGCGGTTGATCCCCCAGCGGCTCCCCATTTCACCAAAATGGAGGATGCAGGATTGGATCATCGGGGTGAGGGTAATAGACATTTGCGAGATTCCTGTAATTTCAGTAATTACTGAAATTACAGGAATCATTGATTTGGGTCAAGATGAAAAGCACTTCATTGTGCGTTTGCGGAACAGGTGTAATTGCGAAGCTTGTGTAATCGAGGAGCTAGGGCAATGCGGATTCTTTAGGCGGCGGCTATTGCCCCCACTTCATTTCGCCCATGATAACTTTTGCACTTAAACCCAAAATGCTGTCGCCACCAAGAGTGGGGTAGCTGGTTTTCATCTTGGCAATCAATTCACCAGAATTGCTTGAGGATTTGGCGGCGGCTTCAAAGTCCTTGATGTAGTTGCGGGTAAAGTTAACGGCATCAAGAGTCATTGGTTTGTCGCCCAGCATGTGGCCTGCAATGACGGTTTCCGGTTGTAATTTTTCAATTGTATCGAGCGTTTTGTACCACTTCTGACACGACTAGGGCGTTTGGGTATCCGCTAAAAAAACATGCATGTTGTTAAATACCACTACACCACCCAACATGGTTTTGCTGGAGGGAATCCACACAAAAGTATGTTTGGGATCGTGGCCATCAATACCGACTATTTGTACTTTTTCACCATCAATCATCAATGTGTCGCCTTGCAGCACCTCCGGTACAACCAGTGTTTGCGGTGTATTTTCTTTGAGGATCGGCCCCCAATAAGCTTTTTTCGGCTCCATGGATGCTTTGATGTAGGCTTGGGTATTTGCTGTGGAAACTACCTTGGCATTGGGGTAGGCGGCGGTGATGACATCCAGGCCAAAATAATAATCAGGGTCACCATGGCTGATATAAATAGTCGTTAATGTTTTACCGGATTTTTTGATCAGCTCAACAACCGACTGCGCATCATTCCGCTGGAACTGGGCGTCAACCAAAATGGCCTCCTTGGGGCCGGTAATTAATACCGAACTCACCGGGAACATGCTTTTTTCCTGAGGATTAAAGAGGGTGGTTTCCAATGTTGCACTGAGTGCCTGTGCGGCGCCAGTCACCATGGCAAAGAATGCACCTGCCTTAATTAATGTTGATGAAATTTTCATAGTAGCCTCTAAAAATTGGGTTGGTAGGTTTGTCCTGAAGGTGGACTTTAGGCTGATCAGGTCGCGTGAAAAATAGGCTATGATCTAAATCATCTTTCGCTTAAACAGAACAATACTATGCAACTTGATCGATTAAGGCGGATGGCGCTATTTGCGATGGTGGTGCGCCACGGCTCCTTTTCCGCTGCATCGCGCGCGTTGGATTTGGCAACCTCAGTGCTGAGTTCCGCCGTTAGCCAGCTTGAAGAAGAGTTGGGTGTGCGCCTGCTAAACCGCACCACGCGCAGCCTGTCGCTCACCGAGGCGGGACAGCTGTACCATGAGAAATGCGTGGAGATGCTTGCAGCGGCGGAGACTGCCGAGGAAATGGTGGCCGGTGGTGTGGGTGAAATTGCCGGGCGGTTACGGATTTCTGCCGCCTCTGATACAGCCGAGAAGATTATCCTGCCCGCGTTGGCACCATTGGCTCGGCAGCACCCCAAACTGCTCTTGGATATTGTGGTGGATGACCGCATCGTGGATATGACTACCCAAGCTATCGACCTATCCATCCGCTCTGGCTGGTTGCGCGATTCGTCGTTAGTGGCACGCAAGCTGGCTGACTTGCACGAGTTGCTCGTGGCAGCGCCGGATTATCTGCGCCGTTTCGGGGTACCTGCATCGCCCGAAAGTCTGCGCGAACATCGCATTATTGGCTTTAACCGCTTTGCAGAACCGACCACGCTCACCTTCAAAAGTGCCACAGGTGAAAGCGCGCGTATTGTGCTCACTCCCGGCGCCATGACCGACAATGTGGCGATGCTGCGCGATTTTGCCGTGCAGGGTTTTGGCCTCGCCCGCTTGCCGAGCTATATGGTGCAGCGCGAGCTAGCCAGCGGCGAGCTGGTTTTGCTGTTGCCCGATTGGGCGCTGCCCGGCGCGGGCATTTATGCCGTTACTTTGAAACGCACACTGCAGCCGCCCAAGGTAAGTGCGGCGATTGAAGCAATTAGCAATTATCTGGCTTCACTATCGCTGCCCGGTAACTGAAACTTGAGAATGGGCTTGAACGTTCCTTTGGGGATCATGTAGTTGATTGAGTTGAGTCCAACAGCATGAACTTCTACGAGTATTTCATCCGGTTTAATTGTCGGTTGGGGAATCTCGTCGAATGCGATTTCCGGCGATTAATTTTATTAAAGTTTAATTTCACTAAGGTGTTTGTCTCGCGCTGGATTTTATTTTCCCTTTCAGCTTCGGAATTTCCCAGCGCAGGCTAAGGTTCGCTAGCGAACAGACACCGAGGGCTCCGGCTGAGATGGTTAGCGTATTACTGGTGCCGCTGTGGCACCAGCCGCCCAACATCCATTTTTGGATGGGCGCGTTACCCAGCGGAGAATTCTTATGATACGTACAGCGACAGCAGTCTGGACTGGCACCTTAAAAGAAGGAAAGGGTTATATATCTACCCAGAGTGAAGTCTTATCTAACGCGCAGTATGGTTTTAATACTCGCTTTGAGGACGGCCCGGGCACTAATCCAGAAGAGTTAATTGGTGCCGCGCATGCAGCCTGTTTCAGCATGGCATTGGCCGCGCATTTAACCGAAATGAAATTGGTCATTACACAAATTCAAACCAATGCCCAGGTCACCCTGGAGCAGTCAGGCAGGGATTTCACTATTACAAAAGTGCATCTGGATTTACAGGCAAAAGTCGCCGATATAGCGGCGGATGAATTTGAAAAAATCGCCAACAAAGTAAAAGAAGCTTGCCCCGTTTCCAAAGTATTAAATGCACAGATTAGTCTCACTGTTAATTTGGAAAATTAAACGGAGGATAAAATGACTAAAGCACCCGAGGAAGTTGCGTTTGCCATGGAGGTAAACAGCAGGCTTAACGAACTTATTGCATGGGTTCTGGAAAATTCCCCCACTAAAGATAAGCAGCTGTGCAGCGAAGATTTTGCAGAGGTACGCGATACATTTCGCAAACTGGCCTGCGGGATTGATGCGCAGAAAATGGAGCCAGAACCCTCCGAAGGGGGCGCACAATATATCAATGTCACACCCGCTCCTTGGCCATAAGTCAGCGATTTAATTAATGAAAATATTTTTGACTTATGTTTGTTTCCGCACTGAATAGATATATTTTTATTTATATAGTGAATTCGTAAAGTGCTATTTTCAGTTAAATTAGAGTTGTTCACTGACGATATTGAATAGGCACTTGTGTTAGGGGATTGTTTGCGAACGATCAACAAAGAGTCCCGATCCTGAATATCATTCATCGAGGAAATCATCATGAATAAAGATCAAGTGAAAGGTACAGTAAAGCAGGCTGCCGGTAAGGTACAACAAAAAACCGGTGAAGTTATTGGTAGCGAAAAACAGCAAGTCAAAGGTGCTATTAAGCAAGTGGAAGGAAAAGTTCAAAAAGGAATTGGTGATTTGAAAGAAAATCACAAGTAAGTAGTGTGCAAGTGAGCAGCGCTCAAGGAGAGTAGTCAGAACTTATAGTTCTGCTGTCGCAAAGGAATGCGTTCCTTCCCCCTCGCTTCGCCGAGTTTACGTTATTGGTGGTCGCTGTATATACTGGCTGGACTTGTATCTCCCGATATATCCATCCCCTGTGCACCAATGAGATAAACATGACCGGCTCCCCTGTTTCCGATTTAACCAGCTTTATTGCTATGTGCCAACAAACTGCCAGCAATGGTGCGTTGCAGCGTTTGGTCTTATCCAAATACAAAGGTGCAGAAGAAGAGTTGACTCGGGTGGTAATTCGCCCCGTAGAAATCAAAGCGCAAACATTACTCTCCTTTTTATACGAATACCGCACTAACCATGTGACCAAAAATCTGGCTGTTGATGAAGCGATGACGCAATTGCAGCAGTGGCTGGGCGGCGATTTTCATAATGCCCATATGATTACTGATGAATGGGAAATCCAGCTAAGCTTTAGCAAAAAAGGTAAGGTGCTGATCAATAAAAATCGCAACAAAAACTCACCAGCGGAGGGCGATAAAACATCTACCCAAGTCGAGCTGGCGCACAATCGCACCAAGCTACGTTATGTGGAGCAGGATCGCCCCTATTTACGCGAGTTGGGCATCACGGATGCGAATGGCCAAATTATTCCGGCTATGTCGCGCAAGTGGAAACAAATTAATAAATTTATCGAGGTGCTTTCTACTGCAATCCAGCAAACGGGGTTGGATAAACGCAGCGAATTACACATCGCCGATTTCGGTTCAGGCAAAGCCTATTTAACCTTTGCGGTACACGATTATTTAACCGCGAATCTCGGTGTAAAAACTCAGGTAACAGGTGTGGAGTTGCGTCAGGGGTTGGTGGATTTATGCAATCAAACCGCGCAGAAGTTAGCCCTTGCCGGGATTAAATTTGAACAGGGCGATGTGCAACATTTTTCCGTGCAGGGCATTAATATCATGATCGCCTTGCACGCCTGCGATACCGCGACCGACTACGCGCTCAATATGGGGATTCGCACCGGTGCAGACATTATTATGTGCTCGCCCTGCTGTCACAAACAAATTCGCCCGCAACTAAAAAGCCCCGCACTGCTGGCGCCCGTATTGCAACACGGTATTCACTTGGGGCAAGAAGCAGAAATGATTACCGATGGTTTGCGTGCGCTACTGTTGGAAGCCCATGGCTACGACACTAAGGTATTTGAGTTTATTTCACTTGAGCACACCAGCAAAAATAAAATGATCCTCGCGCAGAAACGCAAAACCGCCCGAGATAATACTGAGGTGTTGCAGCAAATCGCAGATATTAAAGCGTTTTATGGTATCCAAGAGCATTGTTTAGAAACGCTGCTATTAAATTGAACCTGCTGTTCTAGCGTTTATATTGAGTAGGGCAGTAGCCGCGATTAATCTCGGGTGAGCGCAATAATAGATGTTTGGTTTTGCGCCCGCTTACACGTTCACGCCATAGTCGAAACGAAGCGGGCTTTAGTTCGCGGCGCATCAGTTTGCGCAACTCGGGTTCACCCAGGCCGTAAAGTTTTTCTATGGCTTCGAAGGGGGTGCGATCCTCCCACGCCATTTCAATAATGCGTGAGATGTCTGCTGGAGTGTGTGGAAATTCGTTGTGCATATGCGTACCTGTGAGTCTGGTTACTGGTACGTGTTATGGCGTTGCCAGATCACTGCCACATAAAAAAGCCCCGGTCAGTTAGTTGGCCGGGGCTTTTTATTTTTATCTTTGCGCTTATTTCAAATTCATACAACTCGCATAATAACTCACGCTGGCGGGCCAGTCGGAGAAAATGCCAATCACACCCACATCTTTCGCTAGCACATGCAGTGCATCCATCATGTCGCCATCGTTATTGATAGCCGGGTTGATAGTTTGGTAATACCAACCGCCACCATTTTTTAACGGGCCTGAGCGCTCAAATGACCAGGTAATCATTTTTAGCCCGGCTTTTTTGGCGTGGCGTGCGTATTCTGAAGGGATGATTTTATTGTTGTTATCCAACGCTAACAGCACCCAAATAGGTGGTGCGACAATATTGAAGCCTTCGTCGGCATACATTTGTAATTCACTGGCAGTCGGTAAATCGGCGATGCTATTGGCATCGTCCAAATAGACGGCTTGTTTACCAAACGCCGGTTCGTTGTTAATCCAGTAGCGAATGTCCTGAATGTCGAACGATTGTGGCCAGACATCGCGCGCTTTTACGCCAGCTGCTTTGTATTCATCAATCATTTGTTGTGCATACATGGCTTGGGTGTAGGTGCCTTCAAACGGCATAGCTACGCTGGCTGATTTCAATTCGGGTGTCATTTTTACACCGAGCTTTTTAAACAACTGAATACTTTCTGCGTGTGTAAGCAGTGTACCTTTGTCGGCGTATAAGTCGGTGCGCCAGCTAGCAGTGCCCTTCAGGTATTCATCCACAGTGGTTGCTTTGGGGTTGAACGCATCCATTTTTCCGCGCAAGGTTTTAAATTCAGCGAGGGTGATATCGCTGGTGCAGCAATTGGCGCTGGCTGCTTTGCCGCTTACCGGATCAAAGGGTGAAAAATTCTGGCTGCATTTATTGGCGAGGGGCGTGGCGAGAATATTGGTAGTGGTGTGCAAATCGCACTGCGAGTGACGGCATACCAGTTGTTTGTCTTTGGTGAAGGTGACATCACACTCCATAATGCCTGCGCCCATTTTCGCTGCGGCTTCATAGGATTCTTTGGTGTGCTCGGGAAATTGTAAGGGCGCGCCACGGTGACCAATTGAAAAATCGGTTTTTTTAACCGGGCGATTTATGCAGCTTTGTAATTTCTTTTTCAGCGCACTGTCATCCATGTCATTGATTAAAAATAATGGGCGGGGGCCGAGCTGGATACTGGCGTTGTTATGTTTGTGTTTGTCGTACTCATCATGGTGGTCGTGTTTATCCTTATAGGCAGCGGCGCTGCCGGCCATTAATAGCATCAATAGCATACTGCTGGTTAATACATGAATTCGGCGTAGCATGGGAACCTCCTTGGGCCAGTGTTGGATGTTGCAGGCTCAACCCTAGCCTTCAATTATGAAAGTAATTTGCCGATTTGATGACAGCTTCGCGATGCCGGGTCATTTTGTGCACTTTATCGCAGTGGGTGAAATAGCGTGAAATACCAAAATCCCCAATTTGCGATAGGCTTATGGCAACTCCCCCATTATTGTTTTAAGGATTCTGATTGATGGCTACTGATCTGCGCCAGCTTGTTATCCAATTGCTCGCCTGCACCACGGCGGGCGAAGCCAAGCCAATTGTCGACGAACTGGTGCGGCGCTTGTGTGCTATCACCGGGCTGGAATTGCACCCGTCACTCTTTTTGGATGAGCATGCCACTGTCACCGCGCAGGGCAAGGCAGTGTCACCCACCACGGCGGCACAGTGTGCTGAAGATGTGCAGCGCACGCGCATTTTTATGCAGGGTGTTTACGCGGCGATCCAACAAAAGCTGCAACACCATAATCATCAAGTCAATCATCAAGCCATCGATGTGTTGTACGCCGGCACTGGCCCTTTTGGTTTATTGCTGATTCCCTTGTTGCCGTTATTGGATGCAAGACAGCTGCGGGTAACGCTGTTAGATATTCACCCGGAGTCACTGACAAAATTACAGCGGTTGATAGATTTTTTGGATGTAAGTAATTTTATTGTGCAGGCTGAATGTGCCGATGCTTGTGAATGGCAGAGCGCGAAAAAGTTTGATCTGATTATTTCTGAAACTATGCGGCAAGGTTTGATACAAGAGCCGCAAGTCAGTATTTTTAGTCATCTGCAACAATTTTTAAAAGCGGATGGTTGGCTGATACCGGAAATTATTCGCCTGAATTTATGGTTGAGCGCTGGCGCTTTTCCCGCAGGGAATGAATGCAAAAATCCTGATGTGCATTTGGGGTCGGTATTTCAGCTGGACAAGACTACTGCGATGCAATTAGGTAATGGGGATACTGCTTGTGCACAGGGCAGTCTATTGGTGCCTGACTATGACCTGCTGTTGCAGGATTTAAAATTAACTACCTTTATTCAAGTGTTTGGCGCTTATCAGCTGCACGACAATCAATCGCAGCTTACCTTGCCACTGTATGAACGTAACGCACGAGTCTTGCCCAATTCAGTGCTGCATTTTCGCTACGCGCTTGGCGTTTATCCCCAATGTGTCTTTACCTATGAGAAATTGCCCGAGCTTACCGATTGCGCATTGCCTGATAGTTTGGAAAAAAATAGTCAGGGTATTTATCACGTAAAACGACTGTGGCACAAAATCCAGTTGCGCAAACAGGCGAACTCGTCTGCGGCAGCGCGGCAGCAATTAACCGCCGTTCCCGACAGTGAATGGCTGTTGGATCGCATTTTATTGGACCAGTTGGGTGTGGGGCTTGAGCCTGCCATGCAACAACTCTATTCGGCTCGCACATTGGTCGATATTGAATATTGGCTCGCCAGTGCCAATGCTGGCACGCTTGCGCCGCAACAAGTTGAGCGCACCAATAGCGCGATACGCAATTTTATCGAAAATAAACACGAGGCATTGAAGCCCCACGCGGGGTTGCCGCTGAATGATGAGCAGCTCGCGCATTGGGACGAACAGGGCTACCTGATTGTGCCGGGTGTGTTAGCGGCCAGTGAATCTGCAGCGGCGCGCGCTGCTATTTGGGATTTTTTAGGCATGCACGAACATGATCCTGCAAGTTGGTATCAATCTTCCGCGCAGATGAAAAAAATTATGGTGCAGTTATTTGCCCATCCCGCATTTGAGATTGCGCGTCGTTCGGATTATATCCGCCGTATTTTCCAGCAGCTGTGGCAGCGCGAGGATCTGGTGATGACAACGGATCGCGTGGGTTTTAATCCGCCGGAAACTGATCGCTGGCAGTTTCCCGGGCCGGGAATGCATTGGGATGTGGAATTAACGGCGCCGGTTCCTTTTGGTACCCAGGCGTTAATTTATTTAACCGATGTTGCCGAACACCAGGGGGCATTTTGTTGTGTGCCGGGATTCCATAAAAAAATTGACCGGTGGTTGGCCGCGCAGCCAGAGGGAATCGATTTGCAACAACAGGATTGGACGCAGTGGCCGGTGAAACCTATCGCGGCCAAGGCGGGTGATTTAATTATTTGGCATCAAGCCTTGCCTCACGGCAGCAGCCCCAATCGCGCCGATTTTCCGCGCATGGTGCAATACCTGAATATGTACCGTTAGCGGTTTGAGCTCGCCCTGTAGCTACAGTGGCGAGCACCGCCGGGGGCAATTATTCGTTGAATGTGTAGGGATTGAACCAGAGTGATGCATCGTCCACCGGCGTGTTTTTGGGCAGCCCCGGGTTATCCAATTTAATCAGTGTGCGGTTTTTCAGGTTGGCCTTGGTCATTACATCTTTTACGGTTGGGTCATTAAAAAAATACGCATCAAAACTGCCATCTTCAATCGCAAGGCGTAGGCCGCGCTCTATATCTTGCGCGAGTTTGGTATTGGTTTTGTTGACGAAAAAATAAAAAGGGTTGGTGTAGGAGAGCAGCAGGTTTTGCTCTACTTCCAGCGCCAGATCCGGGTAGCGTTGCATTTCCGACCAGGGTTCGTGGGCGCCGCGTGGGAATGCATCAAACCGGTCGCCATCGAGCATGTAAAAAAGTCCTTCGTACTTCAGCACTCTCACCACATTTAAACTATTGGCTGTGAGCACATTGGTGTCTGCCCAAAAGTGCCCTTGGCCCAAAGACACCTGCCGCAAATCGCTCAAGGTTTTAATGCCATTAAATTTATGCTGGGTGCCTTTTTTAATCATCAATACCCGGTAGCCCAGCAGCCCGCGATAAATAGGTATACGAATTGGCTGCAGTTTTTCTTCCAGTTCATTGGTGGTTGCGTACCAGACCACATCCAACTGGTTGTCCATCAGCATGCTTACCATGCGCTCCTCGCTGGTATTGGGCACTGTCTCTTGTGCTTTGTAGGATTCGGGCAATTTGCTGAGCGCCAGTTGCAGTAAACCTCTGGCGTATACCTCAATGCTGTTATTGCCTTGCACTATTCGCAGGGTGTTTGCATGTGCACCAAGCGAAGCGCTGAATAACACGGAAAAAAGCAGGGCGCTAAGGACCAAATAGGTGTTACAGGGGCGAGCCTGGAGAGTTTCTGAATGCATGTCGTTTTCATCCACAAGTTTATTGTTATGGTTTATCCGCTGCGGCGAGGCAGGGGTAAATAGTTATATGGTAAAAATGACAATAACACAAGAAAATGAAAAAACCACCGCACCCGTTGAGGTTCCATAGGAAAGGTGCAGTGGTGAAAGCGATTCGTTTCTGTGGTCGCTTGTGGCTGACAAACGGACATTAACGAATGGTTGGAAGCCGGTGTGCAGTGCTGAGAACAACAACTGCTGGGGAGTAGTGATTGCCCGCAGCAAAAGCACACCTTTACACGAACAAACCACTGAGTGGTAATTCAGTTGTTTGTGGGGTGTTAATGGCTGTGTGGGCGGCCATTAACGGCACGGGTGATTGTGGGCGCACCCATGCTTACAGAAACCCTTGCTGCCTAGTTGTCCTTGTCCATGGCGGCGCCGGTTTTGCTGTTCAGGGTTGCAGGCTTTTCGTAGGTGAAGGGCTGCAATAATTCATCGGGCTTGCCTTTGCAGGCTTTTGCTAACAATTCGCGGCGTTGCGCTAATAACAGCCCAATCGCTTCGCTGTGTTGTTCATCGATACCGGGAATGTTGTCTTCTATCAACTGGGTGATGTTGGCAGCAAGTTCCAGATACTTATCGTGCTCTTCTGCGATTTTTCTGTCTTCAAACATACTGCCATCCCGATCACATAACCAAACGGCGACTACTGCCATGGGGTAAATCCTCAAAAGGTTGTTACTGTTTTTATATACAGTATCTGCGGCGGGGCGGGATGTCAACCGTTAAAAATTGCTGTGAAGTAAGCGTCGCGTTTTTTTGGGTGGGGCTAGCGGAAGTTAATGGGTGATATTCGCATGGTTTTGATAGCGCAGGCGGTGTTTCAAGTGGTTGAGTTGAAGCTTGAATTTAAGGAAATCAAATAAAAACTTGGGGCTGATTTTAAATACCAGACGGCGCGGTGATGCATCCAATTGCCATTGCCGCTGGCGTGCTGTTACTTCGGGCAAAATTGTGCTCAGGTCTTTTGTTTTGAGATGGCGCGCTTCTCGAACCAATTGCAGAAGTGTTCTGATTTGCAGTGCTTTCAGGTGTCGTTGTTGTGTGGCGTTGGAAACAAAATGACCACAACTTTCGATGCTATGCAGCCACCAGAGATAGGCGCCGGTTTGGAACTTTCTGCCCGTTGCACCGGATGGACGCAGGCGGTAGTGATATACAGTGTCGGTAATTAGCACCAGTTTTTTTGCTTTGGAAAAAACCTCTGCGCAGTAGAGCGTGTCCTCCGCCATGGTGACTTTGGGCGGGTTGAGGATATGGGCAAAACTGGCGCGGCAGAAAAGTTTGCCCCAGGTGTGGCCACGGACTTCCTTGTGTTGCAGAAAGGCCGAGAGAATGGCTTCACCTTCGTAAATTTTTTCTTTCTTTACATTGTGATTGGCGCTGCGGCAGCGCACCTCATTAAAAATAAGGTTGTTGCCCTTTACTAGGTCGGCTTTGTGCTTAATCGCAGCGTCGTAAAGTTGCTGCAGTGCGGTGGCGGGCAGGCGATCATCAGAATCGACAAAGGTGAAGTAGGTGCCAGTGGCGGCGCTGATTCCCGTATTGCGTGCAACCGAGACGCCGCTATTTTCGCGCAGGTAAATAAGTTTAGCGAGGCTTGGGTTGGTGCGCACAAAGTCTTCGCAGATTGATTTGCTGTCATCTGTGGAGCAGTCATCAATCAGCAGGATTTGGTAAGGTTTACTAAATGTTTGGTTGGCGAGGGACGCAAGGCATTCGGGCAAGTAATCTTGCACGTTGTATACAGGCACTATGACGCTAATTACCGTCAGATCATCGACCTTAATAGACATAAAATCTTCCTGATGAATGGAAATGTACACAATGGTTGTGTTACGAAAATACCCAGGCTATTGAGGGCGGAAGTCTGCCATGCCCGGGCATCATCAGGAAGCGGAGAAGTTGTTATTTTTTGTGATTTTGAGTGTTTGAAAGCATTTTTTTGGTGAGGAGACGGTGGGTGGCTATAGGCACCCACCGGTGAAGGCCTTAAGGGGTTGCTTTGCAGATCAACTCTGTCAACCCAGTTCCCCAACGGATTCGTACCTCGCCCTGATGTTCCCAAAAGCTGGCATCCGGCCCTTCGTACTTGCTGCCGCTGGCGGCTGGCGCCTGCTGTAGTTCGGCGGCATTTTGGCCGTGTTCCAAAATAAGTGTGCCCGGTTCAGTGGCGTAAAAAGTGGCGGTAAAGGTGGGTGCTGCCTCGCTTGCGCAGGTAAATACAAAGGGGCCTCGTTTGCTGTTAGCGGCGAACCGTTGGTGCAGGGCGGCAACCGGATCGGGACGCGGCTGGCTGTAGTCGACGTTGTGATCGCAGCTGCCATCATTTTCACAATCATTCACGCCATTTTGGTCTGCATCCCAGCTGGGGTGCATAATTTTGGCGACTACGCTGGAACTGGCGGCAACGGAAATATGCGCGGAGGACGGAGCAATTTGGGTGTCGGTAGTTTCTTTTGAACAGGCGCTAAGCAGTGTAATCAGGCTGGTAATAACTGCCGCAGTGCGGTGGCGTGATAAGTTGCGCATAGATTCTCCTTGATCGTGATGGCTGGGTGTTGTGCCTGAGTATACCAGCCGTTGATAATGCCGCTTCTTTTCACCTGCACAGGATTTGCCCGTGTCTGACTCCGCCGCGTTACCTCCCGTTCCATCACCTGAACCGCCATCGCCGGAAAAGCCCTCTTCGGAGAAACCCTCACCGGAGAAACCAAAGGGTCCCAAAAGCCTGCTGCGCTCCAGCTTGCTTACGGGCTCCATGACGATGCTGTCGCGGGTGCTGGGGCTGATCCGCGATATCGTATTGGCGAGTGTGTTGGGTGCGGGCGGCGCGATGGATGCTTTTGCCATTGCCCAGAAAATCCCCAACTTCTTTCGGCGTTTGTTTGCCGAGGGCGCCTTTTCCCAGGCATTTATTCCGGTGTTATCCGAGTATCGCGAGAAAGGTACTCATGCTGCAGTGAAAGAGTTGGTCGATAAAGTAGCCGGTTGCCTTGGTTCGATTTTACTGTTGGTGACTGTGATTGGGGTGTTGGGTGCAGTTGGTTTTGCCTATATTTTTGGTTATGGCTACGCCGATGAGCCAGAGAAGTTTTCGCTATTGACCGACTTGGTGCGCATCACCTTTCCCTATTTGATGTTGATCTCGCTTACCGGTTTTGCCGGGGCGATTTTGAATAGCTACGACCGCTTTGCGATCCCCGCCGTGACGCCGGTTTTTCTCAATGTATTTATGATCGCAGCGGCGCTGCTTGTCGCCGATTTCTTCCCCAATCCCGCCTACGCACTGGCGTGGAGTATTGTTGCGGCGGGTATTTTTTCGCTGCTGTTCCAATTGCCGTTTTTGCGCCAGATCCACCTCTTGCCATCGCCCAAGCTGGATTGGTCGCACCCCGGCGTTAAACGCATTTTGGTGCTGATGACGCCGGCGCTGTTTGGGGTGTCGGTAAGTCAATTGAATCTGCTGCTGGATTCGATGATTGCCACTATGTTGGGTGACGGTGCCGTAAGCTGGCTGTTCTATTCCGACCGCTTGGTAGAGCTGCCGCTTGGTGTATTCGGGGTGGCGATTGCGACGGTGATTATGCCCGGCTTATCGCGCCTGAGCGCCACGCAATCGGGTGAAAAATTTAGCCAGATGCTCGACTGGGCGATTCGTTTTGTGGTGCTGATCGCGCTGCCCGCCACGCTCGCGCTGATCATTCTGGCGGAGCCGATTCTCTATACCCTGTTCTACCATGGTGAGATGAGGCAGTCGGATATCCTTATGTCCTCTTATAGCCTTAAAGCCTATGCACTCGGGTTATTCGCTTTTATGCTGATCAAGGTTCTGGTACCTGGCTATTTTGCGCGGCAGGATATGAAATCACCGGTGCGTATTGGCATCATCGCGATTTTTGCCAATATCCTGATGAAACCGCTGGTGGTGATTCCGCTGGTAATGCTCTGGGGTATGGGGCATGTTGGGCTGGCGTTTACCACGGCGATGGCGGCCTACGTAAATGCCTGGTTGCTTTATCGCGGCCTGCGTAAGAGTGAAGTCTACAGTCCTGCCAGCAACTGGCCGGCGTTGTGGTTGCGCTACGGTGCGGCCAATTTGGCTCTGGTGGCGGTCTTGACCGGTTTTCTGTTGCTCTGGAATATCTGGCCCGAGTGGTCGGCGTTGGAGCGGATCCTGCGCTTGATGGTGATTTGCGTGGTTGGCTTTGTTGTCTATCTATTGATGCTGTTTGCCGTGGGCGTGCGCCTGCGTGACTTTAAGGCCCAGCATTAGCAACAATATTGATTAGGAGGGAGGGGCGCGGCTAGCGGGGTAGGCTCAGGTGCCACCGCTCCTGTATACTTCCGCCCTCCATTTTTTCAGGCAAATTGGCTGAGGGCAAAACACAGAGTGAATCCAGCGGCACATGCGTTTATTCGTGGGTTACATAACCTGCGCCCCTGGCATCGCGGCTGCGTGGCGACCATTGGCTCATTTGATGGTGTGCATTTAGGGCATCAAGCCATCTTGCGCCAGTTGATTGATGTTAGTCGCTACTACAACTTACCGGCGGTGGTAATTGTATTCGAACCTCAGCCGCACGAATTTTTTTCGGGTGACAAAGCCCCCGCACGCTTGATGCGCCTGCGCGAAAAAGTACAGGCATTACTGGCTGCCGGTGTGGCACGCGTACTGTGCGTGCAATTCAATCAAGCCTTGCGCAACCTGACTGCCGAAGAATTTATCGAAAAAGTCCTGCTGGATGGTTTGGCCATCAAACATTTGGTGGTGGGCGATGACTTCCGGTTTGGCTGTGATCGCCGGGGTGATTTTACGCTGTTGCAAAACGTTGGGCGTGAGCGCGGTTTTGGTGTAACGGATACCTGTACTCTGGAGCTTCGGGGTGAGCGTGTTAGCAGCACCCGCATCCGCCAGTTGTTGGAAGTGGGCGATTTTGCACAGGCCGAAATCCTATTGGGTAAACCTTACAGCATTAGTGGACGCATCGCCTACGGCCAGCAACTCGGGCGCAAACTCGGCGTTCCCACTGCCAATGTGCATTTGCGTCGTTATCGCTCACCGCTGCACGGTGTGTTTGCTGTCATCGCGCGCTTTGTCGATGGCAGCGTGCATCAGGGCGTCGCTAACGTTGGTGTGCGGCCAACGGTTACGGGGGATAAAAAGCCTCTGCTGGAAGTGCACCTGTTTAATTTTTCGCGCAAAGTCTACGGCGCGATGATCGATGTGGTGTTTCATACCAAATTGCGCGATGAAAAAAAATTCAATTCATTGGATGAATTGCAAGCGCAATTACAAACAGATATCAGTCAGGGGCAAGATTATTTCAGGGGCAATAGCCTCAGCTGATTTACAAGTTGCTGAAGATTGTCGATGTTCGGTTTTCGTAAAATGGAATACAAACTATGAGCAGCATTTGGCAACAAATAACCAGCACATTGGTGGCAGAGTTTTCTGACCTAAAAGATGTAAGCGAGATTACCACTCTCGTAACCCGCTTGCTGATGGCAGCATTGTTGGGTGGAATTCTGGGTTTTGAGCGCGAGCAGCGTGGCAAGGCGGCCGGTATTAAAACACATATGCTGGTAGCCATAGGCTCTGCATTATTCGTGTTAATTCCCCAGCAGGCAGGTCTTTCAGAGCAAGAGTTAAGCCGGGTAATGCAGGGCATTATTGCAGGTATTGGTTTTTTGGGTGCCGGGGCAATCTTGAAAGGAAATGATGAAAAGGATCTTAAGGGTTTAACAACCGCTGCCGGTATTTGGTTGACAGCAGCCATTGGTGTGGCGGCCGGTTTAGGGCGCGAATCTTCAGCAATCCTCTGCACCCTATTAGCCCTGGCAATTCTGGTCACCATGCCAAAGGTGGTTGATCGGCTTGAAGTGAAAGACAAGCAATAATTTTCTGGCGATTTTCGCTAATTTTTTCTAAACATTTTTGTTAACAAGTTGACCGTGAATCATGATCGATTACAAAACAACACTGAATCTGCCTAACACCGGTTTTGCGATGAAAGCAAACCTCGCCCAGCGCGAGCCGGACATGTTGAAACAATGGCAAGCGAGTGATCTGTACCAACAGATTCGCGCCGCGCGTGTTGGCCGCGAGCAATTTATTTTGCATGACGGCCCACCCTACGCCAACGGCGATATTCATATCGGTCACGCGGTCAACAAAATTCTTAAAGACATTATTGTCAAGAGTAAAACCCTGAGCGGTTTTGATGCGCCCTATGTGCCGGGTTGGGACTGCCACGGCTTGCCGATCGAGCACAATGTTGAGAAAAAAATCGGCAAAGCGGGCGACAAAGTGGATGTAAAAACCTTCCGCAATAAATGCCGCGAATATGCCACCAAACAAGTTGAAGGCCAAAAGGCTGACTTTGTGCGTTTGGGGGTTTTGGGTGAGTGGGATAAACCTTATCTCACCATGGATTACAAATTCGAAGCCGACATTATTCGCGCACTCGGTAAAATCGCTGAGAACGGTCATCTACACAAAGGCTTTAAGCCGGTGTATTGGAGCGTGGTCGGCGGTTCCGCGCTCGCTGAAGCGGAAGTGGAATATCAGGATAAGACGTCTTTTTCTATCGACGTAAAATTTGCGGTTGTCGATCAAGCAGGGATTGCAAAAGCCATTACCGAATTAAGTGGCAGCGGAAAAATCTCTTTGGTGATTTGGACCACTACACCTTGGACATTGCCTGCAAACCAAGCTGTGTCTGCCAATGCGGAAGTTGATTACGCGTTAGTGCAAGTTGGCGATGAGCGCCTGCTAATTGCAGAAACCTTAATCGGCAGCGTGCTGGCGCGCGCAAAAATTGAAAGCCATGAAATCGTTGGCCGTGTAAAAGGTGCTGCGCTGGAAAACTTGCTGCTGCAGCATCCTTTTTATGCGCGTCAGGTTCCGGTGATTCTCGGTGATCACGTGACAACTGATGCTGGTACCGGTTTTGTTCACACCGCGCCCGATCACGGCGCCGACGACTTTAGTGTCGGTGTGAAATACGGTATAGGTACGCTGAACTATATCGACGATCACGGCACCTATCGCCCGAATGTAGAAATTTTCGCGGGCGATCACGTTTACAAAGTCGATGAAAAAGTTATCGCTTTATTAATCGAAAAAAATGCATTGCTGGCGCAGGCAAAAATTACGCACAGCTTCCCGCACTGCTGGCGCACCAAAACCCCGCTGATTTTCCGCGCAACGCCGCAGTGGTTCGTGAGCATGAGCAAAAACAATTTGCGCGATCAGGTTGCGCAAGCGGTGGAGTCGGTTGAGTGGGTGCCGGACTGGGGCAAGGCGCGTATCGATGCAATGCTCGCCACTTCGCCCGATTGGTGTATCTCCCGTCAGCGCACTTGGGGCGTACCCATTGCGTTATTTGTAAACAAAGAAACGCAAGAATTGCATCCGGAAACGGCACGCCTGATTGAAGCAGTTGCGCAAAAAGTAGAGCAGGGCGGGATGGATGCCTGGTTCGAATTGGATGCCGCAGAGTTGCTCGGCGCGGATGCTGATAAATATCAAAAAGTGACTGATACTCTCGATGTATGGTTCGATTCCGGTGTGACCCATTACGCCGTGCTCGCGCAGCGCGCTGGTTTACGTTTCCCTGCGGATTTGTATCTGGAAGGTTCAGACCAGCATCGCGGTTGGTTCCAATCATCGCTCAAAACCTCCATGGCGATGCATGCGGTTCCACCTTACAAAACCGTGTTGACCCATGGTTTTGTAGTGGATGCGCAGGGTCGCAAGATGTCCAAGTCGATTGGCAATGTAATCCCGCCGCAAAAAGTGATGAACGATTTGGGTGCAGATGTGTTGCGCCTGTGGGTTGCTGCTACAGATTTCAGCACCGAGATGAGTGTGTCGGATGAAATTCTGAAACGCACTGCCGATTCTTATCGACGTATCCGCAATACTGCGCGGTTTATTTTGTCCAATCTCACTGGATTTAATCCGGCAGCTGATACTGTGCCAGTTGGAAATATGCTGCAACTGGATCGCTGGATTGTGGCGCGCACTGCGCAGTTGCAGCAAGAAATTATCGCTGCTTACGATAGCTACCAATTACATTTGATCTACCAAAAATTGCACAATTTCTGTGTTGTAGAATTAGGTGGTTTCTATCTCGATATTATTAAAGATCGTCAGTACACCGTAAAAGGCGATGCTCTTGCGCGCCGTTCGGCGCAAACTGCTTTGCAATATGTAATTGAAGCAATGGTGCGCTGGATCGCGCCGATTTTAAGTTTCACTGCCGATGAAATCTGGAAAGAGATTGCGGGTGAGCGCGAGGCGAATGTGTTTGTTGCTGAGTGGTATCAGTTGCCCACAATGCCAGCGGACTCCTTTGCTGACAGCTACTGGGAATTGATCGCGCAAGTGAAAGATGCCGTAAACAAAGTGCTGGAGGCAAAACGTACTGCGGGTGAAGTGGGTGGTTCATTAGGCGCGGAAGTGATTTTGTATTGCGATGAAAAATTGCAAATCGAATTACAAAAACTCGCCAATGAATTGCGTTTTGTATTGATCACCTCCACAGCGGAAATTCGTCCACTTGCCGAAGCGCATAATGCAGTTGCAACCGATGTTGTTGGTCTGCAAGTGGCAGTGAAAAAATCCGAACACGCGAAATGCGAACGCTGCTGGCATCATCGTGCAGATGTGGGTGCAAATACAACGCACCCAACTATTTGCTTGCGCTGTGTGGAAAACGTGGATGGTGCGGGCGAAACCCGTCAGTTCGCGTAATTACTTTTGCAGGGGAGCTGCTTGCCGCGCCCTGTCTGTGCAAATATTTTTATTGGATGTTTATTGGGCGCAGCAAGCGGGGTCCCATAGGTGTTGTCAATAATCAATCATGGTGAAACGAAAATAATGGCAGACAAAATCTACCAAAAATCTTGGTTCTGGTATCTCGTTGCACTGGTGATAGTGGCACTGGATCAAGCCAGTAAACATGCCATAGAAGCAGCGTTTG
Organism: Cellvibrio sp. KY-YJ-3; assembly: GCF_008806955.1. Classification (NCBI taxonomy): domain Bacteria; kingdom Pseudomonadati; phylum Pseudomonadota; class Gammaproteobacteria; order Cellvibrionales; family Cellvibrionaceae; genus Cellvibrio; species Cellvibrio sp. KY-YJ-3. The sequence continues at coordinate 264,722 of NZ_CP031727.1, read as the reverse complement.
AATATGGCGAGACGAAAGTCTTTACCTCATTTTTTAATTTCACCTTGGCTTACAATCCTGGTGCAGCATTTAGTTTTCTTGCCGGTGCGGGTGGTTGGCAGCGCTGGTTTTTTGCCGTTATCGCTATTGCCGCAAGCGTGCTGTTGAGTGTGTGGATTTCACGCACGGCGCAGCAAAAACCGCGCGAGGCTTTTGCGTTGGCATTTATTCTTGGTGGTGCATTAGGCAATCTTTATGATCGTATTGTGCTCGGCCATGTAGTGGATTTTATTGTGGTGCATTATCACGATAATTATTGGCCAGCATTCAATATCGCAGACTCGGCGATTACTTTGGGTGCGGCGGTATTGATTATCGATATGTTATTTAGCAAAGAGAAACCAGCGAATGCGTGAATTAGCAATTGGTCCCGGCACAAAAATCACCTTGCATTTTGCCTTGCAGTTGGACAATGGCGAATTAGTGGATACCAATTTTGAGCGCGACCCGGCGACCTTTACTGTTGGGGATGGCAATCTATTACCTGGTTTTGAAAAGGCATTGTTCGGCATGCTCGAAGGTGAGCATAAAACGGTGGTGATCAAACCGGAAGACGGATTTGGTCAACGCAATCCGAATAATATTCAAGAGATTGCACGCAGCCAGTTCAGCCCGGATTTAGAGTTGAGCGAAGGTCTAATGCTGTCTTTTGCTGATGCGCAAAAAACCGAGCTTCCCGGTGTCGTTGTACGCTTTGATGAAGATGTGGTGGTGGTTGATTTTAACCATCCCTTGGCGGGTCGCGATATCTTATTTGAAGTCGCTATTCTCAAAATCGAACCGGTTCAGGTGCACTGATCATGACTCAAATCAAACTCGCGAATCCCCGTGGTTTTTGTGCGGGTGTCGACCGCGCAATTGATATAGTGAACCGCGCGCTTGATGTTTTTGGTGCGCCAATTTATGTGCGTCATGAAGTTGTGCATAACAAATTTGTGGTGGATTCTCTGCGCGAGCGCGGTGCAATTTTTGTCGACGAAGTGGATCAAGTTCCTGATGATGTGATTCTTATTTTTAGCGCCCATGGTGTATCGCAAGCGGTACGGCAAGAAGCAGAGGCGCGCGGCTTGCAGGTGTTTGATGCGACCTGTCCACTGGTAACCAAGGTGCATATCGAAGTGACACGCTACAGTCGCGAAGGTCGCGAATGTATTTTGATTGGTCACGAAGGTCACCCGGAAGTTGAAGGCACCATGGGGCAGTACAGTACCAGTAACGGCGGTGCAATTTATTTGGTAGAAGATGAAGCTGATGTTGATGCACTTGTAGTGCATGACCCGGAAAACCTTGCCTACGTTACCCAGACCACGCTTTCTATGGATGACACTGCCAAGGTAATTGAAGCGCTACGTAATAAATTCCCCAAGATTCAGGGGCCGCGCCGCGATGATATTTGCTATGCAACTACCAATCGCCAGGACGCTGTGCGTCAGCTCGCGTTAGAGTGTGATTTGGTTCTTGTTGTTGGTTCACCTAACTCGTCCAACTCAAATCGTTTGCGCGAATTGGCCGAGCGCTGTGGAACGGAAGCTTATTTGATCGATGGACCTGAAGATATTAATCCGGAGTGGATTAAAAATCGCACCAGTATTGGTATTACCGCTGGCGCTTCTGCGCCAGAAATTTTGGTGAAACAGGTCATCGACAAATTAAAAGCCTGCGGCGCACAAGTGCCAATCGAAATGGACGGCACTCCTGAAAATATCAGCTTTTCTCTACCTAAAGCGCTGCGTTAGTAACTTTAGTTAGGGAGCGCTTGCGCAATCTGCTGAGGCCAACTTATCCAATCGTGTTCTGCCTCCCCTGGAAAGTATAAGAGCATAGCCCTCTCCTCCCTCGAGAGGGCACACTTTTAATGTTCCCATCATCGGAGATCCTCCATTTTTCTTGCCTATCTTTCTACCTTCACCAGAGCCGATAAAGGAGATGTAATCAGTAACGGGTGTATTAGGCTCGATAGTTACACCAGTGGGTGCAGTGACATCACGAATGACGTCTTCATTTGGGTTTAGTAGTCCGTCATCATTGAGATCAAGAAAAATGATCCATCCATCTTCCCAGTCACCATTTTTGGGTAGCAACAACGCTCTCTGATTATTGAATACCGCCACAGAGCGAGTGGTTTCAATCGACTCAAGTAAGCTGAGGGTGGAGGTTTTAAGCCTATTTTCTTTGAGGACTTCCGTGAAACTGGGGAGGCCAACGAATAGCAGTAGTGATATAACGCAAAGTGTTGTGAGTAATTCTATAAGAGTAAAGCCTTTCATAATTCGATGTCCCTCCTTGGGATTTGATGAAAATTAGTCCATCTTTGGCCACTCATACCTTGTCACTGACCGGATATCGAGAGTGACAACATATCCAGTGTCCGATCGTGATAAGTTATAGAAATATAATTCACCTGTAAGTCAGTGTCTACGGTCGATAGCAAATATCAATTACGCATAAAGAGATTTGAGATGGTACGCAGAGAGTTTGGATTTACTCTTATAGAGCTCATGGTTACCTTGGTCGTTTTGGGGGTTGTATTGGCTGTCGCAATTCCCAGTTTCAATGATCAAATCCGCAATAACAAGTCTATGACCTTGGGAAGCGATTTTATAGCTGCGTTGAATTTCGCTAGAACGGAATCTGTAAAACGAGCAGCTAGAGTTTCAATATGTCCCTCAATTAACAAGACTACCTGTGCCACAGCTACCGATTGGGCAAAAGGTTGGATTGTATTTGTTGATTCTGCTGCTGCCGACAGCGCTACAACGCCAGTGATTGCTTCAACTCCTGGTACGATTCTTCGCTATTGGCCTCTGACAGATCCAGAGATCAATGTTGCTTTTGCGGCGGCAGGCACTATAGCCGCTGGCAATGTTAAATCCGGGCAGGCACTGGTAATTCCTGCAACCACAGCTGTTAACTTTGTCAGGTTTAGTGCTTTAGGAACCTTGGCCAAAGTCTCTAATAATTCAACAGTTACATTCAAGTTACATGTATCCAATTGTACCGGGTTTAACACAAACATAGTGTCCATAGGCGTTGCCGGCTTATTAAGCACAGATTATGTTGCGTGTTAGGAGTGTGGAGGAAATGAATATGGGAAGCTTAGCGAAATGGCAGCGCGGCGTTGGTTTAATTGAGGTGTTGGTTACTGTGCTCATTATTGCAACGGCGCTGCTGACCTTGTCTGCAATGCAGATGCGCTCATTGCAATTTAATCAGAGTGCGTATTTGCGTTCGCAAGCCAATATTCTTGCTTATGACATTATTGATCGAATGCGCTTAAATCGAACTCATGTAACAGAATATGTAATTGATTATGACGCAGATGCTCCCAGTGGTACGTCTCTGGCAGAAGTGGATCTGCGTGAATGGAGAGATCTGGTTGAAGATGTACTTCCCGAAGGGCTTGGTCAAGTGAAGTGCAATAGCAGCGGTATTTGTACGATTTCAATTCGCTGGAGCGAGCAAAATCAGAGCGAGAACAATGATGAAGATATTGCGACCTTTGAATATACAACGCGGGTTTAGTGTGTCATCTATGCCAAAACTACAGAAAGGTTTTTCGTTGGTTGAATTAATGATTTCTATCACCTTGGGTTTGATATTAATGGGTGGTGTGATCCAAATGTTTATTAGCAGTAAAACTGCTTTTAATACCCAACGAGGAGTATCCAATGTACAAGAGTCAGGCCGTTTAGCTATTGAATTTATGGCCCGTGATATTCGTATGGCGGGTTTTATGGGCTGTGCCAGTCGGAAAATAGGGCAAGTCGACAGCACTGTAAAAGGCACTGATTTTCAATATGACATGCTCGATTCATCAGCCACACCTGGCGTGCTTGTTTTAGATGCAATTCGCGGCTACTCAGCAACGCCTGCCGGTCTTGTGTTATCACCAGCGCCACTTGCCAATACTGACCTCTTTGTTGTTACCGGCGCTATGGATGATGATGTGTCGGTTATCAAAGATAAAGAAGCGGCGACTATGTTCGCCTCGCTGACCAAACAAGAAGCCAAGGGCTGTCCCAATGGTACAGATGATCGCCTGAGCGGTATTTGCCCTGGAGATGTTTTGTTGGTTACTGATTGCAAAAAAGCACGTATTTTTCAGGCCACCAAGGTGGGTGTTTCGTCGGGAGAATTGCATATAAATCATGAGGCGTCTGGTACCCCTGGGAATACGATCAGTAGTTGGGGTGGGAGTTCTGGTGCGGATAATAGTTATACCGATGGTGGGCAAATTTTGAAGATGCAAAGGGTGATTTATTATCTGGCTAAAGGTAAGTCCGGTCGTCCTAGTCTTTGGCAAAACACCGGTGGAATTTCTTTGGAAATCCTTGAGGGCGTAGAGGATATGCATATTACCTACGGGCGAGACACTAATAACGATTTGATTCCGGATACCTACAATAGCGCCGCTCAAGTTGACGCGATTGGAGCGGCTGCTTGGCATAATGTTAGTAGTGTACGTTTGCATCTTTTGGTTCAAAGTCTTGATGATAATGTGGTACCGGAAAAGCAAACCTACAGTTTTGCAGATGACATAGATAAAGAGGCGGCTGATTTTAGATTGCGACAAGTGTTTGTCAGTACTGTTGGTATTCGCAGTCGGCTCAATTAGTTATTGGTGGAATAGATTATGAAACCCAGATGTAAACAAAAAAACATTACAGTCAAGTCGCAGCGAGGAATGACCCTTATCGTCGGTCTGATCATGGTGTTATTGATGTCCATAGTCGCTGTCTCGGCTATTCGTGGCAGCAATATGCAAGAGCTGATGGCGGGCAATATGCGTGATCGTAACCTTGCTTTTCAATCAGCAGAAGCTGCGCTCCGTACTGGCGAACTAATAGCTCAAACACAAGGTGAAGTGTTGGTATTTAATGACGCAGATGGTTTATTGAATAACCAAAATAAATCTGATGCTGTTGTTGGGCCAGTTGCTGGATGGGATGACGATGATTGGAAAGCTTATGCTCTTACTCTAAAAAAAGCAGACATAGAGCTGAATTTAACTCGCATGCCCGATTATGTGATTGAGCTACTTGAAGTAGAAGGTGCGGGCGCCGCTGCTTCGGGAGAGTCTGTAGAGTACGGTATGAATGTAGAGGAGGCAGGGAATAGAACTATTTACCGCATCTCTGCCAGAGGATTTGGAGGCAGCGAAAACTCAAAAGTGGTATTGCAGTCAACCTATCGTGCACAGCACTAGATGTTCTTAAATTTGAATTAATTAATTGTTGGGCATATGAAGTTTCAACAAGGGGATGTGTTTATGAACCGTCATCGGTCGCTATATTGGAATTCAAAACTTGGACAATTGATTGCCAAAGTGGGGTTCCTGTTACTGCTATCCATTGCGCACGCTGCTAGCGCTATTGATCTGGCTCAGTCGCCACTATTTGTCGGACAATCAGTAAAGCCGGTGGTGATGCTGGCTATGTCGCGCGACCAAGAGCTCTCTTACAAGGCTTACCCGGATTATTCTAATTTGGATGGCGGATTCTTGCGTAGCGCAGATCTCACTTACAGAAATGATTTTAAATATTACGGATATTTTGATTCAAACTGGTGTTATGACTACGTTGCGGATACTGCTGCTACCGCGAGCAGTTTCTTCGCCCCGTCAGTAAAAGCTACCAACTACAAGTGTTCTGGAAAGTGGAGCGGTAACTTTTTAAATTGGGCATCCATGACACGCATGGACATTTTGCGCAAAGTGTTGTTTGGCGGTAAGCGCGCTGTAGATACTGCGGCGTCTACCAGTGCAAGTGGCGATACTGTGCCAGCCTCGACCATTCTTGAGCGGTCTTTTTTGCCAAAAGAAAGTCATGCTTTTGCAAAAGTCTACGCGGGCGCAGATGGCGCTGTCAGTGATTACACTCCATATACGAATAGTGAAATCACTATCTGTAGTGTATCTACTGAATCTGGTGCAGCAGGTTACCCTGTTATTCGCGTCGCACCAGGAAAGTGGTACAACTGGTCGCACACTGAAATTCAACAATGCCAGTGGCGAAGTGATTCCACAAATACAACCAATTTACCATCTTCAAGAACTACTTCGCCTACCTTAACCAGCAAGTTGGGTGAATTGGTAGTTAAAGTGAAAGTATGTGATCCCACCAAAGATGCTCCCGATAATACCTACAATGCATCCACCAATGTAAATGGAGGTTGTTTAGCTTATGAAGAAGGTTCTTACAAGCCTGTAGGTGTGTTGCAGAAAAAATATGACAGTATTAACTTCGGTTTGGTTACTGGTAGCTGGGGTGCTCCAGGTAAGGGTGGTGTGCTTCGCAAAAAAGCTGGCCCTTTAGCAGGGCTTACATATTCAACAACTACAGATACTATTAACGAGTTTTCAATAGAAACCGGTGTTTTTAACACATCAGTGCAGGGCATTATTCACAACTTGAGCTTGTTTAGAATTGCACAGTTTTCGTTTGTCCCTGCTGATGGGAATAAAAGCTACTCAGGAAATTCAGATTGGCGTAACCCAATTGGTGAAATATATGCAGAGACTTTGCGTTATTTGGCTGGTGCCGGTTCAGCCAAATTTGATTCTGATGAGATCACCGAAACAGCTGCGCTACCTTTGACTAGGGTTGGAAGTAGTAACTGGGGAGACCCTTTGCCTAGTAACTCCTGGTGTGCCAGTTGTTCTATTATTGTTCTATCAAGTGGCCCTAATTCATTTGATGGAAATGATTTAACAAGTGATTATTTAAAAACAATCAATGCCACTTTGACTCGTTCCGTTTTGGATGGATATACCGATGGTATAGGAACTAACGAGTTCGGTGCTGAAACAAATAAATTCTTTCTTGGGCTTGCAGCAAATGCAAATTTGTCGACCCAGTGCTCAGTAAAAGATTTGAAATTATCAGGGTTGCTCGGTAGCTGCCCCGAGTTTCCCACAGGGCAAGGCACATATGCTATTGCCGGTCTTTCTCGCTATGCTCGTACTAATGATATTCGCAGCAGCTACTCTGGTAAGCAGACTGTATCCACTTATGCGGTTGAGCTTTCAGAAGGGCTACCAAATTTTAACATCCCCGTTGGCGATAAATTTGTATCGATAATTCCAGTTTGTACCAATGGAACACATGTTAATGCGTGTTCATTGGTTGGTGTTCGTGTTGAAAATATTGCCAACGATGAAAATGGAAAGCCTATCTCTGGTAGTTATCTTTTTTATTGGGAAGATAATCAGTGGGGATCAGACTATGATATGGACGCTGTGCAGCGCTTGGAGTTTTGTGTGGGAGCTGCTTGTGGTACGGGTGTAAATAGTAACCAAATTAAGATTGTTAATACGCTGCCTTACTGGGCAACTGGAACATCTCGTATGCACATGAGTTATAACTTGGTTGGTCTTGATCTGTCTGTGACAGGGCAAGCAGAGGGAACTCAAACCTTACAATGGGTTACCCGAGGTGGATATGATCCCCACAATCTTGGCTACGTTTCTTCTATTGGAAGTTTGAGTTGGTATAACACCATCGCACCAGAGGGTACGGATGATTTGCCTCCTGATACGGCAGATAACTCTTATAGAAAAGAAAAAGTTTATACTGCAGGAGGAGCGGATGTTCCTAGCTTGCGTAACCTGAAAAGCCCTCTTTTTTATGCTGCAAAATACGGGAAGTTTGATGATACCAATAATAATGGAATTCCCGATTCGCAAGGTGAGTGGGATATTCAGAATGTCAGAGGCGAACCTGTGCCGGACGGATTGCCCGACAATTATTTTGTAATGAAAAATCCATCATTGCTTGAAGAAAGTCTTATAAATATTTTTGCCAGCATCTCAAAAGAAACTGCAACTGGTTCTGGCGTAGCAACTAACTCAACTCGTTTGGAAGAGGGAACCTTTGTTTATCAGGCTATGTTCAACACTAAAGGGTGGTTTGGTGAAATTAAGGCGTTCACTCAATCCAATAATGCTGCGCAAGGGTTTGTAGAGGTTTGGTCTACTAAAGGGAAGATAAACTCTGAAACTGGTAGAAAAATTTTCAGTTATAACCCTGAGTCTCATGAGAGTTTCGAATTCAATACTGCTAATTGGAGCATGCTAAGTTCAACTCAAAAAGCGGCACTGGGTGCCGATGAGACTAGTGCACAACAGTTAATGAACTGGGTTCGTGGGAACGATGATATCTCCGGCTATCGCAAACGCGTAATGTCTGATGGAACCAAAAACTTACTGGGAGACGTAGTTACTTCAACACCGGTGTTCGCTGGTGATGCAAATGAGGGGCATGATCGTTTAGAGGATTCTGTTTATGGCGGAAGTGAGTACAAGGCTTATTTAGCTGGAGCTAAAAGCTCCCGCACAAAAGTTCTTTATGCTAATGCCAACGACGGAATGTTGCATGCGATCAATGCCGATTGTACAAAAACAAATATTGGCGACTGTGGAAAAGAACTCTTTACATATATCCCTTCGCCCGTCTATAGCAAGTTTGCGACTGTAGCATCGCCTTCCTACGGTGAGAGCATTGCTCACCAGTATTTGGTTGATGGTCCTATTGCTTTGGGTGATGCGTATATAAATGTACCTGGTCAAACGGGGCGTCAGTGGCGCAATATTTTGGTTGGTTCAATGGGCGCAGGCGCACGGGGTATTTTTGTGCTGGACGTTACTGACCCCGATAATTTTGATGAAGACAATGTTCTTTTCGAAATTACCGCTACTGATATGCCTCAAATCGGTAATGTATTTGGCCGGCCCTATATAGCCCCTGTGAATGGACGTTGGAAAGTGGTGTTGGGTAATGGATACAACAGTGCGGATGGCCGTGCTTATCTATTAGTTATAGATTTAGAGTCTCCATTTGATCCAATCTACACCAAAGCGGTGGTTACCAATACGGAAACCGCTAACGGCCTTGCGGGGCCTGCGCTTTATCGTGCTGTGAATACAGGCCCAATCGAAGTTGCCTATGCTGGGGATCGATTAGGGAATATGTGGAAGTTTAACTTGACGGGATCCGCCTCTGCTTGGTTGCCATCCTTTTCGAGTGGCTCGAATTATGTCCCTTTATTCTTCGCGTCTGCTGGTGGCGTAGGTCAGCCTATTACTGCTAGCCCTACGCTGGGTTTTAAAAATGGAAACTCCGTTGGCGGTGATGATGCAATCATGGTGTATTTTGGTACAGGCAGTTATATGACGCTGAACGATGCGGCAACTACTGCGACTCAAAGCTTTTATGGCATTGCTGATAGTAATGAGCGAATCAGTTACAACACAAACCGATCAACCGTCCTGCACAAAAAGGAAATGACGACAGATGGGAAAGTTCGTGATGTGAATGATAGCGGCACTAGCGCATCTACACCGAATTGGAATACTAAGTCTGGGTGGTATTTGGATTTTCCTGCATCGGAGAGAGTATTATCAAAAGCCGTTTTGGCGTATGACCGCGTAATATTTTCAACAATGATTCCTAATGCTGATGGTTGTTCATTCGGTGGTACTGGTTGGCTAATGGAACTGGTTGGCACAGGTGATAGTAGCATTATGGGAACGGAGCGTTCTCTGCGTAGTCACAACGGGAGCTTCCTTGACGTATTTATCCCCGGTGAGATTGCAAGGCTTAAAAATTCTTTGGCCGGTGTTTCGGGAACAGATACTTTAATTTATGGTACTGCAGATGGGCAATTAATAGCTGAGTCTATCGATGGTGGTGGTGCAAGTGATGCACTCGGGCGTTTATCATGGCGTCAGCTTGAATAAGTTAAAATTCGGAGTAGTAAATGGTGAGTCATAAATCAGGTTTTACGCTTATCGAGCTGATGGTGGCTGTTGCAATTGTTGGTGTTCTTGCGTCTATTGCTTATCCGAGCTACACAGCAATGGTTCGCAAGAGCAACAGAACAGATGCAACCAGTGAACTAAATAACATTGCAATTCGTTTGCAGCGTTGTTACACGACTTATAATACGTTCGATCCTGCTGAGGGGAAGTGCGATGTTATTGACCAGCTAAAAGTTTCTACAGGGGTCAAGTCCCAAGGTGGCTTTTATGTGATAAAAGGGAGCGATTTTGATAAAACTACGTACACATTAACCGCTACCCCGATTACAGGCACTGTGCAGGCATTGGATACTGATTGCAGCAGTTTTAGCTTGAAGCATACGGGTGAGCGTATTGCAGTTAATGGCTCATCTGCAGATACTACTTCTAGTTGCTGGAAATAATTTATCTTTAGATTAAAGTAGAGGGCCTCCACTGAGGCACTCTACTCATCATCCAACCCCAGCTTTTGCAACCGGTACCTCAGCGAGCGAAAGCTAATTCCCAAATGTTTTGCCGCGAGTGTTTTGTTCCACTTGGCTTGTTCCAGGGCGTGACAGAGAATTTCTTTTTCAACATCTTGCAGATATTCATCCAGCGATGAGTACTCTGCGCAGCGAGCTGGATAGTCAACGCCTATGCGTTCCTGCTGATTGGTTTTGTTGCCGTTAAAGTTGCTGCTAAATGATTTTTCAGCCGCAAAGGATAAGCCTTGCGCTGTACTGCGCAGTTGCAAATCATCTGCATCAATCCGATTGCTTTCACACAGTGTAAATGCGCGCTCAAGAATATTTTCCAGCTCACGCACATTGCCGGGGAAGTGGTAATTGTTTAGTGCGTTTTGTGCTGCCGGTGAAATGCTGGGGCTGGGCAAATTGATTTCGGTGGCGAGTTTTCGCAGCAAGTGTTGGGTGAGCAGGGGAATGTCTTCCCGTCGCTCGCGCAGCGGGGCGACAGCTAGTTGAATTACATTCAGGCGGTAAAATAAGTCCTGACGAAAACGCCCTTCTTTGACCTCCTCTTCAAGATTTTTATGAGTCGCACATAAAATACGAACATCGGTATTAATTTCTTCTGCCGCGCCCACGGGGCGAACCGATTTCTCCTGAATGGCGCGCAGAAGTTTGACTTGCATATCCAGCGGTAAATCGGCGACTTCATCGAAAAATAGGGTGCCGCCCTCGGCTGCTTGGAATAAACCAATTTTGTCTTGATGCGCGCCGGTAAAGCTGCCTTTTTTGTGACCAAAAAATTCACTCTCCATCAATTCGCGCGGTATCGCGCCGCAGTTGACGGCGATAAACGGATTGTTTGCGCGCGGCCCCAGGTCGTGAATAGAGTGGGCGACTAATTCCTTTCCCGAGCCTGATTCACCGCTGATATAAACCGGCGCTTGCGAGCGGGCTAATTTTTCAATACTGCGGATTAAATCCTGAATTGCTTTTGAGTCACCAATAATTGGTGTGAGTTTGGGGACTGGTTGTGGTGCTAACTGGCTGGCTTCAATTGCCGTATTCACCAGTTTGCGCAAGGTGGCGAGATTCACTGGTTTGGAAATGAAATCAAACGCCCCTGCCTTCATTGATTCTATCGCGGCATCGACACTGCCGTGAGCAGTAATCACCGCTACAGGGAGCTGTGGGTAACGCTGTTGGATTAACTCAACAATCTCCAAGCCTTTGCCGTCGGGCAGGCGCATATCGGTCAGGCACAAGTCATAGCTGTGGTTGGCCAACATTTGTTTGGCGTTGGCAACTGAGTCTGCGGTGTCGGTGCAAATTTGCATGCGACCGAGCGTAATTTCCAACAGTTCACGGATGTCCGGTTCGTCATCGATAATTAGAGCGCGTTTTTCTGTCATTTGTTATTGCTCGCAAACGGCATTCAAGAAAGTGTTATTCATGTTAGGAAGCTTTATCAGGGTGGGCGAGTTGTAAGTGAAAACAACTTTCACCCTGCGGTGTGCGCTTGTAGGAAATGATTGCCTGATTGGCTTCGCATAGCTCTTTGCAAATATAAAGCCCCAAACCGGAGCCAGTGTTTTCGGTGGTAAAAAATGGCTCGAACAAATGCTTGATGTTTTCATCACTAATGCCGGGGCCGTAATCAATCACGCGAATATAGGGTTGGTGTTGGCTGATGTCCACCCCAATTTCCAGGCGTAAATCAGGGCGCCCGGTTTTTTTACTGCTATAGCGCAGTCCGTTGTCGCACAGGTTACTTAGCACTTGAGTCAATTGGCTGGTGTCGAATTTAGCTTCCAGCGCTCCATCACTGTTTACATTGCCGGTGTTACGATTATTGCGCAGATTTTTCTCCAGCAAAGCAATTTCCAATTGCGGGCCATTAGTCTTACTCGCCTTATAGTCGTTGATAAAAGTTGGAATCCATTGCCGCAAGTTAATCGGTAAGGTTTGTGTTGGTCGACGGCGGGAGAGCTGCAAAATATTTTCAATAATTTGGTTCACGCGCGTGCTGTGATTGTTGATGATATCGAGCAGTCGTGCATCGCTCTGTGGCAGCTGCGGTGACTCTGCCAGTAATTGACTGGCGTGGCTAATGGCGCCGAGTGGATTGCGAATCTCATGGGCGATACTGGCAGTTAATCGCCCCAGCGATGCCAGTTTCAATTGTTGTGCCTGTTGATTGAGCGAGCGCACATCTTCCAAAAAGATTAATACTTCATTGGTTTTGTCGGCTTCAAGGTAGGCAAAGTTGACTTTAATTTCATTGCTGGTTTCGCCTTCAATTTTTAAAAATGGTGAGTGATCGCTGCTATTGCGCTGCCAGGATTGGTGTTTTTTATAGAGGTCGGGAAACCGACTGAGCGGAATATTTTCAATAGTGTCACTGGTGATTCCCAGCAATTTGAGTGCGGCGTGGTTGTGTAATTCAATTGTGAGTTGGTTGTTGAGCACCAGGATTCCGGTGCGCATTCTTTCGACAATCAGTTGCGCCAGTTTTTGTAAATGCGCTGCCTGTTTGGCTTGGCTTTCGGCTTCGGCATAGGAGAGGCGAATTTTTTTCGTGAGATGTTGAAATAGGAGTGCGGTAAGAAAGGCGAGAGCACTGAGTGTGCCCGAGGTAAATACCGCTTTGTTGTCTTGCGTGAGAATAATAAATCGATAGGCTCCTTCGCTAATCACGACAATCGTGGTGATGGCTGCGAGGAAGAATGATATACGCTCGCGCAACATAATGCCGCCGGCCGCAATCGCAATCAGTAGCAAATAACCTAAACTGCTGGTCGCACCGCCACTGGCATGCATCAACAAACTGATAGCAATAACATCGATCAGCAGTGAGCTGAAGAGTTTGGTTTGTGAGGGCGCGTATTTAACCCGCCACATCACAATCAGGGTCATAAAGTTAATCGCGGTGTAACCGATGGAGCTATAGAAAAAGAGTTGCGGGTTGTCGTTCCCCAGAATTCTTGGTGCAAACTCGATTTGGAACATCAATAACAATACGCTACCGAGCAGGGTGCGGTAATAGGTATAAATACGCAGCAGGTCGTAGGGGTTATAGCCTTGTGGGCTGGCGAGCGGCGCGTGCAACATGATGTATGGAGGTTCCTTTTTCGGTAGCTGACAAAATCCGCTTGGCTTTAACGGTTTATTTCACGGACAATGCACGTCTGTAACAATTGAACCTGAATGAGCGTGTCATCTTGCTGGTGGCGCACAAGTGGCTTGTCAGGTTCGGTGCGAATGCGCTAATTCTGCCATTTTTCCATAACTTCTGCTGCTGACCCTGACAGTTATTCGCGCGATATTATCGCGTCAGTTTTTTTACTCTTTGATAATCATGAATTCCTATGTCGCATTTATATTTGACGCTTGCCCAAATTAATACCTTGGTTGGGGATATTCCCGGTAATACCGCCAAGGTATTGGCCTCTGCCCGCGCTGCGCTGGCACAAGGACCGGTGGATGCGGTGATATTTCCCGAACTGACCCTCACGGGCTATCCACCTGAAGATTTACTGCTGCGCCCGAGTTTGGATTTGCGTATTGAGCGCGCGCTTAACGAAATTATTGCGGCCAAGCTGCCTGTGGCGTTGATTGTGGGTTATCCGCGCAGCAAAAATGGCCAGCTATTCAATATGGCGGGTGTCATTGCCGATGGCCAGTTGATCGCAGAATATGCCAAGCAGCAGTTACCGAACTACCAGGTATTTGATGAAAAACGCTATTTTGCTGCGGGGGATTCCGCCGTTGTTTTCAACTTAAAAGGAATACCGACAGCGCTCAGTGTGTGTGAGGATATTTGGTATCCGCAACCTATGGCACAGGCCAAAGCCGCAGGCGCGCAGTTGATGATAAGTCTCAACGCATCACCTTACCATCAGCGTAAGCAGCTTGAGCGCGAAGCCATAGTTGCGCAGCGCGCCCGCGAGGGGGCGATGCCGGTGGTTTACGCCAATTTGGTCGGTGGGCAGGACGAGTTAGTGTTTGATGGTGGCTCAGTGGTGGTGGATGCCAGTGGTGCAACCCAATTCCGTGCGCCAGCGTTTGATGAAGGTGATTTCCCGGTGGTGCTCGATTGCAGTAGCACTGGCGTTGCTGTATCTCCCCAATCGCTCGCACCTATTCCCGAGAATACGGCTGCTGTTTATCAGGCGCTGGTGCTGGGTATGCGCGATTACGTCAATAAAAATCGCTTCAAAGGCGTGGTGCTGGGTTTATCCGGCGGCATCGATTCCGCATTAACCCTGGCGATGGCGGTGGATGCATTGGGCGCTGACCGTGTCGAAGCCGTGATGATGCCCTTTCGCTACACCTCTGACCTGAGTAAAAACGATGCAGCCGATGAAGCGGCTCGGCTCGGTGTGCGCTACAGCTCAATCAGTATTGAGCCCATGTACGAAGCCTTTATGGCAGCACTCAGTGATGAGTTTGCGGGCACCAAACGTGATACCACCGAGGAGAACCTGCAGGCGCGCTGTCGCGGTGTATTGTTGATGGCAATTTCCAACAAAAAAGGCTATCTGGTACTGACTACCGGCAACAAAAGTGAAATGGCGGTGGGTTACTCCACACTGTACGGCGACATGGCTGGTGGTTTTGATGCGCTGAAAGATGTGCCTAAAACCCTGGTGTTTGCGCTGTCGCGCTATCGCAATACCCTTAGCCCGGTAATCCCCGAGACGGTGATCACCCGTCCACCCTCAGCGGAGTTGGCGCCTGATCAAAAAGACGAAGACAGCCTGCCACCCTACGATGTGCTCGACCGTATTCTGGAACTTTATGTGGAACAGGACTTTAGCGCGGAAGCGATTATCCGTGAGGGCTTTGTGCGTGAGCAGGTAGAGCGCGTAGTGCGCTTGGTGGATATCAACGAATACAAGCGTCGTCAGGCGCCGGTGGGGGTGCGTATTAGCCAGCGCGGTTTTGGTCGCGATCGCCGCTACCCGATCACCTCCGGCTGGAAATTGGGCGATTAAGTAACCATCGCAATTCGTAAAAACAATAAAGGCCGCAGTGCGGCCTTTATTCTCTAGCGTTATGACTCTGGTGTGGCGCGTTAATTAATTGGCGCGCGCAACACTGGTATCGGGTCTTTTGAATTGCGGGTCGTATAGGGCGCGGGTATCAAAACCGGTAATGTCATCTTTGCTGAATAGACCAAGAGTCAGGTAGGCGAGCCAGCGTGAACGACCATTGTTGTACATGTACTCCTGATCAAAGCGGCCGTTGTTATCCAGTGCCGGGTAATCTGCGTAGTTGAGCTTAAGGATTTCCAACATTTCCTCTGCCTGGCTATCCATCTTCATTAGGTAATAACCCTGCACCATGACTGCCAATGCATCAGGAATGGCCGGGGTTTGCGGGAAGTTTTCCAGCACATAGCGGCCACGTGCTATTGCTGCCAGATAGGCGCCGCGCTTGAAGTAATAGTTAGCGACATGAATTTCATAGCGCGCCAAGTGGTTGCGCAGGTGTAACATGCGCTTCTTGGCGTCGGCGGCATAGGAACTGTCGGGAAAACGGTTGAGTAATTGGGTAAAATTGGCGAGTGATTCACGCGCCGCGCCCGGGTCGCGTTTGGACGTATCCACCGGCATTACCCGCTCAAACATCCCTTTATCTTTAGTAAAGGAACTCATGCCCAGCATGTAGTAGGCATAATCAACATTGCGATGTTGGGGGTGCAGGCGGATAAAACGGTTGGCTGTGGCGATGGCTGCATCGGGTTCACCCGAGCTGTACTGGGCGTAGATCAGCTCCAATTGCGCCTGTTCTGCATAGGTGCCAAAGGGAAAGTTTTCTTCGAGCGAGTTAAGGTTCCGGATGGCGGATTCCCACTGGCTGCGTTCAAGTTGCTGCTCGGCGGCATTGTACAAATCCGCTTCGGTGGTGTATTCGGGCTCTTTGGAGGAGCAGGCAGTCAGCAATACCAGGGTGCTGAGCATCAAACAGGGCAGGACGCGCATAGGGTTATAGACTCTTATCTCAATAAACAAAGGCCCCTTTTGCGGGGCAGGGTATTTAAACACAGAGCTTGGCGGATACCAATCTGGCAGCAAGAAAAGCTCCCAATTTCCGGTTTTTGGCAAATCATCAGTAGCCAGAAACACATCACTAGAGGTTTTTTAATGAAAGATGTTTTTGACCTGAGCGCACAGGTGCCGATCCAGATGAGCGGCATGCGCTTCGACCAGATCGCCTCCGAGTTGTTCCCTGACTTTTCCCGCTCGCGTTTGCAGAGCTGGATTAAAGACGGCCAACTCAAGGTGGATGGTCGCATCGCCAAGCCGAAAGACAAGTTGATCGGCGGCGAGCAGTTGGAATTAAAGGCGGAGCTTGAGGCTCAGGGCGAGTGGGAGCCGGAAGAGATTACGCTGGATATAGTTCATGAAGATGATGACCTGATTATCATCAATAAGCAGGCAGGCTTGGTGGTTCACCCGGCGGCGGGCAATTATACCGGTACGCTGGTGAATGCATTGCTCAACCATATTCCCGGGCTAATTAACCTGCCGCGCGCAGGCATAGTGCATCGTCTCGATAAAGAAACCACGGGTTTGATGGTGATTGCCAAAACCCTGGAAGCCCATACCGATCTGGTTGAGCAGTTGTCCGATCGCACTGTGAGCCGTGAATATGAAGCGGTGGCGGTAGGTGCGATGACCGGCGGAGGTACAGTGGATGCTCCCATGGGGCGTCACCCCATCCAGCGCAAGTTGATGGCTGTGCTCAGTGCTGGCGGTAAACGTGCAGTCACTCATTACCGTGTGGCCAAGCGCTACCCCCATCACACCCATATCCGCGTAAAACTGGAGACCGGGCGCACTCATCAAATTCGCGTTCACATGGCGCATATCGGCCACCCGCTGGTGGGCGATCAAACCTACGGCAACCGTTTTAAAATTCCCAAAGGCGCCAATCAGCATTTGATTGATACCCTCAAAGGTTTCCCGCGTCAGGCACTGCATGCGTTCAAGTTGGGGTTAGAGCACCCCGGCACCGGCGAGTACACCGAATGGACGGCGCCAATTCCGGAGGATTTCCGCAACCTCCTCGACGCGTTGAACAAGGGTTATATTCGCGACGATGAATAAACCGACGGGCAGCAACACGGAATCCTGGCATGCATTGGGGTGGATCGCACCGGATTGGCCAGCGCCAGCGAATGTGCGCAGCTGTATCACCACCCGTCATGGCGGAATTAGCCTGCCACCTTATGCGAGCAATAATCTCGGTTTGCATGTAGGTGATAATGCGCAGGCCGTCGCTCACAATCGCCAGCATTTGAGTGAACAGCTGGGCTTGTCGCAAAGCCCGCAATGGCTGGAGCAAATCCACGGCATAAAAGTGGTGGATGCGCAAAACGATGGTTTGGTGCGTACCGCCGACGGTAGCTATACCACCCAGCATGGGCTGACCTGTCTGGTGATGACGGCGGACTGTCTACCCATTTTGTTATGCGACAAGCAGGGCACTCAGGTAGCAGCCTTACATTGCGGTTGGCGCAGTTTGGCCGGCGGTATTTGTGAGCGTGGGTTGGATAAGTTCAGCGGTGCGCGCAGTGAGCTGCTTGCCTACCTCGGCCCGGCAATTTCACAGGCCCATTTTGAAGTAGGTATCGATGTGCTTGAGGCGTTTTTTACTGTAGCGCGTAATACCCTCCATGCCGATGAGATCGCCGCCGCATTTATTCCCGGTGCGCGCCCCTTACATTTTTATGCGGATATTTATGCACTGGCCCGCGCAGAACTCAACGCGTTGGGGGTGACCGCCATTTACGGTGGCGGCGACTGTACCTTTATTGAGGCGGAGCGTTTTTACTCCTATCGGCGCGACAAAACCACCGGACGCATGGCCAGCTTGATCTGGCTCGAATAAAAATAAGCATCTCGTGAATCTGTTTTGCTCCCTCGCTCG
The DNA here is from genome assembly GCF_008806955.1 of Cellvibrio sp. KY-YJ-3. Classification (NCBI taxonomy): domain Bacteria; kingdom Pseudomonadati; phylum Pseudomonadota; class Gammaproteobacteria; order Cellvibrionales; family Cellvibrionaceae; genus Cellvibrio; species Cellvibrio sp. KY-YJ-3. The sequence goes on along the minus strand of NZ_CP031727.1, from coordinate 246,500 downwards.
TCCAATGAGTTAATGGAGGATGTTTCAACCTGAGGCTATGCTGTTGACTCATCTGCCGTCCGCTTGTTCAACCAATTCATCATCAGGAGTTTTTTCATGGATCTCGAACAAATCGAAAAGCTGAATGACCTCAAACAAAAAGGATTAATCAGTGAAGAGGAGTATCAGCAAGCCAAAGCGCGAATTCTGGGTGGGCAAAACGACAAGGTTGTACAACCGCATACCATTTTGCAGACCAACAATTACGACTACGCCATGGTGTTACACCTCACCCAGTTTTGCTCCTGGTTGTTCCCCTTTTTGGGGTTGGTGGTACCGCTTATTATGTGGCAATCCAAAAAGGAAGATCCCTACGTGGATGAGCAGGGTAAGGTGGTCATGAACTGGGTATTCAGCTCGCTAATCTACGCCATCGTTTGTTTGATACTCTTTGTGGTGCTGATTGGCATCCCCATGCTGGCGGCACTGGCGATTTGTTCGGTGGTGTTCACTATTATGGGCGCGATGGATGCGAATAAAGGCGTTATTAAAAATTATCCACTTACCATCAAGTTTTTTGATGTGAATGAAACTCCGCGGGTGATTTCCCCTCCACTTTGATCCTCTGCACTGTTTGCTTAACACGCTTTTGAACTGATGTACTTTTGATTTAACGCAAATGGTTTCCATCTTGCCGCATTAAAACCTTCAAGCAGGTCGCCGCCTGCTTGAAATCACCTCGCTTGCCCCCACGTCTGCTTCAATCGAGTCACTGTCACGACCCGTTTTTTTATTCGCAGAGGTAAATCATGCGTATCGACCGTTTAACCAATCAATTGCAAGTTGCACTTTCCGATGCCCAGTCCATCGCGTTGGGGCAGGATCACAGCCAGCTGGATACCAGCCATTTACTGCTCGCCATGATCGACCAAAAAGGTGCGGCAAGTGTTCGTTCGCTACTCAGTCAAGCGGGTTTTGATGTCGCCGGTTTGCGTACCGCCTTAAATGAGTTGGTCGAGAATTTGCCGCAAATTAAAAACCCCACGGGCGAAGTGACTATGTCGCAGGATTTGATCAAGGTGCTCAACCTTGCCGATCGCCATGCGCAAAAAGTGGGTGATAAATTTGTCTCCAGCGATTCAGTACTACTGGTGTTAATGAGTGAAATGCAGGGCGCCGTTCCCGAGTTGCTGAAAAAATTCGGTAACGCCCAACGCTTGCAGCAGGCGATTCAGAAAGTACGCGGTGGTGAAAAAGTAGAGGACGCCGACTCCGAAGGCAATCGCCAAGCTTTGGAAAAATACACTGTGGATCTAACTGCACGCGCCGAAGAGGGCAAGCTCGATCCAGTCATTGGTCGCGACGATGAAATTCGCCGTACCATTCAAGTGCTGCAGCGCCGCACTAAAAATAACCCGGTACTTATTGGTGAACCAGGTGTAGGTAAAACGGCGATTGTGGAAGGCCTTGCCCAGCGCATCGTCAATGGCGAAGTGCCTGAAGGGTTGAAAAATAAACGCTTGCTGTCGCTCGACTTGGGTGGCTTGCTCGCCGGTGCAAAATTTCGCGGTGATTTTGAAGAGCGTTTGAAATCTGTCATCAATGAATTGAGCAAACAAGAAGGGCGCGTCATTTTATTTATCGACGAAATCCATACCATGGTCGGCGCCGGTAAAGCCGAAGGTGCGATGGATGCGGGCAATATGTTAAAGCCTGCATTGGCGCGCGGCGAGTTGCATTGTGTGGGCGCGACTACGCTCGATGAATATCGCAAATACATTGAAAAAGATGCAGCACTTGAGCGTCGCTTTCAAAAAGTACAGGTGGATGAACCGAATGAGTCCGACACCATTGCGATTCTGCGCGGATTGAAAGAGCGCTATGAAGTTCACCACGGTGTGGATATTACTGATTCCGCCATTATTGCGGCGGCAAAATTATCCCAGCGCTACATTACCGATCGTCAATTGCCCGATAAAGCTATCGATTTAATTGATGAAGCGGCGAGTCGTATCCGAATGGAAATTGATTCCAAACCGGAAGAAATGGATCGCCTTGAACGCCGCTTAATTCAATTTAAAATTGAACGCGAAGCGGTGAGAAAAGATGAAGATGAGGCGAGCAAAAAACGCTTGGCGAAACTCGATCAGGATATTGATAAGTTCGAACGCGAGTTAAACGATTTGGAAGAAATCTGGCGCGCGGAAAAAGCCGCGCTGCAAGGCTCGCAGGAAATTAAAAGCCAATTGGAGCAGGCGCGTCTGGAGTTGGAAGAAAAACGACGTAAAGGCGATTTGGCGCGTATGTCAGAACTTCAATATGGCATTATTCCGCAGCTTGAAAAACAATTGGATATGGCCGGTCAAGCAGAAATGATGGAGATGAAACTGCTGCGCAATAAGGTTACCGAAGAAGAAATTGCCGAAGTGGTTTCCAAGTGGACTGGTATTCCCGTATCCAAAATGCTGGAGGGTGAGCGCGATAAATTATTGCGCATGGAGGAGGCATTACACAAACGTGTTATCGGTCAACACGAAGCGGTAGTTGCTGTTGCCAATGCCGTACGCCGCTCCCGCGCCGGGCTTTCGGATGCCAATCGTCCCAATGGTTCGTTTTTATTTTTAGGCCCAACCGGTGTGGGTAAAACCGAGTTGTGTAAATCTCTGGCGGAGTTTTTGTTTGACACTGCCGATGCCATGGTGCGGATTGATATGTCGGAATTTATGGAAAAACATTCGGTAGCGCGTTTAATTGGCGCGCCACCGGGTTATGTCGGTTATGAAGAGGGTGGCTATTTAACGGAAGCGGTGCGCCGCAAACCCTATTCGGTATTGTTGCTGGATGAGGTGGAAAAGGCGCATCCGGATGTATTTAATATCTTGTTGCAAGTATTGGATGACGGCCGCTTAACCGATGGTCAGGGGCGCACGGTAGACTTCCGCAATACGGTGATTGTGATGACCTCCAACTTGGGTTCTGATCGCATTCAGGAGCTGGCAGAAGACCGCTCGTTTGATACCGTGAGTTTTGATACCTCGGTGAGTGAAGACATGAATAACTCACTCAATAATGAAAATCGCTACAACGCCATGAAAGATGCAGTGACGGAGGTAGTGGGCAGCCATTTTCGCCCGGAATTTATCAACCGTATCGATGAAGTGGTGGTATTTCATCCGCTGGGTCGCGAACAAATTCGCGGCATTGCCGACATCCAATTGGAATTGTTGCGCAAACGTTTGGGGGAGCGCGAATTGAGTCTGGAGTTGGATGATGCAGTGATGAATAAACTGGCCAATGTCGGTTTCGATCCGGTCTATGGTGCACGCCCGCTAAAACGCGCTATCCAGCAGCTGATTGAAAACCCGCTAGCGCAGGATATTCTCAGTGGTAAATTTATGCCCGGCGCAATCATTCACGGTAAATTATTAGGCGATAAAATTGTGTTTGATCCAAAGCGTTTAAATTGATTTGGAATACTCTTGTGTCTGAATAAAAAAACGGCCATCAAATAATTGATGGCCGTTTTTTATGTCCAGCAGTCAATAAAAAATTATTTTGCTGCCTTGCGACGGCTCCAGCCCAGTGCCGCCAGCATCAAGCCCAGCAGGGTTAATGAGGATGGCTCAGATACGCCAACAGGAGTATCGGCAAACGATTTGGCTTCAATAAAAATCCAGGAATCCAGAATGCTGTCGCCAGCATCGGCAATTGCAAATTCCATGGTGTGCAGGCCCGCGCTCAAACCTTTCAGTGTGATCTGCAAGCTTTTGGTAAAACCATCCATTTGGGTGTTGTAAACAGCGGATGTGTTATCCACAAACAGACTGCTATTTTGTGAAGTGTTAATTGTGTTGATAGTGATTGGGTCGCCCGAGCCTGGTGTTAAAGCGACATTCACGCCGTCAACAAAAAAGCCAAATACATCGTTAAATTGGCTTCCAACATATTCCAGATATTCTTCTGAACCAAATACAAAGTTGAAGAACAGATCGCCACCATTGCCACCATTAAATTCAAAATCGAATTTGAGGACACTGGCATCAAAAGTGTTGAATCCGGCAATCGCGGTGAGAGGAGCGTAACCCGCAGTTCCATTGCTGCTTCCTGCGCCGCTGCTGTTGTTAGTGCCAAGCGCGTTGGTTGCCTGACCGGTAGAGAGCACAATTCCCTTGTCGATGCTGATGCCTGCACTATTGCCATTTGTGAAGGTACCTGAAGCGCCATTAGCACCGTTGTAATTTACATTGCTGATGCTAATACCGGAGCCCAGAATTGTGTTGGCCAGTGAGCTGCCATTATTTTCGGGGGTGATAACCAGTGCGTTAGCAGCACTGCTGAGTGCCATAGCGGCGATAAAACCTGCAGTAATCAATGAAGTTTTCATGGGTATTTTCCTTTAATAAACAAATTGTATGCTGGAGTTGTCCCTAGCAGCCGTGGCTTAGCAGTTTCTGTGCCTATACGATTTTTTATTTATAAATCATAGGCTTAATCTATTTGTAATGTCGTGTAATTGTAAAAATATCCGACGAGTGCTAGCTCGCCAGACGGTGAGCGCTGAAGGTGGTTTTTTGGGGGGAGGAGGGAAGTGGCTGGGAGTGTTCCCAGCCTGAAAAAATGAGTGGATTATTCGCAGGCTTGATTGATGACTGCTTGCATTGCGGTGCGTTGTGCTTCTTTTTCTTCTTCAGTTAGCAGTCGTTGAACACCGTCTTCACCGGCAATTTTGATACGTGCAACGGTATTGAGTAGTTCCAGATTTTTTTGTGCCATTGTGCAGCGTTCCGGGTCTTTCAATGAATCGGCGACAGCATCTGTAGTTGTATTGGCTGGGGTAGTTGGTGCTGTGGGTGCTGGTGTTGGCTCGCTATGCCCGGTGCGTGTTTTAATTTGGCGAGCTTGTGAATCTTTGGGTGGGCGCTCCCCATAGTGAACTACCCCTTTTTCATCAGTCCAGGTAAAAACATTGTCTTTGGCTGCAAAGGTATTGCTGGCAGAGAAAGCCACAACCCAAGCACCAAGAATACTAATCAGGAGTTTTTGTTTCATTTGTCGCGCCCTTGTTTCAGCTATAGCCGAGAGATGCCTTCAACTATAGCGCTTATGGTCTGCGAGCGAAACCGCGGCCCCGAAAACTGTGAGCAAGCGCAAGCGGTTAGGGAAGTCTTCGCCAGAACTGGTTGGGCTAGTTAAAAAATGAACAAAAAGGTATCTAATTTCTTGACTTTGCTGGTTATCTTGGGAGAATTGCCACTCCGCTAGATGGCTGCAGATGCCCCTAAGCTTGGGCGTTACTCTGCTCCCCGCCAAGTCACCCTCTTGGCGACCCATCTACTGGCCGGGTTCCTACCAGAATCCCGCCTGAGAAAGCCGCTGTTTACCTGCACGGTTTTCGCTGATCCGATCTTGGCCTTGCCGGGTCTTGTTCGTGGATCATTCATTGCGCTTGTCCGCCTCTGTGCGCTGGCGCCTGTTTTGTGTGATGCCCCGTGTACTTGTTTCTGCTGAATACTGCGGCACACACTCGCTATTGCGACTTACATATCCTAAAAGGGGAATTATTGTGGAAATGCTTTCAGGCGGAGATATGCTCATCCGCGCGCTGAAAGACGAAGGCGTTGAGTACGTTTTCGGCTATCCGGGCGGCGCGGCACTGCATATTTACGATGCCATCTTTCGTCAATCTGACGTTAAACACATTCTCGTTCGCCACGAACAAGCAGCCACCCATGCTGCCGACGGTTACGCGCGTGCGACCGGCAACGTGGGTACAGTACTGGTGACTTCCGGCCCAGGTGCGACCAATGCCATCACCGGTATTGCGACGGCCTATATGGATTCTATTCCGATGGTGGTTATCTCCGGTCAGGTGCAAAGTCACTTGATCGGTGAAGACGCCTTTCAGGAAACCGACATGGTGGGTATCTCCCGCCCGATCGTAAAACACAGTTTTATGATCAAACACGCGAGCGAAATTCCTGAAGTCGTGAAAAAGGCCTATTACATCGCCGCGACCGGTCGCCCCGGCCCGGTAGTTATTGATGTGCCTAAAGACCTGACGCATCCGGCGTATACCTTTCCCTATGCTTACCCAGAGAAGGTAAAGCTGCGCTCTTACACGCCGGCGACACGTGGCCACTCAGGTCAGATCAAAAAAGCAGTGCAATTGCTGCTCGGCGCCAAGCGCCCGATGATCTATTCCGGCGGCGGTGTAGTGCAGGGCAACGCCTCGCATTTGCTGAAAGAGTTGGTTGATCTGCTCAACTATCCAGTGACTAATACCTTGATGGGCTTGGGTGCTTATCCCGGTACCGGCAAGAACTTCCTCGGTATGTTGGGCATGCACGGCACCTATGAAGCCAACACTGCAATGCATCACAGCGATGTGATTCTTGCTGTGGGCGCACGTTTTGATGACCGCGTAACCAACACCGTTAGCAAGTTCTGCCCGAACGCCAAAATTATCCATATTGATATTGATCCCGCATCAATTTCCAAAACCGTTACTGCTGATGTGCCTATCGTTGGTGCGGTAGATAATGTGCTCAGCGAAATGCTCAGCCTGATTAAAGACAGCGATGAAAAACCCGATGCGCAAGCCATTGCCAGTTGGTGGGAGCAAATCAACGAATGGCGCGAGCGCCACGGTATTTACACCCAAAATCGTTTTGATACCTCTGGCGATAAAATCAAACCGCAAGAAGTTATCCAGGCAATTTGGGAAGTCACCAAAGGCGACGCTTATGTCACCTCTGATGTTGGTCAGCACCAAATGTTTACCGCCCAATATTATTTGTTCGACAAACCGCGTCGCTGGATCAACTCCGGTGGTCTCGGCACTATGGGCTTTGGTTTGCCAGCGGCAATGGGCGTGCAAATGGCAGATCGCGATGCAACCGTGGTGTGTGTAACCGGTGAAGGCTCAATTCAAATGTGTATCCAGGAATTGTCCACCTGTACCCAATATCACTTACCCGTCAAAGTGATTTGTTTGAACAACCAGGCGCTCGGTATGGTTCGCCAGTGGCAAGACATGCAGTACTCCAGCCGCTACGCGGAAAGTTTGTATGAAGATTCGCTGCCGGATTTCATCAAGCTCGCGGAAGCCTATGGTCATGTCGGTATTCGTGTCACCAAACGCGAAGAGCTCAAGGCGAAACTGGAAGAGTGTTTTGCATTGAAAGATCGCGTAGTCTTTATGGATATCATGGTGGATCAATCCGAACACGTTTACCCCATGCAAGTTGCGCCCAACGGTTCCATGCGCGACATGTTGTTAAGCAAAACGGAGCGCACCTGATATGAGACGTATTATTTCTGTATTAGTTGAAAACGCTCCCGGTGCCTTGTCGCGTGTAGTAGGTTTGTTTTCCCAGCGCGGCTACAACATTGAGAGCCTCACTGTGGCACCAACCGAAGATGAAACCCTGTCGCGTTTGACCCTGACCACCATTGGCGATGATCACAAAATCGAACAAATCACCAAACACCTCAATAAATTAATTGATGTGGTTAAGTTGGTGGATTTAACCGAAGGTTCGCACATCGAGCGCGAACTTATGCTGATCAAAGTCAAAGCATCCGGTGCACAGCGCGCAGAAGTAAAACGCTGCGTGGATATTTTCCGCGGTCAAATCGTGGATGTCACCAGTACGCTCTACACCATCCAAATCACCGGCGCGAGCGACAAACTCGACGCGTTTTTACAAGCGGTGGGTGATGCAGCAATTATCGAAGTCGTGCGTACCGGTGTGTGCGGTATTTCACGTGGCGAGAAAGTGTTGAGTTTGTAAGTGTTTTTGTTTGTATGATGAAGGCCGATGCTTGCATGAGCATCGGCCTTTTTTATGAAAAATTATTTGCTGGATTCAGGTTGATGCGCGACTTTATTTTAAATTGCAATATTTTTGAGATTGCCGGTGCTGGGCTCGCATTTTTTGGTGGAATTTATCTGTTGTTTGGCATACTCAACCTGATTCTTACCCAACAGTTATTGCCGCGCTGGCGTTTGGGCGCCAAGCTTGATCCTCGCCCAATTGGCGATGGCCAGTTGGAGAGGGAATTATTATTGTCTGCCAGCTCTATCGGGATTTTTGGGGTAGGCATGATTTTTCCGTGGGGCTTGTTGCAGTTGGGGTGGGCGAAGCTCGCGGTAAATCCTTCAGTGCTGCAAACCTTGATCGAAATTTTGGTCTTGGTGGTGTGGAATGAAATCCATTTTTATGCCAATCATTGGTTGCTGCATACTCGCTGGTTGCGTCGCTTTCATTTGCCTCATCATCGCTCGGTGGTCACTACTCCTTGGTCGACCTATGCGTTTCATCCAGTAGAAGCATTAATGTTGGGCAATGTAATTTTATTGCCGATGTTGGTACATGATTTTAGTGTGTATGCACTTTTCTCTGTGCCGTTATTTAGCCTGTTGTTCAACAGTATTGGTCACTCCAATTACGATTGGAAAACCACCGGGCATAGCGTATTTCACAATGCCAGTCGCCGCCATCATTTGCATCACGCTTGTTTTAATGGCAATTACGGTTTTATGTTTCCATTTATGGATAAGCTTTTCAAAACTGCATTGCCTGCGGATGCCGCCGACAAACAAATTAATCGCTGGCGAGTGCGCTAAACACTATGCGTAACTGGCGCGATTGGCAAAGCCTGGCGTACTTGCTGGTTTTACCATTGTTGGTGTTATGGCAATGGCAACAGGGATTTAGTTGGCCACTCTATTTGTTGGAATTATTTTTAACCTTAGGCGTGGGCGTGATCCACCATAATCACACGCATTTGCGTATCTGGACTTCGCGTCGGTTAAATCGCCTTACCGATTTATGGATTACGCTGCTGCAGGGGCATCCCACCTTTGTGTTTTATCCTTCCCACATTGCTAATCATCACCGTTATCAACATGGTGAACAGGATATAACACGCACCTATCGCTTTAATACACCCGGTGCACGCGGCGACACTAATCATTTGCTGGGATATTTGTTGCATCCGCTACAGGCAATTTCAGTGTTATATCCGGAATTTATTGCTTACCTAAAACGTCGTTATAAATTCCAGCGCGCCTATTTTTATTATTGTGTATTGCAGTATCTTCTTGTTATTGGTTTCTGGCTGGCGCTGGCCGTGATCGATTGGGAGAAATGGTTAGTGCTGGTATTGATTCCGCAGCTACATGGTCTTCATTGGTTGTTGGCGACAAATTATCTTCAGCATGCGCATGCCGATGGCTCTGGCAAAAATTTACACTTTGCACGCAATTTTTATGGTTTGCTTAACCCTTTGTTATTTAATATTGGATTGCATACGGCGCATCATAAACACCCGCGTGCCCATTGGTCACAGTTGCCGGAATTGCATCAAGACTATGTTTCCCAAGTTCACCCTGCGTTGCATGAAAAAAGTTTGTTGCGTTATATGCTGCGCACCTATCTATTGGCGTTGCTGCACCCGCGTTGGCGCAGCCGCTCGTTACATCACAAGGACTAATTTATGCCTACCCGTTTTAATCGTGTTTACATCCAATCCGCTGGTTATCACTTGCCGGGTGAACCGGTCAATAATCAGGAGATGGATGATTTTATTGCACCGATTAATCGCATATCGCTGCGCATAAAAAATAAAATTCTGGCGGAAAATGGTATTCAAACCCGACATTATGCGATTGATAAAAATGGCGAGACAGTAACGTCGCATACACAGCTTGCGGCTAATGCCATCCACGATTGTTTGGCGCGCGCTAGTATGAGTTTAAGTGATGTGAGTTTGCTGTCGGTGGGCTCGTCGGGTAGCGATGCCTTAATTCCCGGGTTTGCGGCTATGGTGCAAGGTGAGTTGGGTGCGCCGCCGATGGAAACCTTGTCGAGCCTTGGTGTGTGTGCCGCCGGTATTTCTGCACTGGCTTATGCGGCGCAATCGGTGGAGCTGGGGGCGCATCAGCAAGCATTGGTTGCAACCGCTGAAATGCCGTCGCGCATTTTCAAAAAAAGTCGCTTTGCACCGCGCGGTTACAGCAGCGATTTTGATGCACATTTTTTGCGTTGGATGTTATCTGACGGCGCTGGTGCAGTATTGCTTACCGATGCACCACAGGCAAAAAATGGTGTGCGCTTAAAAATAAACTGGATACACCAAAAAAGTTTTGCCGGAGATTATCCTGTTTGTATGCAGCTTGGTTTAACGGAGGATCGCAGCAAATCCTTTCTCGATTTTCCGTCATCCAGCGAGGCGGAAGCGGCGGGTGCTCTTTCGCTGCGGCAGGATATTCGCTTGCTGCCGCATTTGTTTGATATAAGTATCCACGAATACGTAAAACTGGTGCACGATGGTTGGGTGGCTTCGGATGAGATTGATCATTTCCTCTGCCATTACTCATCCGCACGTTTTATTCCGGTGGTAGGGGAGTTGTTAGATAAAGCGGGATTAACCATTCCACGCGAGCGCTGGTACAGCAATTTAACCACGCGCGGCAATACTGGTTCGGCATCAATTTTTATTATGCTCGCGGAATTTCTCGATACGCATCAAGTTAAGCCGGGCGAGAAAATATTTTGTTTTATTCCCGAGTCAGGCCGTATGACAGCGGCCTATATGTTGATTGAAGTGGAAGCGGCCAATGCCCCTTTGGCTGCTAATCTTGCTCCCATAAATAATTCGATAACGTCAGAAAAAACCGCGCTGCCGGATATTGCAGCACCTCATGATCCACGCTCCGCTCCTCAACATTTACAAAGCGTATTAACGAGGCTTGCGGGTATCTGGCATGACTATCGTTCGCAAGTATGGCGTAGCCCGGTTATCCACAAATTGGTGAGCCAGCAATTTGCATTGGAAGATTATCGACATTGGACTGCGCAATGGGTGCCACAAGTGCGCGAGGGCAGTAAGTGGATGCGCGAAGCCGTTGCATCGCTCACGGGTAGCTATGCTGATCTGGCTGCGTTAATCGAAACCCACGCCGGCGAAGAACAAAACGATTTTAAAATTTTGTATGAAGATTATTGCGCGGCAGGTGGAACTGAACCGCTCGATAATTTGCGCCGCAATCCCGGTGGCGAAGCCTTGAATAGCTATTTGCATTCGCTGGCAGCGACGAAAAACCCCATCGGATTATTGGGTGCGATTTATATTATTGAAGGTACTGGCCAGCGTATCGTGCCTGCGCTCTTGCCTTTGCTGCGCAAACAAGTGGATTTGCCCGCAAGTGCATTTCGCTTTTTGGAATACCACGGTGCGAATGATGAGCATCATCTCGCGCGTTGGTTGGCGGCGGTTGAATTGGTGCTGGCGATTGATCCAAAGGCCGCAAACGCGGTTATCGCCACTGCCAAACGTACGGCACAACTGTATCTTATGCAGTTCGAACATATTCTGGAGTCATAGCGAATGGATAATGTAGAAAAAACTGAAAAGCTGCCAACGTTTTTGCAAACGGAATTTGATCCGCGCGACCCGAGCCCTTGGCTCGCGTTGTATTTGGATCAAAGCACACCGCTACCGGATCATGTGAAAAAGGCATGGCTCGCGGATTCGGAAACCCCTTCGCGCCAATTTCTGTTGCCCTTTGTACGCCCGATTGCGCGCACGCTGATTGTATTAATTCAGATTGTTAAAGTGGTGGTGCCGCGCAACTGGGCCGCCTCCAAACTGCTGCATTGGATTCTTGCTACGGGTTTGAAATATTTTGTGCGCCCTGAAGCTAATTGGTTGGTGCTGCGCCATTTTCATATGGGCGCACAGATTCTGGAATTTATTGCTGCCAACGCACCGGTTGCCGTAGAAACCTCTCCGCTCAAGCCAATGAATCTCGACGATTTAAAAGATGAGCTGTTTTTAAAACACGATCTGAATCTGTTTAATTTTGTGATTCGCCTAGGCAAGGCACTGCGCGATGCGGATAAAAAATTAGCGCCAGTCGCGAACCCTGATTTCAGTATGATCAAAGAGCCGGAGCTAGCATTGGATTCAATGCCGCGCGGAAAGCTCAATGGAATCGACCTGCAAACCGCCATCGAAATGTTTACGCCCACCTACCAACTATTTTTAACTGATAACGATTTTTGGCGCGCATCCAATTCCTTGCAATTAGATGAAACCATCGGTTTGTATGTGGCAACCATTTTAAACTCGCCGCAACATTTGGTGTTACTTAATAACAAGCACCCACTTGTGCCGATGAGCACCTTGCGCGCTGGCTATCGTTTGGTGCTTCACGGATTGTCAACGGAAATGCTGCATGCCTTGTTAATGGATTTGAAAAAAGCACAAACTGAACATCATGCGCCGGATTACAGTGTCAACCAATCAACATCGGTTGCGGATGCAAACTGAGTAGGTATGTAATGAGCGATATTTTTTCAGTAATAGATTTCTCTGCTCCATCGCACGAGGTTGCTCCGCAGTTGATCGGTGCGCAATTTTTTGTGAATGGCGTAGGAGGAATTATTGTTGAAGTAGAAGCTTACGATCAGTCCGAGCCTGCATCCCACACATTTTCCGGTCCCAGTGTACGCAATGCGTCCATGTTTGGACCGCCGGGCCGCGCTTATGTTTATCGCTCATACGGCATTCACTGGTGTTTGAATTTTGTTTGCTCACCTGAGGGGCATGGTGCAGGTATTTTGATTCGGGCGATTCAACCCACCAAAGGGTTAGAGATCATGCGCGCGCGTCGCGGTGTTGAGGCTGAACGTTTGCTCTGCTCGGGGCCGGGGCGTGTGGGGCAGGCATTGGGCATTATCCATGCCTTTACTGGTCGCTCCCTTAGGAAAAGGCCTTTCAAGCTATTGCCTGCAGTTGCGTCGGTTGATGTTATTCATGGCCCACGCATTGGTATTTCCAAAGCCATGGATTTGCCATGGCGTTTTGGTTTGGCGGGCTCGCCTTTTCTCAGTAAACCTTTTCGTTAATCGATTAATTATTTGGCTCGCGCAGCTGGCTCCAAAACGCATTCACAATCGGGCTTTTCAATCGTTTCTCCATCACACAAATCCCCGTGTCGTAAGGGCCGAGATCCGGTTGTGGGTCAAAACGTTTTACCTTGTTCGCGAGCGGGCTGTTGTCCACCACGATCTGCGGTGCAACGCCCACTCCGAATCCCAAGCTCACCATGCTGACAATCGCTTCGTTCCCTTTTACCTCGGCGTAAATATTGGGCTTGATACCGAGTGAATCGAACCAGATATTTAATCGCTCCCGCGCCAAACCTTCTTCGGGAATGATCACCGGAATATCCTTCCAGCTTTCACCTTGCCAATCTTCATTATTCGCGGTGATAAAAATCAGCGGTGAGCTGTTAATGGGTTTGAAGCTGATGCCTGCGGGAAGTTTGTCGGGTTTGGCGGCGATGGCGATATCCTCATCACCCGCCAGAATTCGCTCGATCGATTGTGCTGGGTCGCCGGTGTGGAGTTTGATCGCAATGCCGGGATGTTTAACGCGGAACTCGGTGAGGATTTCATAAAGGAAGCTGTAGCTTGCCGTTACCGAACAATAAATGCTGAGTTGGCCGCGCAGCTGATCGGCCTGCGCCAGTAGGGATTCTTGATATGTCTCCCACTGTTGGATCACTTCTTTGGCAAACCCCAGAAATTGTTCGCCTTCGTGAGTGAGGATCACCGAGCGGTTGTCGCGTACAAACAGGCTCACGCCCAAATCGTCCTCAAGCTGTTTGATGTTGCGGCTGAGTGTTGACGGGCTTACATGGCAGGCATTGGCGGCGCGGCCAAAATGCAGGCTGCTGGCGAGATTGCAAAACAACCGGAGTTTGGTGATATCCATGATTAGCGATTAATAACCTCGTTGCATAAACTGAAATATTGAATTGCGAATATATCATTTTACGCGATGCGGGTGTTTCTCTACACTGGCGACCTTTTATCCAAGTCGCCTTGTGATTTCTCATCGTCAGGCGGTAATCATCCCAACAGGAGTCTGTTATGCACGTTTATTACGATAAAGATGCCGATCTTTCTATTATCCAAGGCAAAAAAGTGGCCATCATTGGTTATGGTTCACAAGGTCACGCGCACGCGTGCAACCTGAAAGATTCAGGCGTTGATGTGGTTGTTGGTCTGCGCGCTGGTTCTGCCACAGTTAAAAAAGCTGAAGCTCACGGCCTGAAAGTGACTGACGTTGCGACTGCGGTTAAATCAGCTGACGTAGTGATGATCCTCACTCCGGATGAGTTCCAATCAAAACTCTATAAAGAAGAGATCGAGCCAAACATCAAGCAAGGCGCTACCTTGGCTTTCGCTCACGGCTTTGCGATTCACTACAACCAAGTAGTGCCACGCAAAGATTTGGACGTAATCATGATCGCTCCAAAAGCACCAGGCCACACCGTGCGTTCTGAGTTTGTGCGCGGCGGCGGCGTTCCTGACCTGATCGCGATTTTCCAAAACGCATCAGGTAAGGCGAAAGATACTGCTCTGTCATACGCATCAGGCGTAGGCGGTGGCCGTACCGGTATTATCGAAACCACTTTCAAAGACGAAACCGAAACCGACCTCTTCGGCGAGCAAGCTGTTCTGTGCGGCGGTGCGGTTGAGTTGGTGAAAATGGGTTACGAGACCCTGGTTGAAGCGGGCTACGAGCCAGAAATGGCTTACTTCGAGTGCTTGCATGAGCTGAAGTTGATCGTTGATCTGATGTTCGAAGGCGGTATCGCCAACATGAACTACTCCATCTCTAACAACGCTGAATACGGTGAATACGTGACTGGTCCTAAAGTGATCAACGAAGAGTCGCGCAAAGCTATGCGTCAAGCGCTGAAAGATATCCAAACTGGCGAATACGCCAAGAAGTTTATCCTTGAAGGCGCAACTAACTACTCTTCTATGACTGCTGCGCGTCGTAACAACGCCGCTCACGGTATCGAAGTTGTGGGTGCCAAGTTGCGTGCGATGATGCCTTGGATTCAAGCCAACAAAATCGTTGACCAAAGCAAAAACTAATTCCTGCAGTTAATAATGTAGTGAGTTATGTGTAAAAAACCCGCTTCGTGCGGGTTTTTTTATGCTGCGATTGTGCGTTCACCAGAGATTGAGCATTTCGGCGCAAGCTTCATCCATATCTGTGTAGAGTGCGGTATAGCGTGGATCTTTCAATTCGAGCGGCTCCTGCAGGTTTGGTAGGTCAAGTTTCTGTATTTCACTAAATCCCCCGGCAAACAGATTGGCGATATACACAATTTCAGACAAATTGCGTGGCTGGGTAATTTGCACCCTGGGGATGTCGATTTCCTGCACTGCATTAATAATCTCGGTGGGTAGGCCGAGAGCATCCAGCAAAATCGTTCCAATACTTTCATGCCACTGCGCAACCAGATAGCTAACGCTCTCCGGGCGCTCAACCAACTCCGGGTAACGAGTCACGCGATGCAGAATAAAAAACGCGCCAAGATCGTGGATCAATCCTGCCAACATGGCGGTTTCCGGTGCCACGCGCGTTAGCTTTAACGCCAGTACTTTGGCTATGGCTGCTGTTTTAAGGCTGTGTATAAGCAGCTGTTTTAGCTCGGGTGCAAAAATGCTTGTTTCGTGGGTTTGTGCAAGCTGGGTCAATGCGCAGGCAAGGGCTACAGACCGGGCAATTTCCAGTCCTGTGCGATTCAGGGCCTTTTCAATATCGGTAATACTGTGCCCGGATGGGTTATAGCTTGCTGAATTGGCAAGTTGCAGGATTTTGCTGGTGACTAGTGGATCGTGTTGTATTTCCTGAGCAATTTGTCGAAGGCTTGCAGAATCGCTGCGCATAATTTCCGAGATTCGCGCGGATACATCAAAACAGGTTGGAAATACAATATCGCCTTGCAGCTCCTTGGCAATATCTTCAAGTAGTTGAAAGCGTTTGTTTTTCAGTTCCGTGGCAGATATGTCGGTCATCTCATCCAACTCCACAATGCAAACTAGCAACCTTATCCTGAGTTAAAACTATATCGCAAAGCGCGTGTGCCTGCAGGATATTGCGAGGTGTGAGTATTGCTTTGATTGAGTGAAAATAGATGCGGGAATGATTTGATGTGTACAATGTCGCCCCCGGCTCCTACCGATCTATGAGGTTGATCATGAACAATAAGCAGGAACAGCATAAGCCCAGCGAGGCGGCTGACCACGAAGGTCCTTTGCCTTTTGGTGACTTGGTCGAAGAGGTCTCCGAAGGAGGCGAAAAAGTGCGGCACCGTGGTGTTTATTTGTTGCCCAATCTATTTACCACCGGGGCACTTTTTTGTGGTTTCTATGCCATTGTTTCATCGATGAATGGAAATTTTTCTCACGCTGCCATCGCCATATTTGCCGCTATGTTTCTTGATGGAATGGATGGTCGCGTGGCGCGAATGACTAATACGCAGAGTGCATTTGGTGAGCAGTACGACAGCTTGGCAGATATGGTTTCTTTTGGTGTGGCGCCGGCATTGGTGGTTTTTAGCTGGGTGTTGCAGGATCTGGGGCGTTGGGGTTGGGCAGCGGCCTTTATTTATATTGCCTGCGCCGCTTTGCGCCTTGCGCGGTTCAATACCCAAATTGGTGTGGTGGATAAAAAGTACTTTATGGGATTGGCGAGCCCTGCTGCTGCATCGATCATTGCTGCAACTGTTTGGGTTT
Organism: Cellvibrio sp. KY-YJ-3; assembly: GCF_008806955.1. NCBI lineage: Bacteria > Pseudomonadati > Pseudomonadota > Gammaproteobacteria > Cellvibrionales > Cellvibrionaceae > Cellvibrio > Cellvibrio sp. KY-YJ-3. The sequence continues at coordinate 229,908 of NZ_CP031727.1, read as the reverse complement.
GGTTCGATAGTGCACCTACTGGTATATGGGCGGCGGGTATTGCATTGCTGACCGCGCTCGCTGGATTGCTGATGGTGTCGAATTTTCGTTATACCAGCTTCAAAGGTTTGAACTTCCGGGGGCGCGTTCCGTTTGCCTTCATGTTATTGGTGGTGCTGGTTTTTGCGTCCCTGATTATTTATCAGCAGCAAGGTGTGTTGGCTATTGCTGTTATTTATGGGTTGTCTGGGCCAGCGGTTTGGTTATATGGCCGCATCGTTAGTGCAGGAAAAGTGCAAAATCCGGATAAATAAAAGTCGAACTGATTGGTAAATATTCGGATTAATTGTTTTTGCGAAATAGCCCCAAAAAATGCTTGCTTCAATGGCTATCGATTCGTATAGTGCGCGCCCTGTCGAGCAGTAGCTGATTCAAATAAGCGAAGCGCGAAAGAGTTGTAAATGATTAATAAAATTAATGGTTTACAAAGGATAGAAGGTGCGTATAATGCGCCTCCCACGGTTGAGCCGAAGCGCTAACCGGTTTTTTAACAAGACAGATCAAGCAATGCGTGTGGGCACTTGCGGATGGTGATTGGCAACAAGCAAATTATCAGATGAAGTGAACACACAAACAGTAATGTATTTGTGTTTAATAATTCTGAGCACGTTTTAGTTGTTCTATTCGGTTTGCCGACTAGACGACACCTGATTTTAAACTGAAGAGTTTGATCATGGCTCAGATTGAACGCTGGCGGCAGGCCTAACACATGCAAGTCGAGCGCGAAAGTTCTTCGGAATGAGTAAAGCGGCGGACGGGTGAGTAATACATGGGAATCTGCCTGGTAGTGGGGGACAACGTTTCGAAAGGAACGCTAATACCGCATACGCCCTACGGGGGAAAGGGGGGGATCTTCGGACCTCTCGCTATCAGATGAGCCCATGTCGGATTAGCTAGTTGGTGGGGTAAAGGCTCACCAAGGCGACGATCCGTAACTGGTCTGAGAGGATGATCAGTCACACTGGAACTGAGACACGGTCCAGACTCCTACGGGAGGCAGCAGTGGGGAATATTGGACAATGGGCGCAAGCCTGATCCAGCCATGCCGCGTGTGTGAAGAAGGCCTTAGGGTTGTAAAGCACTTTCAGTGGGGAGAAAGGTCATTCACCTAATACGTGAGTGAATTGATGTTACCCACAGAAGAAGCACCGGCTAACTCCGTGCCAGCAGCCGCGGTAATACGGAGGGTGCAAGCGTTAATCGGAATTACTGGGCGTAAAGCGCACGTAGGTGGTTTGTTAAGCTAGCTGTGAAATCCCCGGGCTCAACCTGGGCACTGCAGTTAGAACTGGCAAGCTAGAGTAGGGTAGAGGGGTGTGGAATTCCAGGTGTAGCGGTGAAATGCGTAGATATCTGGAGGAACATCAGTGGCGAAGGCGACACCCTGGACTCATACTGACACTGAGGTGCGAAAGCGTGGGGAGCAAACAGGATTAGATACCCTGGTAGTCCACGCCGTAAACGATGTCTACTAGCCGTTGGGAGCCTTGAGCTCTTAGTGGCGCAGCTAACGCACTAAGTAGACCGCCTGGGGAGTACGGTCGCAAGATTAAAACTCAAATGAATTGACGGGGGCCCGCACAAGCGGTGGAGCATGTGGTTTAATTCGACGCAACGCGAAGAACCTTACCAGGTCTTGACATCCAGAGAACTTTCCAGAGATGGATTGGTGCCTTCGGGAGCTCTGAGACAGGTGCTGCATGGCTGTCGTCAGCTCGTGTCGTGAGATGTTGGGTTAAGTCCCGTAACGAGCGCAACCCTTGTCCTTAGTTGCCAGCGCGTAATGGCGGGAACTCTAAGGAGACTGCCGGTGACAAACCGGAGGAAGGTGGGGATGACGTCAAGTCATCATGGCCCTTACGACCTGGGCTACACACGTGCTACAATGGGCGGTACAAAGGGTTGCCAAACCGCGAGGTGGAGCTAATCCCGTAAAACCGTTCGTAGTCCGGATTGGAGTCTGCAACTCGACTCCATGAAGTCGGAATCGCTAGTAATCGTAAATCAGAACGTTACGGTGAATACGTTCCCGGGCCTTGTACACACCGCCCGTCACACCATGGGAGTGGGTTGCAAAAGAAGTAGCTAGTCTAACCGCAAGGGGGACGGTTACCACTTTGTGATTCATGACTGGGGTGAAGTCGTAACAAGGTAGCCCTAGGGGAACCTGGGGCTGGATCACCTCCTTAAACGATATGCCAACCCGTCTGTAAGTGCTCACACGCATTGCTTGATCGACTGGAATCAATAAAAGATTTGTTAGTCGCTAGTCCCCTAGTGCTTGTCGCTAGACGCCGCGAGTTACTTTGAAAGGTAAGCGGCCGACAACTAGTGTCTACAGACCAGGATATAGGCCTGTAGCTCAGCTGGTTAGAGCGCACCCCTGATAAGGGTGAGGTCGGCAGTTCGAGTCTGCCCAGGCCTACCAACTTCTGTGTTTTGAAGTTCCCTCGAAAAAGGGGCTATAGCTCAGCTGGGAGAGCGCCTGCCTTGCACGCAGGAGGTCAACGGTTCGATCCCGTTTAGCTCCACCACTCTTTTATTGATTAAAGAAGAAGTCAGTCAATTAATGTCTGCTCTTTAAATACTTTGCATTCCGGCTTAAGGAATTGAAAAGTGTCTAAAAGAAAAGAAGTTAATTGACTGGTTTTTACGCCAGATGCTCTTTAACAAGGTGGAATGTAAAGTAATAAATTGCTGATTTATGGATGTCTTGTGTATCTCTACACAAAAGTCCGGCGAATCATACTCATGCGATGCGCTTATTATCGTGAGCGTATCAATGTTGTAAATCGTTAAAGCAGTCGCTTGTGTTATATGGTCAAGCGACTAAGCGCACACGGTGGATGCCTAGGCAGTTGGAGGCGATGAAAGACGTAGGAGCCTGCGATAAGCTCAGGGGAGCTGGCAAACAAGCTGTGATCCTGAGATCTCTGAATGGGGGAACCCACTTACTTTTAGTAAGTATCCTGCAGTGAATACATAGCTGCTGGAAGCGAACCCGGGGAACTGAAACATCTAAGTACCCGGAGGAAAAGAAATCAACCGAGATTCCCTTAGTAGCGGCGAGCGAAAGGGGACCAGCCCTTAAGTGGCTTTGGTGTTAGTGGAACGCTCTGGAAAGTGCGGCGATACAGGGTGATAGCCCCGTACACGAAAATGCCTTAGTCATGAAAACGAGTAGGACGGGACACGTGATATCCTGTTTGAATATGGGGGGACCATCCTCCAAGGCTAAATACTCCCAACTGACCGATAGTGAACCAGTACCGTGAGGGAAAGGCGAAAAGAACCCCTGTGAGGGGAGTGAAATAGATCCTGAAACCGTGTGCGTACAAGCAGTAGGAGCACCTTCGTGGTGTGACTGCGTACCTTTTGTATAATGGGTCAGCGACTTATTGTCAGTGGCAAGGTTAACCGTATAGGGGAGCCGTAGCGAAAGCGAGTCTTAATAGGGCGTCTAGTCGCTGGCAATAGACCCGAAACCCGGCGATCTATCCATGTGCAGGTTGAAGGTTGGGTAACACTAACTGGAGGACCGAACCCACAAATGTTGAAAAATTTGGGGATGACGTGTGGATAGGGGTGAAAGGCTAATCAAGCCGGGAGATATCTGGTTCTCCCCGAAAGCTATTTAGGTAGCGCGTCATGTCTCACCCAGGGGGGTAGAGCACTGTTTGGGCTAGGGGGTCATCCCGACTTACCAAACCCATGCAAACTACGAATACCCTGGAGTGCAATCATGGCAGACAGACAGCGGGTGCTAACGTCCGTTGTCAAGAGGGCAACAACCCAGACCGCCAGCTAAGGTCCCCAATGTTAGTTAAGTGGGAAACGATGTGGGAAGGCTTAGACAGCTAGGAGGTTGGCTTAGAAGCAGCCACCCTTTAAAGAAAGCGTAATAGCTCACTAGTCGAGTCGGCCTGCGCGGAAGATGTAACGGGGCTAAAACTAGCAACCGAAGCTGCGGCTGCATACTTTGTATGTGGGGTAGGGGAGCGTTCTGTAAGCCGTCGAAGGTGTGTTGAGAAGCATGCTGGAGGTATCAGAAGTGCGAATGCTGACATGAGTAACGATAAGGGGAGTGAAAAACTCCCCCGCCGGAAGATCAAGGGTTCCTGTCCAACGCTAATCGGGACAGGGTTAGTCGGCCCCTAAGGCGAGGCGGAAACGCGTAGTCGATGGGAAACAGGTTAATATTCCTGTACCTCTTTTTACTGCGATGGGGGGACGGAGAAGGCTAGAGCAGCACGGCGTTGGTTGTCCGTGTTTAAGGTCGTAGGCTGGTGTCTTAGGTAAATCCGGGATGCTAAGGCTGAGAACTGATGACGAGTGTTCCTCGGAACATGAAGTGCTTGATGCCATGCTTCCAAGAAAAGCCTCTAAGCTTCAGGTAAAAAGAGACCGTACTCCAAACCGACACAGGTGATCAGGTAGAGAATACCAAGGCGCTTGAGAGAACTCGGGTGAAGGAACTAGGCAAAATGGCACCGTAACTTCGGGAGAAGGTGCACTGCTGATGGTGAAGGGCTTGCCCCGTAAGCTATTGGCAGTCGAAGATACCAGGCCCCTGCAACTGTTTATTAAAAACACAGCACTCTGCAAACACGTAAGTGGACGTATAGGGTGTGACGCCTGCCCGGTGCCGGAAGGTTAATTGATGGGGTTAGCGCAAGCGAAGCTCTTGATCGAAGCCCCGGTAAACGGCGGCCGTAACTATAACGGTCCTAAGGTAGCGAAATTCCTTGTCGGGTAAGTTCCGACCTGCACGAATGGCGTAATGATGGGGGCGCTGTCTCCACCCGAGACTCAGTGAAATTGAAATCGCGGTTAAGATGCCGTGTTCCCGCGGCTAGACGGAAAGACCCCGTGAACCTTTACTATAGCTTTGCACTGAACTTTGAACCTATCTGTGTAGGATAGGTGGGAGGCTTTGAAGTCGAGACGCTAGTTTCGATGGAGCCGTCCTTGAAATACCACCCTGGTATGTTTGAGGTTCTAACGTCGGCCCCTTATCGGGGTTACGGACAGTGTATGGTGGGTAGTTTGACTGGGGCGGTCTCCTCCCAAAGAGTAACGGAGGAGCACGAAGGTGTGCTAATCATGGTCGGAAATCATGAGGTTAGTGTAAAGGCAAAAGCACGCTTGACTGCGAGACAGACATGTCGAGCAGGTACGAAAGTAGGTCTTAGTGATCCGGTGGTTCTGTATGGAAGGGCCATCGCTCAACGGATAAAAGGTACTCCGGGGATAACAGGCTGATACCGCCCAAGAGTTCACATCGACGGCGGTGTTTGGCACCTCGATGTCGGCTCATCACATCCTGGGGCTGAAGCCGGTCCCAAGGGTATGGCTGTTCGCCATTTAAAGTGGTACGCGAGCTGGGTTTAGAACGTCGTGAGACAGTTCGGTCCCTATCTGCCGTGGGCGTTGGAGATTTGAGAAGAGTTGTTCCTAGTACGAGAGGACCGGAATGAACGAACCTCTGGTGTTCGGGTTGTCATGCCAATGGCACTGCCCGGTAGCTATGTTCGGACGGGATAACCGCTGAAAGCATCTAAGCGGGAAGCCTCCTTCAAGACTAGATCTCCCTGGGGCTTTAAGCCCCCTAAAGAGCCGTTGAAGACTACGACGTTGATAGGTCAGGTGTGGAAGCGCTGCGAAGCGTTGAGCTAACTGATACTAATTGCTCGTGCGGCTTGACCATATAACAGAATCGACTGTTAGACGGTTTACGATTCAGGCAGAAAGTAAAACTTATCTGCAACCGGACTTGTACGATACGCAAGCATCCAAAGAATATGTACAGCAAAACTTTGCATTCCACCGCCCTATTTGAGTCAATCGAGGCTGATGTACTACACATCCTAAGACCTCCGAACTCATACCGAATTGCTTGACGACCATAGCAAGTTGGAACCACCTGATCCCATTCCGAACTCAGAAGTGAAACGACTTAGCGCCGATGGTAGTGTGGGGTCTCCCCATGTGAGAGTAGGTCATCGTCAAGCTCTTAAATACAGAACGCCCTGCAGATATCTGCAGGGCGTTTTTTTTGCTGATTTTTTCATGGCATTTTGCTTCCAATAAAGCTTTTGCTAATGGCTTTTATTGTGCTGCTCTGCTTATATGCGCGATAAGTTTTTTGATCCTTGAGAGATTGTGCGTGTTAACTATTGATCTGAACGCTATTCAGCATAACTGGTTAAAGTTATCGTCTTTAACGCAGTCAAATGTGGCCGGAGTCATTAAAGCGAATGCTTACGGCTTAGGGGCAGCAGAAGTTGGTCTCGCCTTGCATGCTATTGGCTGTAGAGAGTTTTTTTTGGCGTCTGTAGATGAGGCGATTGCAGCCCGATCATACTTGCCTGGTGATGCGGTAGTTTATGTTTTGGGGGGGCTTCGAAACGTAGATGTTTCGGAGCTTTATGCGAGAAATATTATCCCTGTAATTTGTTCAGCCTATGATGTTGAGCGATGGCTGAAATTTAAGACTGATTGTGGAATAAATGCGGCTGCCGCACTGAAAATCAATACTGGGATGACGCGTTTTGGTCTTGATGAGCGTGATTTTTATTTACTCTGTGGCGATGAGTCCCGTTTAAAAGCTATTAATCCTCTGATGCTCATGAGTCATCTTGCTTGCGCGGATGACTTTGTGCATCTACAAAATAATTTGCAATTTGATCGTTTTTTAAAATCCTTTCAGTACATCAAAAAATTATTGCCTCAGATTAAGGCTAGTTTAGCTAACTCCTCAGGAATTTTTTTAGGCAAGCAATGGCATTTTGATTTGGTGCGTCCTGGTGCTGCACTTTATGGGATTAATCCCACACCTTTAGAAAAAAATCCAATGCTTCCTGTTGTTCGTCTCTCATTGCCAATATTGCAGATTCGCAGATTGGATGCGACTGAATTGATTGGTTATGGCGCCACAGTAAGTTTATCTGCTGGTGCAAAAGTAGCCGTAGTAGCTGGAGGTTATGCCGATGGGGTTAACAGAACTTTAGGGGCTCAGCCTGAAGGTATGTTATTAGGGCAGCGAGTAAAATCAATAGGCAGAATATCAATGGATTCAATGATATTTGATGTGTCCCATATTGCTGCATCAGATGAGGATTTGATGTGTTCTTCGATAGACGTTGTTGGCGAGCAGTTTCCGCTAGATAAGCTTATCAAAGATAATCAATCGCTGGGTTATGAGGTGCTTACTAGTATTGGCTCACGATACAAGCGCACATATTTGTCTGGAGTGATATGAGCCTTAATCTATTTGATTCAAATTCATTAGGCCAGGCGCTGAAATTATTGTCTGATGGAGAGTTTCATTCTGGAGAAGAGTTGGGCGCTTTACTTGGTGTTAGTCGTGCGGCAGTGTGGAAAACATTAAAAAAGTTTGAGTTGCTTGGCATTGATCTTATCTCGGTGAAAGGAAAAGGTTACTGTATTGGCGGTGGACTGGATTTACTCGATCAGTCCAAAATATTCTCGGGGCGATGTGAGTCCTTAAATATCAATGTGTTTGCGCAGGTGGATTCAACCAATTCTTATCTTTTGCGCCAAAATAAGCCGGAGCGTCATGTTTGTTTGGCTGAAAATCAGACGGCTGGCCGAGGAAGGAGAGGTCGAATTTGGGTTAGCCCTTTTGCGCAGAATCTTTACCTTTCAATTGGGTGGGGATTTGATGGCGGGGTCGCTGTCTTAGAGGGGCTTAGTTTGGCAATTGGTTTGGCTGTGGTCAGGTCTCTGCGTCATTACGGTATTTCCGGGCTGAAATTGAAGTGGCCAAACGACATATTATATAAAGACAAAAAACTGGGTGGTGTTCTAATTGAAATGAATGGCGACCCTTCTGGTTATTGTTTGGTGGTGGTTGGGGTTGGTCTTAATGTATCAATGCATGACGATCATGCCTCTTCAATTGATCAGCCCTGGATTAATCTGAATGATATTTTGGCGGAACAAGGCGTTCCTCTAATTACCAGGAATCAACTCGCATCATCCTTGCTGGATGAATTGGTGCTCATTCTATCTGATTACCATCGCATTGGTTTTGCGGCTTATAAAGAAGAGTGGGCACTGTCTGCGGCGCACATGAATCAGGCTGTTAGTATTCATAGCGGAAATACCGTGCGAACGGGTGTTATGCGTGGAGTTGATAGTACAGGAGCTCTCCGGCTTGATGTTGATGGCAAAGAGCAAATCTTTCATGGAGGAGAATTGTCCTTGAGGGGGGCTTATGCGTCTTGAGGTCGATATTGGGAATACGCGAATTAAATGGAGGCTCAAGGAAGGGGACGATATGTTTGAACGAGGTTTTCTTGTCACTGGCTCCTCGTTAGCCTTGATGGAGCCGGCGCTTGATCGTTATTTGGGTAAGGTTAAGGCGATATGGGTTGCCAGTGTCGTGGATGAAGAGTTGGAGAGAGGCTTTGCCATATGGGCTAAGCGGGTTTTCTCGATAGAGCCGTTATTTGTAAAAAGTTGCGCATCGAACGGTGTGGTGAGAAATGCTTATATTTCCCCCGAGTCACTGGGCGTTGATCGCTGGTTGGGAATTTTAGCTGCATACCATTTAGAAAAAAGAGCGTGCATTGTTTTATCGCTGGGAACCGCGGCGACGGTTGATGTGGTTGATAAAAGTGGAGCTCATCTGGGTGGATTTATCGCCCCAGGTCTTTCTTTAATGATTGGCTCGCTCACTGCTGGTACTCGACGTCTATCTGTTGTGCCTGCAGAAATGGTTCAGTTGGATGACGGCTTGGGCGTGTCCACTTTTTCAGCTATTTGCGGTGGTTGCACATCTATGTTGATTGGTTTGGTTAATAATGCAATTGCACAGTTGCGTAAGTGTATCGGAAATGATGATTTTGGGCTGGTGTTTGCTGGTGGTGATGCGATTCAGTTGATCCCCTATTTCCCCTCTGCGCGATTGATGAATGATCTGGTTTTGGATGGTCTTGTGTATGCAATGCAGGGCTTAGAGCCACTGGAGGAGTAAATGAGATCGATTTTTTTTCTGGTTCTTGCTGCAAATATATTTTTCTTTGTCCGGCAATACTTTTTTGTGAATGGCGTGACCAAAAGCGACGAGCAGTATGTTGCTCAATCAAGTGAGAATGCTGGTTCTTCGGGGGCACTATTATTGCTATCTGAGCGCTCCGGAGAGAAGGTGGGTACTGAAAAAGATTTTGCTCAAGTATCTTCGCTGAGCAATCAAGCAGGAGGTGTGCAAAAAGAAGGTGCGCCTCTTTGTACTATGATTGGTCCTTATGAGCAGTTGCTCCAGGCAGAGTACGCCGTTGAGCGCCTTGCAGCGTTGGGGGCTGATGTTCATGTGGTGCCCGTGGAAATTAAAGAGGGTGAGTCATTTTGGGTGTACCTTGTGCCAGAGGTTTCTGAGCGAGAGGCGCTGAATAGACTCCATGAGCTGCAGAGGAAAAATATTGAGAGCCACATAATATCAAAAGGGGATCTCACCAACGGTATCTCGTTTGGTCGCTTCTCTCAATATGAGGATGCAGAGGCGTTGTCGCTAAAGATTAAAAATAACGGTTATGACGCGCAGATAAAAATTATGCCTAAAACAATTCAAGAGACGTGGGTTGTTATTGGAGAGGGTTTTGCTGAGAAAATAGACGATTCGGTGTGGGAAGAGCTTATAAGAAAACAAAAAGGGCTCGAAAAGAGACAAAATTATTGTTTGGGTGTTGCTTCTCATTAGAACTTTCAATAGAATTCTGCCTCCACAAACGGCGGTGGTCAAAAAGCTGGCGTAGCTCAGTAGGTAGAGCAGCTGACTTGTAATCAGCCGGTCGGGGGTTCGATTCCTCTCGCCAGCTCCAAATTGGAGTATGCTTTTTGACATAACTGTGTGAATTTATTGAAAAAATAGATTGACAGTTGCAAGTTTGGGCCGGAAAATGCCGGCGGTTTTCGGCAGGGGTTCCCGAGTGGCCAAAGGGATCAGACTGTAAATCTGACGCGCAAGCTTCGATGGTTCGAATCCATCCCCCTGCACCATATTCACCTTAAGTGAGCTTAAGGTATTAAGTAAAGTGGCAAGCCCAGTATCTGATTAAAGCGGGTATGGTTCAATGGTAGAACCTCAGCCTTCCAAGCTGATGGCGCGGGTTCGATTCCCGCTACCCGCTCCAAATATTTTAGGTTAAGGCTCATATAGCTCAGTTGGTAGAGCACACCCTTGGTAAGGGTGAGGTCAGCAGTTCAAATCTGCTTATGAGCTCCAAAATAATGCTGCGAGAGAGTGCCTCTCGCAGCTTTTTTATCTGTGTGATTGTTATTAACGTCTGAGGAGGCGCTCGCAATGGCGAAGGAAAAGTTTGAACGTAACAAGCCCCACGTCAACGTGGGCACCATTGGTCACGTTGACCACGGTAAAACCACTCTGACTGCAGCGCTGACTCGCGTTTGTGCAGAAAGCTGGGGTGGCGCGTTTGTTGGTTATGATGGTATCGATAACGCACCTGAAGAAAAGGCGCGTGGTATTACCATTAATACCTCTCACGTGGAATATGACTCACCAACTCGCCACTATGCGCACGTTGACTGCCCAGGCCACGCCGACTATGTGAAGAACATGATCACCGGTGCTGCCCAGATGGATGGTGCAATCCTGGTGTGTGGTGCAACTGATGGTCCAATGCCGCAAACTCGTGAGCACATCCTGCTGTCTCGCCAGGTAGGTGTTCCTTACATCGTGGTATTCCTGAACAAGGCTGACTTGTTGGCGGAAGACTGTGGTGGTGTAGGCACTGAAGAGTACAACGAAATGTTGGAATTGGTAGAAATGGAGCTGCGTGAGCTGCTGTCTACCTATGACTTCCCTGGTGATGACACCCCGATTATTGCTGGTTCTGCGCTGATGGCGTTGAACGGTGAAGATGAAAACGGTTTGGGTACCTCTGCGGTACGTAAACTGGTTGAGTCCTTGGACAGCTACATTCCTGAGCCAGTGCGTGCTATCGATCAGCCATTCCTGATGCCAGTAGAAGATGTGTTCTCTATCTCTGGTCGCGGTACAGTGGTAACTGGTCGTGTAGAGCGTGGTGTTGTTAAAGTGGGTGAAGAGATCGCTATCGTTGGTCTGAAAGACACTGTAAAAACCACCTGTACTGGTGTTGAAATGTTCCGCAAGCTGCTCGACGAAGGTCGTGCCGGTGAGAACGTTGGTGTTCTGTTGCGTGGTACCAAGCGTGATGACGTTGAGCGTGGTCAAGTTCTGTGTAAGCCAGGTTCAGTGACTCCACACACCAAGTTTGAATCAGAAGTGTACGTATTGTCTAAAGAAGAGGGTGGTCGTCACACTCCATTCTTTAAAGGTTACCGTCCACAGTTCTACTTCCGTACCACTGACGTAACTGGTGCGGTGGAATTGCCGGAAGGCGTAGAAATGGTAATGCCAGGCGACAACATTAAAATGGTTGTTACCTTGATTCACCCAATCGCGATGGAAGATGGTTTGCGTTTTGCTATCCGTGAAGGTGGTCGTACTGTTGGTGCTGGCGTTGTAGCCAAAATCATTCAGTAATTAATATGGAGGGCGGTTTCTCCGCCCTCTATTTGCTTCTGTTATGTTAGGCCAGTAGTTCAATTGGTAGAGCACCGGTCTCCAAAACCGGGTGTTGGGGGTTCGAGTCCCTCCTGGCCTGCCAAATTTCATGAAGGTTTCCCGCGATAATGAATGCAAATACCGAAGAAAAAGTTTATCGACTTGACGCATTAAAATGGCTCTTGGTTTTTGCAGTAATTGCTGTTGGTGTAGTTGGTAATTCTCATTTTTCTGCTGAATCGATTCTCTATCGTGCATTAGGTCTTATAGTGCTTGCAGCTATCGCTGTTGCAATTGCATTGCAGACTGCAAAAGGTGCTGCGATATCAGATGTTGTACGTGGTGCGCTTGTTGAGCTGCGTAAAGTTGTTTGGCCTACTCGCCAAGAAACCAATCAAACAACCCTTATTGTATTGGCTGTTGTTTTTGTAATGGCAATCATTCTTTGGTTGCTTGATACTCTATTTGGTTTTGTTGCCTCAAGTATCATAGGATAGATTGGTATGGCTAAGCGCTGGTATGTTGTTCATGCTTATTCTGGGTATGAGAAAAAAGTTGCGCTTTCCTTGCGTGAGCGCGTCGCTTTGTATGGCATGGAAGAAAGTTTCGGTGAGATTTTGGTTCCCACTGAAGAAGTAGTTGAAATGCGGGGCGGCCAAAAACGCAAAAGCGAGAGAAAATTTTTCCCTGGTTATGTTTTGGTACAAATGGAGTTGAATGATGATACTTGGCACTTGGTAAAAGATACGCCACGAGTCATGGGTTTTATCGGTGGTAAGGCTGATCAGCCTGCGCCTATCACGGAAAAAGAAGCGGAAGCCATTTTGCGTCGTGTAGACGACTCAATGGAGAAGCCGAAGCCAAAAACAATTTTCGAACCGGGTGAAATGGTTCGTGTGATCGATGGGCCTTTCAATGATTTCAATGGCGTTGTCGAAGAAGTAAATTACGATAAAAATAAGCTTCGCGTTGCGGTGTTGATATTTGGTAGATCTACACCAGTTGAATTGGAATTTGGTCAGGTAGAAAAAACTTAATGTTCTGAAGTTTTAATGCCCCTCTTCATCCTGTTATGAAGAGGGGTTTTCGTGTCTCAGTCAGAGGCTGAGACGGGGAGCCTGAGACGCTAGCTTTTGCCAAAAAGCTGGTCGAGGCGCTAATACCCATCATAGGGGAGTTATATCATGGCAAAGAAAGTAACCGCTTACGTTAAGCTGCAAGTTGCAGCTGGTAAGGCAAACCCAAGTCCTCCAGTAGGTCCGGCTCTTGGTCAACACGGCGTAAATATCATGGAGTTCTGTAAAGCATTTAATGCTCAGACTCAAGGTATGGAAGTTGGTTCTCCTGTCCCTGTGATTATCAGCGTGTACAGTGATCGTAGCTTCACGTTCGTAATGAAAACACCGCCAGCATCTTTCTTGTTGAAAAAAGCTGCAGGTATTACCAGTGGTAGTGGTCGTCCTAACACAAACAAAGTTGGCAAAGTAAATCGTGCTCAGCTCGAAGCTATTGCAACTACAAAACTGGCCGATTTGACTGCTGCTGATATGGATGCTGCTGTGCGTACTATCGCAGGTTCTGCGCGTTCAATGGGTCTGGAAGTGGAGGGCGTATAACATGGCAAAAATTACTAAGCGTCAACGTGCAATCAACGAGAAAGTTGATTCCAGCAAGCAGTATTCAATTGAAGATGCTGTTGCGCTGTTAAAAGAGCTGTCTACTGTGAAATTTGCAGAGACAGTAGATGTATCCATAAGCTTGGGCATTGATCCTCGTAAATCAGATCAGTCTGTGCGTGGTGCAACTACGCTGCCTCACGGTAACGGCAAGTCTGTGCGTGTTGCTGTATTTACTCAAGGTGCAAATGCTGAAGCTGCAAAAGCAGCTGGAGCAGAGTACGTAGGTATGGATGATCTGGCTGCAGAAATCAAAGCCGGTAAAATGGATTTTGATGTTGTTATTGCTAGCCCAGATGCAATGCGCGTTGTTGGTCAACTTGGACAGGTTTTGGGGCCGCGTGGTCTGATGCCTAACCCAAAAACTGGCACAGTAACTCCGGACGTATTAACTGCTGTTAAAAATGCTAAGGCTGGTCAGGTTCGTTATCGCGCCGAGAAAGGCGGTATTGTTCACGGTGGCTTGGGTAAAATTTCTTTTGATGCTATCGCGATCAAAGAAAACCTTGAGGCATTGGTTGCTGATTTGAAAAAATCCAAACCAGCCACATCGAAAGGTATTTACCTGAAGAAAATTTACTTGAGTACGACTATGGGCCCAGGCCTGGTAATCGACCAAGCATCACTTGCCGTTTAATTTGCAAGTGGAAAGAACTTTGGGGTCCACTATTTTAGTGGGCCGTCAAAGACCGTAGGTGTCTGGACAACAAGTTCATACTTAATACCCTACGCAGATGGTGAGACCCTATTTACTGCAATTAATTGCACTAAATGACATCACCGAATAGTGGTTCTGATGTGTTTATCAGGGCCGGTAGTTAACGATAATCAATGGCGCAACATCCGTGTTGCAATTGATTGTCCATGCAGGAGAAATCCCGTGGCATTAGGACTTGAAGGCAAAAAAGCGATTGTCGCTGAAGTCCAAGAAGCTGCAAAGAGCGCTCTGTCTGCTGTTATCGCTGATTCTCGTGGCGTAACCGTTGGCAAGATGACCGCTCTGCGCAAGCAGGCCCGTGAAGCTGGCGTCTGGGTAAAAGTCGTCCGTAACACATTGGCCCGTCGCGCTGTGCAAGGTACAGCTTACGAATGTCTTGCTGATAAATTCGTAGGACCAACTTTGATTGCATTTTCCACCGAGCACCCAGGTGCTGGTGCGCGTATCCTTCAGGATTTCGCCAAAGAAAATGACAAATTTGAGTTGAAAGCTGCTGCCTTTGAAGGTGAGTTAGTGAACATCGCTATGCTGGCTACTTTGCCAACGTACGACGAAGCTATTGCTCGCCTGATGAGTGTGATGAAAGAGGCTTCCGCTGGCAAACTGGTTCGCACTATTGCGGCCGTTCGCGATCAAAAAGAACAGCAAGCTGCTTAATCTTCGGATTGGCACTTACTTTAGATTTAACGAGCAAAGTTGCTCCATTAATTAGGAATTGAGACATGTCTCTGACTAAAGACGATATCATCAATGCCATCGCAGAAATGTCTGTAAAAGATGTTGTTGAGCTGATCACTGCAATGGAAGAAAAATTCGGTGTTAGCGCTGCTGCTGCTACTGTTGCTGTAGCTGCTGGTCCAGCTGCTGCTGCTGAAGAGCAAACTGAATTTGACGTTATCCTTTCTTCTGCTGGTGATAAGAAAGTTAACGTAATTAAAGCAGTTCGCGAACTGACTGGTCTTGGCTTGAAAGAAGCTAAAGACTTGGTGGAAAGTGCACCAAAAGCAGTTAAAGAAGCTGTTTCTAAAGCTGATGCCGATGCAGCCAAGGCTAAATTGGAAGAAGCTGGCGCACTCGTAGAAGTTAAATAATTCTACGCTTGTGTCACAGCGTCCATTTGCAGTGTGGACACAGGGCTGGTGAGCAATATGCTCGCCAGCCTTTTTCTGTTTTCAGAAATCCTATTGCTCTACTGTGAATTGAGGCGTCAATGGCTGGCTTGAGCTATGCCATTGGGTTACTCCTGAAGTAATCGTAAAGTTATCGAATTTAAGCAAGTTTTTACAAAGAAACGCACGTGCGTTTTCATGGCTGCGATCAAGCCCGATCCGCGAACAAGCTGGGGAATACAGATGGCTTACTCATATACTGAGAAAAAACGTATCCGTAAGGATTTTGGCAAACTGCCACATGTAATGGATGTACCTTACCTCTTGGCGATTCAGTTAGATTCCTACAGAAAGTTTACCCAGGCAGATACTTTGCCTAGCAAGCGTGATGATATGGGTTTACACGCCGCTTTCCGTTCCGTTTTTCCAATCGTCAGTTACTCAGGTAATGCGGCCCTCGAATACGTGAGCTACAACCTTGGTAAAGCCGCTTTTGATGTGAACGAATGTATTCTGCGTGGTGTTACCTACGCAGTTCCCCTGCGCGTAAAAGTTCGGTTGATTATTTACGATCGCGAATCTTCCAATAAAGCCATTAAAGATATTAAAGAACAAGAAGTGTACATGGGTGAAATTCCACTCATGACCGACAATGGTACTTTTGTTATTAACGGTACCGAGCGCGTTATCGTATCGCAATTACACCGTTCCCCTGGTGTATTCTTTGACCACGATAAAGGTAAGACTCATTCATCTGGAAAGTTGCTCTTTTCTGCGCGTATTATTCCTTACCGCGGTTCATGGTTGGATTTCGAGTTCGATCCCAAAGACTTGCTTTATGTCCGTATTGATCGTCGTCGTAAACTACCGGCAACCATTTTGCTGCGTGCACTTGGTTTCAGTTCTCAAGAAATGCTGGCAATGTTCTTTGAAACCAGTACGTTTATTCTTGGGAAAGATGGTCAGTTCAGCTATGAGGTTGTTCCATCTCGTCTGCGTGGTGATGTAGCTACGTTTGATATTAAAGATGACAAGGGCAATATTATTGTTGAAGAGGGGCGCCGCATTACTGCGCGTCATATTCGTCAGTTAGAAAAAGCTGGCGTTAATCAAATGGATGTACCTGCAGAGTATCTGCTGGGGCGCTCGCTTGCTAAAGATATTATTGATACTCGCAGCGGTGAATTGCTGTTTGAATGCAATACCGAAATTACTGCCGATGTATTGTCAAAGCTTGGCGCCGCTGGCGTAGAGCAAATTGAAACTCTCTATACGAATGAATTGGATTGTGGTGCATTTATCTCTGATACTTTGCGCGTTGATCCAACTCGCACAGCACTGGAATCACTGGTAGAAATTTATCGCATGATGCGCCCCGGTGAGCCGCCAACCAAAGAGTCTGCGGAAGCGCTGTTTCAGAATTTATTCTTCTCACAAGAGCGCTACGATCTATCTGCAGTCGGTCGCATGAAGTTCAACCGTCGTCTTGGTCGTGAAGCCGAGACGGGCGAAGGTACTCTATCGAATGACGATATCGTTGATGTGATGAAGACATTGATCTCCATCCGCAATGGTAAAGGCGTTGTGGATGATATCGATCACTTGGGTAACCGCCGTGTGCGTTCCGTAGGTGAGATGGCCGAAAACCAATTCCGTGTTGGTTTGGTACGTGTAGAGCGCGCAGTAAAAGAACGTTTATCTATGGCAGAAAGCGAAGGTTTGATGCCGCAAGATTTAATCAATGCCAAGCCGGTTGCGGCTGCGGTCAAAGAGTTCTTTGGTTCATCTCAGCTTTCACAATTTATGGATCAAAACAACCCGCTGTCAGAGATCACGCACAAGCGTCGTGTTTCTGCGCTTGGCCCAGGTGGTTTGACCCGTGAGCGTGCAGGTTTTGAAGTGCGTGACGTACATCCGACTCACTATGGTCGTGTATGTCCTATCGAAACACCTGAAGGTCCAAACATTGGTTTGATTAACTCTTTGGCTACCTATGCCCGCACTAACAATTACGGTTTCCTTGAGAGTCCGTATCGCAAAGTGATTAATGGCAAGGTAACCAATGAAATTGATTTCCTTTCGGCAATCAATGAGTCTGATTATGTCATTGCACAGGCTTCTGCAACATTGGATGACAAAGGCAATCTAACTGAAGAGTTGGTGTCGGTTCGTCACCTGAACGAATTCACCTTGAAAGCACCTGCCGATGTTCAATATATGGACGTGTCTGCGCGTCAGGTGGTTTCTGTTGCAGCGTCATTGATTCCATTCCTCGAGCACGATGACGCCAACCGTGCGCTTATGGGTTCAAACATGCAGCGTCAAGCTGTACCAACTCTGCGCTCGCAAAAGCCGTTGGTTGGTACTGGCATGGAGCGGAATGTTGCTTCTGACTCTGGTGTGTGTGTGGTTGCCAAGCGTGGCGGCGTTATCGATAGCGTTGATGCTGGCCGTATCGTAGTTAAAGTACATGATGCAGAAGTTGAAGCTGGTGATGCCGGTGTAGATATCTACAACCTGATCAAATACACCCGCTCCAACCAAAATACCTGTATCAATCAGCGCCCTATTGTCAGCATGGGTGATTCAGTATCCCGTGGCGATATTCTGGCGGACGGTCCTTCCGTTGATATGGGTGAGTTGGCGCTTGGTCAAAACATGCGTATCGCCTTTATGCCGTGGAATGGTTACAACTTCGAAGATTCGATTCTGGTTTCAGAGCGCGTTGTACAAGAAGATCGCTTCACTACCATTCATATCCAGGAATTAACCTGTATCGCACGTGATACCAAGCTGGGCAGTGAAGAAATCACCGCCGATATTCCAAACGTGGGTGAGAGTGCGCTGAGCAAACTCGACGAATCCGGCATTGTGTATATCGGTGCTGAAGTAGGCGGCGGCGATATTTTGGTTGGTAAGGTTACTCCTAAAGGGGAAACCCAACTGACGCCTGAAGAAAAACTGTTACGTGCAATCTTTGGTGAAAAGGCTTCGGACGTTAAAGATACTTCTTTGCGCGTACCTTCAAGCACCAAGGGTACTGTAATTGACGTTCAGGTTTTTACTCGCGACGGTCTTGAAAAAGATCAGCGTAGTCTGGAAATTGAAAAAGCGCAATTGGATGAAGTGCGCAAAGATTTGAACGAAGAATACCGTATCGTTGAGTCTGCCACTTTCGAGCGTTTGCGTTCAGCACTGGTCGGCCAAACTGTAGCATCAGGAAAAAATGTGAAAAAAGGCGAAGCCTTGACGCATGAAGTTCTTGATGGTTTGGAAAAAGATCAGTGGTTCAAGCTGCGTATGTCCGAAGATGCTCTCAATGAGCAGATCGACCGTGCAGAAGAGCAACTGGCTGAGCGTCGCAAGATTCTTGACGAGCGTTTTGAAGATAAGAAGCGCAAGCTCTCTACTGGCGATGATCTGGCTCCGGGTGTTCTCAAGATTGTTAAGGTTTATCTTGCTATCAAACGTCGCATCCAGCCGGGCGATAAGATGGCCGGCCGTCACGGTAACAAAGGGGTTATCTCGGTAATCATGCCGATCGAAGATATGCCTTACGACGAAAATGGTGAGACTGTTGATATCGTCCTCAACCCGCTCGGCGTACCTTCTCGTATGAACGTAGGTCAGGTGCTGGAAATGCACTTGGGTATGGCGGCTAAAGGCTTGGGTGTGAAGATCAACAAAATGTTGCAAGAGCAAAAAGCGATTGCTGACATTCGCGCATTCCTGGAAGAGATCTACAACAAAACCGGTGATGTTGCTGCGAAAGAGGATCTAGCATCGTTTACCGACAAAGAGATTCTCGATCTGGCCAAAAACCTGGTGGACGGTGTGCCTATGGCAACACCGGTGTTTGATGGTGCCAAAGAGCATGAAATCAAGGCATTGCTGCGTTTAGCTGGCCTGTCAGATACCGGTCAATCCGTGCTTTATGACGGACGTACTGGCGACCAGTTTACCCGCCCGGTCACTGTTGGCTACATGTACATGCTGAAGTTGAACCACTTGGTCGACGACAAAATGCATGCCCGTTCAACCGGTTCTTACAGCCTTGTTACCCAGCAACCATTGGGTGGTAAAGCGCAATTCGGTGGACAGCGTTTCGGTGAGATGGAAGTGTGGGCACTGGAAGCATACGGTGCAGCTTACACCTTGCAAGAAATGTTGACTGTTAAGTCAGATGACGTTGCGGGTCGTACCAAGATGTATAAGAACATCGTGGATGGCGATCATCGTATGGAGCCTGGCATGCCGGAATCTTTCAACGTATTGGTTAAAGAGATTCGCTCTCTGGGTATCAATATCGAGCTTGAACAAGACGATTAATTTAATCGTTTGCTCCGGCAATAGGCACTGATGCCTGTTGCCGTGTTGTGTTCCCGGCAGCAGTGCCGACAAGAATTTGCCTAGAAGTTTAATGAAAGCTCCCTTGGAGCCAACAGGAGAAAGCGCCTTGAAAGACTTACTGAATTTACTCAAGTCCCAGGGACAGGTCGAAGAATTCGACTCTATTCGTATTAGCTTGGCATCACCTGAAATGATTCGTTCCTGGTCGTTTGGCGAAGTGAAAAAGCCAGAGACCATCAACTATCGTACCTTCAAGCCTGAGCGTGAAGGTCTATTCTGCGCCAAGATCTTTGGCCCGGTAAAAGATTACGAATGCTTGTGCGGCAAGTACAAGCGTATGAAGCACCGTGGCATTATCTGTGAGAAGTGCGGTGTTGAAGTGACCTTGGCTAAAGTGCGTCGTGAGCGTATGGGCCACATCGAACTGGCTAGCCCGGTTGCACATATTTGGTTCCTGAAATCACTGCCGAGCCGTATTGGTTTGTTGCTGGATATGACCCTGCGTGATATCGAGCGTGTATTGTATTTTGAATCCTATGTAGTGACCGAGCCAGGTATGACTACGCTGGAGCGCGGTCAATTGCTCTCTGACGAGCAATACTTCGAAGCCATGGAAGAGTTCGGTGACGAATTCGAAGCGCAAATGGGTGCTGAAGCGATTCAGACCTTGATGCGTGCTATTGATCTGGAATCAGAAATTCAACGCCTGCGCGAAGAAATTCCAAATACCACCAGCGAAACCAAAATCAAAAAATACTCCAAACGCCTGAAGCTGTTGGAGGCATTCTTCTTCTCTGGCAACAAGCCTGAGTGGATGGTGATGGAAGTGTTGCCGGTATTGCCGCCAGATCTGCGTCCATTGGTTCCACTGGACGGCGGCCGCTTTGCGACTTCCGACCTGAACGATTTGTACCGTCGCGTAATCAACCGTAACAACCGTTTGAAGCGTCTGTTGGATCTGAATGCGCCGGACATTATCGTGCGCAACGAAAAGCGTATGCTGCAAGAAGCGGTAGATGCGTTGCTGGATAACGGTCGCCGTGGTCGTGCGATCACCGGTTCGAACAAGCGTCCGCTGAAATCGTTGGCAGACATGATCAAAGGTAAGCAAGGTCGTTTCCGTCAAAACCTGCTCGGTAAGCGCGTTGACTACTCCGGTCGTTCGGTAATTGTGGTAGGTCCAACCCTGCGTTTGCATCAGTGCGGCCTGCCGAAGAAAATGGCCTTGGAATTGTTCAAGCCATTTATTTTCAGCAAGCTTGAATTGCGCGGTTTGGCGACCACGATTAAAGCCGCCAAGAAAATGGTTGAGCGCGAAGAGGCTGTCGTTTGGGATATCCTCGACGAAGTAATCCGCGAGCATCCTGTGCTCCTGAACCGTGCACCAACACTTCACCGTCTTGGTATCCAGGCGTTTGAGCCAGTACTGATTGAAGGTAAGGCAATCCAGCTGCACCCGCTCGTCTGCTCTGCGTATAACGCGGATTTCGACGGTGACCAAATGGCAGTTCACGTTCCACTGACTATTGAAGCTCAGTTGGAAGCGCGCGCATTGATGATGTCTACCAACAACATCCTGTCACCCGCATCAGGTGAGCCCATCATCGTTCCTTCGCAAGACGTGGTATTGGGCTTGTACTGGATGACTCGTGATCGTGTTAATGCCAAAGGCGAAAACATGATTTTTGCAGATACTGCAGAAGTATCACGTGCTTATTACTCCAAACAAGTTGACCTGCAAGCGCGCATCAAAGTGCGTTTGGTTGAAACACTGATTGGTGCTGAAGGCGAAAGAACCAGTGAAACCAAACTGGTAGAAACTACCGTTGGCCGCGTATTGCTGTGGGAAATTGTTCCGCCTGGCATCCCGCTGGAAATGATCAACCGCCCAATGGTTAAGAAAGCCATCTCTGCGGTTATCAACTACTGCTATCGCGTAGTGGGACTGAAGGCTACGGTTATTTTTGCTGACCGCTTGATGTACATGGGCTATGACTTCTCTACCAAGTCAGGCTCCTCTATTGGTGTTAACGACTTTACTATTCCTGCTGCCAAGGCTGAGATCATTGGTCGCGCTGATGCAGAAGTGAAAGAAATCGAAACTCAATACGCCTCTGGTCTGGTGACTCAGGGCGAGAAATACAACAAGGTCATCGATATTTGGTCTCGTGCTAACGATTTAGTTGCCAAATCGATGATGGAAGGTATTTCTAAAGAAGCTGTTATCAACCGTGATGGCGTTGAAGAATTACAGCCTTCATTCAACTCCGTATTTATGTACGCCGACTCAGGTGCGCGTGGTTCGCCCGCACAGATTCGTCAGTTGGCGGGTATGCGTGGTTTGATGGCGCGTCCTGATGGCTCGATCATTGAGACCCCCATTAAGGCAAACTTCCGCGAAGGCTTGAACGTACTTCAGTACTTTATTTCTACGCACGGTGCGCGTAAAGGTTTGGCGGATACCGCATTGAAGACAGCCAACTCCGGTTACTTGACCCGTCGTTTGGTTGATGTGGCGCAGGATTTGGTGGTGACCATGCAGGATTGTGGTACCGATGAAGGTTTGACCATGTCACCAGTAATCGAAGGTGGTGATGTTATCGAATCGCTGGGTGATCGTATCCTCGGTCGTATTATCGCGCGCGATGTGATTCGCCCTGGTACTGATGAGATTCTGGTTCCTGCTGGCACCATGATTGATGAAGCTTGGGTCGAGCGCGTTGAAGCAATGGGGATCGATGAGGTTCTTGTTCGCTCACCGATTACCTGTGAGGCGCGCAGTGGCATCTGTTCTATGTGTTATGGTCGCGACTTGGCTCGTGGTCATCGCGTCAATGTGGGTGAGGCGGTTGGTGTTATTGCTGCTCAGTCAATCGGTGAGCCAGGCACCCAGCTGACAATGCGTACATTCCACATTGGCGGTGCGGCATCGCGAGCGTCTGCTGCCGATAGCGTGCAGGTAAAACAAGAAGGTACTGTACGTTTACTCAACGTTAAAGTTGTTAGTAACCCTGCAGGCAACTTGGTTGCTGTATCTCGTTCGGGTGAGTTGGCAATTGCTGATGCCAGTGGTCGCGAGCGCGAGCGTTACAAGATCCCTTATGGTGCATTAATCACCGTTAAGGATGGCGAGGCAGTTAAAGGTGGCCAAGTTATCGCTAAATGGGATCCGCATACTCACCCCATCGTATCGGAAGTGGCAGGTACTGTTGCCTTCTCTGGTATGGAAGATGGTCTTTCTATTCGTCGTCAGACTGATGAATTGACTGGCCTGAGTTCGATTGAGGTGTTGGATCCTGCTGAGCGCCCATCTGCGGGTAAGGATTTGCGCCCTGCAGTAACCTTGGTTGATAGCAAAGGTAAAGAGTTGTTCCTGGCCAATACCAATGTACCCGCGCATTACATGTTGCCAGCTAAGGCGATTTTGAGCATCAACAATCATGACATCATTAATGTTGGTGACATTATTGCTCGTATCCCGCAAGAGGGTTCCAAGACTCGCGACATCACCGGTGGTCTGCCGCGCGTTGCTGACCTGTTCGAAGCTCGTCGCCCGAAAGAGCCGTCAATCCTGGCGGAAATTTCCGGTACCGTGAGCTTCGGTAAAGAAACCAAGGGCAAGCGTCGCTTGATTATTACGCCTGTGGATGGACAGCTTCTGCCAGATGGTTCAACCCACTACGAAGTGTTGATCCCAAAACACCGTCAGCTGACTGTGTTTGAGGGGGAGATGGTTGCCAAGGGTGAAGTTGTATCTGATGGTCCAAGCAATCCGCACGATATTTTGCGCCTGCAAGGTGTTGAGGCTCTAGCTCGTTATATTACTAACGAAATTCAGGATGTTTACCGCTTGCAGGGGGTGAAAATCAACGACAAGCACATTGAGACCATTGTGCGTCAAATGTTGCGTAAAGTTGAAATTACCACCATGGGCGATTCAACCTTCGTTAAAGGCGAGCAAGTTGAATATAACCAACTGCTGGAAGAAAACGAAAAGCTGCGTGCTGAAGCTCGCCAGCCTGCAAATTACGAGCGTCAATTGCTCGGGATTACCAAGGCATCTCTGGCGACAGAATCGTTTATTTCGGCTGCCTCTTTCCAAGAGACAACACGTGTTCTTACCGAAGCAGCAGTAACCGGAAAGAAAGATGCGTTGCGCGGTTTGAAAGAGAACGTGGTGGTTGGTCGATTGATTCCGGCTGGTACAGGTTTGGCCTATCACTCAGATCGCAAACGCCGCCGCGAAGCTGCTCAAGTACACGATGTGGGTGTGAGTGCTGAAGATGTTGAAGCAGCATTAACCGAAGCATTGAAATCAAGCATTGGCTAATGCTTGATTAATGGGGCGCATCTTGTGTGCTCCGGGGCTCTATCCCAAGCAAGACTGACAATGTCAGTCTTGCTTTTTTATCGGCTAGATTTATGTGTTGGCCAGTAAATAAGCGGACTTTGCCTTGACGGTGGGGAAGTGCATCTTTACAATGCGCCACCCACTTTTTCCTGAGTGGGAAGCTGGGCTATGCCAATCGGGCTCGTCCGCTTTCTTAACCTTGCCTTTGTTAATAAAGGCGTTTTTTATCTATGGAGTTAGTTTTCATGCCGACGATCAATCAGTTGGTTCGTAAGCCAAGAAAACGTATCGTAGACAAGAGCGATGTTCCTGCTCTGCAAGGCAATCCGCAAAGACGCGGTGTTTGCACTCGCGTTTATACGACTACACCTAAAAAGCCAAACTCAGCATTGCGTAAAGTATGCCGTGTTCGTTTGACTAATGGCTTTGAGGTGTCTTCCTATATCGGCGGTGAAGGCCATAACTTGCAAGAGCACAGCGTGGTGCTGATCCGTGGCGGTCGTGTAAAAGACTTGCCGGGTGTGCGTTACCACACTGTACGCGGTTCACTGGATACTTCCGGTGTTGCCAAGCGTAGACAAGGTCGCTCCAAGTACGGTGCAAAACGTCCTAAGTAATGCTTGCGGGCGGGTGTTTTATCCGCCATTTGCATTTAGTGCGTTAATGTTTTCGGTTTACCACCGAGTAAGGCCAAGCAAACTTAAAACAATTGGGTTTTTAGTGTTGTCTTGGAAAATTCCTGAAGAGAGGCTTTTGACATGCCAAGAAGACGAGTCGTCGCCAAACGCGACACGCTGCCGGATCCAAAATACGGTAACGTGACTCTGGCGAAATTTATGAACCACGTAATGATTAGTGGTAAGAAGTCGGTAGCAGAGCGCATTATTTATGGCGCGATGGATATCGTTAAAACCAAATTGAATCGTGATCCTCTGGAGGTTTTCTCCGAGGCCCTCGAAAATATCGCTCCGCTGGTTGAGGTTAAATCTCGCCGTGTGGGTGGTGCAACTTACCAAGTTCCAGTTGAGGTTCGTGCTTCTCGCCGTACCGCTCTGGCAATGCGTTGGTTGGTGGATTACTCGCGTAAGCGTGGTGAGAAATCAATGCCTGCGCGTTTGGCGGGTGAGTTGATGGATGCTGCACAGGGTAAAGGTGCTGCGGTTAAGAAGCGTGAAGACGTTCACCGCATGGCAGAAGCGAACAAGGCGTTCTCTCACTTCCGTTTCTAAGGCTGTGTGGCTTCAAACTTCCTGTGAAAAGCAAAGGCAGCAAGGCTGCCTTTGCTTTTATAGTGAATAGCTAATCGGGGAATAGAGTAGTGGCACGTAAAACTCCAATCGCACGCTATCGTAATATTGGCATCTGCGCTCACGTTGATGCGGGTAAAACGACAACTACAGAGCGCGTATTATTTTATACCGGCTTGTCTCACAAAATTGGTGAGGTCCATGACGGCGCAGCAACTACCGACTGGATGGTGCAAGAGCAAGAGCGCGGCATCACTATTACTTCCGCTGCTGTGACTACATTCTGGAAAGGAATGGCGGGCCAATTTGATGAGCATCGCATTAATGTAATTGATACGCCTGGGCATGTTGACTTCACTATTGAAGTGGAGCGCTCTCTGCGTGTGTTGGATGGTGCTGTAGTGGTGCTGTGTGGTTCTTCGGGGGTGCAGCCGCAAACCGAAACTGTGTGGCGTCAAGCAAACAAATATGAAGTTCCGCGTATTGTATTTGTGAACAAAATGGATCGTACCGGTGCTAGCTACATGCGTGTGGTCGAGCAGCTGAAGTCCCGTTTGGGGGCTAACCCGGTTCCGCTGCAGATGACTATTGGTGCGGAGGATGAGTTTCGTGGTGTGGTCGATCTGGTTAAGATGCGCGCCATTATCTGGAATGAAGAAGATCAGGGTATGACCTTCAGCTATGAGGAGATTCCCGCGGAGCTGCAGGCAACTTGCGAAAAAATGCGTGAGTTTTTAATCGAGTCCGCCGCTGAGTCCAGTGAAGAATTGATGGAAAAATATTTGGGCGGCGAAGAACTGACCGAAGAGGAAATTAAAGCGGGAATCCGTGCGCGAACCTTGGCGAATGAGATTATTCCTGTTATTGGTGGCTCGGCTTTTAAAAATAAAGGCGTTCAAGCAATGCTTGATGCGGTTATCGATTATTTACCGGCCCCAACCGAAGTTAAGGCTATTGAGGGTGTGTTAGAGGATGGTGAGACCATTGCTACTCGCAAGGCGAGTGATGATGAGCCCTTCTCTGCGTTGGCTTTTAAGATTGCTACGGATCCTTTTGTGGGGACGTTGACTTTCTTTCGTGTTTATTCCGGGACGCTGCAGTCAGGCGATATGGTCTTAAATTCGGTAAAAGGTAAAAAAGAGCGTGTTGGTCGTATGGTGCAAATGCATGCTAACCAGCGCCAAGAGATTAAAGAGGTGTTAGCAGGTGATATTGCTGCTGGCATAGGTTTTAAAGACTGTACTACTGGTGACACCTTATGTGCGCTGGATGATGTCATTATTCTTGAGCGTATGGACTTTCCGGAGCCTGTGATTCATGTCGCGGTTGAGCCGAAAACCAAAGCAGATCAGGAAAAAATGGGTGTCGCTCTGGGTAAGTTGGCGCAAGAGGATCCTTCCTTTCGTGTGCGTACTGATGAGGAGACGGGCCAAACAATCATTGGTGGGATGGGTGAGTTGCATCTCGACATTATTGTTGATCGCATGCGCCGCGAGTTTGGTGTCGAAGCCAATATAGGAAAGCCCCAGGTGGCTTATCGTGAGGCAATTCGTAATACTTGTGAGATTGAGGGCAAGTTTGTTCGTCAATCTGGTGGTCGTGGCCAATATGGGCACTGTTGGATTCGTTTCTCTCCCGGTGCTGATGAAAGTGCAGAAGGTTTGGAATTTGTTAATGAAGTAATTGGTGGTGTGGTTCCAAAGGAATTTATACCGGCAATTCAAAAGGGTATCGCTGAGCAGATGCAAAATGGCGTGCTGGCTGGCTACCCTCTGTTAGGTTTAAAAGCGGTTGTGTTTGACGGCTCCTATCATGATGTTGATTCGTCAGAGATGGCATTTAAGATTGCTGCATCTATGGCGACCAAGAAGCTGGCTCAAAAAGGTGGCGCGGTACTGCTGGAGCCAATTATGAAGGTTGAGGTGGTTACACCAGAGGCCAACATGGGTGATGTGGTTGGCGATCTCAATCGTCGTCGCGGCATGATTCTGGGTATGGATGAAAGTCCGATGGGTAAGGTAATTGATGCGGAGGTGCCGTTGGCTGAAATGTTTGGCTACGCCACCTCGCTGCGCTCTGCCACCCAAGGGCGAGCAACCTATACCATGGAATTTTTGAAGTATCAGGAGGCTCCTCGCAATGTGGCTGAAGAGTTTATTGCGAAGGGCAGAGTGCAAAGAGACGAAGAATAGTTTCGATATTTCATCTACATAGAGGAATTGAAAAGTGGCTAAAGAGAAGTTTGAACGTAACAAGCCCCACGTCAACGTGGGCACCATTGGTCACGTTGACCACGGTAAAACCACTCTGACTGCAGCGCTGACTCGCGTTTGTGCAGAAAGCTGGGGTGGCGCGTTTGTTGGTTATGATGGTATCGATAACGCACCTGAAGAAAAGGCGCGTGGTATTACCATTAATACCTCTCACGTGGAATATGACTCACCAACTCGCCACTATGCGCACGTTGACTGCCCAGGCCACGCCGACTATGTGAAGAACATGATCACCGGTGCTGCCCAGATGGATGGTGCAATCCTGGTGTGTGGTGCAACTGATGGTCCAATGCCGCAAACTCGTGAGCACATCCTGCTGTCTCGCCAGGTAGGTGTTCCTTACATCGTGGTATTCCTGAACAAGGCTGACTTGTTGGCGGAAGACTGTGGTGGTGTAGGCACTGAAGAGTACAACGAAATGTTGGAATTGGTAGAAATGGAGCTGCGTGAGCTGCTGTCTACCTATGACTTCCCTGGTGATGACACCCCGATTATTGCTGGTTCTGCGCTGATGGCGTTGAACGGTGAAGATGAAAACGGTTTGGGTACCTCTGCGGTACGTAAACTGGTTGAGTCCTTGGACAGCTACATTCCTGAGCCAGTGCGTGCTATCGATCAGCCATTCCTGATGCCAGTAGAAGATGTGTTCTCTATCTCTGGTCGCGGTACAGTGGTAACTGGTCGTGTAGAGCGTGGTGTTGTTAAAGTGGGTGAAGAGATCGCTATCGTTGGTCTGAAAGACACTGTAAAAACCACCTGTACTGGTGTTGAAATGTTCCGCAAGCTGCTCGACGAAGGTCGTGCCGGTGAGAACGTTGGTGTTCTGTTGCGTGGTACCAAGCGTGATGACGTTGAGCGTGGTCAAGTTCTGTGTAAGCCAGGTTCAGTGACTCCACACACCAAGTTTGAATCAGAAGTGTACGTATTGTCTAAAGAAGAGGGTGGTCGTCACACTCCATTCTTTAAAGGTTACCGTCCACAGTTCTACTTCCGTACCACTGACGTAACTGGTGCGGTGGAATTGCCGGAAGGCGTAGAAATGGTAATGCCAGGCGACAACATTAAAATGGTTGTTACCTTGATTCACCCAATCGCGATGGAAGATGGTTTGCGTTTTGCTATCCGTGAAGGTGGTCGTACTGTTGGTGCTGGCGTTGTAGCCAAAATCATTCAGTAATAAGTATTTGGTAAAAAGCGGGCCCTTGTGGCCCGCTTTTTATTTTGGTGGGTAGTGGTTCTGATTGGTTGATCAATAAACAGTTCTTTTGTTGTTTATTTGTTGACAGGTCATAAATCCGCCCTTAGAATTGCGCCTCCTTTTGCCGGGGTACTTTATCCTAGCGCATTGGAAGTTCTTTAAAACAAACAATTGGAGTTTGGTTCACATGCAGAATCAACGCATTAGAATTCGCCTGAAGGCTTTTGATCACAAGCTTATTGACGCCTCTACTCAAGAGATCGTTGAAACAGCAAAGCGTACAGGTGCTCAAGTGCGCGGTCCGATTCCGCTGCCGACTCGTAAAGAGCGCTTCACTGTATTGATTTCTCCGCACGTTAATAAAGACGCGCGCGATCAATACGAGATCCGTACACATAAGCGTTTGCTGGATATTGTTGAGCCTACTGAAAAAACTGTTGATGCACTTATGAAGCTGGATTTGGCTGCTGGTGTTGAGGTTCAAATTAGTCTCGGCTAAGTAAATGTTTAAGGTTCGGGCGCACTGGGTGTCCGAACTGTGTAACGCTCTGAAATGGGCGGCCATAGCGGGTAAAAGCCCCGTACACTAAGAGGTTAGTAAAATGACGATTGGTATTGTCGGCCGCAAAAGCGGTATGACTCGTGTATTTACCGATGATGGTGTTTCCATTCCTGTGTCTGTGATCGAGGTTGAGCCTAATCGCATTACTCAGGTTAAAAGCGTTGATACTGATGGCTACTCTGCTGTGCAGGTAACTATTGGTACTCGTCGTGCCTCCCGTGTTACCAAGTCCGAAGCCGGTCATTTCGCTAAAGCTAATGTTGAAGCGGGTCGTGGTGTTTGGGAATTGCGTAACGAAGCTCAAGAAGCTTTCGAAGTTGGTGCAACAATTACTGTCGAGTCTTTCTCTGCAGGTCAAATAATTGATGTAACCGGCACATCTAAAGGTAAAGGTTTTGCTGGCGGCATCAAGCGCTGGAATTTCGGTATGCAAGATGCGACTCACGGTAACTCCCGTTCGCACCGTGTGCTGGGTTCTATCGGCCAGTGTCAATCTCCAGGTCGCGTATTCAAAGGCAAGAAAATGGCTGGTCATATGGGTGCTGAGCGTGTAACCGTTCAAAACCTTGAGATCGTTCGTGTCGATGCTGAGCGCAATCTGCTTCTTGTTAAGGGTGCTATTCCTGGTGCTCCAGGTGGCGACGTTATTGTGCGTCCTGCTGTTAAAGCGCGCACTAACGGTTAAGTATCCGAGGGGAATCGACCATGGAATTAAAAATTGTTAGTCCCGGTGGTGCCCAGGGTACAGTTTCTGTATCTGAAGTTGCCTTCGGTAGAGAGTTTAATCAAGACCTGGTTCATCAAGCCGTTGTTGCTTACATGGCTGGTGCGCGTCAGGGTACCAAAGCGCAAAAAACTCGCGCTGAAGTTTCTGGTGGTGGTAAAAAGCCATGGCGTCAAAAAGGCACTGGTCGCGCCCGTGCTGGTACCATTCGCAGCCCAATTTGGCGTGGCGGTGGTGCAACTTTTGCTGCTAAGCCACGCAATTTTGAGCAAAAGCTTAACAAGAAAATGTACCGTGCTGCGCTGCAGTGCATTCTGTCCGAAT
Source organism: Cellvibrio sp. KY-YJ-3 (assembly GCF_008806955.1). Lineage (NCBI taxonomy): Bacteria > Pseudomonadati > Pseudomonadota > Gammaproteobacteria > Cellvibrionales > Cellvibrionaceae > Cellvibrio > Cellvibrio sp. KY-YJ-3. Next base: position 199,765 of record NZ_CP031727.1, on the reverse strand, counting down.
TGAATCGTCAGAATCGTTTGATTGTTGTTGAAAGCTTTGATGTTGATGCGCCCAAAACCAAGGCTCTGGTGCAAAAATTGGCTCAATTTGATCTGACTGATGCACTGATTGTTACCGAAGAAATGAGCGAGAATCTGTTCCTGGCTTCACGCAACCTGTACAAGGTTGGTGTGATTGATGTTCAGGGTGTGGATCCGGTCAGTTTGATTGGTTTCGATAAAGTTATTGTAACCGTGCCTGCTCTGAAAAAGTTTGAGGAGATCCTGGGATGAACCAAGAACGCATTTATAAAGTGTTGCTAGGTCCTGTGGTGTCTGAGAAGTCAGCTGCAGCCGGTGAAACTGGTAATCAAGTTGTTTTCAAAGTATTGGCTGATGCCAATAAAGTGGAAATTAAAGCCGCAGTTCAAGCGCTGTTCAACGCCAAAGTTGAATCAGTTCGCGTATTGAACGTTAAAGGCAAAACCAAGCGTACACGCTACGGAATCGGCAAGAGAAGCGATTGGAAAAAAGCGTATGTACGTCTTGAGCAAGGTCAAGAAATCGACTTTGCGGTAGCTGAGTAAGGGGATTGTTGCAATGCCAATTGTAAAATGTAAACCAACCTCTCCAGGTCGCCGCTTTGTAGTAAAAGTTGTCAATCCGGATTTGTACAAAGGTGATCCTTTTGCGCCACTGTTGGATAAAAAATCCAAATCAGGTGGTCGCAACAATACCGGTCGCATTACTACTCGCCATGTTGGTGGCGGCCATAAACAACATTACCGTGTAGTTGATTTCCGTCGCAATAAAGACGGCATCCCTGCAACTGTTGAGCGCATTGAGTACGATCCAAATCGTACTGCTTATATCGCGCTTGTATGTTATGCAGATGGTGAGCGTCGCTACATTATTGCGCCCAAAGGTCTGAGCGCTGGTGACAAAATTGAGTCGGGTAATGCCGCTGCTATTAAAGTCGGTAATGCTCTTCCAATCCGTAACATCCCGTTGGGTAGTGTAATTCACTGCGTCGAGTTGAAGCCTGGTAAAGGTGCTCAAGTTGCTCGATCTGCTGGTGCTTCGGCTCAGTTGGTGGCGCGCGACGGTGCTTACGCAACTTTGCGTTTGCGCAGCGGTGAAATGCGTAAAGTGTTGAGCGATTGTCGCGCAACTCTGGGTGAAGTCTCTAACAGTGAACATAACTTGCGTTCATTGGGTAAGGCAGGCGCCAAACGCTGGCTTGGCATTCGTCCTACTGTTCGCGGTGTTGCGATGAACCCTGTAGATCACCCAATGGGTGGTGGTGAGGGTCGTACCTCTGGTGGTCGTCATCCAGTTTCGCCATGGGGCGTTCCAACCAAGGGTTACAAAACGCGCAGCAACAAGCGCACCGATAACATGATTGTTCGTCGTCGCGATAAGAAATAAGCGTCGACTTAACAGCTGAATAGAGGAAGAGACAGTGCCACGTTCACTGAAAAAAGGTCCTTTTATCGATCTTCACCTGATTAAGAAGGTCGAAGCTGCGATCGCGAGTAATGATCGTCGTCCAATTAAGACTTGGTCGCGCCGTTCCATGATTATGCCGGAAATGGTGGGTTTGACTTTGGCTGTGCACAATGGGCGTCAGCATGTTCCGGTCCTGGTTAACGAAGAAATGGTTGGCCATAAGCTTGGCGAATTTGCAGCAACCCGCACTTATCGTGGCCATGCCGCTGATAAGAAAGCGAAAAAACGCTAATCGAGGTATACGATGGAAGTAGCAGCAAAATTAAGCGGTGCTCGTCTGTCGGCGCAAAAAGCGCGTTTGGTTGCCGATCAAATTCGCGGTAAAGGCGTTGAAGACGCGCTTGATATCCTGACCTTTAGCACCAAGAAAGGCGCAGAGATCATCAAGAAAGTACTCGAATCTGCAATTGCAAATGCCGAGCACAACGAAGGCGCTGATGTTGACGAGTTGAAAGTAAAAACGATTTTTGTAGACGAAGGTGTGAGCCTCAAGCGCATTAAGCCGCGTGCGAAGGGTCGTGCTGACCGAATTACAAAGCGTACTTGTCATATCACCGTTAAAGTAGCCGATAAGTAAGAGAGCGCGTTATGGGTCAGAAAGTACATCCAAACGGTATTCGTCTGGGGATCATCAAAAAGCATACTTCTATTTGGTATGCCGATGGCACCGATTACGCAGACAAACTCAACATCGACCTGAAAGTACGTGCGTACATTCAGGACAAACTCGCCAGTGCGTCAGTTAGCCGCGTTGATATCGAACGCCCCGCTAATACTGCGCGCATTACTATCCACACTGCCCGTCCAGGCATTGTGATTGGTAAGAAAGGTGAAGATGTTGATAAGTTGCGCGCTGAAGTAAGCAAGCAAATGGGCGTGCCTGTTCATATTAATATTGAAGAGATTCGCAAGCCCGATTTGGATGCAGCTTTAGTAGCACAAGGCGTGGCTCAGCAACTTGAGCGCCGTGTAATGTTCCGTCGTGCGATGAAGCGCGCGGTGCAAAATGCAATGCGTCAAGGCGCTGAAGGTATCAAAATCCAAGTGGGTGGCCGCTTGGGTGGTGCCGAAATCGCTCGTAGTGAGTGGTATCGCGAAGGTCGTGTACCTCTGCACACTTTGCGTGCAGATATCGATTATGCAACAGCAGAAGCGAGCACCACCTACGGTATCATTGGTGTGAAAGTGTGGATTTTCAAAGGCGAAGTTATCGGTGATGTTACTGAAACCGAAGCAGCGTCCAAGAAAAAAGCCGCTAAATCCAAGTAAGGGGTACGCATCATGTTACAACCTAAGCGTACAAAGTTTCGCAAGCAGATGAAAGGCCGCAACCGCGGTCTGGCCCAGCGTGGCTCCAAAGTTAGTTTTGGTGATTTTGGCTTGAAAGCAACTGGTCGCGGTCGCATTACTGCGCGTCAAATCGAAGCAGCACGTCGTGCGATGACTCGTCATGTTAAGCGTGGCGGTAAAATCTGGATCCGTGTGTTCCCCGATAAACCGATTACAGCTAAACCACTGGAAGTTCGTATGGGTAGCGGTAAAGGTGGCGTGGAGTACTGGGTAGCGCAAATTCGTCCTGGCAAAGTTCTCTATGAGATGGATGGTGTAAGCGAGGAATTAGCTCGTGAAGCCTTCGCCCTTGCTGCGGCTAAATTGCCAATTACAACAACATTTGTTAAACGTTCGGTGATGTGATGAAAGCTTCAGAACTCCGCGAAAAATCCGTCGAAGAGCTGAATGGCGTCTTGTTGGAACAATTGAAAGAGCAGTTTAAGTTGCGTATGCAAGCTTCTACTGGTCAATTGAACCAATCGCACTTGCTTACGCAAGCACGCAAAGACATCGCTCGCATCAAGACGGCGCTTAGTCAAAAGGCAGGTAAGTAACGATGACTCAAGAAACTAAAGTGGCTCGTACACTGACTGGCAAAGTTGTCAGCGACAAGATGGATAAAACCATCACTGTGTTGATTGAGCGTCGTGTTAAGCACGAGCTTTATGGTAAATACACCACTAAATCATCCAAGCTTCACGCTCACGATGAAAAGAATGAGTGCAAGATGGGTGACATTGTGACTGTATCTGAGTCGCGTCCCCTGTCGAAAACCAAGACCTGGTCTTTAGTGAAAATTGAAGAGCGCGCCTCAGAAGTCTAAGACTTCCGCGCTTTTGTAAGTCAGTTTCGGAGACGGACGATGATTCAAACAGAAAGCTACTTAGATGTTGCTGACAACAGCGGTGCTCGCCGTGTCATGTGCATCAAGGTTCTTGGCGGCTCTCACCGTCGCTATGCGGCGGTTGGTGACATCATCAAAGTGACCGTTAAGGAAGCAATTCCTCGCGGCAAGGTGAAGAAAGGCCAAGTAATGAAGGCAGTTGTTGTACGCACCAAAAAAGGCGTGCGTCGTCAAGACGGTTCATTAATCAAGTTTGACGATAATGCTGCCGTACTGCTGAATAACCAAGATGCTCCGATTGGTACCCGTATTTTCGGACCTGTAACTCGTGAGTTGCGTGGCGAGAAATTTATGAAAATCATTTCTTTGGCTCCAGAAGTGCTGTAAGCACTTCGAGCCAAAGAGTCGAGGGCAGATAAATGCGTAAAATTAAACGTGATGACGAAGTGATTGTTATCGCCGGACGTGACAAAGGCAAGCGCGGTAAAGTTGTACGTGTATTGGCTGAAGATCGTTTGATTGTAAGCGGCATTAACATGATCAAGAAGCACCAAAAACCAAACCCGCAATTGGGTGTGGCTGGTGGAATCGTTGAAAAAGAAGCTGCGATTCATGCTTCAAATGTTGCTATATACAACCCAGCAACAAAGAAAGCTGACCGCGTAGGTTTCAAAGTGCTTGAAAATGGCGACAAAGTTCGTGTTTTCAAATCCAATGGCGAAACCCTAGGGGCGTAATGAAACATGGCTAGGCTAAAAGAACTTTACGTTAAAGAACTCGCCCCCAAACTCAAAGAAGAGTTGGGTTTGGCGAACGTGATGGAAGTGCCGCGCATCACTAAAATCACCCTGAACATGGGTGTGGGTGAAGCTACTGGCGATAAGAAAATTCTGGATAACGCAGTTAACGATCTGGTTAAAATTGCTGGTCAGAAAGTGGTTGTAACCAACTCACGTAAATCAATCGCGGGCTTTAAAATCCGTGATGGTTGGCCGATTGGTTGCAAAGTAACTCTGCGCTCGGATCGTATGTACGAATTTCTGGATCGCCTTATCACTATTGCTATTCCTCGTATTCGCGATTTCCGCGGTATTAGTCCAAAGCAATTTGATGGTCGCGGTAACTTTTCAATGGGTGTTACTGAGCAAATTATTTTTCCCGAAATCGACTACGACAAAGTAGATCGTTTGCGCGGTCTTGATATTTGTATCACTACCACTGCTCGCACCGATGATGAAGGTCGCGCACTGTTGAAAGCATTTAACTTCCCTTTCAAAGGCTAAGGTGACGTCATGGCTAAAAAATCTATGATCGCACGCGAAGTTAAACGTGCAGAAACCGTGAAAAAATTTGCCGCCAAGCGTGCAGAATTGAAAGCGACAATCGTCAGCCCTTCATCTACTGAAGAGCAAGTATGGGAAGCGCAAATCAAACTGCAAAAAATGCCTCGCGATGCTAGTGCTTCACGTCAGCGTAACCGCTGCCGCGTGACTGGTCGTCCACATGGTGTTTACCGCAAATTCGGCCTGTGCCGTCACAAGTTGCGCGAAGCAGCCATGCGTGGTGATGTCCCCGGCTTGGTTAAGGCCAGCTGGTAAGCCTCGGCTTAATTTTAGGAGCAGAATCTGATGAGCATGCAAGATCCAATGGCAGATATGCTGACCCGCATTCGCAACGCGCAAAACGTGGGTAAAGCAGCTGTAACCATGCCTTCTTCAAAATTGAAAGTAAGCGTGGCAAAAGTACTCTCTGATGAGGGTTACATTAATGGTTTTTCAGTGAGCGAAGGCGCCAAGCAAGAGCTGACTGTTGACCTTAAATACTTTGAGGGCAAGCCAGTTATTGTTGAGCTTGACCGTGTGAGCCGTCCTGGCTTGCGTAATTATGCTGGTAAAGCTGGCCTGCCTACCGTTCGCGGTGGACTGGGTATCGCAATTGTCTCTACCAGTAAAGGTGTAATGACTGATCGTGCTGCACGCGCCGCTGGCGTGGGTGGCGAAGTCCTCTGCACAGTATTCTAATTGGGAAATCGTCATGTCACGAGTTGCAAAAAGTCCGGTTGAAGTACCTGCTGCAGTGACTGTCACTCTTAACGGACAGTCACTGTCCGTTAAAGGCAGCAATGGTACATTGGCGCTGCAAATTAACGCGAGCGTAGAAGTTAAGCACGAAAATAATGTGCTCACTTTTGCTCCGCGCGATGGCGCCAAGCAGTCTGATGCACTAGCAGGCACTACCCGTGCGCTAGTTAATAATATGGTTTTTGGTGTTAGCCAGGGTTTTGTAAAAAAACTGTCTCTGGTTGGTGTTGGTTACCGTGTTAAAGCTGAAGGCAATACTGTAAACCTGTCTTTGGGATATTCACATCCGGTTAACTACGTTCTTCCTCAAGGCGTATCGGTAGAAACCCCAAGCCAGACCGAAATTGTACTGAAGGCAGCTGACAAGCAATTGCTTGGTCAGGTTGCTGCAGAAATCCGCGCGTTCCGCGAGCCAGAACCTTATAAAGGTAAAGGTGTTCGCTACTCGGATGAAACAGTACTGCGTAAAGAAGCTAAGAAGAAGTAGGGCTAGGATATGAGCGATAAGAAGCAAACTCGTCTTCGCCGTGCACGCCGTGCCCGCGCCAAGATCCGTGAATTAGGTGCAACTCGTTTAACGATCCACCGTTCTCCACGCCATATTTACGCACAATTGATTTCTGGTGACGGTGCTCGCGTTCTCGCGAGTGCCTCGACTCTGGATAAAGAGTTGCGCAGTGGTAAAACTGGTAACGCTGAAGCAGCTAAAGCTGTGGGTGCTCTCATTGCAGAGCGCGCTAAGGCAGTTGGTGTCACTCAGGTAGCTTTTGACCGCAGTGGTTTTAAATACCACGGTCGTGTGAAAGCTCTGGCTGACGCAGCGCGTGAAGGCGGATTGGAATTCTAAGGGTGAGATATGGCATACGCTAAGAAAGAAGAAGACAACAACGAAGGCTTGCAAGAAAAATTAGTTCAAGTTAATCGTGTTGCTAAAACTGTTAAGGGTGGTCGTATCTTTCAATTTACCGCACTGACTGTTGTTGGTGATGGTAATGGTAAAGTGGGCTTCGGTCGCGGTAAAGCGCGCGAAGTCCCGATTGCTATTCAAAAGGCGATGGAAGCAGCTCGCCGCAATATGATCACTGTTGAATTGAATGGCGACACCATTCAATACCCAACTAAAGGTGTTCATGGTGCGTCTAAGGTGTATATGCAACCAGCGTCACAAGGTACTGGTGTAATCGCTGGCGGCGCAATGCGTGCTGTACTCGAAATCGCCGGTATTCAGAACGTTCTGTCCAAGTGCTACGGTTCTACCAATCCGGTAAACGTAGTTCGTGCCACTTTTAACGCGCTGAAAGAAATGACTTCCCCGGAAGCTGTTGCTGCCAAACGCGGTAAAAGTGTTGAAGATATTCTGAACTAATCGATTATTTCGATTACAAGATGGCGGAATTCACCATGTCAAAGAAAATGATTAAAGTGACCCAGGTTAAGAGCACTGCTCATCGCCTGGAGAGCCATAAAGCCTGTGTAAGAGGCTTAGGCTTGCGTCGCATCCGTCACACTGTTGAAGTAGAAGATACTCCATCAGTTCGTGGCATGATTAACGTAGTTAACTATCTGGTTAAGGTAGAGGGAGAATAAGATGCGTCTGAATACCCTTAGCCCGGCACCGGGCAGTACTCATGCAAAAAAACGTGTAGGTCGAGGTATCGGTAGCGGTTTGGGTAAAACTGCTGGCCGTGGCCATAAAGGTTTGAAGTCCCGCTCTGGCGGTTCGGTCAGACCTGGATTCGAAGGCGGTCAAATGCCTTTGCAGATTCGCCTGCCAAAATACGGTTTTACTTCTCGTGTTGGTTTGGTTTCTGCCGAGATTCGTCTGTCAGAGCTGAATGCTGTTGAAGGTTCGGTTGTTGATATTGAGACATTAAAACAAGCTGGTTTGATTAGCTCTGTAATCAAACGCGCTAAAATTTTTGCCTCAGGCGAAGTTAAAAAAGCTGTCACTGTTAAGGGCCTGTCTGTATCTAAGGGTGCCAAAGCAGCGATTGAAGCCGCTGGCGGAACAGTAGAAGAGTAACGAGGCGCGAATGGCAACTCCAGGTAATCTGCCATTAGCAAATCAAAGAGGTTTAGGCGAGCTATGGGCTCGCCTACGCTTTTTGTTTCTGGCAATAGTGATTTATCGTATAGGTACTCATATACCTGTACCGGGTTTAGATCCAGAAAGAATTGCAAATCTGTTTAACCAGAATCAAGGCACTATCTTAGGCATGTTCAACATGTTCTCTGGTGGAGCGCTTGAGCGGATGAGTATTCTAGCTTTAGGTATCATGCCCTATATCTCTGCATCGATTATTATGCAGTTGCTTACGGCAGTTACTCCTTCGTTGGAACAGTTGAAGAAAGAAGGTGATGCTGGTCGTCGGAAGATTAATCAGTACACCCGTTATTTCACAGTAGTGCTTGCTACTGTTCAAGCTTTGGCGATGGCGGTAAGTTTTTCTTCCTATGCATTTGGCGGTGAACCTGGTTTTTCTTACTATTTTATTGCAGTAGTGTCTTTAGTTACAGGCGCTGTGTTTATGATGTGGTTGGGAGAGCAGGTAACTGAGCGAGGCATTGGTAATGGCATTTCAATGCTGATTTTTGCCGGTATTGTTGCTGGCATGCCGAGCGCAATTGGCCAAGCATTTGAAAGTGCAAGGCAGGGTGACTTACATATTATAGCGCTACTGATTATTAGTATCCTTGCTATAGCAGTTATCTGGTTTGTTGTTCGTATCGAACGTGGACAGCGCCGTATTACTGTAAATTATGCAAAGCGTCAGCAGGGGCGACAAGGGTATGCTGCACAAAGCAGCCATTTGCCTCTGAAGATCAACATGGCGGGCGTTATTCCTGCAATTTTTGCTAGTAGTATTTTGTTGTTTCCTGCATCAATCGCTCAATGGTTTGGCCAAGGCGGTGAAGGTGTGGTTAATGAAATGCTGCAAGAGTTGGCGCTTGCTATTGGCCCAGGACAGCCATTGTATATTTTGTTTTTCGCTGGACTGATTACGTTTTTCTGTTTCTTCTACACGGCATTGATGTTCAACCCGAAAGAAGTCGCAGATAACTTGAAAAAATCGGGTGCTTATATTCCGGGTATTCGTCCTGGTGAGCATTCCGCTAAATATATCGATAGCGTACTTACGCGCCTAACGGTGGTTGGTGCTATCTATATGTCGGCAGTTTGTTTGTTGCCTGAGTTCCTTGTAGTTGCCACTGGAGTGCCATTCTACTTGGGCGGTACCTCACTGCTTATCGTAGTGGTTGTGGTAATGGACTTTATGTCTCAGGTGCAGGCTCACTTGATGTCTCATCAATATGAATCGTTGATGAAGAAGTCAAATTTGAAAGGATATGGCAGCGGTAACGCTCGCTAATCCGCGATATTGAGGTTGAATCATGAAAGTTCGTGCTTCTGTTAAAAAGATTTGTCGCAATTGCAAAATGGTACGTCGTAACGGTGTCTTGCGGGTAATCTGCAACGTTGAGCCGCGCCATAAGCAGCGTCAAGGCTAATATTTAAGTACTCCTTAAATATTTCAGGCTGGTATCCAATAGGATTACCAGCCTGATTCTTTATGTGGGTTTTGAATAAAGGCTATGGGGGCGCTGACTGTCGTTAGGTGAGAAATTGCCTAGCTATTGATTTATGGTGTATTAGCCGCTATCCTTCGCGCCTTTTGTTCAGGGGCGAAGATGGTGCTTACGCTGTCAGCGCTGCAATTTAAGTGTTACTGGAGTAATTTGAATGGCTCGTATTGCTGGTGTAAACATACCAGATAACAAACACGCCGTTATCTCGTTAACTTATGTATATGGGATTGGTCGTACCTCGGCTAAGCAAATCTGTGCTGCCACTGGCATTGCTGAAGATGTAAAAATCGGCACTTTGTCTGAAGAGCAAATGGATGCTATCCGTGCTGAGGTTGCTAAGCGCACCGTAGAGGGTGACTTGCGTCGTGTAATATCTATGAATATTAAGCGTCTGATGGATCTAGGTTGCTACCGTGGCTTGCGTCACCGTCGTGGTCTACCGCTCCGTGGTCAGCGCACAAAAACGAACGCTCGTACCCGTAAAGGCCCACGTAAGCCTATTAAGAAGTAATTCTTGCTTACGTCTTTCATTCACTTACGGTAACAAATTAGTAGGAAGAAGTTGCTATGGCGAAGCCAAGTAATAAAACCACAACCAAGAAAAAAGTTAAAAAGACCGTGATCGATGGCGTTGCCCATATTCACGCTTCTTTTAACAACACCATCGTGACTATCACTGATCGTCAGGGTAATGCTCTTGCATGGGCTACCTCAGGTGGATCTGGATTCCGTGGTTCACGTAAAAGTACACCTTTTGCTGCACAGGTTGCTGCAGAGCGCGCTGGTGAAGCGGCAAAAGAGTATGGTTTAAAAAATCTCGACGTCGAAGTTAAGGGCCCTGGCCCAGGTCGCGAATCAGCTGTTCGCGCACTTAACAATGTTGGTTACAAAATCACTAACATTACTGACGTAACGCCGATTCCTCACAACGGCTGTCGTCCGCCGAAGAAACGTCGCGTGTAAGGGGATTAGAGAATGGCACGTTATATTGGACCTACCTGTAAGCTGTCTCGCCGTGAAGGCACTGATCTTTTTCTGAAGAGTGGTGCGCGTGCGTTAGACTCAAAATGTAAAATTGAAACTGCACCAGGACAGCACGGCCAACGCCGTGGTCGTTTGTCTGACTACGGTGTGCAGCTGCGTGAAAAGCAAAAAGTTCGTCGTATATACGGCATTCTTGAAAAGCAATTCCGTGGTTACTATAAAGAAGCTGCTCGTCGTAAAGGCGCCAGTGGTGAAAACTTGCTGAAGTTGCTCGAGTGCCGCTTGGATAACGTTGTTTATCGCATGGGCTTTGGTTCAACTCGCGCAGAATCGCGTCAACTTGTTTCTCACAAAGCAATTAGTGTAAATGGCAAAACTGTAAATGTTGCGTCTTTCCAAGTGGCTGCTGGTGATGTTGTTGCTGTTCGCGAAAAAGCTAAAAAGCAATTGCGTGTCCAAAACGCACTGAACTTGGCTGGCCAACGTAGTAATGTTGAGTGGGTAGATGTTAACAGCGAGAAAAAAGAAGGCGTATTCAAGCGCATTCCTGATCGCATTGATTTGCCTGCTGACATCAACGAGAACCTCATCGTCGAGCTTTACTCTAAGTAAGGGACGAACCGCTAACAGGTATTGCTATGCAGACTGCAGTAAACGAATTTTTAACTCCGCGTCATATCGATGTTTCAGAAAGTGGGCCAACCCGCGCACGCGTGGTTTTGGAACCCTTGGAGCGTGGCTTCGGGCATACTTTAGGCAATGCATTGCGTCGTATTTTGCTTTCTTCTATGGCTGGTTGTGCCATAACTGAAGTTGAAATCGAAGGCGTGTTGCATGAATACAGTGCAATTGAAGGTGTTCGCGAGGATGTTATTGAGATCCTGCTGAACCTGAAAGGTGTTGCTGTAATTATGCATGGTAAGGATCACGCGGTTCTTACTTTGACTAAAAAAGGCCCTGGCGTTGTGACTGCTGCTGATATTCAGTTAGATCATGATGTAGAGATTAAAAACCCTGATCATGTGATTGCTAATATTACTGGCAATACTGAATTGAAAATGCGCTTAACTATCGCGCGTGGCCGTGGCTACCAGCCAGCTGATAGCCGTCGTCGTGACGATGATGAGAGTCGTGCAATTGGTCGCTTGCAACTTGATGCTTCCTTCAGTCCTGTTAAGCGTCTGGCTTACAGTGTTGAAAGTGCTCGTGTTGAACAGCGTACTGATTTGGATAAGCTGATTTTAGATCTGGAAACCAACGGTACCATTGATCCAGAGGAAGCTATCCGTCGCGCAGCGACTATCCTGCAACAGCAGCTTGCTGTGTTTGTTGATTTGGAAGGTGAAAAACAATCAGCTCCAGAGCAAAAAGAAGAGGCTATCGATCCAATTCTGTTGCGCCCTGTTGATGACTTGGAGCTTACTGTTCGCTCAGCAAACTGCTTGAAAGCGGAAAATATTTACTACATTGGCGATTTGATTCAGCGTACAGAAGTTGAGTTGCTGAAGACGCCAAACTTGGGTAAAAAATCTCTTACCGAAATTAAAGATGTTCTGGCCTCACGCGGTTTGTCTCTTGGTATGCGTTTGGAAAACTGGCCACCAGCCAGTTTGAGAAACGACTAAAAACCTGAAGCCACCTACCAACATTACTTAAGTGATGTTGGTAGGTGGTTTTTATTATTAGTTTGCCCGTTAACTCACTTCGGTGCGGGTGATTAACGAGATTGCTGTTAGCAATCCATTTTTGAAGGGTATTTGTTATGCGTCATAAATTAAGTGGTCGTCAATTAGGCCGTAATGCTTCTCACCGTAAAGCCATGTTTCGTAACATGGTTACCTCTTTGGTTGAGCATGAATTGATTAAAACTACTTTGCCAAAAGCAAAAGAGCTACGCCGTTTCGCGGAGCCTTTGATTACTTTGGCTAAAGTAGACAGCGTTGCTAACCGTCGTTTGGCATTTGCTCGTTTGAATAACAAAGAAGCCGTAGGTAAATTGTTCAGCCAATTAGGCCCACGCTACAATACTCGCCCAGGTGGCTACGTTCGCATTTTGAAATGTGGTTTCCGTTCTGGCGATAAAGCACCAATGGCTTATGTTGAATTGGTTGACCGTCCAGCTAAGGCGCTTGAGTCTGCAGTAGACGCTGAATAAGTTTTTTACTGTTGTACAAAAAAGCCAAGCAGCTCTGCTTGGCTTTTTTATTTTCTGTCAGTCGAAAATGGCAATGTGATTCTCTTTCTGGCTGCGAAATATAAACGGCGAATCATTATCTGATTCGCCGTTTTCTTTTGTGTGGCTAAATTATTTTTTAGCTTTTGCTGCAGTTGTTTTTGCTGGTTTTACTTTCGTTTTGGCAAGGGTGTTTTTCAGCATGGGCTTGAGGAAGCGGCCTGTGTGTGAGTGTTCAATGAGTGCGATTTCTTCTGGCGTGCCGGTAGCGATAATCTGACCGCCACCGCTGCCACCTTCCGGCCCCAAATCAATCACCCAGTCCGCTGTTTTGATTACATCCAAATTGTGTTCGATCACGACAACCGTGTTGCCGTGATCGCGCAGACGATGTAATACATTGAGTAATTGCTGGATGTCGTAGAAGTGCAGACCAGTTGTCGGTTCATCCAATATATAAAGCGTTTTACCTGTATCTCGCTTGGAGAGTTCTTTGGCGAGCTTGACCCGCTGCGCTTCGCCGCCCGACAGGGTGGTGGCCGATTGCCCTAAACAGATATAGGAAAGCCCTACATCTATTAGCGTTTGCAATTTATTGGCGATGGACGGAACCACATCAAAAAACGCACGCGCGTCTTCAATGGTCATGCCCAACACTTCATTGATGTTTTTGCCTTTGTATTTCACGTCCAGGGTTTCGCGATTGTAGCGTTTGCCTTTGCACACATCGCAAGGTACATAGACATCGGGCAGGAAATGCATTTCTACTTTGGTGACGCCATCGCCCTGACAGGCTTCACAGCGGCCGCCTTTGACGTTGAAACTGAAACGGCCGGGTTGATAACCGCGCGAACGCGACTCCTGAGTACCGGCAAATAACTCGCGGATGGGGGTAAAGATGCCGGTGTAGGTTGCCGGGTTGGAACGCGGTGTGCGACCGATAGGACTTTGGTCTATATCCACACACTTATCAAATAAGTCCATGCCCTCCACTTTGTCGTGTGGCGCTGGGTCAAGTGTGGTGGCGCCATTGAGGGCAGTGGCGGCGAGTGGATAAAGCGTTGCATTAATGAGTGTGGACTTGCCCGAGCCAGATACACCCGTCACGCAAGTCATCAGGCCCACGGGGATTTCCAGGGTGACGTTTTGTAAGTTGTTGCCCTTGGCTCCAATCAGTCGCAACTTGTTCTTGTCATCAAACGGATGGCGTTTTTCTGGTACTGCAATTTCGCGCGTGCCACTTAAGTACTGGCCGGTGATTGAATCTTTATTTGCCATGATGGCTTTAACATTGCCCTGCGCGATTACTTGCCCGCCGTGCACGCCAGCGCCGGGGCCAATGTCGATCACATGGTCAGCAAGGCGGATGGCGTCTTCGTCGTGCTCCACCACAATTACCGTATTGCCGATATCGCGCAAGTGGGTGAGGGTTTTTAGCAATCGTTCATTGTCGCGCTGGTGCAGGCCGATTGACGGTTCGTCGAGGATATACATCACACCCACCAACCCTGCACCGATTTGACTGGCGAGGCGAATCCGCTGCGCTTCACCGCCCGAGAGGGTTTCCGCGCTGCGATTAAGGGTCAGATAATTCAGACCAACATCCACCAGAAAGCGGAAGCGGTCGCGCAGCTCTTTGAGGATCTTATCGGCGATGCCGGCCTTGCGGCCGGTAAAGGCCAATTTCATGTAGTAATCGTAGGCATCGGCGACCGGCATTTCGGTGATTTTGGGCAGCGGGCGCTCGTCGATAAATACGTTGCGCGCCTCTATACGCAGGCGCGTGCCTTCGCAGTCCGGGCAGGGCTGGCTGGATAAAAATTTGGTCAGATCCTCGCGTACCGAGTTGGATTCGGTATCGCGATAGCGGCGCTCCATATTCGGCAATACGCCTTCAAAACTGTGACTGCGCTTGTACACATCGCCGCGATCATTGATGTAGTTGAATTCGATAACTTCATCACCCGAGCCGTACAGAACCGCTTCGCGCTGTTTGGCTTTGAGTTTTGACCAGGGTGTATCGACGTTAAAACCATAGTGTTTGGCCAGCGATGCCAGCATATGGAAATAGTAGACATTACGCTTGTCCCAGCCGCGAATGGCGCCGTCAGACAGGCTTAGGCTGGTATCCTGAATCACTTTGTCTTCATCAAAAAATTGATGCACACCTAACCCGTCACAGGTAGGGCAGGCGCCGGCGGGGTTGTTAAATGAGAACAGGCGCGGTTCGAGTTCGGTCAGGCTGTAATCGCAAATCGGGCAGGCGTGTTTGGACGAAAACAAACGGTCGGGCGCTTCGCCGTCCATATAGCTAACGCAAGCGATGCCTTCGGACAAGTTCAGAGCAGTCTCGAAGGATTCCGATAAGCGCAGCTTCAGGTCTTCACGCACTTTAAAACGGTCGATAACCACTTCTACCGTGTGTTTCTTTTTCTTGTCGAGTTTGGGTGTATCGTCCAGATCGCACAAAATGCCGTCGATACGGGCGCGGATAAAACCATCGCGCTTGAGCTGCTCGAAGATGTGCAGGTGCTCCCCTTTGCGCTCGCGAATCACCGGTGCCAGCAACATCAGCTTGGTGCCTTCCGGTAAGGCGAGGGTGGTGTCCACCATTTCACTGATGGTCTGTGCGGCGAGTGGCACCTTGTGCTCCGGGCAGCGCGCTTCGCCCACCCGCGCATAGAGCAGGCGCAGGTAGTCGTAAATTTCGGTGATTGTGCCCACGGTTGAGCGCGGGTTGTGTGAGGTGGATTTCTGCTCGATGGAGATCGCCGGGCTCAAGCCCTCCACGTGGTCCACATCGGGTTTTTCCATCATCGACAAAAATTGGCGCGCATAGGTAGAGAGCGATTCCACATAGCGGCGCTGGCCTTCGGCGTAGAGGGTGTCAAAGGCGAGGGAGGATTTGCCCGAGCCGGAGGGGCCGGTGATCACGACAAGTTTGTCGCGTGGGATATCCAGGTCAATATTTTTCAGGTTATGGGTGCGTGCACCCCTCACGATAATTTTGTCCATCTACTGCAATCCGCTCAGGCTACTGACAAGGAACAGGCGACGGTGGTGATTCGCCCAAAGGGGCAGATTATACGCCAATGCTTTGCTGACAGATGTCACCGATATGGATTATTCCGTAAGTCTTGGTAAAGCCCTGTAGCAGCGGTGTGAGTTTCTTTTGGCGATTGATGGTGTGTGCTTGGCGCTAGTTGGTACACTATCGCCCCTTTGCTGAAACCCTTTACGCGACACCCTTTGCCATGCAAGAACCTGCTGACTCCATTCAATTTTCCACACCCGCGCCTTTTGAGAAAAAAGTCGTCTGGTCGCTGGCGGCGCTTTATACCTTCCGTATGTTCGGTTTGTTTATGCTGCTGCCGGTGCTCGCGTTATATGGCACAGAGTACGCGCATCACAGCCCATTTTTATTGGGCCTGGCGTTGGGCGCCTATGGTTTCAGTCAGGCTTTATTGCAGATTCCGTTTGGCGTGCTGTCTGATCGTATTGGCCGCAAACCGCTGATTTTGGCCGGGCTGATTGTGTTTGTGCTCGGCAGTGTGGTGGCGGCTCTGGCCGATTCGGTTTACGGGTTAATCTTCGGGCGCTTCCTGCAGGGTGGCGGTGCTATCTCGGCGGTGGTCATGGCGCTGCTTACCGATCTCACCTCGGAAGAGAATCGCACCAAGGCGATGGCGACTATCGGTGCATCAATAGGCGTGTCCTTTTCATTGGCGATGACCGCCGGCCCGCTGTTGGCGGCTTGGGGTGGGGTATCCGCGATTTTCTGGTTGACTGCTGTGCTGGGTATTGTGGGGGTTTATATTCTGCTGCAGTTGGTGCCCAATGTTGCGCAGGTGCAGCGGCCTAAACGCGAGGCGGTGGCAGTGCCCGCACTGCTGGGTAAAACCCTGCGTCACCCGCAGTTATTGCGTTTAAATATCGGGATATTTGTCCTGCATTTTGTGTTGATGTCGAGCTTTGTGGTACTGCCGTTAATGCTGCAAAACCAGCTGGAAATCCCGCGCGATTATCACGGCCTGGTTTATTTCCCGCTGCTCGCTTTTGCCTTTGTATTGATGCTGCCGTTTGTGATCATTGCCGAAAAGCGCCGCAAGATTAAAGGTGTATTCCTGATTGCGGTTGTCCTGTTGCTGATTGCTGAACTGGCATTGATGGTGGTTGGCGCCAATCGTATTTTTGCCTTGTTTGTGCTGTTTGTATTTTTTATCGCCTTTAATGTGTTGGAGGCGACCCAGCCTTCCATGGTGAGCAAAATTGCACCGGCGGGTGCCAAGGGTACGGCGACCGGAATCTACTCTACCTGTCAGGTATTGGGTGTATTTGGCGGCGGTGCCCTGGGCGGTTGGCTGTTGCAGGAGCAGGGCGCCAATGCGGTGTTTTTAGTGAACGCGGTGTTAATTGCGATTTGGCTGGTTGTTGCCTGGTCGATGCAACCGCCAAGTTTTTTGGCGAGTGTGCTGATTCCTCTCAAGGGGCAGGATCCGCAGGGCTTGGCCGATAAACTGCGCGCGGTCGATGGCGTTGCGGAGGTGGTAATTGTCGCCTCGGAAAATACGATTTATCTCAAAGTTGATCAGCGTAGAGTTAATCGTAAACAGCTTGCCGCAATTGTAGATGGCAGCGCAGACGTGTAGAGTGACCGACGCCCCGCAGGGGGCAATAACCCATCAACCTGAATGCCGCCCTCGCATAAAAACAGAAGGCGGATACTCGGACAATCAAGAGGAATGCAGCATGGCTCGCGGGATTAACAAAGTAATTTTGATCGGCAATATCGGGCAAGACCCGGAAGTAAAATACATGCCTTCTGGCGGTGCCGTGACTAACGTCAGCGTAGCTACCTCCGAAACCTGGAAAGACAAAAACACCGGTCAACCGCAAGAGCGCACCGAGTGGCATCGAGTTGTATTTTTTAATCGCCTGGGGGAAATCGCGGGCGAGTATCTGAAAAAAGGCTCAAAGGTATATATCGAAGGTGCACTGCGCACGCGTAAATGGCAGGCGCAAGACGGCACTGATCGCTACACCACCGAGATTGTGGCGAGCGAAATGCAAATGCTGGACGGTCGCGGTGACGGCGCAGGTATGGGCAACAATATGGGCGCGGGCGGGTTTGATCAGACTCCTCAGTACAATAACCAACAGCACAGCAATGCGCCTGCACAAAATGCCTATAACCAAGCTGCAGCTAAACCGGCAGCCAATAATCAGGGCGGTGGCAATCAAGGTGGTTTCGGCCAGCCCGCGAATCGCCCTGCACCACAACAAAACGTACCGCCGCAACCGGCGGGTTTTGACTCATTTGATGACGATATTCCATTCTGATAAAACAGCGATGTTTTGTTAGGCTTCAACAGGGCGCACTTGCTTCAAGTGCGCCCTGTTTTGTATCTGGCCTGTTGATTCGTTTGCGACAGGTAAATAATTAAAAATAACAGAGGCTTTCTTAATGACAACAAACACATTTTTATCGGCAACTTTTGCGTTAGCTTTTTTCACTTGGCGCCACTTCACACGCGGGTTATTGGTGAGCTGCTTGGGGATTTCACTCGCGGTTGCCGCAAGCCCACAAGCGGCGTCTGCCGGAGTTGCCGCTGACGCAACCATCAAGCTGTGGAACGGCAATAAAACAGCATCGCGCCAGCAATATGAGCGCGAAGTATTGGAATTAGCGTTGAAGGCGAGCAGTAAAAAGACGGGTGATTGGGCGCTAGTGGAAGATTTAACGGATTACCCGCGCGCGGAAGATGAAGCCAGTGTGTTTCGCAGCAAAGGCTTCGATATTTTTGGCACTGTCGCAGGCAATGCCAAGTTGGCCAACGAGGAGAAAACCTTAATTCCACTGCCGCTGATGAAAGGATTATTAGGGCATCGCATTTTAATTATTCGTGCCGCAGACAAAGAAAAGTTTGCGGCGATTAAAACTCCCGCGCAGTTGCAGCAATTTACGATGGGTATTCCCGCCACTTGGGCCGACGCCGAACTGTTTCGCCAAAATGGCTACCCGGTGGTAGAGAAGGGCAGTTTTGAAGAGCTGTTTACTCGCTTGGAAAATAAAGAGTTTGATTATGTGACCTTTGGTGCAAACGAAGTTACAAGTGTGTTCAAGGAGCGCGCTGCTAAATCTGGCCAATTGATGGTGGAATCTTCGCTGCTAGTGTTTTATCCATTTCCGCTGGTGTTTTATGTCAATCCCGACAACACCGCGCTTGCGGAGCGAGTAACCCAAGGGCTAAAAATCATCAGTGAAAATGGTGAATTGGATAAAATTTTTGACCGTTATTTTGCTGCCGATTTAACTGCAGTTAATTTGCACCGGCGCACAATGATCACCTTGAAAAATCCTATCCTGCCCTCTGAGATGGCTGACTTTAAACCCTCGCTGTAATTTTTATCTGCGCATGATAGAAAATGATGTGCGCTGATGTTTTTTGCTGTGTTTTGTTACGGCATGATTTTTTTACCATGCTTGTATTATCAATTTTAAACAGGATATATTTTCGCGCCCGATAGGTTTCGGGCGCTTTAAAGGAAACATCAATATCTACAACTATTTTCAAGGGAATAAGGAATGATGAAATTAATAACAAGTTTGTTAGTTGCCGCACTAAGCGTGCCTGTCTCTGCAGGCATTATCCGCCACGACACCCCCGATTCCTGGTATACCGGTTTTGCGAATGATCCTGCCTTTAATGGGGTGGGTTTAATTTTTGGTGATACCGGCGCCTCGCCCTACTCTTGCAGCGGAACGGTAATCAATAAAAATTGGGTGCTAACTGCGGGGCACTGCGTCAATAAAGCGCAGGCGATGCAATTTTATTTGCCGGGTGAAACGGGTTGGCGTTTTTACGAGGCAGATACCTGGGTCTCTCATGAAAACTTTAGTGATTATGGCCTTGTCGATGGTTGGGATATAGGCCTAATGCATTTCAAGACGGACTTTGATGTGGCCCCTGCACAACTCTATAACGGCAACAATGAATTTTTGCATTCATCGGCCAGTGTCGGTTTTGGTTATACCGGAAACGGAGAAACGGGAATAGAAGGTATCGATTATCAGCGCCGCGCAGGTACTAATATTGTTGACAACATTTGGTCATTGCAGGGTGATGGCGACCAAATTCTTTGGTCTGACTTTGATCATCCAACCGATCAATCTTTTAATTTTTTCGATTTTATCGGCGCGGATTTTGATGATCTGGCGACAGTGCTCGAGATCATGGTTGCCCCAGGTGATTCCGGTGGTGGTGTTTTTATTCAGGAAAATGGCCAAATTTATTTGGCGGGTGTGCATTCGTTTATCACCGATTTTACCAACAACGGTTTGGTCGATTATGGCGATGCCTATGGTTCAACGCGAGTCAGCAGTTTTATCGACTGGATCGATTTTCACATTGCGACCCATGAAGTACCCGAACCCGGCAGTGTGCTATTGCTAATGTTGGGTGGGCTAGGGCTGTTTATACAGCGTCGTCGCATGGTGTAAGTATTTCGTCATTTTCCCGGCAATCTGCACCGCGAGCTGACTACGCTGAAATATGCCCAAATTGCCCAGCACCCCTAGTGCACCTTTCCCCTCCGCTGTACGTAAAAAGGGGGTTGCTGTAGTATCAGCCCCCTAACGCAATGCGAACTTAAGCGTCTAAGAAAGTCCACCACAACAATTACAACAAATAATGGAACCACAGCGAGGGTACCCCAGTTGAAAGACGATAAACCCACATCCTTTGATATTGCCTACCGCGCGGGCGTATCCCAATCGACCGTGTCGCGCGCATTACGCAATAGCCCGCTGGTCAATGAAGAAACACGGTTGAAAGTGCAGCAAATTGCACGCGAACTCAATTACAAAGTGGACAAAAATGCGAGCAGTTTGCGTTCACAACAAACCAAAACTATCGCCTTGTTATTGTGCGAACACCACGGCACCGGTAATTCCTTAATCAACCCTTTTTTCCTCTCGATGGTGGGCAGTATTACCCGTGCATCGGCCAACCGCGGCTTTGACTTATTGATTTCCTTCCAGCAATTTAGTGAGGACTGGCATGCAGATTACGAGGATGCCAATCGCGCTGATGGCATTATCTTTTTGGGTTATGGCGATTACGAAACCTTTGTAAAAAAACTGACTTATCTCACTGAAGTCGGCGCGCATTTTATTACCTGGGGGCCGGTACTTGAAGGGCAACCCGGCGTCTCCATTGGCTGCGATAATTTCAACAGCGCCTACAATGCCGCCCAACATTTAATTGCACTCGGGCATAAAAATATCGCTTTTCTCGGTGACGTATCCGAGCACAGCCCTGAATTTGCTGACCGCTATCACGGCTTTTGTAAAGCGTTGCAGGAAGCCGGTATTGCGGTAGATCCGAAACTGCAAGTCGCCGCTGAAACCTCGGAAGCGGAAGGCTACAAAGCGACCATGAGTTTACTGCAGCGTCGCGTACCTTTTGATGCGGTATTTGGTGCGAGCGACTTGATTGCCATTGGTGCCATGACGGCATTGGAAGAAGCGGGCATGCATGTGCCGCAGGATGTTGCGCTTATGGGTTTTGATGATATTCCCATGGCGGCCTACACCCATCCGGCACTCACCACGGTGCAGCAGGATACGCAATTGGCGGGTGAATTATTGGTAGAGAATTTGTTAAAGCTGGTGAGTGGGGAGCGGCCGGAATCTATGTTGTTGCCGGCAAAATTAATGGTGCGCAGTTCCTGCGGTGCAAAACCATTTAAGAAATAACGGTTCTGATGGATAACTGATTAGTCCCAACAAGAAAAACCCGCTGCAGCTTTCACTACAGCGGTTTTTTTATTGCTCTGCTTGTTATTCAGTTTTTTGTTGCCTGGTCGCTCAATATCAATGACCCTGAGGAACTGCGGCCGCGTCGTTTGCGGCATTGTTGTCCTGCACAAAATAAACCGACAGCGCACCGAGAATCATAAATACACCCGCCAGCATCACGATATAAATCGCTTCGTTGTGGAATACATATTTTAAAATTTGCCCCGCAACCAAACCGGACACAATTTGCGGCGCGGCGATGGTGAAGTTGAAAATGCCCATGTACACACCGGTTTTATCGGCGGGCAGTGAGCCGGCCAGAATCGCGTAGGGCATGGCGAGAATTGCCGCCCATGCGATGCCGATGCCAATCATCGGAATTAATAAATCCAGCGCGCCTTGAGGAATATCCACTTGGGTGATCCATAAGTCCACATGCACAATTTCTGCATTTTGAAACAGCACAAAACTCAAATAACCCAAGCCGCCCGCCAGTAGTGAGAGCGAGTAGGTCAGCTTGCGACCAAAACGATTGGCGATGCGTGTGAGCACAAGAGAAAACAATGCAGCAAAAAGTGAGTAAGCGGCGAAAATAATACCTACCCAGTCACCGGCAGCGCCTTTGGCGGCGGCGATTTCCGGGGGAATGGTTTCCAGTGAATGCAGGTAATCCGAATCAAACCATTTGGCGTCTATGCCCCAAATATATTGGGTGATTGCCGGGGTGGTATAGACCCACATAATGAACAGGGAGAACCAGGAAAAGAACTGCACTATCGCCAGTTGGCGCATGGTTTTGGGCATATGGATAAACAGCTGCCAGAAATCCCCCAGGCGTTTCAACAGGGAAGGTTTCACCGCAGGCGCAACGGCGGCGGTCAGGCCCTTGTAGCGATTGTATTCCGCAGGTGCGTATTCCTTGGTGCGGATAACAGTCCAAAGCACCGTGAGGAACAAGGCGCTGGCACCGATATAAAAGGCCCAGGTGACGGTGGGGGCAACTTCACCCTTGGGGGCAGTATTTTCCAGCCCGATCACATTGGTGAGCACAAACGGCAGGATGGAGCCGATCACGGCGCCGATATTAATCAGCAATGCCTGAATGGAGTAACCGAGGGTGCGCTGCTCATTGGGCACCATATCTGCTACCAGCGCGCGGAAGGGCTGCATGGTGACGTTAAAGGCGCCGTCCATCAGCGCCAACATCAAACCGCCAAATAGCATAGGGGTGATAAAGGCGACAAAGAGCGAGGCATTGGGCATCAATAACATGCCAGCGGCGGCGGCAATCGCACCGCCTAAAATATAAGGACGACGGCGGCCCACACGGTTCCAGGTGCGATCAGACGCAGCACCCACAATCGGCTGTACCAACAAACCCATAATGGGCGCAGCAAGCCAGAAGAGTGAGAGTGAATGTAAATCTGCCCCCAAATCCGAAAGCACGCGGCTGACGTTGGCGTTCTGTAGCGCAAAACCGAGTTGAACTCCCAGAAAGCCGAAACTGACGTTCCAGACCTGCCAAAAGGGAAGGGTGGGCTGTTTCATTGTGTACTGCCTTTGTTATTGGTTTAGTTGAGTGTAGTTGTCGATTCTTATTAACCAAAGCCCGCGTACCGATCCGGTCGGTACGCGGGCTTGGTGGCACTTGCCTCGTTACTTCACGTAGCGCGCTTC
Source organism: Cellvibrio sp. KY-YJ-3 (assembly GCF_008806955.1). Taxonomy (NCBI): domain Bacteria; kingdom Pseudomonadati; phylum Pseudomonadota; class Gammaproteobacteria; order Cellvibrionales; family Cellvibrionaceae; genus Cellvibrio; species Cellvibrio sp. KY-YJ-3. The sequence goes on along the minus strand of NZ_CP031727.1, from coordinate 176,799 downwards.
AGTGCTATCGTTTCTGTCCCACACCTTGCCGTCGCTGTAGCTGCGCAGCAGTTTGATGTATTCAGCGTGAGTCCAGGCCAGTGGGGTTGCGCCATTGGTACCTTCGCCCAGCGGGTAGTTGTAGGTGTCGTTGCCGCCTACACCGTCCCACACTTGCTCAGGCAACATCATGCCTTCGTTGGCAAACAGCTCCATGGCTTTCACATAGGTGTTGCGCAGTGAGTCTATATCGACACTAGCATTGGCTTTTGCCAGTTCCAGCTCGTAGTGACCACGCTCACCGGTGAAGAAGGGCCAAACGCGACCACGGCCATCACTGGAGTTATTGGCTTCCACATAGCCTTTGCCTGCGCTGATCTCTTCGCCGTAGCCGTCAATGCCATAGCGGCGCCAGCCGGGGAATGTGCCCTCCACGCCGGGGAAGGTGAATTCGTATTTGGTGCGCAGCAAGTCTGGCAGGTTCAGGTTGTCGTACTCGGGGATGGTTTCCAGTACGTGCTTGTCTGTTGCCGCGCGCACACCGTAGCGCACCAGTTCCAGAAAGCCGCCATCGATCACCTGCGATTCATCGTTGATCACCTGCGCGTTGCTGGTGCCCAGTGCCGAGCGATCATTGGGGTCTTCGTTGGCGTTAATGCGCAGGTAGTACTGGCCGTTACCCAAATCGCCGGTGAGCGAGCCATTGGTGGTAAAGGTTTTGGCCTCCAGCTCGCTGGAATACTTGTCGGCCGCTGCGAGGTATTTGGCCGCACCTGCGCTGTCGCCTGCCTGGGTGGCGATATCCGCCGCCGACACCAGCCCGGCGATAATCGCTGCGGTGGTTGAGGGTGAATAACCTTGTTGCTCTTCCCAACGCTCTTGTTGGGTATAGGGTGGTTTGATGAGGGTATCGTTCCAGAGGATTTTCACCTGGCCGCCGCTCACGAGGAAATCAGCCGCCGGTTTGAGCATTTTGGTGTACCACTGGGCGATTTCCGCATCGCTAAAAATGCCTTCTTTCCACAAACGCCAGCCGAGCATGAGCGGCATGCCGGTTTGATCCAGCTGGACACCCACCCATTCCACTTCGCCATCCACATGGGTTTTTTGCAGGAACCAGCCAGGAATGCCGCTGTAGCCGGCAATTTTTTCACTCGCCTGGATTTTTTCCAGATATTCAAATGCGATACGCGGTGACTCGCGGTCACCCAGGGCGAGCATCGCCATGGCCACTTGATAAAAATCGCGTGGCCATACGGCCTTGTAACCGGTGGCAGATTTCTCCGCCGATTTGGTATCGCCCCAAGGGTTGGAGAGTGAGGCGATAAACGCACCGGCGTGAGTTTTGTCTTCCTGCGCTTTTAACACCATGGCGCTGGTGTAGGCCAGCTTGCCGCCGTCGGTCGCCGTGGCAGAAAGTTTTTCCAGTGCGGGCAGGGTTTGTAAAAAGTCTTGCCAGCCGATGGCGTCGCCATCGCCGTTGTAATGGGCGAGCACTTTGTCGTAGCCCTTACCCAATGTTTGCTCGGCAGCAGCGGAACTTTCACTGCCGCTTTTGCCAAACCCAAGTACCAAATCCCACTGCGCACTTGCGCCGTTTTTAACCTCGGCGAGTTGCAATGTCAGCGCCACATTGCCGGGTGTGTCACCGGTATTGGTGTAAAGCTGGGTGAGGCTGCCGTTTTGTTTTAGGTCGGCAATGCCGTCAGATACCCCTTCAAAACCCACGGTGCTTTGTGCAACCGGTGCAGTGGTTTTTACCGTCATGCTGCTATTGCCATCGGTCGCGACCCACACGCCATCGGCGTAACGCACACTGTCATTGCTGCCGGTATTGGCAATGGATGGATTTACATACACATAAGGTGTCACATCGGCAGTTAGCGCGCGAAAGACCACACGCATCATCAATGCTTGTGAATCCGGGTCAGTAAAAATGTGTTTTTCAATTTCGTATTTGCCTTCTTTATCGCGATTCACAATTTTGTAGGCAAGGGATTGCGGGCGCCCCTGGGCATCCGTTGTTAAATATTCGATGGTAGAAATGGTGTCTTTCTTTTCTTCGTCGAGGAAGCCGTCGCCTTTCACCAGCAATTGCAGCTCTTGCAGTTGTGCTTCATGAATCAGGCCGTACATGGTTTCGGTCAACACGCCTTGGGCGATGGAAAACCACACTTTGGAAATGGTGCCGCTGGCGCCGGTGTCTTGGTAGGCGCCGTCGGTGTATTGTTCATAGGAGGTGCCAATACCGGTTTTGCCGGCATAAGCCCACACGGCGGCATTGCCGGGCGCACCGGGCGCTACCGCAGTTTGGGTAGCGGGTGCCGAGGTTGTCGATGAGTTATCGGAGCAGGCGCCCAGTAATAGGCTGCCGCTCACCAACAGGGCGAGTAGGTTTTTTTTCATGACAAAATCCTCGTATCAAAATCACTATTATTTATTGGTGTCATTTTGTGTGGTGATCTTTGCTGTAAGATCGACCAGCCATAACAGATATGACAACCAAGTCACATTAGGTGTTGGCAGGATTCAACTCAAGCAGGTGCATACGTATTCACCTTGCATACGTATGCAGGAAAGACTAGCCCAGATTTTTCAGGCGCGTTAAAACGCAGGGCAAAAAAGTGGCCTGCCGGTTTTATCCGGAAGCGCAACGGGTTTGGATGCGTTTATGAATACGTATTCTATGGTTTTTGTAACGATAAATATCATCACAGCGATCTGCATACGTATGTAGTCACTTGGCGAAAAAACAGTGCTGGCGTATGTTGATATCACGCAATACAAACACTTCACGGGTGTTTGTGAAATCAATATAAAAACTGAGACTTCTGTAATGACAACAACTCCCTGGTGGCGCGGTGCAGTGGTATACCAGGTATACCCACGCAGTTTGATGGATGCCAATAACGATGGCATTGGTGATATTCCTGGCATTATCAGCAAGCTCGATTACATTGCGAGTTTGGGGGTGGATGCGATTTGGGTATCACCCTTTTTCAAATCGCCCATGAAGGATTTTGGTTATGATATTTCTGACTATCGCGATATAGATCCGATTTTCGGTACGCTTGCAGACTTTGATGAATTAATTGCCAAGGCGCATGAGCGCAACATCAAAATTATTATCGATCAGGTACTCAGTCACACCTCGGATCAACACGCCTGGTTTACTGAAAGCCGCGAATCGCGCGATAACCCCAAAGCCGATTGGTATGTGTGGGCAGATCCACTGCCCGATGGTACACCGCCCAATAACTGGCTCGCTATTTTTGGCGGCTCTGCCTGGGAGTGGGAGCCACGTCGCTGCCAATATTATTTGCACAACTTTTTAAAAACCCAGCCCGATTTGAATTACCACTGTGATGCAGTGCGCGAGCAAATTTTGCAGGAAGTAGAATTTTGGTTGAAGCGCGGTGTTGATGGCCTGCGTCTGGATGCCATTATCTTTTGTTTCCACGATAAACTGCTGCGCAGCAACCCCGCCAAGCCGGAAGCAGAGCGCCGTGGTCGTGGTTTCCGCGAAGATAATCCCTATGCCTTTCAGCGTCACGTATACGACTGTGATCGCCCGGAAAATTTGCAGTTTTTAGAATCGCTGCGCACATTAATGGATCGCTACCCAGGCACTGTTACCCTGGGTGAAATTGCCTCGGAAGATTCGCTCAAAACCATGGCCGAATACACCGCCGGTAATTCGCGCTTGCACATGGCTTACAGTTTTGAATTGTTGGTGGATACCTTATCCGGCTCTTACATTCGCGAAACCGTAGAAACCCTGGAGCAGAATTTAGCGGAAGGTTGGCCCTGCTGGGCGATTGGCAACCACGACGTGGTGCGTTTTATGTCGCGCTGGGGCGGTAAAGACCAATCTCCACAATTGGCAAAAACCTTGAATGCGATGTTGTTTTCACTGCGCGGCAGCGTGTGCAGTTATCAAGGTGAAGAGTTGGGTTTAATTGAAGCGCCCATTCAACAGCACGAATTGCAAGATCCTTACGGCATCACCTTCTGGCCGCGCTTTAAAGGTCGCGATGGTTGTCGCACACCTATGCCCTGGAATCACACAGAAACCTACGCTGGTTTCTCGCAAGTAAAAACCTGGCTACCGGTTCCCTCGGCGCATAAAGAGCAAGCGGTGAGCCTGCAAGAATCTGATCCGGCTTCTATTCTCAATGCGTACCGCCAATTTATGAATTGGCGCAAGGGCCAGCCTGCATTGCGTTTGGGTGATATCCAATTTATTGCTGATGGTGTGAATTATTTGGTATTTACCCGCAGCTATGGTGATGACACTTTGCTATGTGCGTTTAATTTTTCCGCACAAGAAAATCTCATCCATTTAGATGCGGCGTATCAACTAAGCGCCATAGAAGGGCACAGTTGCACAACGCTTGCCGGGCAATATGAACGTTTGCCAGTACCTGCCTATGGCACGGTGATCGCGCGCTTGGCGAAATAAGGTTTTCATTCCAATATTCTGCTCCGGTTTTCTTTTAAACCGCTCTTCAAACATCAGTGTTCGGTCAATGCAGAGGGCTTCGGCCCTCTTTTTTTATCTTAAAAATTAATCACTGCCTTACGCTGTATTCAAAAACTGCAAAAAGGTTTCATAAAGAATGTGAATGCATACGTATGCGGTGGTTTGAATACGTATGCATTCTATTGTGAGTGTCATCCCCCTGCGCCTACTATCGCCGCAACGACAAGTTTGTATCGCTTTACGTGTATAGCGTAAGGACGCTGTTGTTATTACACACAATCTTAAAAATAAGAGTAGTTTTCCGCGGAGAGAATTCATGAAGAAACAAACCTTTAATCACGTACTCGCGATGGCGGCCACTATGGCGCTGGTGTCGGGTTCACAAGTTGTTTATGCGCAACAAGGTGCTAATTCACAAAGCAACGCTACTGAAAAAGACATTGAAGAGGTAGTAGTAACCGGTTTCCGTCAAAGCGTGCTTAATGCCCTCGATGCAAAGCGCAGCTCCGATACGGTTATTGAAGCAATTTCAGCAGACGATATTGGCGGCTTGCCCGATGTTTCGATTGCCGACTCTCTCTCCCGCTTGCCTGGTGTCACTTCTGTACGTACTGGTGGCCAAGCGAGCGAGTTAAATATTCGCGGGATGAGTGGTGATTTTGTATTTGCAACCATGAATGGTCGCGAACAAGTCAGCACCAGCACCGGCCCAATTGCCGGTCGTAAAATTGAGTTTGATGTATATCCATCAGAATTGATTTCACAAGCGGCAGTATACAAATCACCAAAAGCGTCCTTAATTGAAGGTGGTGTGGCTGGTTCGATTGAGTTAACTACAGTAAACCCGCTCAAAAACTCAAAAGAACATTCATTTAATGTGGGTGTTCGTGGTAGTTCAAATAGCCGCACCTCTGAAGTTGAAGACGCGATTGATTTTGGCCATCGTTTCAACGCTTCTTATCAAGGTAAGTTTGCAGATGAAACTATCGGTTTTGCGCTTGGTTACGCCAAGTTAAGTGCTCCCAGTGTTGCAAATCAATATATTGGTTTGAATTACAATGGCCAGCGTAATATTGATGCCGATGCTGACAACGAATTTGTTAGTGAAGGTATGGAAATGCAGCAGCGCGGTGGTGAAGAGCAGCGTGATAGTTATTTAGCGACTGTTGTTTGGGAGCCTAATGAAAGCTTCACATTGAAGGGCGATGTATTTAATACTAAAGCTGACTCAGAAGCATTTGCTCGTGGCTTCCGTGTAAAAACTTTGCACTCTGAAAATACAGTTATCACTAACCCGGTAATTGTCGATAACAATATGATTGGCGGTACTGTCTCGGGTGATGGCACTAGCAATTTTGCAGTGTTTACCGTTAACGACAATGACTCACGTGAAGCTGAAGTGTTGTCTTATGGTTTGAATGCTGAATGGCGTCTCAATCAGTGGACTATCAACGCTGACGTTTCTTTCTCTGAGTCAGATGGCGACTTCCAAAATGGCGGCACTCGCGCGTTGTTATATAACGATACCAGCGTTGCCAATCCAGTGCGCTCGGCAGAATCGATCACCTATATCAACAAAGGTTTAAAGCCCGCCGATTTCTTTGCTAGTCAGGATTATACTAATCTGAATCGAATTGCATTGACTGAGGTTGGTCAGTGGCCGTTCATCACTCACAATGAAATCAATGCCCAGAAAATTGATGTGAAGTACGAAATGGATACACCATTCATTACTTCTGTTGAAGCGGGTATTCGTAACTCTTCGCGTGAGTACACTGGTGCACGTGGGCAAGATGGTTACGGCTCTGAGTTCGGCAATCATCCATCACAATTCCCTATCGCTTTGACTGACGATATGGTTAAAGTTGTTGAGTTCGGTGGTGACCTGAAAGGTATGCCAAACTTCTTCGCAATTGACTTCGATGACGCTGTTGCGGCTGTAGAGGCCGCACGTGGCCGCGATTGGAATCCGGTTGCAAACTGGGAAAACAACTGGACTATGATTCAGTCTGGCACTGTGACTGAAGACGTACTTGCCGCCTACGTAATGGCTAATTTTGCAACTGAATTGGGCGCTACACCTGTTACCGGTAATTTAGGTGTACGTGTTGTAGAGTCGGATCAGTCCAGCGATGGTTATTTGCAAATTGGTGCCGGTGCTGGTCAGCCTATTACCGACGAACGCGGCGTGGTTAGTAATGATTATGTGACCAACACAATGGGTCAAAAATATACTGATTACTTACCATCTTTGAACTTGAATTTCCAAATTACAGATCAAGATAACATTCGTTTTGCTGCGGCAAAAGTAATGTCTCGCCCACCCGTTAGCCAATTAAAATCAGGCGCAGGCTCGTGGATTGATGGTGAGGACAGATTTAATGCGTGGGGCAATACCAGTCCTTTGCTTGATCCGTTTTATGCAAATCAATATGACTTGTCTTATGAACATTATTTTTCTGAAACCGAAGGCGCAATCGTTGTAGCGTTGTTCCGTAAAGACATCGAATCTTTTATTGAGCAAATTACGTTGCGTGGCGTTGACTTCGAAGCCTTAGGTTTTAACGTGCCGGACATCAATCCTAATACCGGCAACCCATTGCAGCCAGGTGGTGAATATCAAACTGCATACAACAATACTAAAGGCGGTTACATCCAAGGTATTGAGTTGGGTTATACACAGACGTTTGATTTCTTGCCTGGACTTTGGTCTGGCTTGGGTCTAAGCAGCAGCTATTCTTATACAGAAAGCGATGTAGAACGCATAAATAATCTTGGTGGTGAGGAAAAAGACATTGGCATGCCTGGTCTTTCTCCAAGCAACCTAAGTACTACATTGTTCTATGATTATGAGGGATTCTCTACTCGTTTGAACTATCGCTATCGTGAAGCGTTTGTTGCGAACCAGGTCGCTGTTGAAACTCAGGAAGTTTTCTATGCCGATGAATCAGTTGTTGACTATCAAGCCTCTTACGAATTTGAAAGTGGTCTTGAATTGGTATTCCAGGTCAATAACTTGACGGATGAACCTTCCAAAACCTATTTCGGATCAGAGGCTCAGACTGGCTCTATTCAATACTTCGGTCGTCAATACTTCTTTGGTGTGAACTACAAGATGTAAAGGTCAAATGACTTTGTATTGACGAATCACCCACATGGCCTTCCATGTGGGTGATTTTTTATTTGGTTCACCCTTTTCATGCATCGTTATAAAAAGGATAAATAAAATGAAAAAACTCATCCTATTCATATCACTCCTTTGTGTATTGCCAGTAATGGCACAGGAAGCCGGGTTAAAACGCATAGAACCCGCCAACTGGTGGGTTGGCATGAAATACAATCAAGTCGAATTACTGGTGCATGGCGATAATCTGGGTGTAACTACCCCTGCCGTGAACTACCCTGGCGTAAATATTATCAATATAAAAAAATCCGATAGCCCGAATTATTTATTTGTCACTATCGATATAGCAGCAACTACAAAGCCGGGAAAATTCCCCATTGAATTTATGCGCGATGGGAAAATACACAGCCGTGTTGATTATCAATTATTGGCGCGTGAAAAAAATTCCGCTCAACGTCAGGGCTTTTCACCCAAAGATGCCATCTATTTAATTACGCCGGATCGTTTTGCCAATGGCAATATCAATAACGACGCTATGCCCGGCATGTTGGAACAACCCAGTCGCGCTTACAAAGGTGGGCGCCATGGGGGTGATATTGCAGGCATGGAAAAGCATCTGGATTACATCGCTGCCATGGGTTTCACCCAAATTTGGCCCAACCCGCTCACCGAAAACAATATGGAAAAATATTCCTACCATGGTTACGCCGCAACGGATTTATACCAAATCGATGCACGTTACGGCACTAACGAAGAATTCAAAACTTTTGTACAAAAGGCACAGAAAAAAGGTATTGGAGTTATTCAGGATATAGTGCTGAACCACATTGGCTCCAACCACTGGTGGATGAAAGATCTGCCTGCAAAGGATTGGTTAAATTTTCCCGCGGAATATAAAGAAACCAATCACCGCCGCACCACGGTGCAAGACCCTTACGCCGCACCTGCCGATAAAGAATTATTTGTGAGTGGTTGGTTTGTGCCCACCATGCCGGATTTAAATCAGCGCAATCCACAGCTCGCCAATTATTTAATTCAAAACAGTTTGTGGTGGATTGAATACGCGGGGCTGAGCGGGATTCGTGAAGACACCTATGGCTATGCCGATCAGGAATTTTTATCGCGCTGGGCAAAAACTATTATGGATGAATATCCCCATTTTAATATTGTTGGCGAGGAGTGGAGCCCGAATCCTGCGGTGGTTGCGCACTGGCAACGCGGTAAAGTTAATGCCAGCGGCCATGTGCCGCACATGCCAAGTGTGATGGATTTTCCCATTCATGAAACCTTGCGCGAGGTGTTGCATGAGGAGGAGTCCTGGGATAAAGGTTGGGTGCGTCTGTATGAAATGCTGGCCAATGATTTTGTATATGCCGATCCCTTGAATCTAGTGATCTTTCCTGAAAACCATGACACCTCCCGCCTTTACTCTTACCTGAATGAAGATGTTGATTTGTTTAAAACGGCAATGGTGTATATGGCCACTATGCGTGGTATTCCGCAATTTTATTATGGTTCGGAAGTGCTGATGACCAGCCCCCGTGAACGCGACGATGGCGCTGTGCGTGCCGATATGCCCGGCGGCTGGCAAGGCGATACTAAAAATGCGTTCACCGGCAAGGGCTTAACTGCCCAAGAGCGCGACATGCAGGAGTATGTAAAAACCCTGCTGAATTGGCGCAAAAAGTCGGCGGTGATTCATCACGGAAAACTGCAGCACTTTTCACCGGGAGATGGTTTTTATGCATATGTTCGCTATTCGGATAACCAAGCCGTCTTGGTGGTGCTGAATAAAAATGCGCAGGAAAACCTGTTGGACTTACAGCCCTACCAAACGTTTATCGCGGGTAAAAAAAGCGCGCGCAATGTGCTGACTGGCAAAAAAATAGCGCTGGATAAGCCGATAGTTATGCCCGCAAAAACGTCGCTAATAATTGAACTGCAATAAAAATATTTTTATTAACAATAGCTCGCTGTTGTGGCGAGCCATTTATTCAGGTTGTATGGCTATGAGTGAATATAAAAAAATACTGTTGACCGGTGCCGCTATGCTGGCATTAAGTTTGGCAATTGTAGGGCTGGTAGCCTGCAATCAATCCACTGATCGCGCGGAACAAACTCCCACACCAGTAGTACACGGCAAGCCGGTGGTGTATCAAATATTTACTCGCCTTTATGGCAATACCAATACCACCAATAAACCTTGGGGGACTTTGGAAGAAAATGGTGTGGGTAAATTTAATGATATCAACGAGACTGCGCTTAAATCGATTAAAGAGTTGGGTGTTACTCACGTGTGGTACACCGGTGTACCGCATCACGCCGTCATTCGCGACTACACCGCTTTCGGCATTAGCAACGATGATCCTGACGTAGTAAAGGGTCGCGCCGGTTCACCTTATGCGGTCAAGGATTATTACAACGTTAACCCGGATTTAGCTGTTGACCCAGCAAAACGCTTGCAAGAATTTGAAGCGCTAATCGCCCGCACCCACGCGCAGGGCATGCGAGTTATTATCGACATAGTGCCTAACCATGTGGCGCGTCGCTATGAATCATTGAGTAACCCGCCAGGAGTGGAGAGCTTTGGTGCGCGCGATGATGTGAGTGTGGAATACCGACGGGACAATAATTTTTATTACGTGGTAGGCGAAGACTTCCTTGTGCCAGAAGCGCAAGGCAATTATCAGCCGCTGGGTGGCGATTCACATCCCCTAAGTGATGGCCAGTTTGATGAGAAACCGGCGAAGTGGACCGGCAATGGTTCGCGCTTGGCGCAACCAAAATTTGATGACTGGTATGAAACCGTAAAAATCAATTACGGTGTGCGCCCCGATGGCACCAAAGATTTTCCTGAATTACCCGCAGACTATGCGCAAAAAGATCTACTCGCCCACGCCCAATTCTGGCAGGGTAAGGATGTGCCGGATTCATGGATTAAGTTCCGCCAAATTGCGGAATATTGGTTGGCAAAAGGGGTAGATGGTTTTCGTTACGACATGGCCGAAATGGTGCCAGTCGAATTCTGGAGTTATTTAAATTCCGCGATTAAACAAAAAAATCCCCAGGCATTTTTGTTGGCTGAAGTGTATAACCCGGCCGAGTATCGCAATTATATTCGCATGGGAAAAATGGATTACCTCTATGACAAAGTGGAAATGTATGACGGCTTAAAAGCGGTAATGCAAGGTAAAAGCGGTACCGAGGTTATTGCGCAAGTGCAAGCGGGCATGAGCGATATAGAAGAACACATGCTGCACTTTTTGGAAAACCACGATGAGCAGCGTATTGCCAGCCCCGAGTTTGCGGGCAGCGCCGAAAAAGCCAAGCCGGCGATGGTGGTATCCACGTTGATTAGTCGCTCGCCGACCATGTTGTATTTCGCGCAGGAAGTCGGTGAGGCTGGCGAGCTGGGTTCCGGTTTTGGCGACCCGTCGCGTACTACGATTTTTGATTATGCCGGTGTGCCCGCGCACCAACGCTATATGAATGGCGGGAAGTTTGATGGTGGGCAATCTACTGCGAGCGAAAAAGCGCTGCGGGGATTTTATCGTGAGTTATTAAATTTATCGCATCACAGCGCCGTAGCCGAAGGGGAGTATCGCGAGTTACACAGCCACAATATTTCAGCAGCAGGCGGTTACACCAATAAATTATTTGCATTTACCCGTGCCACCCAAACACAGAAATGGATTGTGATAAGCAATTTTTCAGGCGAACAAAGTGGCTTGGTAAAATTATTATTACCTGCCGCTACTATAAAAGACTGGGCGCTGAATGAAACTGCCTATGAATTGTCAGCCAAGCTGGCCCACGGCTCACAATTTTCAACGCTAACAGTGAATGAAGACGTTGCCACTGTTGAACTTGAATTGGCAGCCTACGATTCGTTGGTTTTGGAAGTTGTAACAAAAAACTAATACATTCTTTGATGTGAAATTTATGATCAAAAAAATTGTAATTTTGGGTGGTGGTACTGCCGGTTGGATGGCGGCCAATATTCTTGCCAAGCGCTGGGCTAAATATTCCGTAGAAATTGCGCTAGTTGAGTCTAGTGATATCGGTATTATTGGCGTGGGTGAAGGGTCAACACCACAGTTAAAATCATTTTTTGATTATATGGAGATTGCCGAAGCAGAGTGGATGCCAGCCTGTAATGCAACTTATAAGACCGGGATCCGCTTTTGCAACTGGTCAACCAAACCAGGTTTTGAAAATTACTTTCATCCTTTTCCTGCGCAGCCGGATGATTATTCGGCACCTGCCTTTTTTTATAATTGTTTTGTGCGACGCAAGGGCGCTGATGTTTATGCTCACCCGGATAAATTTTTCCTGGCGACCTATCTTGCCAAACACCAGCTAGGGCCAAAACCTGCGCACCATTTTCCTTTCCAGCTAGGCTATGGTTATCATTTTGACTCTTCGCTGGTAGGGTTGTTTTTAAAACAACACGCGGCGAAGTTGGGAGTGGCGCACATAGATGCACGAATAACGGAAGTAAAACTGGATGCACAAGGATATATAAGCCACTTGTTGACAGAGAATCAGCAGCCTCTCGCTGCGGATTTATTTATCGATTGTTCCGGTTTTGCCGGCGTGCTAATTCAACAAGCGTTAAAAGTACCTTTTATTAACTTTTCTAGTAATTTATTTAATGATTCGGCAGTTGTTATGCCTACCTCTGCTGCTATGGATATAACCCCACAGACCACCGCTACTGCATTAAACGCCGGCTGGATGTGGAATATTCCTCTAGTTAATCGTATTGGGAATGGTTATGTCTACAGCTCGAATTATTTATCAGCTGATATGGCTGAGACCGAACTACGACAAAAATTGAACTTGCTAGATAAAGATGTCCCAGTACGACATTTAAAAATGAAAGTGGGGCGTTTGCAGCATCATTGGGCTAAAAACTGCTTGGCAGTTGGCTTGTCTCAAGGGTTTATTGAGCCGCTGGAGGCAACGGCATTGCATTTGGTGCAGGAAACAGTCTTGGGGTTTGCGGAAGCTATTGAGTTGGGGGATTTTACCGATCGTGAGCAGGCGAACTTTAATCGTTCTATTAACCAACGTTTTGAAGCGGTGCGCGACTACATTGTATGTCACTATCGGGTGAACTCCCGCACGGACACCCAATATTGGCGCGACAATGCTAACAACAATTCACTTTCAGATTCCTTGCGTGAACTGCTGCAGGTATGGGTTGGTGGTGGGAATTTGACTCAGGAAATTGAGCGGCAGAAAATTGGTTGTTATTACCCATCTGCTTCATGGCATTGTTTGCTTGCCGGGTATGGTCTATTCCCAACACAGGATCAGCTTTTGCCAGGCAATGAAGTTGCTCATAAATATAAAATGGAAAATATTGAGAATTTTATTAGCCGCTGTGCATTAAACTTTAGTTCGCACCGCGAACAATTGAATGATTTGGTTGCGAAGCAACAGGTTATGTAAGCTCGTTTTAATAATTGTAAAGCCTCCTCTTGAATACGTATGTAGTGGATTGGTGGTGATTGGTTGGTTAAGTATTCTGCGTCGCGCACGTGCATAACAATAACCAATCAACCACCAGGATGTCTTTATGAGTCAGTCCACTGTATCGTCTATGTTTGTTCCCGTTCGTTTTGTTTTTATTTTTCCCTTTTTTTTTATTTTGTTGTGCTTCGGTATTGCCATTAGCAGTTTAGCCAATGCTAATCCCGCTAACTATAATCTCAAACATATAGAGCCCATGCATTGGTGGGTAGGGATGCATAATCCTGAATTACAAATTATGGTGCATGGAGAGGCAATTGCCGAGCTACATCCCAGTGTGAATTATTCTGGCGTAACAATAAAAACTGTCGAGCGAACCACGAATAAAAATTATCTGTTTATCAATCTGCATATCGCAACTAATGCAAAGCCGGGCAAGTTGGAGCTGCAGTTTAGCGATAAATCCGGTGTGCAATTGCGGGTTCCCTATGAACTGCAAAAACGTCGTGCTGACTCTGCGTTGCGTGATAGTTTTTCTGCGAAAGATGTTATCTATTTAATTACCCCGGATCGTTTTGCCAATGGTAATCCCGCTAACGACAATCATTCATCGATGGTGGAAGTTGCGGATCGCACCAGCCCGATTGGGCGTCACGGTGGTGATATGAAAGGGATTCAAAACAATCTGGATTATATCGCGCGTATGGGTTTTACCATGATTTGGCCGACGCCGATGATTGAGAATAACCAAGCGGAATATTCTTACCATGGTTATTCACCTACCAATCTTTACCAGATGGATCCGCGTATGGGTTCCAATGAGGATTATAAAAACCTGGTAGCGGCCGCCCGTAAAAAAGGCGTGGGTTTTATTCAGGATATAGTGTTGAACCATATTGGCAGCGGCCACTGGTGGATGCAGGATTTACCTGCTGCGGATTGGTTGAATTTTCAATCCGGCTTTGTGCCCACCAACAACCAACACACCACCGTACTGGATATTCATGCGGCGCCGGAGGATATCAAACACTTTACCGATGGTTGGTTTGTGGAATCCATGCCGGATATGAACCAGCGCAATCCGTTGCTCGCGCGCTATTTAATTCAAAATACCATTTGGTGGATTGAATACGCCGATCTGAGTGGTGTCCGCGAAGATACTTACGCTTATTCCGACAAAGAATTTTTGGCGCGTTGGAGTAGGGCCGTATTGGATGAATACCCCCATTTAAATATCGTCGGTGAGGAGATGAATTCCAATCCGCATATTTTGGCTTACTGGCAAAAGGGAGTGGTTAATCGCGACGGTTATGTCTCCCATTTGCCAACATTAATGGATTTTCCGGTGGTGTATTTAATGCCGGAAGTGTTAAACGCGGAAGAAACTGCTAGCAATGGGCTGATCAAGCTCTATGAAATGATCGCCAATGATTTTGTCTATGCCGACCCGATGAAGTTAATGCTGTTTCCGGATAATCACGATATGTCGCGTATTTATTCGCTGCTGCATGAAAATCTGCAATTATTAAAAACATCGTTATTGTTCACGGCAACTACACGCGGTATCCCCCAGTTTTATTACGGCACTGAAGTGTTAACCAAAAGCCCGCTCGTGCGTAACGATGGTTTGTTGCGCGCTGATTTCCCCGGCGGTTGGGCGGGTGACAAGGTGAATGGTTTTAGTGCCCAAGGTTTGAGTGCGGATCAGCGCGAGGTGCAAAACTATTTGCGCACCTTGCTCACTTGGCGTAAATCCAGTCGCGCCATCGCAGAGGGAACACTCACGCATTACATTCCTGAAAATGGTCACTATGTATATTTCCGCCGCTATGAGAAGGGGCAGGAACAGGAGCAGGTCATGGTGGTTATCAACAAAAATAAAACGGCCTCTGTGTTGGACTTAAACCGCTTTGGACGCCTGTTGCAAGGGCGCAACAATGGAGTAGATGTTATTAGTGGCAAGAAGGTGGATTTAACGAAACCGTTAACATTAGCCCCACTGGAATCAGTGGCAATTTATTTTTAATAACATTGTTTTGATTAATCTATTTACGATGGTTCGCCACCCTGTTGCCTTGGTGCATAGCGGTGGTGCGCTGTGATAGACCCCCATGCTCAAGTGTCGAGCCCCGCACAAAGTGTTACTTTTCTTCATGTTTTTTGCTTTTGCATACGTATGCAATTTGCGTTTTTTTATTCCTCATTTTTTGCATACGTATGTAGTTTGCGAATTAAATTTCTCGCTCATAGACTGATTAATAACACCCAGCAGTGTTTTTTCTGTTGGTGACATAAATATAAAAAACCATTTTTTCATATACCTCTGGCCGTGGTTTTTTTGCCAGTCAGTCTTGCCCAAATTATCGATTTTTAAGTTCGCAACATTTGTAAAAAATAATTAAACGGGGGATACCAAATGAAGTTCAATTCGCGAAATGAATCCGCGCGGAAAGCATTGGGGCTAGCGGCTCTTTTGCTCGGCGTATTCACACTTAGCTCGTGTGGCGGTGGTGGCAGCGGTACAGACAATAACGCGGCGGAATTGCCGACGTGCCGCGACCCGCAAGTATTGCTCGATAACGGTGTATGCGGTGACCCGCGCCCGCCCTTTGAATTACCCGCTTGCCCTGAGGGAACTATTCGTTCCGGTGCGGAATGCGTGGTGCCTGACTTCCCGGTTCCTGAAAAATTAGCGGGCCCGAATGAAGCGGTTATTTTCGTTAACGTTGAAGGCACTGCTGACGAGAAAAATGCAGCTTTTGCCAAATATAACTTACACCTATGGCAGTCCTGCGGTAACGGCTGGGCGGATTCAGTCACCGATGGCAGCAACACTACTTATGCAATTCCAACTACCTGGCCAAACGGCCCGGGGATTGCGAGTAAGAATGAAGGCGAAGCGGGCGTTCGCCACGATCCATACTATGGTGCTTATTTTGTAATTCCCGTGAGTGAAGCAGGTACTTGCGGTAATTTCATTGTTAAAACGCCGAATACCCCCAATCAAACTGCTGACTTGTCGCTCAATATTAAGCGTGATGGCGGCGATTACGATCGCATGGCTTGGGTGATTGTTAATACCGACAATATGCGCAATAGCCGCGTCAGTAATGTGCCCATTTGTATCAACGATGTGTGCAGCCTTGAGCGCCCAATGTTGGCAATTAGCGATGTGGAAGCGCATTGGATTAGCCCGCATACCATTATTTGGAGCCGCTCGTTTGCTGCCGGTAAATCAGTTGAGCTATACCGCTCTGCTGCGGGTGGTATGACTGGCGATGATGCCGGTGCTGTTGTTGGCGGAGAGCGTTTTGCCGTGTTAGGTGCAGGGCGTGCGATGACGGATGAGGAAAAAGCATTAGTTCCCCATATGTCCGACTACATTGCCTACGACTTACCTGCGGAGATCAGCCTCGATAGCATCAAGTCAGCGCTAAAAGATGAGCTGCTGGTTGTGGGTCGTTTTGATTCTGTCGAGGAAGGTGAAAACGAACAGACAGTGACCATTGAGCGTGGCCGCGGCACTCGCGTGCAAGTCCCTCATGTACTGGATGCTCTTTATGCCGACAATGCTGCAGATGCCACTTTGGGTGTTAGCTACGCCAATGGTGTAACGGCATCGGTATGGGCGCCAACTGCACAAAACGTTGAGTTGCGTGTGTTCTCTGGTGACCCACTGCGTGTGTCTGCCACTATGCCTATGACCTTCAATGCCGAAACCGGTGTGTGGAGTGTAACTGGCACTGCTACTGAGTTGGATCGCAAATTCTACCGCTATCGTGTTACCGCCTATCACCCCCTGCAGAAGGCTGTGCGTCGCCTTGAGGTGACTGACCCCTATTCTATTTCCCTGTCTACCAATGGTCGTCACTCACAGTTTGTGAACCTGGATGATGCTGATACCAAGCCCGCTGGCTGGGAAGGCCATTCAATTCCAGAAGTGGTGGCGCCGGAAAATATGGCAATTTACGAAGCGCATGTTCGCGACTTCAGTATTGATGATGCCAGCACCTCAGCGAGCTATCGCGGCAAGTATCTGGCATTTACCGAGAACTCCTTGCCCGTACAACACTTGCGTTCACTGGCGGATGCGGGGCTGACCCATGTTCACCTGCTGCCCAGCAATGACAGCTCTAACATGAAAGAGGATTTTGAAGGCCAGGTGAATCTGGACAGCTACATCCTTGAGCTTTGCCAGCGGGTATCAAACCGCGATGCAGTCAGTGTGTGTGACGGCTCAGTGCCTAATAACTCTACTGTGCGCCAAGTGTTGGAAAGCTACGATCCACAAACCTCGGCGGCACGCACCTTAATTGCGGCTATCGCTGATTTGGATGGCTTTAACTGGGGTTATGACCCTCAGCATTTCAACGCACCAGAAGGTACTTACGCAACTGACCCTGAAGGTTTCACGCGTATCAAAGAAATGCGTGCGATGAACATGGCGCTGCACGAAATGGGGCTGCGTGTGGTAATGGATGTGGTCTACCCGCACACAGTGTCTTCCGGTATTGAAGCCGCTAACTCTGTATTCGATAAAGTAGTTCCTGGTTATTACTACCGTGTGAATCCGGCTACTGCGGTTGTGGAAACTGGCACTGGTGCCGGCCCCGACACTGCAACTGAACACCGCATGATGGGCAAGTTTGTTGCTGACTCTGTTGCGCAATGGGCTGAGCATTACAAGGTGGATGGCTTCCGTTTTGACCAATCCGGTTATATGCCCAAGTCAGTACTGGTGGATGCCTATGAAGCTACCAAAGCCGTTGATCCAGATACCTATTTCTACGCCGAAGCCTGGACTCCCGGTGGTGGTACCTCAGGTGACCGCATTGCCGTGCGTGCAACCCAGGAAGCGTTGAACGACACTGAAATGGGTACTTTCAATGACCGTATCCGCAACCCGCTGCAGCAAATGGCCTTGGTGAAGGGCGACAATCTGGATGCTATCCGCGCTGGTTTGGCGGGCAACCTGAAAGATTTCAAACTGAAAACCAAATCCGGCGCAGTAATCACTGCTTCTACCGTGGGTGCCTATGGCACTGACCCACAACAAGCTATCAACTATGTAGAGAAACACGACAACGAAACCCTGTGGGACTGGATGCATCGTCCGGGCGCCGTGCCAACCGATATGACTATTGCCAACCGTACCCGTGTGAGCAGCTTGACTCTGTCGGTACCGGTATTGAGCCAAGGTGTGCCTTTCATCCAAATGGGTACCGAGTTGCTGCGCTCCAAGTCTATGTCGCCCAACAGCTACAACGCTGGCGATTGGTTTAACAAGGTGGACTTCACCAAACAAAGCAACAACTGGGGTGTAGGTCTGCCACCAGAGCTGCGCGATGGTATTACCGACGAGTATGTTGCCGGTCTGTTTGCCAATGCCCAAACCAAACCTGAAGCAAGCCATATTGAGCAGGCTTCCTCGGTGTTCACTGAGTTTATGAGTATTGCCAGCGGCAGCCCGCTGTTCAGCCTGCAAACGGCCGAGCAGGTAATGGATCGTGTTGGTTTCCACGATGGTGGCAAGACTCAGGTGTCTGGTTTGATTGTGATGAGTATTGATGATGGTGCAGGCATTGTTGCCGGTACGGAATCAACACCGCGCGCCGACCTGGATTCAGCGGTAGATGCGATTGTGGTGGTGATCAACGCCACTGGCATGACCCAGTCACCCAGAGTGAAAACGGCGGCGGGCTTTGCCTTGCATCAAACCCAGCAAAATTCAGTAGATGCCACAGTAAAAACTGCGAGCTTTGCGGCTGATGGTGAAGATGGTGTATTCACTGTGCCTGCCTACACCACTGCCGTGTTTGTGAAAGCGCAAGCCGGTGCGCAGGGTATGGGGCTGTCGGCAACAGCAACTCTTGGATCGAGCGTGGCTGTGCCTTACGGCGATACGGCTGTGTATGTGCGTGGTGATATCTCTGCCTCTGGCTGGGCGAATACTACCGCCGCTAACCGCTTCACCTATGAAGGCGAGGGTATCTACTCCTTGTTGTTAACGGTGGTTGCGGGTACCGAAGTTAACTTCAAAGTGGCAGAAGCTGGCTGGAGCTTGCCAAACCTGGGCTCCAATGAAGTGATGGAAATTGGTGACACCATTACCCTCACCCAAGGCAGCAATGACAATATCCGTATCAACATCCCTGCCGCAGGCACTTATCGCTTCGTGCTGGATGCCTCTGCAAGTACCACCGCACCAACCTTGAAGGTGGAGAATCCGGATGTGTATGGCGCTACCGCTATTTATCTGCGCGGCACTGTAACGGCGTCGGGCTGGGAGAATACCAATAGCGGCAATCAACTGGTTCATGAGGGTAACAGCGTTTATGCCCTGAGTGTGCCCATGGTGGCGGGTCAGGATTACATGTTCAAAGTTGCTTCGGCGGACTGGAGCACAGTAAACCTCGGCTCCGCAACACCAGTGATGCTGGGTGAGGGTGTTGTTCTGGCGCAAGGCAGCAACGACAACCTGATGCTGGACATTGCTGAAGCGGGCAACTATCGCTTTGAAGTGGATGCGCGCAACCCCGACGCACCGGTAGTGAAGGTGTACCGTGAAGATCTGTTTGCTGCAACACCGATTTACCTGCGCGGCACTGTCTCGGCGGCGGGTTGGGGTGACGCCAACAGCATCAACCAGATGATCTATGCCAGTAAGGGGCTGTACACCAAAACCCTCACCCTGGCCGTGGGTTCCTACGAGTTTAAAGTGGCCGAGGCAAACTGGAGCAACCCCAACCTTGGTGGTTCCGCTGTTGTCCTGGGTGAGCCGAGCGAGGTAACTCAGGGTTCCAATGACAACATAGGCCTGTCCATTACCACCGCCGGGGATTATCGCTTCACGCTCGATACCACCAATCCAAACGCACTGACTATTCGCGTGGATGCCGTCAACTAAATCGAGCCAGCTATCGCTCCCCCCTTGGTGGGGGGAGTGTTAAGCGATAGTAAAAACAGATAACGAGCTGAGATAAAGCACATGAAAACATTTACTTTAAAGCCGCTGGCTGCTGTTGTTTCTGCATTGGCAATGGCGTCCCTGTCTCCCGCGTTGCTGGCTCAGGAAACTGACGCCGATGCCGGGCCACAAAACCCCTCGCTGGTTGAAGAAGTGATGGTGACGGGTTATGCCCGCTCCATTCAGAACAGTATTGAAACCAAACGTAACGCCGACACCGTGGTGCAGGCGATTTCTGCCGCCGACCTCGGTGGTCTGCCCGATGTGTCCATCGCCGATGCCCTTGGTCGTGTACCCGGTATTACCGTGACTCGTTCGGGCGGTCAGGCCGGTACCATTCAGGTGCGCGGTATGGGTGAAGGTTTTGTCTTCTCCACCCTGAATGGCCGCGAGCAGGTATCGCCCAACGGTACCCGCGCCATGGAATTCAGCCAGTTCCCCTCAGAGCTGATCCAATCGGTAGAAGTCTATATGTCGCCCAAGGCATCACTGATTGAGGGTGGTGTCGCCGGTTCGGTCGAATTGAAAACCGCCAATCCCCTGGAAATGACGGAAGATCAAAAAGTTGTTGTGGGTGTGCGCGGCAGCTACAACGATCAGGCTGACGATATTTACGGCGCAGAGCCTTACGGCCAGCGTCTGTCGCTCTCGTTCCAGAAAAAACTGTTTGATGACAAACTCGGTGTGGCACTGGGCTACGCCCGTTTGGTGCAGCCGCGTTCCGCAACCCGTTTTGAACAGTACAACTACGAAGCCAACCCCTATTCTTTAGTTGATGAAAAGGGATTGGATACCACGATTGTGGATGAAAATTTCAATGCAGTACCCACCGCCAATCGTCCATCAGAAGTGTTTATGGCTGAAGGTTTTGAATTATTCCAAACCGGTGGTGAAGAGACTCGCGATGGTTACGTGGCGGCAATCCAGTTTGAACCTACCGACAACTTGTCGATCCAGTCGGATGTGTTCTATTCCAAATTTGAGTCCGACAGTTACTCGCGGGGCTTCCGTATCCAGCCGCTGCGCAACGCACTGACAAACAGCCTGGTGCTGTGGGAAAACCAGGCGGTGATTGGTGGTGAATTCGCGGTGGACGACGCTGCGCCAGACTCTTTGAATTTGCAGGTCAATAGCAACGACGTTACCCAAACGAACGAATTGCTCTCCGGCGGTTTGAACCTTGAATGGCAACAGGATGCGTTGACTGTTGCGCTTGACCTGTCGCACTCGGATGCCTCTGGCGTTCAAGCGGACGGGGTAGTGCGTGCGCACCTCTATCGCCCCATTGAAAACCCGGTTCCCGGCGGCGCGACTTTTGAGCGCGACCCGGATCAGTCCATGACCTACTTGCTCGATGGCATCAATGTACCCAGCGTTAGCTTGAGCCGTGATTATGCGTCTTACGGTGCTGATGGCGTCAGTACTCTGCGCATGACCAACTACGAGCGCTACCCGCGCATCAATGATGACAAAATCAGTGCGGTTCGCCTGGATGTTAAATACGAAGTGGAGCTGCCGTTAATCAAGTCGGTAGAAGCTGGTGTGCGCCGTTCAGAACGCAATCATACCGACCGTCGCCAAGTGTTTGTTTATGGTGATCTCGCGCAATACGACCGCGATTTCCCCTTGGAAATCAACACCGGCAATTCGGATGTAGTGAATTGGAAAGGTGACTTCTCCCATTTCCCATCATTCCTCGCAATCGATGGCGACAAGATTATCCAGGAAGCGGTGAGCCAAGGGCTGGTTTTGGACGATGGTGTAGAAGTGCTCGGCCAAAATGGCAAGGTCTATTCCCCGCGTTCTATCGACCCCAAAGCGCGTTGGACAGAAGGTCGTGATTGGTCGATGAAACAACGCTCGGACATCGATGAAAATGTGGATGCAATTTATCTGCAGACCAATTTGGAAACGACGCTGTTTGATCGCGACTTGGTGGGTAACATAGGTTTGCGCCATGTACGCACGGAACAGACCAGCGTTGCCCTGGTGAACGTAAACGGTAATGTTGATGCTGGTGCAGTGGAGATTTTTGACGAGATAGGCACCTCGGAAACGGACTACGCCTACCAAACACTCGGCACCGAATACAGCCACAACCTGCCATCGCTCAACCTGAATTACAGCGTGGCTGAAGATAACCAGCTGCGTCTGGCATTGGCGCGTGTACTTTCCCGTCCACCGATCAATCGCTTGGCTGCCCCGGATTCCGAAGGTTCGGTTACGGTAGAAAACGAGACTACTCCGGTGTTCAACTACGGTAGTAATACGTCGCCATTCCTGACACCTTTCATCGCCGATCAGGTTGACTTGTCCTACGAGTACTACATGCCGGATACCAACGGTGCCTTTGTGGTGGCCGTGTATCACCGTGAAATCAAATCATTCATTCAGGATATTACTTACGAAAACTTTGATTTCCGTGCAGCAGGATTCGATGTGCCGGATACCTGGGTAGTGAATATTGGCGGTTTGGATACTGAAGTTGAAGTGGAAAACGGTGACTACTCCACCTCTATCAACAACCTGGACGGCGGCTTCATTCGCGGTCTGGAAGTGTCTTATACCCAAACCTTCAACTTCCTGCCTGACCTCTGGCAAGGGCTGGGGGTGAGTGCAAGTTACTCGCTGACCGACTCGGAGATCTCCGTGGCCAACCCGGTAGAGGGTGTAAATACCGGCGCTACTTTGCCATTCCCTGGCTTGGTAGAGAAATCCGCCAACTTCACCCTGTTCTACAGCTACGGCGGCTTTGAAACCCGTTTATCCACCACCTTCCAGGATTCGTTTGTGGGCGAGACACGCAACATTAACCTGCAACCGATTATCTATGCACCGGAAACGCTGCTGGATTATCAAGCGGCTTATAAGTTTGATAATGGTTTGGATCTGGTGTTCTCCATCAGCAACCTCACCAACGAACCTAACCGCAGCTACATGTTTGACGAAGAGTTGACGCGTACCCTGCAATGGTTTGGTCGCACCTTCTACATGGGGGCTAACTACACCTTCTAACATCTGACGGTGAAAACGCATCGGCCGCACATGAAAATGTGCGGTTTTTTTTGCATAAAAAATGACTACATACGTATGTAGCCTGCAGTGGCGCATGAATACGTATGTAGTCCATTGAGCGCTGCGGCGATAACCCCTAGGATGACTCCATTGCAATGATTTACCAGAGTATTGCTGTTGGTGACTTTGGGTTCTGGCAATGACATTGATCTCCATCTTTTTTGTTGTATATCGTCGCTGTTGATGATTCGGCGCAGTCGCAAGACTGCGCCATTTTTTTATTCCCGCTATCCGTTATTCCTCTCATTTTTTACCACTCACTGCCCGGTGTTAGTATGTGTGTCCCTTTCACATCTGCAGGCAAACCCTATGGCAATTGAAATTGAACGCAAGTTTTTAGTAGTGGGTGATGCATGGCGTGAGGCACCCGCCGTGTTTTACAGCCAGGGATATCTCTCTAGTGATAAAGCGCGCACGGTGCGGGTGCGTATCGCTGGCGAGCAGGCATTTCTCACGATTAAAGGTGTAACACAAGGTATGAGCCGGGCGGAGTTTGAATATGAGATTCCGCTGGCAGATGCACGCGAGTTGCTGCTCATGTGCGAGCAACCCTTGATTGAAAAATATCGTCGCAAAATTACCTATGCGGGTTTTGTGTGGGAGGTCGATGAATTCCTCGGCGAGAATCAGGGCTTGGTGGTGGCAGAGATAGAGTTGCCCTCAGAGAACACATCGTTTACTAATCCTGAGTGGGTAGGTGAAGAGGTAACTGCAGACCTACGCTACTTCAATTCGAATTTGGTGCGGTTACCGTTTAAGCAATGGTAAACCTCGGTGCACTCTTTAAATAGTCAGTTGCTATCGGTTAGTTAAAATCAATTTTCTTTGTTAATGGTTATGATTTGCCTAGTATAGCTTCATGGGCGATTGAGACAGGCGCCCGCCTACTAGCTTACGAGGAATCTACCATGGCCAAGACAGCAACATTCGCTGCCGTTCACTTTACCGTCGCTTTTTCTGTTGGCTACGCCCTCACCGGCAGTGTATTGATTGGCGGCACTATGGCGCTGGTGGAGCCGGCGATCAACACCGTGGCCTTCTACTTTCATGAATTGGGGTGGAAAAAGTTTGCCGAGCACAAAGCTGTTATTGCCGAAGCCATGGCCCAACGGGTGATGTAAATGGTTGATGCGTTACAGCTGTAAGTGACTCAGGGGCGCGCGTTTGGCCTTTGCGTGCCCTGATTGGAGATGGGGTTTAGTCTGGCGGATTGTCCGCTGCTTCACGTGCCTGACTGCGTTTCTTGATTTGGCGGCCAAAGAATAATCCCGCCTCAAATAGCATCCACATAGGGATGGCCAGCATGGCCTGGGAGAAAACATCCGGTGGGGTGAGCAACATTCCCACGACAAAACAGCCGACAATGATATAGCGTCGCTTCTCGGCAAGGCCTTCTGGCGTCACGACTCCGGCATGAATAAGCAACACAGTCGCGACGGGTATCTCAAAGGCGAAACCAAACGCAAAAAACATATGCAGCACCAAATCCAGATATTTGGTGATGTCAGTCATGGCGCTCACGCCTTCCAGCTGTATACCCATGGTGAAGTTGAACAGCATGGGCAAGACCAGAAAGTACGCAAACGCCATACCGGTAAAAAATAACAGCACGCTGGAGACCAACAGCGGTGCAGCCAATTGTTTCTCGTGCTGGTACAGCCCCGGTGCAATAAACGCCCACACTTGATACAGAATAAAGGGCACCGCCAATAGCAGTGCCAAATAAAAGGTGAGTTTCAGCGGTGTTAAAAAGGGCGAGATAACATCGGTCGCGATCATATTGCTGCCTTCGGGCAAAACAGCAATCAAAGGGGCAGAGACAATCCCGTAGATATCTGTCGCGAAGGGAAACAGGCACACAAACACGGCCAGTAAAAAATAAACCACATGCAGCAAGCGGGTGCGCAGTTCAATCAGGTGCTGCACCAGCGGCTGTTCTTTGTCGTTCAAGGATGGATTCATACGGATTTAGGATCTGTGCCCGCAGCACTGGCAGGCTTGGTGGCTATGTCGGTTGCGGGCGTAGTTTTGGCTTCCACTACTGCCGATGGCGTATTAGTTACCGCTTCAGCCGTGTGGGCGTGATCCGGTAGCTCATCGGGTGGGCCGTACTGGCCGCTGCGTTCACGGCGCGCTTGCTCGTCAACCTTATCCGCCTCATTCAAGCTGGATTGGATGGCGTTGGCCGATTCGTCGATAGAGTTTTGAAACTGCCGGCGCGTGGCTTCAATGTTTTGCAGAATCTCTTCATTGTGCAACTGGCGGCGAATGTCATCCGCGCCGATTTGCCGCTCAATTTCGCTGCGGGTTTCGCGTAGGCTGCGTTTGAGTCGGCCAATCCACAGGCCAACAGTGCGCACAGTGCCGGGCAGTTGCTCTGGCCCTATTACCACCAGTGCAACCACCAAACATACAACAAGCTCGGTAAAACCTATATCAAACACAATTAAACCTTGGTGTTGTTTTGTTCGGTTTTTTCCGCACTGGTGCTATTCGCTACGGTTTTTTGCTCCAGATTTTTCTGGGCTTCCTCTTCGTCTTTTTTGGCGGCCTCTTCACTGCTCATAGAGCTTTTGAAGCCTTTGATCATGCTGCCCAGGTCGCTGCCCAAACTGCGCAAACGTTTGGTACCAAACAACATAACCACAATTGCCAGAACAATAAGCAGTTGCCAAATACTGATTCCACTAATACCCATGATGATTCCCCAGTTAAATGAAGGTGTGATTAGGTGTTGGCGCGCGCGGCCTTTTCGTCGTGACCGGACATATTAAAGCGGCGCGCCAGTTCGTTTAAAACAGAATCTGCGTTCTCGCCCAGATGGGAGAGCATAACCAGACTGTGAAACCAGAGGTCAGCGGTTTCATAGATGAGGTCGCTATTGTCGCCACTGGTCTGTGCGTCTTTCGCGGCTAGAATCGTTTCGGTGCATTCCTCGCCGACCTTTTCCAGAATTTTGTTCAGGCCTTTTTGATGCAGGCTGGCAACGTAGGATGACTCTGCGTCGGCGTTATTTTTGCGCGCTTCCAGAATGTCCGTCAGTTGCTTGAGAATATCGTTGTTCATAACTTTCTCTATCGGGTTTGCCGGGTGCGGTTAGTAAATCTCTGCCGGATCTTTGATAACCGGGTCAACAGTCTGCCAAGTGCCATCTTTCAGAATCCGGTAAAAGCACGATTCCCGTCCGGTATGGCAAGCAATGCCGCCCAGTTGTTCCACTTGCAGCACTATTACATCTTCATCGCAATCCAGGCGGATTTCATGCAGCTTTTGGATATGACCAGAGGTTTCGCCTTTGTGCCAGAGTTTGCCGCGTGAGCGCGACCAATAAACCGCTTCGCCCCGCTCAGCCGATAGCTGTAGCGATTCGCGGTTCATCCAGGCCATCATCAAAATCCGGCCGGTTTGTGCATCCTGGGCAATCGCGGGAACCAGTCCATCGCTATTCCAGTTCACAGCGTCTAACCAATTACTCATAGTTTACTCGTTTGTGCTTACTGCTGAATCTTGCGCGCGTATCGCTTTGAACAAATTATCGCGCAAGTGGCGTTCATTAAGGGTGCCAATAATCGCACTGGTGACACCTTGCGCTGCATAGGTAAAATCCAGTGCTTGCTGAATTGGGTCTATTTCAGCCTTAACCTTGTGTACAACTGTACCCGGTGCGGGCGCATCATGGCAGATATGGCCGCTGGCGAGAACCTTTTTCAGGAGCACGGCCGCACCATGTTGCGCAGATTTTGCGATGACCGGCGCCTCGTCCTGTTGGCTGGCGTTGTAAGTCACCATCACCGCATCGCAGATTTCGGCGGCGAGCAACCCGCCTTCCAGGGTTTTGCTGGAAATGCCAAAGGCGCGAATCCAGCCCTCCTGCTTGAGTTGCTGCAGAGTGGGGAGTACCTCGGTTTGTTGCAGGATGTTAAGGTCATTGCCATCCGAGTGGATCAGTACCAGATCCAGATAATCCGTGCGCAAGCGGCGCAGTGAGCGCTCTACACTCATACGGGTGTGTGTGGCGCTGAAGTCAAAGCGCGAGTGCCCCTGATCGGAAAACTTGTCGGGAGTGAACTCTTCGCCCACTTTGGTGGAGATCACCCAGTCCTTGCGCGATTTACGCAGTGCATCGCCAATACGCTCTTCGCTATAACCATAGGCGGGGGCAGTATCGATCAGGTTTACGCCCATGGAGTGGGCGCAGTCGATCAGGCGCCGGACTTGTTCATCGCTGGGCAAATCAAAGGGTGTCGGGTACTTGAGGCTCTGGTTGCGGCCGAATTTAACGGTGCCCAAGCCCATGGTGCTGACCTCTATGTCCGTTCGGCCGAGGCGCTTGCGCGGCATCATACGGGTAAATCCTCTTGCAATTGGGAGCTTGTCCAAGTTGGTTGGTAACTATTCATCGTCCGGCTCGCGAAAGCGCAGGGCGAGTGAATCCTCCGCGCTGAGCGCCGGGGGAAATGCATGCTCCCAGGGTGTTTTGGCCAGTGGTGCCAAGGGTAACCAATCCCGCACTGACACTTGTGGATGGGTGGGGGTGATGCGGTTGCCAGTGAGCAGTGCCAACACTTGGTTCGCTAGGTTGGGGGCCAAGGTCAGTTTGGTCGGCCAGCCCACCAGCAGGTTGTCAGCGCCAGTAGCCGGTGCCACAAAGGCGTTGTCGGGGCGGGCAAAGTCAGGTTGTCGCGGTTCTGCCCGGTCGATGGGCAGGCAAGCCCACTCGGCGCCTTCCATGTTTACCCAGGGGATCAATTCCTGTAATTCCTGTTGGGCCAGTTCTACCAGTGCCTCCGGCGTCATGCTTGCGCCTTTTTCCGCGAGACTGCCGCCCAGGTACCACACAGAGGCACCATCGGGCAGGCGATGGCTGGAAATAGTCAGGCGCGGAGTGGCCTCGCGCCCTAAGCAGTGGCCGTAAAAGTCGAACGGGTGTTGGTGTTTTACCATCACCTGTTGCAGCGGGCGCAGCTGCATGGCGGGCTGTTCCAGCCCCAGTTCGGCCAGTAATTGCGCATTGCCTTTGCCTGCGGTGAAGATAAAACGCTGTGCATAAATGCATAGCTCGCCAGCAGTAGCGGCGATTTTCAAATGGATCTTGCCGCTGCTGTCTCGCTGCAGTTGTGCCTGTTGCCAATCGATCTGGTAACAGCAGCCGTCTATGTTATTTGCCAGATTCGCGACCAGACTGGGGGTATCAATCACCAGGTCTTCCAGACGATAGAGGCTACCGGCAAAATCCTTGTGGCGTAGCAGGGGCGGGCGACGATCCGGGTGGACAGCATCGACCCGGCCGCGGGTAATCTTGCTGGCAAAAAAACTGGTGATTTTGCTGCCCAAATCATCACCCGACCACATAAAAAAGTGATCGCTAAGAATGCGGGTATGACGCAAATCGACATCGCCTTCGCCGCACAAGCAGGCGCGCCAGTGCTTGGGCATATCGGCAATGGCTTCTGACGCTCCGGTTAGGGTGCCCGCCAAGGTGTATTTCATACCGCCATGGATCATGCCCTGCGAGGCGAGGGTTTGGTCGCTGCCCAGCGCGTTGGATTCAAACAGGGCGACACTAAACCCCGCGCTTTTGGTGCGATTGGCCAGCCATAGGCCTGCGACACCGCCGCCGATAATGGCGATGTCCAGATGAATCTCGTGCGGGGGTGTGCTCATCGGCAGTGAATTTCCGGTAGCTGAACGGTCAGGCGGCGCAGTATAAGTGTTTCAAGCGCGAATTACCCTTGCCGCGCCCGGCGCTTGTGCTGCTAATATGCGTAAAAATTTTACGGGTATGTGGATCACCATGTCATTCACCTTGTTGTTAACGGATGTAAATTCCCCCTTGGGTAAGGCGTTAGAGCACGAGCTTGAGCGCGAGCCTTTCAAGTTGCTGATGCCCGCGGGCAATGCATTGGACTGGTCAGATGAAGCGGCAGTAGCGGCTTATTTTGCGCGCGAGCAGCCGGACTTGGTGATTAATTGTCGCGGCTGGGAAGAGGCCTATTATCCCGGTGGCCAGATGCCCCTGATAGAAACCGCGCGGCAGTTGGCGCGTGCGTGTAAACAGGGGAATATCCCCCTGATTCACTTCTCCAGTTACAGCGTGTTTGGTGCGGACCCGAAGGGGACTCACAGTGAAAAAGATGCACCGGCGCCCAAAAATGAAACGGGCGCGGCGTTTGTCGAAGCGGAACAAGCAATTGCGGCGGAGTTGCAGCGTTTTGTTGTGTTGCGGTTAAGCTGGGTGATAGGTGCCTATGGCGACAATCATTTAACGCGTTTGCTCAGCGCATTTTTAGCGGGGGCGTCAGTCAGTGTTAACCGTCGCCTGCGCGGCGCACCCACGGCGCTTTCGGATGCCGCTCGCGTTGCCGTTGCCATGGCAAAACAAATTAGCTGCGGTGCAGAGAACTGGGGCGTAATGCATTATTGCAGCGGTGATGCCTGTACCGAAGATGAGTTTGCCGACCAAGTTCTGCAGCTGTTAATCCAGCAGCAATTACTCACCGCTGAGCCCAGCCTGACGCTGGTAGATGCTGAACCAGAAACGGAACCACTCAGTGCGATATTGGGTTGCCGCCACGCGCGCGACAACTTTGGTATTCAGGCCCGCTCCTGGCGCCCAAGTTTGCTGCCCTTGGTCAAACAGTGGTTGCACAACCGCGAGCAGATCAAGCTCGCCCCATAACCTGCGCCCATTCGATTCAGCCAGCTACAGCAACTCCATTGCCGGTTTTGGTGGCCTGCGCAAGCGTTCACCCAGTCGAATACCTCCCATTTCTATGGTGCGATAGGAGATTTGCGCCACCAAAAAACAGCTGCAGATAGCGAGCACGCAATAGACCACAACGGCCATGCTTGTAGTGCCCATGAACCCGATTACCAGATTGAGTAGTACCACTAACAAAATCGAATGGGTGAGATAAAGGCTGTAGGACACATCCCCCAAATAGCGGAACAGCCGCGCCTGTAAAAATGCAAAGCGCTCGGGCGCATAGTAGATAACCCCAATGACCGGTGCGATGCACAGCGTCTCCCAATAGACAATCCATAAATCTCCGTAACCAGCGCTGGTCAGTGGCCTTGCCAGATAAAACCCTGCCACCAATATCGTCAGCAGCACCCAAAATAAGGGCGCTGCAAATGACATGAATAGATCCTTTAACCATCTTCCCCAGAGCAAAACACTCAAGCCGGCGTAGAAGCTAAAAATGTAAAAATTCCAATGGTGTTTGAAATTAAGAGGAATTAGCGAGATCAAAATACACGCGGTAAGTGCCAGGGCAATATGGCTCGCCTTGTTGCCAAATAGCAGCATTAAGGGGATCAGCAGCGAGGCGATTATCTCCACATAAATCGACCAAATGGGTGGATTGGCCTTGAGTGAATAGCCCACATAGCCAGCGACAAACTTGAGCAGCGAGAACTCACCAAACTCTTTGGGGTTAAGCGAATAGCGCAAATAGGGGTCGATAAATAACAAATACAAACCGCCCACAGTAACCGTGCAAAACATCAGCGGCATAATGCGAAAAAAGCGCCGGTGAAAATACAGCGATACCGAGGCTTGGCTCAGGCCGTTTTTGGCGAGCGATGCCCCCACCACTAAGCCGCTCAGGACAAAAAAGAAGGTGACGGCCGCGCTGCCGTTAAACAGTGGCATGAATTGCACCGCAGGAAAGGCTTCGGCAGCTCGTCCATACAGGTGGCCGAGCAATACTATTACCGCCGCCACACCGCGCAGCGCATGAAGCGGGACGGAAAAGCCTTGTTGTCGGGCGGCTTGGATAAAATAATTCATAGCGGCAATCCCTATGCAGTTTGTTGACTGTTTGCGCACGCAGTGATGCGGGAAACCAGCGGGCGAGAAGGAGGCAGGGCAGGGTTATGCCAACTGGGCTGCTTAAATAACGCAAGTGGCATGCCATGCAGATTTAAGCGATAAAGCGCGAGGTTTGGCGCCAGTAAATTTTCGGGTGTGGCTTGTGGCGCCAGGGACTGGTATCCAACTAGGCGTTTTGATGGGGATGATGCTGTAATGCAGTGCAATAAAAACGCGAGGGGCTTTGTCAGCCGCTCGCGTTTTTTATTGCATTGTGGGTGGTCGCTGAACTGTTAAGTGCGCTGCCCCTTTAGATTCTTTGAAAAACCAGGGTCGCGTTAGTACCACCAAAACCAAAGCTATTGGACATAACCCGATCCAGTTTTACGCCGTCCTGACGCTTGAGCACTATGGGCATGCCCACAGCTTCGGGGTCGAGGGTGGTGATATTGGCTGAAGCGCAGATGAAATCATTTTCCATCATCAGCAAGCTATAAATCGCTTCCTGAACGCCGGTAGCGCCCAGGCTGTGGCCAGTCAGGGATTTGGTGGAGCTGATTGCCGGGATTTTGTCGCCAAAAGTTTCTTTGATGGCTTTCAGTTCGGCCAAATCACCCACTGGTGTAGAGGTGCCGTGAGAATTGATGTAGTCGATGCTGCCATTCACAGTGGCGAGAGCCTGTTTCATGCAGCGCACAGCGCCTTCACCAGACGGAGCCACCATATCGTAGCCATCAGACGTGGCGCCGTAGCCGACTACTTCGGCGTAGATTTTGGCGCCGCGTGCTTTGGCGTGTTCGTATTCTTCCAGCACTAAACAGCCACCACCACCGGCGATCACAAAGCCATCGCGCTCAGCATCGTAGGCGCGTGAGGCTTGCTCCGGGGTTTCATTGTATTTGGTGGACAGGGCGCCCATGGCATCAAACAGTGCGGTCAGCGTCCAATGCTCTTCTTCGCCACCACCGGCAAATACCACATCTTGTTTGCCGAGCTGAATCAATTCAACCGCATTACCCACGCAGTGTGCACTGGTGGCACAAGCGGAGGAGATCGAGTAGTTAACGCCTTTGATTTTAAAAGGAGTGGCCAAACATGCCGAGGTGGTGCTGCCCATGGTTTGGGTAACACGGTAAGGGCCAACACGTTTCAGGCCTTTTTCGCGCAGGATGTCAGCCGCTTCAACCAGATTTTTGGAGGACGCACCGCCAGAACCCATGATAATGCCGGTGCGCTCATTGGAAACCTGGTCTTCGCTCAGGCCAGAATCGGCAATGGCTTGTTCCATGGAGAGGAATGCATAGGCGGCGGCATCACCCATAAAGCGCAGTACTTTACGGTCGATTAATTCGGCAAGGTTGATGTCGATAGAGCCTGCAACATGGCTGCGGAAGCCTTTCTCTTTATATGCTTCCTGGAATTTGATACCGGAACGGCCAGCGCGTAATGCATCCAACACGGCATTTTTATCATTGCCCAGGCAGGACACAATTCCCATACCGGTAACAACAACGCGTTTCATAGGCTACCTCTTTTGTATTTAGCTACAGCGCCTGAACAGCAGGTTTTCACAGAGTCTGGCGGGTTAAGCGGAGTGTCAGTATGCCACAGGGGGCTCGCTGCTCACTCCTTGTTTTATGGCTTGTTTTTGTTGTGCGGTTTGTAACAGTCACGCAGATGAGTCGGCTGATTAGAAGCTGTCGGTGTTCTGGAACAGGCCAACACGCAAATCGTTTGCAAAATAGATGTCTTTGCCATCGCAGGATACGCGGCCATCAGCGATCCCCATAATCAGCTTGCGCTCGATCACACGCTTCAAGTTGATATGGTAGGTCACTTTCTTGGCGGTGGGCAGGATTTGGCCGGTGAATTTCAGTTCGCCGCAACCCAGTGCGCGACCGCGACCCTGGTTGCCTTTCCAGCCGAGGAAGAATCCCACCAATTGCCACATAGCATCCAGCCCCAAACAGCCGGGCATTACCGGGTCGCCGGGGAAGTGGCAGTCAAAGAACCACAAGTCGGGGGAGATATCCAATTCGGCCACAATTTCGCCTTTGCCAAATTCACCGCCGGTGTGGCTGATATGAACAATGCGATCCAGCATCAGCATATTAGGTTTGGGCAATTGAGCGTTGCCTGGGCCAAACAGCAGGCCGTCGCCGCATTTCAACAGTTCTTCACGGCTGTAGGAGCTTTGTGGTTCAAAGGTGGTCATTGAAATTACTCAGGTTGTTAATGATGGCGAGGGCGGAGCCGTCGCGCAAAAGTGCGCCATTCTAACCGCTGTGGCTCAGTTGTCCAGTTAGACGGGCAGCCGTTGCTCGTGCACCGCGCACTGCCCATGAATTTGTTTCTTTGGGTAGCGCTCGCCGTGAATGGGCTTAAAAACTGCGTGCCAGAGAGAACTCAGCCAGTTCCTTCATCGCCTGGGTATAGATGTTGTTCGGCAGGTGTTGCAGTTGTGCGATGGCGGCCTGAACTTGCGCTTTGGCAGCATCCAGTGTGTAAGTCATGCCACCGGTTGCCTGTACGATTTCCAAAATGGCTGGCAGTTGGCTGGCATCGCCGTTGCGAATCGCGGTGGCGATCAATTCGGCTTGCGCCGCGGTACCGGTGCGCATGGCGTAAATCAGGGGCAGGGTGGGTTTGCCTTCGGCCAGGTCATCACCCACATTTTTACCCAGAGTGGCGGCATCACCGGTGTAGTCCAGTGCGTCATCTACCAATTGGAAGGCAACACCTACATGACGGCCATAAAGGCGTACGGCTTCGCGTTGTGCCGCGCTACCACCGCAATGGGCGGCGGCCACTTCGCAGGCGGCAGCAAACAAAATGGCAGTTTTTTTGTCGATCACGCGGAAGTAGTTTTCCTCGTTCACATTGGGGTCTTTGGCGTTAACCAACTGCTGCACTTCACCTTCGGCGATGATGTTAGTGGTATCGCTGAGGATCGCCATCACATCCATATTGCCAATCGCCACCATCATCTGAAAAGCGCGCGAATATAGGAAATCACCCACCAATACGCTGGGTGCATTGCCCCATTCGGCATTGGCGGTGGGGCGCCCGCGGCGCAGGTTGGACATATCCACCACATCGTCGTGCAGCAAGGTAGCGGTGTGGATAAATTCGATAATTGCCGCAAGCGACAAATGATCCTTACCCTTATAACCCAGCGCATTAGCGGTGAGCAGCACCAGCAGGGGGCGCAGGCGCTTGCCGCCCGCTTCAACCAGGTAATGGCCAATATTCTCGACCAGGCCAACATCGGAGTGGAGTTTATCGATGATCAGTTGGTTAACTGCGCTGAAGTCGTCTTTGACGGCCTGATGAAATGGCAACATGGGCTTTTCTTATTTATCAGAGAGGGAAAATAGTGGCGGCAATGCTAGCAGCGGGCGATGCAGAGTCAAGGAAAAGCTGGCGCCAGTACATCAAACCAAAGGCATGGCGCGACCTGTGGCGCAGCATAGGCGAGCGCAACAAGCTCGCCTTCGGCTAATTGCCACTGCTCAAATTGCCAGGTGCTATGGGAAAGCTGCGGGTCAATGCGGGCATCAATAGCGGGCTGGTCGGCAGTGCTGTGCAGTGCAAATTGAATCTTTTCCAGCCCGGCTGAAATGCCGGTGCCCAGCGCTTTGAAAAACGCTTCTTTCAGTGTCCAGAGGCGATAAAAATAATCTGCCTGTCGCTCTGCCGGTAGTGCCCTGAGTTGCGCATATTCCAATGGATGATAGTAGCGCTCGGCGATATTCAGGATCGAACGCTGGCGTTGGCCAGCCTCCAAGTCGATACCTACTTGCATGCCCCGGGCGATAGCAAGCACTGCCCAATGGCCGCTGTGGCTAAGGCTGAATTGAATATCGCTGTGCGGGATAAAGGGCTTGCCCTTGTCGGTGCGTGCAAAAGTTATATCACCTGCGGGCATGCCGGTGTAACGCGCAAGGCAGCTGCGCAGCAGCCAGCGACTGGCGAGATAATTATCTTTGCCGCGCTTAAATGTCTGCGCCAGCGTGTGCTCTGCTGTGCTCATAATGCTGTGGGCGAGAGCGAGGTGATGTTCGTCTATTCGACGCAAATCCAGCAGCCACAGGTGTACCTGTTCTTCACCCAAGGATATGGGGGTGGAAAACACTGGGGATGGCAACGGGGAATTCGGTTTACGCATGGTTCGCTGTCGGGCTTGGGTAGTGGTGAGATGATACGCGACTTGCACTGCGCCTGCTAAATTGTGCCTGCGCCCGCTTTTGTGCTCTAATTCGCGCCCTCAAAACCCCTCGACCCATTTCCGCTATTTACAGCCAATCTTTTGGAGTTGTTATGCAAATCAGTGCCGACAAAGTTGTCAGCTTTCACTATCGCCTGAGCGAAACGGGCGGTGAACTGCTCGAAACTTCTTACGAGTCAGATCCAACTCTTTATTTACACGGACACAGTGGCTTGCTGGCGGCATTAGAAGCCGCATTGGAAGGCAAACAAGCAGGCGATAAAGTCACCGTAAATCTGACT
Source organism: Cellvibrio sp. KY-YJ-3 (assembly GCF_008806955.1). NCBI lineage: Bacteria > Pseudomonadati > Pseudomonadota > Gammaproteobacteria > Cellvibrionales > Cellvibrionaceae > Cellvibrio > Cellvibrio sp. KY-YJ-3. Next base: position 141,371 of record NZ_CP031727.1, on the reverse strand, counting down.
CCCGAACAGGGGTATGGTGTGCGTCAGGAAAACGCGACCCAACGCATTCCCATCAAACATTTGCTGGGCTACGAAAAAATCAAAAACAAAATCAAACCCGGCATGAAAGTCGCGGTAAATACCCAGCACGGTCCCTGGGATGCCGTGGTATTAAAAGTGGGTAAATTCAATGTCGATATCGACAGCAATCACCCACTTGCCGGCAAAAATCTCGACTTCGAATTGGAAGTGGTTGAGGTGCGCGATGCAACCGCGGAAGAGCTGGCGCATGGCCATGCGCATGGCGTTGGTGGTCATCACCACGACTAATTTTTTCGCGCGTTGCGCATAAAAAAAGCCCGCACTGGTTGCGGGCTTTTTTATGCAGATTTGTTGGTGGTGCCGCCGTAAATGTTAGGCGGCCTGGGTGCAGGGCCAGGTGGGTTTGGCGCTGTACCAATATTCCGGTTTCAAGCCAATCAAACGATAAATGCCCTGCGGCAAATCCTGTTTTACATTATCAATATTGCGTGTCACTTGCGCGTGGCTAATTGCGCCTTGCACATACTGCTGCATCAGGCGCGCAATTTGTTCTATGTCCTGCTCCGGCGATTCCAGTAAATAATTGCCATTTTTTAAGCTGCGCACCAGCGCTTGATTGTATTTCGCACCGCGTTCGGTCATGAGTTGCAAGGTGTCGGTAATGCGCGTGTCGCCACAACCAGTCTGCATACCTGCGCTAAACAGCGCACAACCGGGAACGTTGTCTTTATCTTCGCCTACCTTGTTGATGTAAATAAATTGCAGCCAGTTCTCCAGCTGTTCCAGCGGCGAATTAATGGGCGAGAGAATACAGTCCAAATCCTGGCGGATTTGATCCCAATGGTGGGAAGTTGCCTCACAAAATAGCTCCGCCTTGGATTCAAAGTGGTGATAGAAGCTACCCTTGGTCACGCCCGCTTGTTTGCAAATTTCATTCACGCCCACAGAGTTGTAGTTGCTGTTCCAGATCAGGTTCAGCGCGGTTTCCAGTAGCAAAGTGCGGGTATCTGTAGTGCTCATAAGCTGGATTCTCGTACAAACGTTATGGTTATTATGATACCGGCCGGTATGTTTTTCAATCACAAGCTTGCGCCACAACAGGGCAGTATGCCAGTTGTGTTACCGCGCTCATCTTCGCTTTATAGGCTAAAGCCCTTGATTTTTCTCACTTTTATCAATTTTGCTGCCTGCCATTGGGGCGGGAATAATCAACAAAATTAAAAAAATGTTGACCTCCATACCTACCGGTATGTATAGTTTTGCGAAATGACCGGTTTAACCCCGCCGATTTTGTGTCCAGGGAGTTTTAGCTTGGCATTGATTTGCTCAGGAGCAACAGGAGACTATCATGAGTAGCACAATTTTCCCCCGCAAGTTTTTAACCCTCAGCGCATTGGCCATACTCACAGGTATCGTTGGTTTTTATCATGTCACTGGTGTGGAGGCCTCGGCAGCTGCGGCCGTACCACCTGCGCCAGCGGTAGATGTAGTGATTTTGGAACCGCAAGAGATCCGCACCTGGGCCAGTTTCTCCGGCCGTTTAGCGCCGGTTGAAAGTGCGGCCATCAAGCCCTTGGTGAGCGGCACCATCCAGCAAGTACTGTTTACTGAAGGCCAGCAAGTGAAAAAAGGCCAGCCGCTGTTTGTCATTGATCCGCGCCCCCATCAAGCATCGGTGCAGCGCGCCCAGGCGCAATTAGCCACGGCCCAGTCCCGTGCCAAACTCGCACAGGATGAATTGAATCGCGCCCAACAATTAATCGCCGCCAAGCTGGTGTCGCAAAGTATTTACGACTCCGCGTTCAGTACCCATCAAGTTGCGCAAGCCGATGTAAAACAAGCGGAGGCGGCCTTAAGCCAAGCAAAGCTGGATTTGGAATACGCCCACATTAGTGCGCCGATTAGCGGTCGTGTTGGTCGTGCGGAATTAACGGTGGGCAATGTGGTAGAGGCGGGAGCCAACGCACCACTGCTCACGCAAATTGTGGCTAACGACAAACTCTACGCCGAATTTAATGTGGATGAAGCCACGTATATCCAGTTCGTGCGCAACACCAAAAATACGCAGGACATGCCTGTAGAGTTAACGCTCGCCAGCGATAGCAGTGTCACCTACAACGGCAATATTTCCGCCTTTGATAATCGCCTGGATACCAACAGCGGCACCATTCGCGCCCGCGCTATTTTTGATAATAAAGATGGCGCGTTAACCGCAGGTATGTTTGCCAATGTGCGTTTGGGTTCGGCGGAAAAAATTCAGGCGTTGTTAGTGCCCGAGCGTGCAATTGGCACCAATCAAAGTAAAAAGTTTGTGTTGGTGGTGGATGAAAATAATACCGCCACCTACAAAGAAATCACCTTGGGTGAGCATCACCAGGGGCAGCGCGTCATAGTGGCCGGCGTTTCTGCGGGCGATAAGGTGATTGTGAATGGCCTGTCCCATGTGCGGCCGAATAGTGTAGTCAATCCGAGTGTGACACAAGCGGGTACTACGGCAGCGGTGGCATCCAGTCATTAATAGCAACACGCGCATTTAATCCCAATTGTTTTTGTAATGAGTTGCATCGGTGTTCGGCACCGGCGCTCTCCAAGCTCATCAGTTAATTCACTATTTTTCTCTCGCGTTAGATTTATTTTCGCAGCTATTTTCAAATTTATTTTTGGCCCATTTGCAAGCAGGCTCACCATGAACATATCCAAATTTTTTGTGGATCGTCCCATTTTTGCCGGCGTGATTTCACTGTTGATTTTTATCGCCGGTTTACTCGCCATGTTTCAATTGCCTATATCGGAATACCCGGATGTATCGCCACCTTCGGTGGTGGTGAGTGCGTCCTATCCTGGCGCTAACCCGAAGGTCATTGCTGAAACGGTTGCTACGCCCTTGGAAGAGCAATTGGCGGGCACTGAAAATATGTTGTACATGTTTTCACAAGCGACTACCGATGGCCGCTTGACCTTGACCGTCACTTTTAAAATAGGCACCGATGTTGACCTTGCGCAGCAGATGGTGCAAAACCGTGTTTCCCAAGCGCTGCCACGTTTGCCGGATGTCACCCGCCAGCGCGGTGTTACCGTCGTAAAAAGCTCGCCCGATTTAACCATGGTGGTGCATTTAATTTCGCCGGATAAAAGTTACGACGAACTTTATTTGCGCAACTATGCGCTCATGAACATTAAAGATGAGCTCGCCAAAGTGACCGGTGTAGGCCAGGTGCGATTGTTTGGTTCGGGCGATTACGCTATGCGTATTTGGTTGAATCCGGAAACCATCGCCGAAAAAAATCTCACTGCGAATGATGTTGTTAACGCGATTCGTGAACAAAATGTACAAGTCGCGGCCGGTATGATTGGCGGCGCGCCGGTTACTGATTTGGTGGATGTGCAATTGCCCATCAATGCCAAGGGGCGTTTGGATAATCCGGAAGAATTTGGCGAAATTATTATCCGCGCGGGCGCTACTGGTGAAATTACTCGCTTGAAAGATGTGGCGCGCATTGAAATGGGTGCGTCAGAATTTAGTTTGAATGCCATGTTGGATAACCAACCGGCGGTGGCGATTCCTATTTTCCAATCGCCCGGTGCTAATGCCATTCAAATTTCCGATGCGGTGCGCTCAACCATGGCGCAATTATCCGAGCGTTTTCCGGCGGGGGTGGAATATAAAGTCGTTTACGACCCTACTATTTTTGTAAAAAGCTCCATCAGCGCGGTAATCAAAACCTTGCTCGAAGCACTGGCATTAGTCGTGGTGGTAGTGATTTTATTTTTGCAAACCTGGCGCGCATCCATTATTCCGCTGCTTGCCGTTCCTGTTTCAATCATCGGTACCTTTTCGTTGATGTGGGCCTTTGGTTTTTCGATTAATACCTTGTCACTGTTCGGTTTGGTGTTGGCGATTGGTATCGTGGTGGACGATGCCATCGTGGTAGTGGAAAACGTGGAGCGAAATATTGAAGAAGGGTTAACGCCACTTGCGGCCACTTATAAAGCCATGCAGGAAGTGAGCGGGCCGATTATTGCGATTTCATTGACCCTGGTTGCCGTGTTTGTACCTATCGCCTTTGTGAGTGGTTTGACCGGACAGTTCTATCAACAATTTGCGTTAACTATTGCAATCTCTACCGTGATCTCTGCTATTAACTCGCTGACATTAAGTCCGGCATTAGCGGCGATTTTGTTAAAAAGTCACGATGCACCCAAAGATCGCCTGACGCGCATTATGGATAAACTCTTTGGTCGCTTTTTTGGTTGGTTTAATCGCAGTTTTAATCGCGCCTCCGGTGATTACTCAACCAAAGTCGGGAAATTATTAGGCCGCAAAGCAATGGCTGTAGGCGTTTATGCGGTGCTGCTGGCGGTGACGGCGGTCGGTTTTAATATTATTCCCAAAGGATTTGTGCCCGCGCAGGATAAACAATATTTAATCGCTTTCGCCCAGCTGCCCGATGGCGCCACTCTGGCGCGCACTGAGCAAGTCATCCGTGAAATGGGTGAAATTGGTTTGGCCGAAGCCGGTGTGGAAAGTGCAGTGCAATTTCCAGGCTTGAGTATTAATGGTTTCACCAATAGCTCCAGTGCCGGCATTGTGTTTTTAACGCTGGATGCATTTGATGAGCGCAATGGTGCAGATTTATCGGCCGCGGCTATTTCGCAAAAGCTGCAAATGAAATTTGCCGGTATCGAAGAGGCATTTATTGCGGTATTCCCTCCACCACCGGTGCGCGGTTTGGGAACTACTGGCGGTTTTAAATTGCAAATTGAGGATCGCGCTGGTTTGGGTTACGAAAAGCTGGCAGAAGTTGTGGCGCAAGTGCAACAAAAAGCCATGCAGCGCCCGGAATTAGCCAGTGTGTTTTCCAACTACAAAATCAATGTGCCGCAATTGTATGCCGATGTGGATCGCACCAAAGCCAAACAGCTCGGCCTGAATGTGAAAGAAATTTTTGACACTATGCAAATCTATTTGGGTTCGCTTTATGTCAATGATTTCAATCAATTTGGTCGCACCTATCAGGTTATCGCCCAGGCAGATGCGGAGTATCGCAATACCCCGGCGGATGCACTGAATTTAAAAGTGCGTAATGTGCAAGGCGATATGGTGCCCTTGGGTTCGGTGTTGACCATGGAAGAAAGTTACGGTCCTGAAAGTGCCGCGCACTACAACGGCTATTTAGCAGCGGATATTAACGGTAACGCCGCGCCTGGCTATTCCAGTGGTCAAGCGCAGGATGCGATTGATGAAATTCTTGATGAAGTGTTGCCCAGTGGCATTGTGTATGAATGGACTGATTTAACTTATCAAGAAGTACTGGCAGGCAATACTGCGATTTATATTTTGCCGCTGTGTCTGTTGTTGGTGTTCCTGGTGCTGGCCGCACAGTATGAAAGTTTGGCATTGCCACTGGTAGTGGTGACTATTGTTCCGCTCTCCATTTTGTCTGCACTTTTTGGTGTGTGGATTACCAACGGCGACAACAATATCTTCACCCAAATTAGTTTGTTTGTGCTCGCCGGTCTCGCCAGCAAAAACGCCATTTTGATTGTGGAGTTTGCGCGCGAATTAGAGCAGCGCGGCATGGCAACCTATGAGGCGGCCATTACCGCCAGCCGTATGCGGTTACGCCCGATATTAATGACCTCTTTTGCTTTTATTATGGGTGTATTACCGATGGTGTTCTCTACTGGCGCCGGTGCCGAAATGCGCAGTGTAATGGGCATAGCCGTTTTCTCCGGCATGTTGGGCGTGACTTTCTTTGGTCTGTTTTTTACGCCGATGTTTTATGTGCTGTTGCGCAAGCTGGAAGGTAAACGCAGTTATAAAGTTGAGGGGAAAGAAGAGCTTTCACCCGCACCAGTGCATACCGGTACGCCTGCCGTTGCAAGCCATAAGGAGTTGCAATCATGAATATTTCATCAGTTTTTATAAAAGGTTTTGTTGTCGCTGTGTTGCCCGCCATGATCAGCGCCTGTCACAGTTTTAAATCGGTTGAGCAGTCTGCGCAGTTCGCTCAGGTTCAGCCGGCGCCGGCAGCATTTGTATTGCCTGCGTCGGCCAGTGAGCAGCAGCCGGTTGCGGCATGGTGGGCGCAATTAAATGATGAGCAGTTGAATCAGTTAATTGCCAATTCGCTGCAACAAAATCATTCCATCCGTATTGCGCAGGCATCGCTGGCGGAATCCCGCGCGTTGTTGCGCAACAGCAAGTTGGATCGCTATCCCACAATTGAAGCCGGTGTGAGTGGCGCGCGTCAAAAGCAGAGTGCAGATATTGTTGGCGATGTGGATTCACGTATCAGTGAGACCTATCAGGCCGGTTTTGATGCAAGCTGGGAGCTGGATATTTTCGGCCGTGTCCGCAACGGTGTGAAATTATCCAAAGCACAGCTCGCCGCACGCGAAGCTGATTTACAAGCGGCGCAGGTTAGCATTGCGGCGGAAGTTGCCGGTGCCTATATCAGCTTGCGTGGCAATCAATATTTGTTGGATGTCGCGCTGCGTAATGTGCTCAACCAACAGGAAACTTTGGAACTTGCCCAACGTTTTTCTGAAGTGGGGCGCGGCGATCAACTGGATGTGGCGCGTGCCGAGGCGCAGCTGGAATTAACCCGTGCCAGTATTCCTGCGTTAAATGCGGAAATTAATATTGCCTTGAATCGCATTGGTGTTTTAACCGGGACGCCGTCGGCGGAATTAAAAACGGCCTTGGCGCTGGTGAAATCGCTGCCGCAGATTCCCGCATCCTTTGCGGTGGGTAACCCGACAGATTTATTAAAACGTCGGCCCGATATTCGCCGCGCTGAACAAGCGCTGGCGGGTGCAGTAGCGGAATACAATATTCGCGTAGCGGATTTGTATCCGAGCGTCACGTTCACTGGTGGCTTGGGTTATTTGTCCAGCGATTGGACGCGCGTGGGCAATAGCAATACCGATACCTTTTTATTCTCGCCGCGCATTGAATGGGCGGCGTTCAATCTGGGCAGGGTAGATGCGCAAATCGATGCGGCTGATGCCCGCACCCAGGCGCGTATCGCCGAGTTTGAGCAACAGGTGCTTACTGCATTAGCGGAAACCGACAGTGCACTGCAAAACTTTACCCGCGAAGAAGAGCGCCGTACCAGCTTGCAGCGCGCCTTGCAGGCGAGCAATCAAGCCGCAGTATTTGCCCGCAAGCGTTTTGAAGTGGGGAGCAGCGATTTTCTGACGGTGTTGGATGCGGAGCGGTCGCAGTTAACCCTCAGTGCACAATTGGCGCAGAGCGATATGCAGGTGCTGTTAAATTTGATTGCGGTGTATAAATCCCTTGGTGGTGGTTGGGAATTTGCCCAGCAATCGGCGCTGGCTACACGCAATTAGTTTATTTATCGCCAGTAGTTATTGTTGCAATCCCTGAATAGTTTTCCTTTTTTGCCCGTGGCTGTCCCCTTACAGTCATGGGCTTTTTTGTGTGGGGCGCTATACTGACGGCTGCTTGAAATTTATTGGCTAGGGCCCATTTCACGTTTTTTATTGCCTGTTAAGGTGTGGATATTCTATGAACCCGGTTCAAATTAATTGCCCCCATTGTTTTGCCACCAACCGTTTACCCTCCGAACGGCTCACCGATAAGCCCAATTGCGGTAAATGTAAGCGCCCCCTGTTTGTGGGCAAGCCGCTGGAATTAAATCCGGGCAATGTTGCCAACACCTTGGAGAAAAATGATATTCCGGTGTTAGTGGATTGCTGGGCGCCCTGGTGCGGCCCCTGCCAAAGTTTTGCGCCGGTGTTTGAGCAGTTGGCGGCGCAATCCGAACCCTATTTGCGCTGCGCAAAATTAAATACTGAAGCGGTTCCTTCTATTGCCCAGCGCTGGGGAATTCGCAGTATTCCAACGCTGATTTTATTTAAAGGCGGTAAAGAAGTGCAGCGTGTATCTGGCGCTATGTCCATGCAGCAATTAAAAGCCTGGTTGGTGCAGGTGGGTGCGTTTAATTGATTTGGCACTATGAATGTCGCGCAATAAAAAAGGCCAGCTATTGGTGCTGGCCTTTGTGTTTTCAGGGGAATCAAACAGTTAAAAAAATTACCAATAACGCGGCAGATTTTTTTTAATTTCGATATACCCCGTGCACTGCTCTATGTAACCGCCAATCAATAATTGTTTCATGATCCGGCTCACCATTTCGCGCGACGAACCCACCATATTCGCTATGTCCTGATGGGTCACTTTGGGGTTGTGGATACGTTTATCCTCATCCGATAATTTTTCCAGCGTGCTGCTCACGCGTCCGTACACATCCAGCAAGGCTAAATCTTTTACGCTATCGGTCAGTTCGCGCACGCGGCGGGTCAGTTCGGTAAGCATCATCAATGCGAAGTCGGGGTACTCGCGCATCAGCTCGTGCACGCTGGCTTTGGGTAGCATCAACACTTCACAATCGCTCAAAGTTATTACCGAGGCCGAGCGTGGTTGGCCGTCCAGCAGCGACAGCTCGCCAAAGTAATCGCCATCCTGCATGTAATTTAAATTTACCTGGCGTCCTTCGTCATTGGTCAAGTAGGCGCTCACCGTGCCTTTGCGAATTACGTACAAATGGCTCGACTCATCCCCCTCGGTAACCAGCACGGTATTTTTAGGGTACTTGCGCAATACACTGTGTTTTTCCAGCTGCGCAAGATAATGCGCTGGAACGGCGGCGAATAAACGGACGCTCTGCAACATGGTGGTCTAGTTCCCAGTAAAGAAAATGAATTGTTATTGTCATCAAAACACACAATAATCGCCACTACTTATGCCCATTTTTGCCGGGCAAGGATCATAATTCCGTTTTATATTTCCCCTATTGTCGCACGGAGAGCTATCGGCCTATGGCTGCTGCAGATTCACGCCATTGTGAACAGACTCTCATGTTCACGGATATCGTCGGCTATTCGCGCCTTATGGGGCGCAATGAGGCCATGGCGATAGACATGCTGGGCGAGTATCGCAATATTTTACTCTCCCATATTGAAGCGCAGGGCGGCCAATTAGTGGAGTGTATTGGCGATGCGATTTTTGCGCGTTTTGACACCGCCGCCAGTGCTACCGCTGCCGCCATAGCCATTCAACAACACCTGCAAACCTTTAATACACTGCGCGACAAAAAATTACCGCGCCTGCAAACCCGTATCGGCTTGCACAAAGGTGAAGTTGCACTGCGCGACAATGCGGTTTTTGGTGACACAGTAAATATCGCCGCCCGCTTGGAGCCCCTCGCTGTTGCCGACGGTATTTGCATTTCGCAAACCGTATACGATGAAATCCGTTACAGCCTTTCGGCGCCCGCCAAACGCCTTGGGGGGCAGGCGTTAAAAAATATAGAACAAAAAATTCGGGTTTACCTTATCAAGCCCGCGGGCATAAATTGGCGCGATCACCTGCATTATTTTCTGCGCGGCCTCAATAAAAAAATTATCGCCTATCGCTACCCATTAACCGCTTGTTTGCTCGCGTTTATCGCCGCCGGTTTTTATTTTGTTCCGCGCTGGTTGGTGCCGGGTTATGCCGCCAACTATGTGGAGATCGCCGACTTCCAAAATTTAATGAATGAAAAGGCCGATGCCGATTATTTCTCCGCCGGGATCACCGAAGCGGTGCGCTCGCAATTAGCAGATATGCGCGATGTTTATATTGTAGATTCCAAAGAAGGTATTCGCGCTCCCATTCGTTTGGAGGGCAGCGTACAGCGGCTCGGCGATAATCTCCGCATCGCCTACCGTTTATTTCGCCGCAAAGATAATGTGCAAATCGCCGGTGGAAAATTGGATGGCACCTATCAGGATATTTTTATTTTGCAGGATAGGTTGGTGGGGGAAATTGCGCGGTATTTGGCGGATGAATTTGACTTGCAAAACTTTCGGCCTGCACCTTTGAGGTTGACGGGGGATGTAACGGCTTATGATTATTATTTGCGCGGAATTGAGTATCTTGCAAAATCTCCTTCTCATGAAACTATAGATTCTTCAGTTCAATTATTTAATACATCATTAGTTCATGATGAAAAATTTTCTTTGGCAAATACTGGGCTGTGTGAAGCTTATCGTCTTAAGTACGAACAGGTTAAGTCGGCACATTGGTTAAATGAAGCAGAGAGATATTGTCTGAGAGCACTAGAATACGATGACAGGTCTATAAAAGCCTACAAAGCGATAGGGCGAATTTATTCAGAGATGGGTAGATATGATGCTGCAACTAAATATCTTGAGAAAGCTATTTCGATCAGTGCGGACGATGTTGCGGTGATTGTTGAATTGGCTGCTGTATATAACGATACAGGTGAAAAAGAAAAGGCTGAAAAACTTCATATTGAAGCTATAAGAAAATTTCCTGAAAATTGGATTGCGTATGATGGTTATGGTTATCATTTGTTTAGGAATGGAAAATACAATGAAGCTATAGGTATATATGAGAAAATTCTTGATATCACGCCGCATAATACTTTGGCACTAAACAATATTGCAGCTATGAATCTGTTCAATGCCAACTTCGATAAGGCCGCTCAATATTTCAGTATGGCTGCAGAATTAGAGCCGCACAGCATGATTTTTGCAAATATTGGAAGCATGTATTACTTATCCAAAAATTTTGACCAAGCTTTGCTTTCATATAAAGAAGCAATGAGGCTGGAGCCTGAAAATTATCAGTTCATGGTTTATGTTGCTGATACCTATAAATACATTCCAGGGAAAGAAGATCTGGCTATTTTCTATTTTAAAAATGCAATTCAGTTGGCTCGTAAAGAAATTCAGATTAACCCTAATATTGCAAAGAGCTACCGTTATCTCGCTATTGCTCAGGCCTATTTTGGTAAAATTTCTGATGCCGAAAATTCTATTTCTTTTGCATCTAAGTTGGATGGAGAGAGTATAGAGGTGTTGTCGTGTAAATTGAGGGTTGCTATTGCCGAAAAAAATGATGGAAAAATAAAGAGTTATGCTAAGAAATTGCTCGAATCTAAGTATTCAGATAAATTGCTGCTCGCTAATCCTGACTTTGGTGTACTAAAGGAGCCAAGATTTAGTGATTTATTTGATCGGACTCATTAACTACATTTAATAAACCGGGAGGTTTAATATGAAATTTTTTATCAAGTTGATTGCGCTATGTGGTGTTCTCATTGTTACTGGCTGTTCAGCTATCAGTTCGGAAGTTAAAAATCATCACACTATTTATCCTATGGCTGGAACCAATACTGCGGTTGTGGGTATTGGTGTTGATAAAAACGGGATTCCGTTTGTGGCCGCTAAAGAAATTATTGTTGCCCCAGGGCAAAAAATCCTTTTTGCTGGGCCGGATGAGTTCACAGTAACATTCAAGAATAAGAAAAGTCCTAATCGAAAAATAGATAATCCATCCAGAGGCGGCGTGGTTAAAATTGATGTTCCCAGTGAGGTTTTTGATCAGCGCGAGTTTGTAGAGGAATATCGTAAAAATGGCCAGCTCAAGTTTAGCTACGGCGTTATTGTTAATGGTAAAGAGCTTGATCCAGAGATTATTGTAAGGCGTCATTGAATATATACTTCAATTGTAATCTGTCCAAAAGCGACCCCGGTGGTCGCTTTTTTATGTGAATAAATCACAATCCTCTCTAACAATTTGTCACAGTTTTCATCCTCTCGTTCGGGTATGGTGGCTGTTGTAGCAGGGCGTCTGCAGGGATAGGCGAGCGGAACAGCGGTTTTGTCGGTCAGGGACGGTCGGGTTATGCCGGTTGGCAGGGCGCCCGGTTACGTTTGCGGCAAAAGTGCTTATCTTGCAAAGGAGTCTTGCAAATGAACCGGATTCATCTATTCCTCTTATTTGTTATTTTTCTGTTAATCCCCCTCTCTGTACCCGTATTTTCCAGTGTAATGCCGGCAGTTCAGCCCGGCTGTGATACTGCTGTGCAGGAACCTGCTGGCGGGCGTGACTGTGCGGCGGGCGCCGTTCTGGTGGCGTCGGTGCCGGAAGTGCCGGTGGGTGAGCTGGCTGTGGCGCAATCTGCCGCTCCCGCAGGGCTGCAGGATTTTATCCAGAACGATCAAACCCATGGCCGCTCCCAGTGGCTGTTATTGGCGATTTTTGCGGGGCTGATTTTGTTGGCGGCGCGCATTGCTCCCTCTTTGAAATAATTTGTTATGGATGCCCGCGTTGGCGGGCATGACGAAAAACGATTGTTTTAGGTGAATAAATCACAAAAAACCAGCGGATTTTGATACGGAGATCCTCCAGGGTTAAGGCCACAATGGCTCTATTGTCCAAGTGCAAAGGTTGCGCGACTGGGCATAAAAGGAGCGGCACCTAGTGCCAAATGTTGGTTATTAATCTGGAAGGATCTCATCATGAAAAAGTCTCACGCTATTGTTAAACCACTCACTCATGCAATCTTGATTGCAATCTCCTGTTCTGCTGGCGGAGTTCTGGCAGATACGGATAAAAAAACCGAAGTTCCCCGTATTGACACCGTGGTGCGTATCGACCCTGTTTTGGAGCGTATGGCTGCAGAACAGGCGTCGCTGCCGGTGATCATCATTTTTGGCGAGCAACCCCAGCGCGCTATCGCCCGTAAATTAAATGCGCAATACGAGCGCGATATCGATGGTTTGGCGGCGCGAGTACGGGCTATTTACGATCGCTATCTCACCAAGGAAACACTGGCCAGCAAAGACAAGGAAGTCGAACACAGCAAGTTGTTGGCCCAGTACATTACCGATGCCGATAAAAAAGAAATCCGCGCGCTCAATGAACAGCGTGAAAGCCTGATGCGAAAAGTTCGTCAGGAAATTGCACGCGAATCGGAGCTGGCGGTAACCCGTGTGCAGGAATCGCAGTTGGATGCCATCACCCGCTTGGGTGCCAAGGTGCAGGAAAAACTGGTGACAACTAATGCCATCAGCGCTGTTATCCCGGCTTCAGCTTTAAAGGAACTTGGCGCACTGCAAGGTGTAGCCGAGGTTATCTACAACACACCCGGCAAAGCCGAATTGGATAATCAGGCGGCATCGCTCGGTGCAGATACCTGGTGGAATACCGGTTTCGATGGTGGTATCTGGGATGTAGGCGTGATCGATGATGGTGTGCTGGAAACCCATACCGGCCTGAACACCCACACCTTCTATGAAAATTTTGCGGGCAATGGCAATCACGGTACCGGCGTGGCCTGTATGTATGCAGGCACCGATGCCACCCGTCGCGGCTTGGCCTTTGGGTTGGATTCTATCCTGGTGGAGAATGCCGGCGATGAAGCGACCACTATGGCCGGTGCGGATTGGATGCTGCGCTCGGCGGGCGATGATCCAGAAGTGATTAACTACTCCTGGGGTAATGGCGATGCGACCGGCAGTGATTGGCATCCGCTCTCGCGTTTTGTGGATGGTGTGGTGTTTGATTACGCCACCAACTGGGCCAAGTCAGCGGGCAATCAAGGTTTTGGCACCAACACCATGACCGTGCCGGCCACCAACTACAACGGCCTCACCGTGGCAAACATGGCGGACAACAATACAGTGTCGCGCGCTGATGATGTGATTACCGCCTCGAGCAGCCGTGGGCCAACCGTGGATAACCGCAAAAAACCTGACCTGTCTGCGCCGGGCAATCAAACCCGCAGTTGTAATGCATCCGGTGGTTATTCGGACATGGGCGGCACCAGTTCAGCGGCGCCCAAAGTCGGCGCAGCGACACTCTTATTGACTGATGCCGGTAACTGGGATCCGCGCTCCATCAAAGCGGTGCTGATCAATACCGCCGATTCCTGGGAGGATAGCGACACCCAATCCACTGCCGATGACGGTCCAAAAACCGGTAAAGAGTGGAATAAAACCTACGGTTGGGGCTATCTGGATTTGGCGCACGCTCACTTCCATCGCAACGACTTTTTTGCTAACTCGGTCAAACCCAAAGGGCAATCCGGTAGCTTCAAGCTCTACAAGGGCACAATGTATAACGGCGATAAGGCAACGCTGGTGTGGGAACGAGATGTGGATTACAACAACGCCGCCACGCCAACCAGTTTCCGCGCGCTGTCGGATTTGGATTTGAAACTTTATTCAGAACCAAGCAATAGTCAGTTGGATTCAGACACCAGCGTGCGCGACAACGTGCATCAGGTAGCAGCCACCGCGACTCAATCGGCTGTCGTCAAAGTATATGCTTACAGCAGTGCTTTTGATGGTGCGAGCAGCGAGCCCTTCTCGCTGGCGACCGAAGAAAATTTTGTCGCTGCTACCGGCCCGGTATTTTCCAACAGCATCACTGCACCGGCGAGTGTACTTACAGGCACCAACTTCACCTACACAGTGGCGGTGAAAAATACCGGTGATTTGGACGCGCACAATGTAAACGTCAAAATCAATTTACCGGCGGGATTCTCGCTGGTAGCTGGCGCGCAAACCCAAAGTGCGGGCAGCATTGCTGACGGTGCCACCAAAAACCTGAGCTGGACGGTAAAAGCACCTGGCTATGCCATTACTTCCACCAGCATAAGCGTTAGCACTACCAGCCTCTCCTACGGTGAAAGCTTTACCGGCTCAGCGAGCAAGGCGATTAGCGTGAAGCGCTTGGTGCTTACTCTGCCTTAAGTACAAGCTCCGACGCGATTAAAACCTGATGCCATACTGGCATCAGGTTTTTTTGCTTATTAACAGATGACAAAGCGGTGCCAAGCACGCAGAATTCAGCTTCAATCTTCATGCAGCTGACAACCCATGTATTCGATATTACCCGCCATAGTGGCGTTTCTATTTTTATTCTTCGGCCTTTATGTGGCGCACTCCAAAGGTTTGAACCGAGTGACGGCTGCGTTTTTGATTCTGTGTATCACCACGTTTTTCTGGCAGTTTGTGTGGGCGATTTTGTTTCAGGTAGAAAACGAAAAACTGGCGCAAAACCTGATTGATTTGGGTTGGTTGCTGATTTTATTTTTGCCGACCAGTTTGTTTCATTTTCTGGTGGAGTTGACGGGGCAGCAAAACCATAAACGCAAAGTCTATGCCTCTTATATCTTTTCTATTTTTCTCGCTGCAACTCATGTCACCACGGATCTGGTCATTAATGGCAACTACCATTATTTTTGGGGCTTTTATCCTAAGGCTGGCATTTTGCACATACTGCATGTGTTGCAGACCAGTACGGTGGTGGTTTACGGGCTGTATCTCGCCTATCAAAAACAAAAACTGGTGCAAGCCGGTGAGAAAACCAAGCTGCAATATTGCAGTGTAGCGCTGCTGATTTTCTCGCTCTCGGCGGTGGATTATTTATGCAACTACGGTTTTGAATTTTACCCACCCGGTGTGGTGTTTATCGCGGTAGGTCTGGGCTTGATTGCGCTAGCCACTGTGCGCTACCACGCGATGGATGATTCGCGCATGCTGGTGGCGAGTATCGCCCATGAAATGCGCACGCCGCTGGCGTCGTTAAAATTACAGGCGCGGGTATTAACCGAGTATCTACCGGAACTGATTGCCGGATACAACCTCGCGCGCGAAGAGGGGTTGTTGAAGCAGTCAATCAGCGAACAAACGCTGGCACATTTGGGACGCACTGCCAAAATTCTCGAGCGCGAGGTGGTGCAGGCTAATCACGCCATCGACATGCTCATGGCGTTAACCACCGCCCATTATTTAAATGAAAAGGATTTTAAACATTTTTCCATGAAGGAATGCGTTGAGTTGGCGGTGAGCCGGGTGCCTTATAAAAACGATGCAGAAAAGATCGTTAATGTCGATGTTAAAGCCGATTTTGTGGTGTTGGCCTCTAACGAATTTCTCACCTTTGTATTGATCAACCTGATTAAAAATTCGCTGGATGCATTGCGCGGCAAAGAGCGCGGCAGCATTAATATCACTATTATTGCGGATCAGGCAGGTAATCGGCTCGAGTTTTTGGATAATGGTGTTGGCATAGATGAAAAAATTCTGCCGCACATTTTTGATCGCTTTTTTACTACCAAAGACCGCAGCAACAACTCGGGTGTAGGGCTGACATTTTGCCGCAAGGTGATGGAATCTTTTGGCGGCAATATTACCTGCGAATCCAAACTGGGCGAATACACCCGCTTTACCTTGTCATTTAAAAAGTAAGCGCCGTAGCGCCAGGGCAAGTGTTAGTGCAACTTGCCCCGGTTGGCGACAGGGCTGATGTGCGGTTGTGCGGTGCATATTTCATGTTGCGGAATAACGGCGCAGTAATAATTGGTTTTGCCTGTTACTTTCTGTGCGGGATAAATATTCACGCTGTGATTAAAACTTTCCGGTTCGTAAAAGCCATCCTCTGAGTTGAACAGGGGAATGAAGTCACGAGAGGCAATGCGCTGGATCAAATCGCTGGGTGCATCCTCTTCTTCCAGAATTTTCAAGTGCTCGGCAATATCCTCTTCGGTGTAAATCAAACAGAGTGATTCACTGCCATCGCGTGTTTGCAAGGTAAAGCGCGAGGGATTGGACAGGTAAAAATATTCTTTGACATCCAATTCGCTGCATACCTTTTGAAAATAATCGGCCAATTCTGCGTCGGCAAAAAATGGCGTGTTTACATCTACCGCTTCATTTTTAATGTGGCTGGTTAAATCCTGAAAGTAGGCATTTTGTAATTTGTTGATGGCGTTGGTCAGCTGTTCCAGCATGTTTTCATCACTTTTTTTAATGTAGTAATGAATAATATTTTCGTTAAATGCGGTGACTGCGTCGCTGGGTGTGGCATGGCCGGTTAAAAGTATTTTTTTGATGGCCGGATTATTTATTTTTTTGCAAAACTCAATGCCATTCAGTGACGGCATGGAGAAGTCGGCAACCACCACGGAGATTTCCATGTCGCGCTCATTGTTGCGCTGTTTTAAGTGGGAATGATTGAGTACCTTTTTGACCCACTTGTCGGAGTCGCCTGCAAGCTCAGGGGCGTTTTTGTTGTGGCTTGAGCGGGTTGCCGGCTTGGGTGCATTAATGTACTCGAGGGCGGACAGAGCATTATCAAACAGCTTCAGGTTGTACTCGTTGGAAAAAACCATATCCAGCGAGGCAAGAAAATCCGGATTGTCGTCAATAAACACGATTTGTGCAGGATAAAAAAACAGCGGTATCTTGGATTTCAAGGTGGTGTCCTGTTATCGGCGAATGCGTTGATGGTGGCGGTTGAGGGTTATTGTTGGGCGCCTGACTTAAATATATACAAAAGATCTGCTTTTATACAGCCGCTCGTGGGATTAATCCCGCGATCTGCTGTGGCTAATCCGCGATAAAAGCAACGTCCTGGCTACAGTTATAGCAGCCAAGACGTTGGATGTGGTCTATCAGCGTAGTTATAAGTGCACCCTTTTCATTTTGTTATGCCGGGTTGTCGCTGGTTAAAGCGTTGTGCGGTTTACTTCAAATCGTCCAAATCGATATCCGTGCGCTCAAACTTTTTGATCTTGCGGATGATCTGGTCGGGCAGGCGTGCAATGCGTTTTTCCTTGTCGGCAAATACGATTTGCTGATAGCCGCGCGATGCCAGTTCATCGTTAATATAAAAGCTGAACAGCAAGTAGAACGAACATTTTTGAATGTTAAACGCATTGAGTGAGCAGGTGACTGTCTGGAAGGGGAAGGCCTCTTTCAGGTACTCATTGTGCGCGCGTTTGGTAATAAATACGCCTTGATCTTGCAGCATATCGTTAGAGATGCACTCAAAGAACCAGCGCTCTCTCACTGCACCTTGCCATTCAAAAAAGTTGGAGAAATACACGTTCTGTGTTGCATTGGAATGCTTGAGCGACGTTTCAAATTTTTGATAGTAAGTTTGCGGCGCAATTGGCCAGGCTTTGGCAGTTGGAAAGCTGTTAAGAACGTCGTCAGCACGGAAAGCAACAGAAGAATTAGTAGTTTGCATGATTGAATCCTCATTCGTTTAAAGGTCGGTTATGCAAATGAATTGTTCATTTGCTGACCTAGAGTAATGAAGCGCCAAACAAGACACCACCGTTTGTGTCCCAGCAAAAAGCTAAATAAAATTTATGTCGCCTAAATCATCTTCTGTGCGATATTTTTACGCAGCAGCATAAATTTTTATGTTCACAGTATTTGTTTGGCGTTTAAATCATTTTTAATTTGTGAAAATCAGAGCGCCAGCGAGTCTGATATACGTTTGCTCTCATCGGTTCACTCGCCACTGCGGCTCCATTTGCCCCTGCATACAGCGTTTCACATCTTCATCAATGCGATTGTCAGGTTTTACGCATTCCTTGAGTGAACGTGTCGGCGCGAAGGTATTGTGTTTTGTGGGCGGCGAGTCAGCCTCTGCCATCATCTGGTCTGCGTGGCGGCAGGCCGTGGTTTGGTAGGTGTAATTGGTGTCGCTGGCATTGGTGTTGTACTGGTCGATCCAATAATTGCAGGTCGCAATAAGTTGTTGCAGCTGTGGGTTTTCAGTGTTTAGCGCACGCGGCTTCTCGCGTTTACCGCGCGTAGGTGTGTGGCGGGAGGTTGAGGGATTGTTCGCCGTTTCAATCCAGCGATGTGTCCCCGCTTTTTTATTACATCTATCCAGCGTGTCCGCATAATAATCCCGCTCCTTGGCCCATTGCCTGACCTGACTTTGATTGCCGCCATTATTAAGTTTGCGCTGGGTGGATTTTAATTTGGATTGCCACTGACCGCAGTCATTGGCGAGGGCTAGTGTGGGCAGGCTTAATGCCGCGAGTGCGGTAGAAATGATTAACAACTTCTGCATAGTTCCTCCTTGAGCTTTCGATTATAGTGTTGCCAAAATCCGTTGGCCGATTCTATTCCATGAATGAGAGAAAAGCATGTCCGCAAAGATCAAAAACCTCACTAAAACCCTGCTTTCCGATAATTGGTACACCTTGAATAAATATTCGTTTGAATATCAAAAACCCAATGGTGAGTGGAGTAAACAAGAGCGTGAGGCTTACGACAGAGGTAATGGTTCAACCATTCTTTTATACAATACCGACAAAGGCACAGTAATTCTGACGCGCCAGTTTCGTCTGCCGACTTACGTGAATGGCAATAGCGACGGCATGCTGATTGAAACCTGCGCCGGTTTACTCGATCAACACAATGCTGAAGATTGTATTAAAAAGGAAGCAGCAGAAGAGACCGGCTATAAAATCGAAAAGGTAACAAAAATATTTCAAGCCTATATGTCGCCTGGGTCAGTTACAGAAATCGTACATTTTTTTATCGCGGAATATAGCGAAAATATGAAAGTGTCCGAAGGTGGTGGCTTGGAGCATGAGCAAGAAAATATTGAAGTACTTGAGCTCAAGTTTGATGCTGCTTACGCGATGATTAAATCGGGCGAGATCATGGACGGAAAAACTATCATGCTCCTGCAATACGCCAAATTACATAACCTTTGCCAATAATCCAATCAACAGGCGCACACATGACCACCGACAAACTTGGCCGCACCACGACCTATTTAAAACAAGAGCAAGGTTATCGGGATCGCGCCTTAAAAATGTACCCTTGGGTCTGCGGCCGCTGCGCACGTGAGTTCACTTATTCCAACCTGCGCGAACTCACCGTCCATCACCGCGATCACAACCACGACAACAACCCCGCCGACGGCAGCAACTGGGAGTTGCTCTGCATCTACTGCCACGACCACGAACACACCAAGTTCCACGAATACGTACTCTATGGCGCAACCACCGAAAAGAAAATCCAACCCGCCACGCACAACCCTTTTGCGAATTTGAAGGATTTGATGGGAAAGAGGGAGGATTAGCGAAACTCTCCTTCTGTAAGTGCGCGCCGTATTAACACTTGACCAAATTCAATCCAATAAAAAAGCCAGCGAGGTTTTCACCAAGCTGGCTTTATCAAATATGGTAGCTAGAGGCGGACTTGAACCGCCGACCCCAGCATTATGAGTGCTGTGCTCTAACCGGCTGAGCTATCTAGCCATAAATGAGGCGCGCATTTTGGCGACTGAAGGGCGTGCTGTCAACCCCAAAAATCACCTTTGTGATAATGCCAGCGGCGGCGGATGGGGGTATCATGCGCGCTTTGTTTTATTGCTTGCCTAACTCATCCCGCAAACCCACCGATAAATAGGTTCACGATGGAATTTCTCGATCTCGCTCCCGTTACCCGCGCCCAGGGCGTTGTGCATTTGCCCGGCTCCAAGAGTATCTCCAATCGCACGCTGCTGCTGGCGGCATTGGCGCAGGGCGAGACGGATATTCGTGATCTGCTGAAGTCTGACGATACCGACCGGATGTTGGAAGCCTTGGCGGCGCTGGGTGTGAGTGTGACCAAAACCGGCGAGATGGATTACCGTGTGGTAGGTACCGGCGGCATTTTTCCTAATAAAGAGGCGGATTTATTCCTCGGCAACGCCGGTACGGCGTTTCGCCCGCTGACTGCGGCGCTGGCGCTGAGTGGCGGCACCTATAAGTTGCACGGTGTGGCGCGTATGCACGAGCGCCCGATTGGCGATTTGGTGGATGCGCTGCGTCAAATCGGGGCGGACATTACTTATCTGGGGCAGGAAGGTTTTCCTCCACTGTTGATCAAGCCGGCGCAAATCGCTGCCAGCGGCAGTATCAAAATTCGCGGCGATGTCTCCAGTCAATTTCTTACCGCGCTGCTGATGGCGCTGCCCATGACTGGCAAGGAAACCCACATCGAGTTGGTGAGTGAGCTGATTTCCAAGCCTTACATTGAAATCACCCTCAAACTGATGGCGCAATTCGGCGTAAACGTGGTGCGCGATGGTTGGGAGCGTTTTACGGTTCCAGCGGCGACCGGTTATACCAGCCCCGGCACAGTGTTTGTTGAGGGTGATGCTTCTTCGGCGTCTTACTTCCTTGCCGCTGGTGCGTTGGGTGGTGGCCCGTTGCGGGTGCAAGGCGTCGGCGCTAACAGCATTCAAGGTGATGTGGCGTTTGCCGATGCACTGGAAGCAATCGGTGTGACCATCACCAAAGGCGAGAACTGGATTGAGGCTTCGGCACCCTCGCTGCCGCTTAAAGCTTTTGATCGCGATTTCAATCATATTCCCGATGCAGCCATGACCCTTGCAGTAGTTGCGTTGTTTTGCGATGGCCCCTCGCGTTTGACCAATATCGCCAGCTGGCGCGTGAAAGAAACCGATCGTATTTCGGCGATGGCGACTGAATTGCGCAAGTTGGGGGCGATTGTGGAAGAGGGCGACGATTGGCTGCGTATTACGCCGGTGAAAAATTTAATCCCGAATGCGGCGATTGATACTTATGACGATCACCGTATGGCGATGTGCTTTTCGCTCGCGACCTTTGGCGGCGTGCCAGTGCGCATTAACGACCCCAAATGTACCGCCAAAACTTTCCCGACTTATTTCGATGTATTTGCATCGGTCGTTAAATAAGGGCAATGGTGATGGATAAGGAATTATTTACGCTCGATTTCAAAGTGCGCGACTACGAATGCGATATGCAGGGCATAGTGAACAACAGCGTGTACCAAAATTATTTGGAGCATGCCCGCCACGAATACTTGCTTGCCAAAGGTGTGGATTTTGCCGAGCTGACGCGCCAGAAAATTCACTTGGTAGTAGTGCGCGCCGAGTTGGATTACAAATTGCCGCTGGTGAGTGGCGATGAATTTTATGTCACGGTAAATGTTGAACTGTCATCGCGGGTGCGGTTTGATTTTTTGCAAAATATCTATCGTAAGCGCGACAATAAATTAATGCTCTCCGCCAAAATTACTGGCACCTCACTCAATGAGCGCGGTCGCCCATTTGTACCCGAGGTGATCACAGGGTTATTCTCTGCGGTGGAAGCGGAGGCTCGGGTGGGCGAGATTCAGTCATAGCTATATTTCCTTTTTCAATTGCAGGCTAACGGGGGGCTTGGTCTTTTAGCAGCATTTGTAATTGGAGTTTTAAATTTTCGTTCTCGGCGATGATTGGGTCGATATAGGCCCGTATTTCATCTGCAGAAAAACGCGGCGTAATATGCTGCGGGCAATTCCAATCAAACGCCTCGATGCTGATTACAATCGCGCGTTCAATGCGGGCGCGATAAGCGGGATCTTCTACGGCAGCAAGAATCTCTGGTTGCTCAGCCTCATGCACAATACGTGCACGCCCCCAGAGTTTTAACCGGCGCTGTCGTGGGTAGTCCATCAGTATCAGGCTGATTCGCTCATCGGCGGTAATATTGCCCACGCTGAGATACTGCCGGTTGCCACGAAAATCAGCAAAACCAATTGTGCTTGTATCCAACACTTTTAAAAAGCCAACAGGGCCGCCGCGATGCTGCACATAAGGCCAGCCATTTTCGCCCACGGTTGCCTGATACAAACTGTCGCGTGCCCGAATAAATTGAATTTCGGCTTCCGTTAATCTGTTGCGCGGCTCGTTCGCCAATTCGAAATTGCGATTTCCCTCCCGGCTGCCATAAAACTCTTGTGCGGCTTTGACGCTGGGTGTGAAAGTGATATCAGAAAATGCACGCGACATAATAACTACCTCGTTAAAAATTTCCTGCCAGCATCATTTGCATAGGCGCCGGTTTAGCTGTTAGCTGTCACTTTCGGGAAATCAATTTCCACGCGGCTGGCTTTGCCTAAAATGTTCGTCAATAAATTCATTCCCACATGGGTAATAATTTCTACTATGTCTGCGTCTGAATAACCTGCATTGCGCGCTTCGAGCAGTTCTGCAGTCGTAATCTCGCCCTTGTGCTCAAGCAGCGAGCGCGCCAGTTTTACTGCCACGACGGCTTTGGTGTCCTGACTGGTGCCCTTGCGATTTGCATCTATTTCCGCTGGATTTAACCCAGCGTGGTTTCCAATCGCTGAATGCGCAGATAAACAATAGTCGCAAGCATTTTGTTGTGCGATCGCCAGTGCAATGCGCTCGCGGGTTGGTAAATCCAGGCTGCCTTCACTGGCAATTCCATGTAAGCCAAGGAAGGCGCGCAGCGCAGCGGGGGAATTGGCAAGTACGCGCAGAAAATTCGGCACCATGCCAATTTTTTGCTGAATCGCTTTAAACAGCGCGGTCTGTTCGTCGGATGCGGTGAGGTCGGTTACTGTGTTGATGCGGCTCATGGTGTGTTCCTGTTGAGATAAATAGCAATGGGTGGAAGTTCATATTGCCAACCACTAGCAATGTAAAGAATACTCACGCTTATTAATTGATTGTTTCCAAAAAAGGAATAATCCGTGGATAGACTTACTGAAATGCAAATCTATGTGGCGGTTGCCGAATGTGAGGGCTTTGCGGCAGCGGCGCGGCGGTTGGGAATATCACCTCCGGTTGTCACGCGGGCGGTAGCTGATTTGGAGGCTCGCCTTGGGGTCAGGCTACTGAATCGCATCACACGTTATGTGCGTGCAACCGATGCTGGGCAGCGTTACCTGGATGATGCCCGGCGCGTAATTGCGGCAGCCGATGAAGCGGACGAGGCGGCCATCGGTGTTAATAGCGAGCCGCGTGGACATTTAACCGTGACCGCGCCGGTATTGTTCGGGCGGATCTATGTTATGCCGGCGATAGTCGATTATTTGCAGCGCTACCCAGCGGCTGAAGTATCGGCACTGTTTGTTGATCGCGTAGTGAATCTATTGGAAGAGGGCGTGGATGTTGCACTGCGCATTGGCGAACTGGGCGATTCCAGTTTTAATGCGCTGCGCGTGGGCCGTGTGCGCCGTGTGCTTTGTGCGTCGCCAGATTACCTTGCCCGTCAGGGGGTACCTGAAAATCCGGATGCGCTGACGGGGCACTCGATTATCGTAGCTACCAGTCTCGGTGCCAATGTTGAGTGGCGTTTTATGCAGGATAAAACGCCTTGGGTTGTGCGCATCAAACCGCGCTTGAGCGTCTCCAGTAATGATTCAGCGATTGAAGCGGCGGTTCGTGGTTTGGGAATTGCCCGCTTGATGTCCTATCAGGTTGCCCCCGAAATTGATTCCGGCAAATTGAAAATTTTATTGAGTGAATACGAAACCGCTCCTGTGCCAATTCATATTGTGCATCGTGAGGGGCGTTATACTTCCACCAAAATTCGCAGCTTTATTGATTTGATGGCTGAGCAATTGCGTGCGAATAAATCCTTGAATTGATCAACATGGCGCTTCTTCGCGCCAGTCAATGTGAATGAGAGTTTCTATGTCGTATCAACAACTGCAGCAACACTTTGTCAAAATTTCTCACTTTGAACACCTCGCTTCTATCAGCCACTGGGATCAGGCGGCGATGATGCCTGCCGGCGGTAACGATGCCCGCGGTGCAGCCATGGCTGAGCTGTCGGTGTTAATTCATCAACTGACAACGGCGCCGCAATTAGGCGACTGGATTGCGACGGCGGAAAATGAAAGTTTATCGCCCGCCGAAAAAACAAGTCTCGCTGCTATTAAGCGCCGCTGGCAACAAGCGACGTTGTTGCCGGAAAAATTGGTGATGGCGCAATCGCTGGCCAATTCCGAATGTGAGCACGCCTGGCGCGAACAGCGCATCAATAACGATTGGACGGGGTTTAAAACCAATCTCGCCAAGGTGGTGGAATTGGCGCGGGAGGAGGCTGCTATTCGCGCGGCGGCAGCGGGGTTGAGCAGCTATGACGCCATGTTGGATATCTACGAGCCAGGCATGAGCAGTGCAACGCTTGATGTGTTGTTTGGCGAGGTAAAAACCTGGCTGCCGGATTTTATTGTGCGCGCGGAAGCGCTGCAGGCAACACAAAAAGTTATCGTCCCGCAAGGGCCGTTTCCCATCGCGCAACAAAAAGAATTGGGGCTGGCGGCAATGAGGCTGCTTGGCTTTGATTTTAATCACGGCCGCCTGGATGTAAGTGCTCATCCATTTTGTGGCGGCGTGCCGACGGATGTACGCATTACTACCCGCTACGACGAAAGCGATTTTATGAAAGCACTGTTTGGCGTAATCCACGAAACCGGTCACGCGCGCTATGAACAAAACTTGCCCGCAGCGTGGGCGGGCTTGCCGGTAGGTGAGGCGCGCTCGATGGGCGTGCACGAGTCGCAGAGTTTATTTTTTGAAATGCAATTGGCGCGCTCAGCGGAATTTGCACAATTGCTCGCACCTATGGCGGCAGAATTTTTGGCGCGCACGCAAGATGTGGCATTGAGTGCACACAATATTTACGCACTCAATACTCGGGTTAAGCGCGATTTTATTCGCGTGGATGCCGATGAGCTGACCTATCCCGCCCATGTAATTTTGCGTTACGAATTGGAGCGTGCGCTGATTGAAGGGCATATCGAAGTGGATGATATTCCTGCCTTGTGGGACGAAAAAATGCAGGCATATTTGGGGCTGAGCACTGCAGGAAATTATCGCCACGGTTGTATGCAGGATATTCATTGGGCGGGCGGCGCTTTTGGTTATTTCCCCTCCTATACCTTAGGGGCTATGTATGCGGCGCAGGAATTCGCTGCGGCAGAGCGTATGATTCCACAATTGCGTAGTAAGATTGCCGCCGGCGATTTAGGCGAACTGTTCGCTTGGTTGAGCGTGAATATTTGGTCGCAAGCGAGTTTGCGCTCGACCGATGAATTAATGATTGCTGCAACTGGCGAGCCGCTCAATGCCAGCCACTTTAAGGCGCACCTCGAGCGTCGCTATTTAACGGGTGAATAATGTTTGTTGGTTTTGATTACGGTACGTCCAATTGCGCTATGTCATTTATCAATGAAGGACAAGCGCAGTTAATCCCACTCTACGGCAATGACGCGTTTGTACCCTCCACCCTCTACGCATTGGAGCGCTCGTTCATCGCCGAGTTGGTGGCAACGCAATTAACCGATGATGCGGATAAACGTGTTTATGCCCAGGGTCGGGCGGCGCTGTTAAGTCAGGCGCGCGCAGGAAAAATGGAACATGATCTTGATCATGCGCACGAGGGAATCTTTTTTGGCGCGGAGGCGATCGACCATTATATTTCTGCACCGGGTGAAGGTTATTTTATTAAATCGCCTAAATCGTTTTTAGGTGCGAGTGGTTTGCGTCAACAGTCGGTGGATTTTTTTGAGGACGTGGTTGCCGCCATGATGCTCAACGTTAAAAACCGCGCTGAGCAGCAGCTGCAAAACAATATCACCCAAGTGGTGATTGGTCGTCCGGTTAACTTTCAAGGTATTAATGCGCAGGAAAGTAATGCTCAAGCGCAAACGATTTTGGCGGCGGCAGCAAAACGTATTGGCTTTCGCGATATAGAATTTTTGTTTGAACCGCTCGCCGCCGGTTTTGATTTTGAAACACGCTTAACCGAAAACAAAACGGTATTGGTAGTCGATGTGGGCGGTGGTACTTCCGACTGCTCCATGGTGCTGATGGGCCCGCAGCATATTCGGCAACTGGATCGGGCGCAGGATTTTCTCGGTCACACCGGTGAGCGTATCGGCGGTAACGATTTTGATATCCAGCTCGCGCAAAAAATATTGATGCCCCATTTTGGTATGTTGTCGCCATTAAAAACCGGCTTACCCATGCCGCTCATGCCGTTTGTGAATGCGATGGCTATTAACGATATAGGCGCACAAACTGATTTTTACGATGCCAAAACCGGTTTTTTATTGGAGCGATTAACCCGCGAAACCCATGAGCCGGAATTGCTTGCGCGCTTAATAAAAATGCGCGAAGGCAAACATAATTTTGCCGTGGTGCACCAGGCGGAGCTGGGTAAAATTGCGCTTTCGGCACAAGCGCATCACAGTTTTCCATTGGGTTTTATCGAGGAAGGTTTGGCGCCGCAGTGCAGCGCGCAGGATTACGCTCACGTCAGCGAACAGCTGTTGCAAAAAATCGCCGCGCTGATCAGCGAAGCAACGCGGCAGGCGGGTGTGCAACCGCACATCGTTTATATCACTGGCGGCAGCGCTAAATCGCCGCTCATTCGCCAAGTGGTGCGCGAATTATTTGGCGACGATATAGCGATTGTCGATGGTGATCACTTTGGCAGTGTGGCGGCGGGTTTGGGGGTATGGGCGGAGCGCATATTCACCTAGGTGCCGGGGTGATTAATCAGGTGTTTTTAACCCCCATCAACTCACCCATTTTGGTCGGTGTGCCCGCTTGGTACTTTGCATCCCACTGCATTTTGTCTTTGGCGAAGAGAATGACGGCGGTGGAACCTAGTTTAAAACGGCCCATTTCGGCGCCTTTTTCCAGCTGGATATTTTGGTAGGGGTAGAGGGAGGTGGCGATTTCGCGGCTGGCGAAGGGGGCGACAGCGCCGTCCCATACGGTTTCTATGCCAGCCACAATCATGGCGCCGACTAGCACGACGGCCATGGGGCCTATATCGGTATCAAAAATTGCCACTGTCCGTTCATTGCGCGAGAACAGGCGCGGCACGTTTTCGGCGGTGACGGTATTCACCGAAAATAATTCGCCCGGAACACTGATCATGCTGCGCAGTTTGCCGCCGTAGGGCATGTGTACGCGGTGGTAATCCCGTGGCGATAAATACACAGTGGCAAACTCACCCTCGTTAAATTCGGCGGCGAGTTGTTCGTCGCCGCCGAGTAATTCCACGGTGCTGTAGTCCTGGCCTTTGGCTTGGAAAATACGGCCATTCACGATTTTACCCAATTGACTAATGGCGCCATCGGCGGGGCAGACAATGCCATTGCTGCTGGCATCGATGGGGCGCGCATCAGGTTTTAGGGCACGGGTGAAAAAATCATTGAAGTGTTTGTACTCCAGGGGGTTTTCTTGCGCCGCGAGGCTCATATCCACGTTGTAGCGTTTTACAAACCATTTGATAAAGGTGTTTTTAATAAAGGGTGTTTCATTATTGGCCAGCCAACCGGCCGCGCGCGACAGGGCGTGTTGGGGAACCAGATATTGAAGGCCGATAAACAGTTTTGGATTCATGTGTTGTTATTGTTCCTGCGCAGGTCTTGTCGACCGTTTCAGAGGGTAAAGGGCTGGGGCTAGTGTAATTCACTTGGGGTGGTAATCAGTGCCGGCGCAGTTTAACAAACTCAACTGGAGGCGGCGACTATTGCGAGGGTAGAGAAGATATCTCGCATGCGCCGCTGTGGTATGGTGGCGGCCTCTGTGTTTACGAGGTGTTCCGTGCTGCAATTCCAGATTATTCCCGTCACTCACTATCAACAAAATTGCACCCTGCTGTGGTGTGATGAAACGCTCGATGCCGCCGTGGTCGATCCTGGCGGCGATATTGAGCGCATCCTCGCTGTCGTAGCCGAAAAGGGCGTAAACCTGCGCCAGATTCTACTCACCCACGGTCATATGGATCATATTGGTGGCACCGCCGCGTTGATCGCAGAATTGCAACTGCCCGTTATTGGCCCGCACGCGGATGACCTGTTTTGGATTGATCTATTGCCCCAGCAGGCGCAAATGATGGGTTTCAAACCGGTGGCGGGCTTTACCCCGAATCAACTGCTGAATCACGGCGATAAAGTAAGGGTCGGCAATGCCGAGCTGGAGGTATTGCACTGCCCCGGCCACACTCCCGGCCACGTGATTTTTTATAATCGCGCGGCCCAATTGGCGCTGGTGGGTGATGTGTTATTTAAAGGCTCCATCGGTCGCACCGATTTCCCGCGCGGTAATCACGCCGATTTGATCAATGCCATTCGCACCCGCGTATTGCCCTTGGGTGACGCGGTGCGTTTTATTCCGGGCCACGGCCCTATGTCCACTTTTGGTCATGAGCGACTGAGCAATCCCTTTGTCGCCGATAAAAACTACGGTTGATGTAACCTTATGTCGCTGTTTGCCGATCTCAAAAAATCCAAGCCGGGCGTTGATTCCAACTGGAACCCGGGCTTTGACTTTAGTATTGCGCGCTCGGCGAAGCGGCGCAGTATCAGCATTGAAATCCGCCGCGCGGAGGTGGTGATTCGCGCACCGGTAGCTGTGCCTGAAGCACTATTGCTCGATTTTTTGCAGCAGAAAGCGCGCTGGGTGCAGCAAAAAATCGCTGAACAGACCCAGCGGTTAGAGTCCGTTGCGCCGCCAGTTGCACCGGTCTACACCCAAGGTACCGAAGTGGTGTTTATGGATGAGCGTTTGACGCTGGTGCTTGGGCGCGGTGCCACTGCGGCTATCCACCGTGTCGATCAGCACTTGCATGTACTTTTATCAACCCGCTCGCGCCTGCCAGATGCCCAGCAAATCCAGCAGTTGTTAATGCGCTGGTATCAACAGCAAGCGCTGCACATTCTCACCGCAAAAACGGCGCAATTAACGGGGCAAATGGGGCTGGTGTGCAGCGCGGTGACGGTGAAGGCGACACGCTCAAAATGGGGCCACTGCACCAGTCGCGGCGCCATCCAATACAACTGGAATATACTGCTGGCACCCGAACACATAGTCGATTATCTTGTCGCACACGAAGTCTGTCATCTGCGCCACCAAAACCACAGCCGCGATTTTTGGGCTCTGGTTGCCAGTGTTTGTCCATCTTTTGCGGCCGATCGCGCCTGGTTAAAAGCGAACGGTGCACGGCTCAGTTTATAAACTCCAAAGGTATTTAGTGATGAATGACATTCCCTCTATTGAAAGCACCATCGAACCCCTGAGTGATGATCCCGCTGAAAACCTGGATCGTTTTATCGTGGAAGCCATGGAGCTGGGCTGTGTCTGGGGGCTGCAAGGGCCAGAAGGCTGGGCGCTCAGTGGCTCGGAAGCGCATGAAGACGTAGATGTGATGCCCTTCTGGTCGCAGGAGAGTTTTGCCCGCGCCCACTGCCAGGACGATTGGAAAGATTACCAGCCGGTTGCTGTGGACCTGGAAGAGTTCCTGGAGGATTGGCTGCCCGGTATGCATGAAGATGTATTGCTGGTGGGCATCAACTGGAACGATGAGCTGGAAGGCGAGGAACTGGAGCCGCTGGACTTGCTGGAAGAGTTTGAACAGGAAATGAGTGACTAAGCGTTACCGCTGACCGGTGCGCTTAATAATAAGCATCCCCTACTTGATTCTGGTCGGTCTCTTCGCCAAACAATTGCAGGTGCAAAATATCTACCTCGTAGTGTTTAGCGTAATCGTTCAGCGCTTTTAAATCGGCAACACCGGGGCTGAGGCTACACCAAAAATTGGTTGACTCATCGCGGGTCGCCAAAACAAATTCCAGTGCGCCCGGCACTGTTTTGCGACTCAAGTGGCTAAATAGTTTGCGCTGTAGTTGCAGTACCGAAAAATTAAAATCCGCGCAGAGTCGCATCAGCAGCGGATACTGCGACTCGCGTCGATCCTGAAAACGAATTTCGCGGCTGGCGAATAACTCGTCTGGATCAATCAAACGTTTGTGTGGTGGCTGCTGCATAAGATAAAGTCAGTTATACGTTATTGACGAATAGGCTGACCATCGTGGTCGGGCAGAGTGAAACAAGCACTCCAGTATCCTGACAAGGTTGTAAAAACACCTAGTGTAACTATCCGCTGTGACAAAGCCAAAGACAAATAGACTGTAAAAAGCGCGTGGATTAGACCACAGCGTTGTTAATCGCCGAGTGCGGTCTTTCACATTTTTGTTTTTCTGTTTACCCACTCAAGCGGTATTCGGTTGAAGATAATTCAGTTAAAGATAACGTAAAGATAGTTCAGTTAAACCTTAGGTAGCTAAACGGAGCGTGCAATGATTTCATCCCCCAACCTTGGTGTACTGCGGGCCAAGTCGCTAGTAAATATTTTTTTTATCGCTTTATGTTTGTTATTGGCAAGTTGTGCCGCCATCAAGCCCAAATTGGAGCAGCCGACAGTCAAGGTGGCCGGCTTGCAGTTGCTGCCCGCGCAAGGTTTGTTGCAGCCGATAGAAGTGAATTTGTTAGTGACTAACCCCAATGACCGCGACTTATCACTGCGCGGTATGTCCTATACCGTGGGCATCGAAAATTTTGACGTATTGAGTGGTGTGAGCAACGAGTTGCCAACCCTCACCGCCTATCAGGAAACACCAATAAAAGTTGTGGTGACAGCCAATGTATTGCAGCTGGTGCGTTTGATTGAGCACTTTGGTCGCAATGGCATGAAAGAGAATGTTGATTATAATTTTTCCGCCAAGCTGGATTTTAGCGCCTGGCTGCCCGCGCTGCGGGTAAATGAAAAAGGCTCGATCCCGCTTGCGGCCAAAAAGCGCTAATTTTTAGCGAACGTATTTTCACTGAATTTTGTATTTTCAGGATCTTCAATGACTGACGAAATTGTATTGCCCGAAGCCGATGAACGCATCGCGCTGAAAGATTACACCGAGAAAGCCTATCTCGATTATTCCATGTATGTAATTCTCGACCGCGCTCTGCCACATATTGGCGACGGTCTTAAACCGGTACAGCGCCGCATTGTGTATGCGATGAGTGAACTGGGTTTAAAAGCCAGCGCCAAATATAAAAAGTCCGCGCGCACCGTGGGTGATGTGATCGGTAAATTCCACCCGCACGGTGATTCAGCATCCTATGAAGCGATGGTATTAATGGCGCAGCCATTTTCCTATCGCTATACGCTGGTGGATGGCCAGGGCAACTGGGGTTCACCTGACGACCCCAAATCTTTCGCCGCGATGCGTTATACCGAATCGCGCCTCACCAAATACAGCGAAGTCTTGCTGGAAGAGTTGGGGCAGGGCACGGTGGATTGGCAGCCCAACTTTGACGGAACACTTGAAGAACCTATCGTATTACCCGCACGCGTGCCCAATGTGTTATTGAACGGCACTACCGGTATTGCGGTGGGTATGGCGACGGATATTCCGCCGCACAATTTGCGCGAAGTGGTTAATGCCTGTGTGCACTTGCTCGACAATCCGCAGGCGACGGTCAACGATTTGTGCCAGCATATTCTCGGCCCCGATATGCCCACCGAAGCGGAAATTATTTCTCCGCGCGAAGAGCTGATCAAAATGTACGAAACCGGGCGCGGCAGTGTGCGCATGCGCGCGGTCTGGCAAAAAGATGAAGAGTCGGGCGATATCATTATCACTGCGCTGCCACACCAAGTGAGTGGGGCAAAAATCCTGGAGCAAATCGCTGCGCAAATGCAGGCGAAAAAATTGCCGATGGTCGCCGATTTACGCGATGAATCCGACCATGAAAATCCTACCCGCTTAGTGATTATTCCGCGCTCCAATCGTGTTGATCTGGAGCAGGTGATGCAGCATTTATTTGCCACCACTGAGCTTGAACGCACCTATCGCGTCAACATGAACATGATTGGTATCGATGGCCGCCCGGCGGTGAAATCGCTTACCAAAATTTTGAGTGAATGGCTCAGTTTCAGAACGGTTACGACTCGCCGCCGTTTGCAATATCGCTTGGAGAAAGTGGAAGAGCGCTTGCTGCGTTTGGCCGCCTTGATGGTGGTGTTTCTCAATGTCGATGAAGTGATTCGTATTATTCGCGAAGAGGACAACCCCAAGCCGGTATTGATGGAGCGTTTCAATTTAATTGAAATGCAAGCGGAATATATTCTGGAAACCAAATTGCGCCAATTGGCGCGTTTGGAAGAAATGAAAATTCTGGAAGAAAAAACCGTGCTGGAAAAAGAGCGCGATGGCTTGCAAAAAATTCTTGAGTCCGCCGTGAAGTTAAAAAATCTGGTGCGCAAAGAACTGCTGCAAATTGCCGAGGCGTTTGGCGATGAACGTCGCTCACCGATTGTAGCGCGCGCTGAAGCGCAAGCCTTGAGCGAAACCGAATTGCTCAGTGTCGACCCTGTTACTGTAGTGATTTCGGATAAAGGTTGGATTCGTGCTGCCAAGGGCCACGATATAGATCCAACCGGTTTGAGTTATAAAGCGGGCGACAGTTTTAAATTTGCGGTACAGGGTAAGAGTAACCAGCAGGTGATTTTAATTGATTCTACTGGTCGCAGTTATTCGGTGCCCGCGCACAATTTGCCTTCCGCGCGCGGTCAGGGCGAACCACTGAGCGGTCGTATCAGCCCACCCAGTGGGGCGACTTTTGAGGGGGCCCTAATGGGCGCCGACAGTCAGCGTGTGCTTATTGCATCGGATGCTGGTTATGGTTTCGTTGCCAAATTGGAAGATCTCACCAGTAAAAATAAAGCAGGTAAAGCACTGCTGACCTTGCCGGAAGGCGCACAAGTTTTACCACCGCAATTAATTAATTCACCCGAACAGGTGCAGTTGGCGGCGGTAAGCAATGATGGCCGTCTGTTGGTATTCCCGGTGACCGAATTGCCGGAACTCGCCAAAGGCAAGGGCAATAAAATCATGAATATTCCCTCGGCAAAAGTGCAAAGCCGCGAAGAATTTGTGGTGGCGCTGGCAGTCATTCATCCGGGGCAATTGTTAACGCTGCATTCGGGTAAACGTTTTATCACCTTGAAAGCGGCTGACCTTGAGCATTACAAAGGTGAGCGGGGACGTCGTGGTAATAAGTTGCCGCGCGGTTTCCAAAAAGTGGATAAGGCCGAAGTGACAGATAAATAAAGTGAGCAAATAAAGGCGGTATTCCGCCTTTATTTTTGTCTGGAAAAAACGGTAAAACAATAATGCAGGAATAGTTATGAGCGATAAAGATCAACGTCGATACGTGCGCACTGCGTTTAGCTGTCGCATTAAAATTCAACATGAATCGATTGGCGAGCTACAGGTAAAAACCCGCGACATTTCGGATGGTGGCGTTTTTTTAGTGCTGGAGCCCGAGCAGATTCCGCCGATTGGCACGCGCCTCACCGGTCAGGTGCAGGGCTTGATGGATGATGCACCGGTATTGGAAATGGAGGTGGTGCGGGTAGAACCCGCCGGGGTTGGTTTGCGTTTTGTACAAGAGGACTAATCCGGTTTAAACAATGGCTTATTTAATTCGTATATTCTTCCTGGCTGCAATGACTTCACTGGCGTTACCGGCATCAGCAGCCGTGGTGCTTTTGTATCACCACGTCAGCGATAAAACACCCAAGTCCACCAGCATTAGCCCCGCGGCCTTTGAAGCGCAGATGGATTATTTGGAGAAAAATAATTTTGCAGTAGTGCCGCTGTTAGAGCTGACCGAAAAACTGCGCAAAGGCGAACCGCTACCCGATAAAACGGTGGCGATCAGTTTTGATGACTCCTATGTATCAGTTTATGAGTCGGCTTTTCCGCGCTTACAAAAACGCGGCTGGCCGTTTACTTTTTTTGTCAACACCGATGCGGTGGGCACAGGTAAGGTATTTGTAACCTGGGACCAATTGCGCGAAATGGCACAGGCGGGTGCGACTATCGCCAACCACAGTAGCAGCCATACACATTTACCCCGACGTGAAAGCGGTGAGTCCGCTGCACAATGGCGTGAACGTATCACACAAGAAATTAATAATGCCCAGCAAACAATAAAAACGGAAATTGGCTCGGCGCCGATGATTCTGGCTTACCCCTTTGGTGAATACGATACCGAGGTACAGCGCATCGCGAAAAAATTAGGCTATATCGCATTTGGGCAGCAGTCAGGTGCGCTGTATAGTGAGGGCGATTTACAGGCGGTGCCGCGGTTTCCGTTTGGCGGCAGCTTTAGTGATTTGGATGATTTTATTCTCAAGGTGAATGCCAAACCTATGCCTGTTTCCCGGGTGGAATTTTATGCAGATAACAAAAAGAAAGCTGACAATTTAATTGTGCGCCAAGGTGAAAAACCTTGGTTGGTGTTAACGCTGGCCGATGCCAGTCTGCTGAAAAAAATAAATTGTTTTGCCTCCGGCCAAGGGGCAATTGTTACTGAGGTGATCGACAACAAAGTGTGGGTGCAACCGAACAAACCTTTACCTTCGGGGCGCACCCGCTATAACTGCACGGCGTACACGGGCGAAAAAGGGCGGTTTTACTGGTACACCCAGCAATGGTTGGTAACCGACAAGCAGGGCAATTGGACTTATCGCGATTAACGCTCGCCAAAAAATATAACAATAACTTCAAAGTGTGTGAATTATTAAGGATCTGATATGTACAAATTAGTCTTTCGTGGCGAATTAGGTGAGGGTGCTGTTCGCGCGGATGTTATCGCAAAACTGGCACTGCTGTTAAAACAATCACCAGCGCGTATTGAGCAATTATTATTTAGCGGCACAGAGCGTGTTATTAAACGGGTTGATAATTTTGCGCGCGCAACCCAATGGAAAAATGCATTTGCCACTGCGGGGGCGGTGTTAACAATCGTCGACGAAACTGCGGTTGAGCCAACACCTCCGGTTACTGAATCGCCATCAATTTCCAATACTACCGACTCAGAATCCAGTGTTGCCCATTCGGATTCCTCTGATCATCCAGTTGCAACTCAGTCAGCCGTTTCAGCCACACTGCCTAAACTAAAATTTCGTAAATTGATAATCGGCCTTGTGGCCTGTTTGTTGGTAGTAGTGGTCAGTGCGGCGATTGTTTGGCAGCAGGGTTATTTAAATCGCTGGTTATTTTCCGCCGTCAGTAAAGAAGAAAAAACCTTGCTGGCGGCAATGGCCGATCCGCAATTGCTCGCCCTTGCGCGTGTAGATATTGAACTGATGCGCACACTCGATCCTTCACTGGCGGAGGCAGGACAATTGCAAAACCTTCCCGGCGTGGATGCCGATATGTGGAGCAGCATGGAGCGTTCGGGCATTCATATCCAACAACAGGCCACGCAACTTTATGCGGCTGCTTTTGTTGCGGATAAGATGGAAGTTGCAGTTATCGCGCGCGGTAATTTTTCACCGGACAAAATATCCCGCTGGCTCGATGAGCAATACGGCATAGACAAACAAGATGCTGATGGCATTTGGTTTGCGCCACTGGATAAAACCACCTGTGCTAAAGGTGAGCCCATGCTTGCGCAGTTTACTCAAGGTCAGTTATTAATCGGTTCGCCAGAGGCGGTAAAACGTATTGCACTGCGCTTAAAAAATGCCGCAGGGGCGGCGGTGGATCTTGCGCAATGGCAAAACTCCTTGGGTGGAAAATTATTCTCCCTTGTTATTTTTTCTCCTGCGCGTTGGCAGGCTGATAAGTCGGGTATGGTGCAATACAGCTTGGGAAAACTGGCTGATGAAATGGAAGCAGTGAGCGAAGTATATGTTGATGTCGAACCTGATGTTGTGGCCCAAGGTATGACGCTAAGCCTAAGCTTAATCAGTGGCGACGCTGAGTTTATTAATAACACTCATACCGCGTTACAAACCCGGCTTGATGAAACACGCAAAAAAATCGCACAGGATTGGCCGGAGGTTGTCGCCATTTATGATCGTTTGCAATTGAGCCGCAGCACTAAACAATTGCAGGCATCAATTCGTTTTGATCAACATATAAAAGATGAAGTCGCTATCTGGTTTCGCTCACTCTTTAGTTTTTCCGTCGGGATGGATCAGCCTACGGTTGCACAGCAGGATGTGATTGATGAAAATCCGGCGGCGTTTGCTCCCGCGCGCCGCGAACAGCTCACATCGTTTGTGCCAAAAGATGATTTCATGGATGGAATATATAAAACCACAACTGGCCCCTTTGGGTTGGGTGTTGAATCCTTGGCACTAAAAAATCAGCGCATACAGATTAAGTTGGGTGTAAAGGCTTATGACTTGCCGAACCTTGGCAATGAAAGCAGTCCTGCATTTCTGGTGATTACGGATGTGGTGGATCAACAGGGTAATTCTTTATTGTCCGCACCGGGTTGCGGAGAAACCGATCAGCGTGCCCCTGAGGCAATTACTAATAGTTACGCCACGAGCCGGTTTGAAGATGGCAAATTGGTGCCGGGCCGTGCATTAATTGGCGAGAAAATAATTGAATTAGCCGCGGGGGTGAACTTTGCGCAAGTGGCACGCATTAAAGGTTATATCGATTACCACTTACCCATAGCGGTAGAGACAAAAATTATTGATGCGCCGCTAGCCGGAAAGTCGATCGATTTGTACGGCACTCGCGTTCGATTCAAAACAGCGGGCGCCAGTGCACTCAGTTTTGAAACCAGCGGCAACACCCAACAGTTGTTACAAGTCAATGCATTAAACGCGACAAACAAACCGCTCTCATCAAGCAGTGGGATGCGTAGCGGTATATTTTTTGGGTCGGGTAAATCCGCCAGTCTGGATTTCAAAGGCACCGTTGCCAAGGCGGAGGTGATTGTTGCCAGCGCCATAGAAAACCAGCGTTATGAATTTGAATTAAACCAACTAACACCGCCCGCTAAAGCATTTTTTATGGACAAGGAATTTCCGCCGCCCTTTGGCGATAAAGGTTTTGAGCAATTGCTGTTGGCACAGGCGCCACAAATTGATGAGTTCCCTTTTTATCCACCGAAAGCGCGTGCCACAGCTGCGCCGGTGGAGCTGGCCATTAACGATGTGCGCAGCAGTAACAGTTTTGGTTTATCGGTTGAAGGTGCGGCTTACACTGACCTTGCATTGCCACTGTATGGACAAATCGGTGCAGCGCAATTATTTATCAAACAGTTGGCCGATGCCGATGGAAAAATTTTCCCGGTAAATAAATCAGTGCCTTTATATTTTGAGCGGCAGGGCGGCATAACCAGTAATGGTGTTTACCAGCCGGATGAAAAAACACCTTGGTTGAGGTCTGATTTTTCGCTCAAGGCGGCCGACGTACGCGTCGACAATATTCGTCAGGTACAGGGTGAGCTGCGTTTTTATCAACCCAAACGCTTACAAACGGCAACTCTGCCTTTTGTGTTGGGACCGATTTGGAGTGGCCCTAAATCCAGCGTGGAATTAATTGAATGGAAAAGCGGGCGTTTGGTTTTTGCGGTGCAGGGCAGTTACGAAGAGGTGATAGGGTTAAAAGCGTTCAATCATGCCAATGCGCTTATCAGTCAACCCGCGCAATATTCTTCTATATTTGGCGACCCACAGCTTACGCTGGAAATCAGTGAGCTGCCTGCGCGTTTTGAAATTGAATACACCAGTGAGAGCGAAGAATTATTTGTGCCTTTTGATATCACACTGCCTTAGCCAAGCCTAATGCAGCGCAATATCCAATAAAAAACGCGCCGTTTTTGGCGCGTTTTTTTATTGGGCTGGGTGAGTGCAACCAATTATGGTCGCACAACAATATTAATTTCATCCACCAATTGCTGGCCTTGGGCATTGGTTGCAATTCGGTCATCCTCATCGCGAACTTCCGCACGGACTACCAGGTTGAGTTGTTGATTAAGGGCAAGATCCAATTCAGAGCTTACCGATAATTTTCCGGTTTGATCCAGCGTGATCAGGTCATCTTCATAATCATCGGATTTGGAATCCACAATCGACCAAGTCAAGTTGTAATCATAATTGCTATCGGTGGTGTCATCGGCAAAGGTGGCGGTGATATTCAATTCCAGATTGCTGCCTTCAGTGACGGAGAGATTTTCGGTGCCACCATTGCTGTTTTTGATCTCAACTGACTTGAGTTGTTTTTTCAGAATGACCAGCGCCAGTTCATCCGTTTCACCGCCGCAAGCGCCCGTGAGGGTGAGGTCTGTTCCGGCATAGCTACCGTTTTTGGCAGTAATTTTTGCGCCATCAATGGTCAATGACGCACTTGGATCGGCGGCCAACGTACTGTTACTGGTAATAACGGCAGTGCTGTTATTAGTGTAAGTGCCAGTGATGGTGACAGTGGCGGACTCACCTTCACGCATTTCCAGTTCTTTGTCAGATACCAGCGCCAAACTCACTAAGGTGTCGTTGATAGGAAAACTGAGCGGCGTGGAGCTGATGAGCTCGCCGTTGTTATTTTCAGCGTGCGCCACAATGCTCACCACGCCACTATTTTTGGTGCTTAACTCACCTTTGGTGGTATTGCTAAACTGCGCGAGAGTGACGCCTTCGGTGACTGCCCATATCAGTGGATATTCCAGTGTTAAGCCATTATCAAATAATGCACTGCCGGTGAAGCTGGCATTTTTACATTCATCGACAGAGCTGCTGGCGGGAGTAACGCTAATGCTCACCAGGTTGGCGTCGGAGACAATAATATTTTGGGTCTCGCTCAGCCCCGCATATTCCACCGTTGCAATCAGCTCACCGGATTTACCCGAGGCAGTAAACAAACCATTTTTGATACTACCCAAGGTTTTGTCGCTGAGTTTCCAGGTCGCTTGGGTGTTGAGGTTGGTGGCGACGTTTTCACTATTGCGACCAATCAGGTTTAATTGCAGCGTGCCTTTGAAATGCGCGTAACCGTCGTTGTCTTCCAATTCGATACTGGTAACACCGTTTTTACTGGCATCCACGGTTTGGGCGATACGTGCGCTGTCGCCATCACCGCCGCCACAGCCGCTTATGCCCAGCGCACCCACACTTAATAGCAGTGCACATGAATAATGTAATCCTTTAGAACGCATAGGAAACTCCCAGGCCGCAGCCATCAATGCTCAGGTTGTCGTCTTTAAAGTAGCGGGCGCAATCGAGCGCCCAATAATAATTTTTGCCTTCCACTACACGATCCTGCAGCGAAAAACCGTAGCTAAAACCGCTGAAAGTATCTTGTTGTTTATCGCCAAGGCTCGGCAAGTGTGTTTCCAATTCGGTAGCGGCATAACCCAACAGAATCACTACACGTAAATCGCCAGGTTCGTAGTCGGGGTTGCTTAGGGTGATGTAAGCGGCGCTCTGCTGTTTAATATCCAGCGTCATGTCATTTTTTTCATCATTGCTCATTGGCACGCCAAACATACCTTGTAAACCAATACCATCAAGCATGCCGTTGGTGACTTCAACATCGGCGCGAAATTGAAACAGGCTGGGTGAAAAGCTTTCACCCGAGGCTTTGATTTTGGTGTAGGTCGCCTGACCGGAGAGATGGTAGGCCAAGGGCAATCCATCCGGTGTTTGCCCTTGGGCAAAAGCGCCGGCACTGCTGGCCAGTGCCAGGGCGCAGAGTGAAGTAACCAATCGTTTGCACATAAGTAATCCTTGCTGGGTGAAAGTTGGTGTTTGTTATTTGGGTATCGTCTTTATTCCAGGTTGTTGGCGCGTATTACGGTGCGCAATTCGTGAATATAAGCCGGGCCACGGCTGGAATATTTGCCCAGCTCCGCCACCATGGTGCTACCGGTAAACTGCGCTTCGTCGTGGCGCAACTGTGCGCGCAGCTGACGCCATGGGCGATAGGCGTTGTGGGTATTAATGTTATTGAAGTATGCCGTAAGCGACTCTTCAACATTGTTAAATTTCTTAACTTCGTGTTTGGCGTTGGCGGCGCGACGGCTTGGCACCAAGCCGCAGCCCGGGGTGTAGCACCAGTGACCAAACAAATTGTGTGCTTCCTCGGCAAACCGTGAGGTGCCCCAGCCGGACTCCACCGCCGCTTGTGCCAGCACCATGGCCGGTGGAATCACGTCCACGCGCAACAGCAGAATTTCTATAGCGCGCGCATCTTCCGGGTAGGTTTTGTAGGTGACGTGGAATTTCTCACGCAGCTTTTCCAGGTTGCGTTTATTTACACCAGTGACCGTTTGTTTTGTATCCCATTCATTTTTGATTTTTAGTAAACGCTCGCGCGATTTTAATAATTTGGCATTTTTTTCATCGATCAACGGGCGCAGCATGTCTAAAAACTGGGCTTTGCGCTCAGGTGTTTGTTCGATGGCGGCAAAGTCGGGTAACAGAGTATTGCTGGTTAGCTCATCGTCATCCATTGCTGTAAAAAATTGTTGCGGTGAAACACTGGCCAGTACCAAAACCAGGAATAGGGTGATCAGTGGAAAGGCTGCAAACGCAAAACCTAGCAACCATTGTGAAGCATGTTTATTCATAGCGGGGGGCTACCAAAAGTGAACAGAAAAAGAGGGTTATAAGTCGAGCTGTTTGCGCAGGTCTTCCATGCGCTTGAGGTTTTCCTCTTTGCTGAGTGGCGTCTCTATGGTTTCAGGCAGCAGCTGCACATTGGGTGCAGGCAGCTCGGCGCCATTCATCACGCGCTCACACAATTTTAAATAGTGGCGTTCAAAAATCGGGAACGCGACTTTCTCGGCATTGGTCATCAAAAAATACCAATCGCTAGCGCAACCCGCGTGATACACCGCCGCGTGGCTCCAGTTGTGCGCGGCTTTCGGGCTGGGCGCGCGGCAAGCTTCCACATAGGCGGCATGGGCGTCGAGCAGGCCAAACTTTTCCGGGTCGCCCTGGCAGGCGCGAATCATGCGGTTGAGGGTGGGCAGGTATTCCGACTCCTCAATCACCCGGCGTGCGCCGCGCAAAATAGTTTCCGGCGCAAACTGCGCGAGTGAATTAAGCCACAGGCGGCGCGCCTGATTGAGCAGTTCATTGTCTTTAAAGGCCGCGTAATACTGGTTGTGATAGTTGATGCGAAACAGGGCAAATACCTGATTGATCGCATCGATATGCGCATCCGTCGGTGTCGCCTGCTCACTGCGCCGGTCAGCTTGCCCAGCTGCGGTCGTTGAGCTGTTGTGCGAGGCTGCTATCTCGTGTGCGACCTGGTTGATTAGCGAATTGCTGTCCTGCATTTGGATTAACCTGCTGCGAATTAACGGTTGCCAGGGCGTGTTGTTTGGCCCAGTGGTATTTCACGTGTTGCAAAAACTTGGTGTTCCAGCTGGCGTAGACCTGATTGCTGTCGCGCCAGAATAAAACAAACTCTGCCACCTGCTGCTGCGCAAATTTCAAATCGATATTGGCCAGTTTCAAAACGTCATAGACATCTTTACTGGGGTTCCAGTTCTCGGGAATACGCTTGGGTTCGGTGTCGTGTTCCAGCGCCGAGTGGTAACGCTGCCACTGGCGTTTCACATGCTGGATAAACTTGCTGTTCCAGGTGCGCCCTACATCGCCGCGCTCCTGCCAATAAACCACAAACTCGGGGATGGAATCCTCCACAAACGCGAGGCTGATGTTGGCGTGTTTGACCAGCACTTCCAGCGCATCCTTACTCGGGCGCCATTGGCTGTGCATAGCGGTTTCCAGATCGCGCTGGAGGAACTCGGTATCGCGGTCGCGACTGTTGCGCTCCTGTTCTTCACGTTGCTGGCGGGCGATTTGGGTCTCGTAATTGCGCCATTTATGCAGCAAATCTTTTAAAAACTTGGCGCCCCAGGAGTGATTGGTCTCACCGCGCTCGCGCCAGTAGGTCACAAACTCGGGCACCTGCAATCGCACAAAATCGAGCGGGATATTGTACTGGGCAATTTGACGCAGCAATTCCTGATCCGGTTGCCAGTTGGGCGATATCAGCGTCGCACCGCTATTGATCACCGGGGCCATGGCTGCAATCGGGGCGATAGCGGGCGCAGGTTGGGCGAAAGGCGCGGTGCCAGCATCATCAAATGCCAGCGTCAGGCGGCGGCTGTCCACATAGGGTGCGGAGGCGAGCAGGATTATGCCTTTGTCTTTCAGGCTGCGGCTGATGCGCTGTACATCAAAGTCAGTCCAGAAGGGCATCAGCCGGCTCACCCAACTCTCGTCTATATCCAGCCACTGGCGATTATTGGCCGGGTGCAGCGGCAGGTAAGTCGCCATATCGCCCAGAATCGACAACATACACGCCTCCTCTAGCCCGATAGTGGCGGCCAGGGACGGGGAAATCAGCAGGGGGCGTTCCGGTAATAGCGATGAACTCATAGTGCTCGCGGCCTATGCGACCAGTGTTGGGCAAAGGGGGGAATTGTAGGCGTATGAGGTGGTAGATGCCAGCGTTACGGCTCTTGGTGGTGGATTCCTGAACACTTGTTCTGTTATGACTTTGGCATCTACACTCCCAAGCTTATTACCGTCGCTGATACTTCATTGCACGAAGGTACTTGCCCCATAATATTCAAGGAATTATTCATGCAATCTATGTTTGCACGCCCCCTGTCAAAATGGTTGCTAGTTTGTCTGCTCTTAGGCTGTGTTCTTGTCATCGTAATGTGGATGCTTTCTGCTGATGAGACTCAAAACAATTCGCAGTACGACAATCTTTGGATCGACAACGTAACGCAGCTAAACCCCGTGCGGGTAGCACAGGTAATTGCACCCACTACCACTGAGGAAATTATTACAGCCATTACCCAAACATCAGGGCCAGTGTCTATCGGTGGTGGACGCTACAGTCAGGGCGGGCAAGTGGCATATCCCGATAGCCTGCATATTGATATGCGACAATTTAAGCAAGTGCTGGCATTCGATAAAAATAAAAAACAAATCACAGTGCAGGCTGGTATTCGCTGGCGCGATATTCAGGACTACATTGATCCGTACAATTTATCGCTCAAAATTATGCAAACCTACGCCAACTTTACGGTAGGGGGTTCACTCAGTGTCAATGTTCATGGGCGCTATGTGGGTGAAGGGCCGCTAGTGAAATCGGTTGAAAGTATTAAATTGATTTTAGCCAATGGTGAATTGAAAACTGCCAGCCCCAGTGAAAATTCAGAGTTGTTCTTTGCGGCAATTGGCGGTTACGGTGGTATAGGCGTCATTGTCGAAGCAACCTTGCAACTAGAAGAGAATCAAAAAGTGGTGCGCCGCGATCTGTCTATGCCCGTAAGCGAATACAAGCAGTTCTTTTTTGAACACATTCGCGACGATACCAGTGCAGTATTTACCAATGCTGATATTTACCCCCCAGC
This sequence comes from Cellvibrio sp. KY-YJ-3, assembly GCF_008806955.1. Classification (NCBI taxonomy): domain Bacteria; kingdom Pseudomonadati; phylum Pseudomonadota; class Gammaproteobacteria; order Cellvibrionales; family Cellvibrionaceae; genus Cellvibrio; species Cellvibrio sp. KY-YJ-3. The sequence continues at coordinate 97,891 of NZ_CP031727.1, read as the reverse complement.
TTACGAAAAATTGCGCTCTGTGACTTGGTACAACACCCAGCTGCCCTTAACCGAAACGGCACGTTTAATTCCGCGCGATGCCCAATATTATTGGGGGCCAAAGGTGGTTGATTGGATTGCCGACTATGATATTGGGCTTTGGTTGCGCGAGCATGTCATTGATCCCTTCATCTACACGTCATCCCCAGTGGTTTGGCGTAATTATGAGGCCAGTTACGATGTTCGTGAATTGGAGCCAGCAAACCGTATAACTACTACTTATGCATTGCGAGAATATTTTGTCCCGGTAGAAAAATTTGATGAATTTGTGCCGAAAATGCGCGCTATTTTTCAGACCTATGATGCGACGATCATTAATGTTTCAGTGCGTCATGCCCATCAAGACCCAGGTACATTATTAGCTTGGGCAAAAACTGAAGTATTTGCTTTTGTAGTTTATTATCGCCAGGAAACTAGTAGCGAAGCACAGAAGGTGGTTGAGCTGTGGACGCGCGCAATGAATGATGCAGCGATTGAACTAGGTGGTGCTTATTACTTGCCTTATCAAGTCTATGAAACTCCTGCCCAGTTTATGGCCGCCTATCCACGTTCGCAGGAATTTTTCGCACTAAAAAAAGCAGTTGACCCCCAGTATCGTTTTCGTAACCAGCTTTGGGAAAAAGTCTATGTGGAAAATGATAATGTGCTCGTTAAACAATAGATTAATTATCTTGCAGCGGGGATTTCAATACTAAACTTGGCCCCCTCGCTTTGATCCTCATCTATAACAATTTCCCCACCCAATTTCTGCGTGATCAGGTTGTATACAATCGACAGCCCCAACCCTGAGCCGCCGGTGCGGCGTGCGGTGGTGAAAAAGGGTTCAAAAATTTTATCGCGAATGTCGTTTGGAATGCCGCTGCCATTGTCGTGGTAGTGAATGGCTACTTTTTCTGCGCCGTGCTCCAAGGCGATGCGAATTTGTTTGTGCTCGGTGTGGGCAAATGCGTGGTGAATGGAGTTGGTAATCAGGTTGGTAACAATTTGGGCGATAGCGCCGGGGTAGCTGTTGAGTGGCAGTGCAGCGCCCGGCGCCAGCTCGCAACTAATCTGCTCTTTGCGCAGCAGCGGCTGTAAACCTTTGAGTGAAAGTTCAATACAGCTGCGCAGGTCAAACTCCTCGCGCTCATCGGCAATATGAATGGCGCCAGATAATTTGAAGTCGCGCACCAGCCCGGCAGCGCGGCTGAGGTTGTGGTTAATTAATTGCAGGCCGTCGTCGATGGATTGTAAAAATTGGGCGAACTCGGCTTCGTTTAATTGCTCATCGCGATATAACTGCTGTACGCGTTTTAATTCACTGGCGCAATGGCTGGACGATGTAACCGCAATGCCCAGCGGTGTATTAATTTCGTGGGCGAGGCTGGATACCATGCGCCCAAGTGAGGCAAGTTTTTCGCTTTCAATTAATTTGGCTTGGGTGTGATGTAAATTGCGCAGCGCCGTTTGTAAGCCCTCGGTGCGCTCATTAATTTTTTGCTCGAGTTGATCGTTAATGTCCTGCAGTTTTTGTTCGTATTCATTGCGCTGCGCCGCACTTACCGCGCGTCCATAGGTGTCGGCCAGAGCGCTGACAAAGGCAATTTCTTCATTGGTCCAGACCCGCGCTTCGCCCTGATGTTCACAGCAAATAATGCCGAGCATATTACCGCGATGGCGAATCGGCGCATCGAGCATGGACGTGATGCCGTGAGGAATTAAATAGCTGCTGCGGAACTCGCAGGTGCTCGGGTCGGTTTGTGCATCGTTAGCGACTACGGCGCGCTCGCTGTCCAAGCTGGCAAAGTAATTGGGAAAGTCGCGCCGGGCGAGGCACAACTCCGTATCCAATTTGCAGTCGTCGCCGTCAATTAACATCTTGCCGCAAATGGCTTGTTTGTCGTCGCTGAGCAACCAGATTCCTGCGCGATTAATGCCCAGCCCGTGAATAGCGGCGGTGAGAATTAATAATCCCGCACTTTGCATATCGCCGGCATCAATCATTGATGACTTGGATACATCGAGTAATGTTTCGTAGAGATTTCTAGCCATAGTCTATTTGCGCCATTCAGTGTTGCAGGTGATCGGGAAAGTTCTGGCGAATCACTCGGAAGTGCTCAAACAATTCCAGCGCGGCGTCAACAATGGCCGGGTCAAATTGTTTGCCGCTGCGCTCGCGAATGTATTGAATGATGTCGTTTTCCTGCCAGGGCTTTTTGTAAGCACGCTCGGAGCCGAGGGCGTCTATCACATCAATAATCGCCACAATGCGCCCCTCCAGCGGAATCGCCTCACCTTGTAAACCGCCGGGGTAGCCATTGCCATCCCAGTGTTCGTGATGGCTCAGTGCTATGCGCGCGCCCATTTTGGCGATAGTGCGGGTGGAATTTTTTAACAGCTCATAACCAATTTGCGCGTGAGTTTTCATCACTTCCCACTCGGCGTCATCGAGCTTGCCCGGTTTGTGCAAAATGGTTTCGGGAATGCCGATTTTGCCAATATCGTGCAGCGGTGAAGCGTATTTCAGCATTTCTGCGTACTCGCTGCTCTGGCCTAATTTCAGCGCAATCAATTCGCACATTAGCGCCACGCGGCGCACATGGGAGCCGGTTTCTTTGGAGCGTTGCTCTATGGCATCGCCCAGCACCAGCAGTAATTCTTTTTGGGTTTCCTGAATATGCTCGCGGTTGTGCAGGTTTTGAAAAATTAAGGTGATGTTGGCGGCAAAGAGCGTGAGAATTTCATCTTGCAAGGCGTCGTGTGCTTCATGAAAACGTGTGTAGAGCACGCTCTCGGTGCTGCTATTGGTGTGGTAGTAGCCGATAAAAAGAGTGTCGTCGCTGTAGGATTTTTTTTCTGCCAGCGTCTGCTCAATCATTTTTTTTACATCGGCGGGCATGATGTCTGCGCTCCAATGTGTATCGAGTTTCACCTCATCACCAGTGGCTGCCAGCAGGATCATTTCTGAATCGCCAAATAAATCCACATGCTGGCTGATTAAATACATCTCGGCGGTTTTAATGTTCAGCAGTTGAATGGTGTGATTCAAAATCGCATTGCCAAATTGATAAAGCGTTTGGCTGCGCAATACGGAGTCAGACGCGGCGATAACTTTTTGCATGCCGCGCTTGCTGGTTTCGATGGTAATGATGTCGCGGTAGGAGCGAATAGAGGAATAGACGCAGGTTTTTAATTTGGTGTCGGTGAGTTCGGTTTTGCTTTTGTAGTCGTTGATGTCATAGGTGCGGATCACGGTTTCTTCGGGTGCGGTGCCGGGCTGGCCGGTGCGCAATACGATGCGGGTACTGTGGTTGCCCAGCTCGTTGCGAATTTTGTGGATTAACTGTAAACCGGCATCGTCGCTCTCCATAATCACATCGATAAATGCCAGGGCGATGTCCGGGTGATCCTGAAACAAACGCAGGCCTTCTTCGGCGCTGTAAGCGTTGAGGAACTGCAGTGGCAGGTCATCGATACGGGTATTTTTCAGCACCAATTGGGTGACCGCGTGAATCTGCTGCTCGTCGTCAATAATCGCGACTTTCCAGGGGCTGCCTGCGGCGCTTTTGGTGGGGGATTGCGCACTTGCGGGTTTCAGAAACTTCATGGCCCTATCCTGCTGATTAGCGTTTCTTGTGTTTACGTTAACAACTCATCGCACTATCACTGAGGATGAACGAATTGTTTTCGCTTTAAACAAAAGTAGCACAGCATTAAGAGGGGGGGATGTTTCGGGAGGAGGGGGCTAACCCGCCCCTTAAAAAGGGGCGGGTGTTTTTTTAAACGGCAACCGCTTGGGATTGCACTACCGGCGTAGTCGGGTGGTTGCCCCACTCAGCCCAGGAGCCGTGGTACGCGCGGATATTCAGCCCTAGCGCCTTGCCCACCAAATAGGTAAAGCCGGAGCGGTGATGGCTTTGGCAATGGGTGATAATTCGTTTATCCGCTGTTAAACCAAGCGATGCCAAATATTCGCGCGCATCGGTACGGATGCGCAGCGCATTATTGCGATCCATCAAATTGGTCCATTCGCAGTTAATCGCCCCGGGAATATGGCCATTTTTTTGCGCCGTAATACGTTCGCCGGTAAATTCTGCCGGGCTGCGCGCATCCCATACCACAAAATCTGCCCGATCCATTTCGCCCAGCACATCGGTCAGTTCGATGACCACCAGCGGGTCAATTTTGACTTTTACCTCGCTTGGCGTGACCACTGGCGCCTCGGTTGAGAGCGATTGCCCCGAGGCAATCCAGGCGTGCAAGCCACCATTCAGGTAGGAATAGTTTTTGTGGCCGATAGCGTCCAGCGTCCAGATCATACGCCCGGCCCAACCGCCGCCTTCATCGTCATACACCACCACGTGGGTTTCGGGGGTTAAACCCAAAAACGAAAATAGGCGATTGAGTTGCTCGAGACTGGCGATTTTGCCCGGCACTGGCGCAGTGCCACAAACGATTTTTTGCGGCGGCACATGCACGGCGCCATCAATGTGGCCGCGCAAATAGGTGGCTTCGACACACATATCAATTACCAGCAGTTTACTGGTGGGCTGCGCCAGCAATGCCGCCAGCTGCGTGGGTTCAATCACAAAGGGCAGGGCCATAATGTTTTCCTTTGGAAAAATAATATTTATCCCCCTCCCAGCCTCCCCTCCCCCTTGACAGGGGGGAGGGGTTTTGGCGCCCTCCCCTTAAAATGGTAGGGCGTTAAGGGGCGGGCCGGGGTGGGGTTGCCGATTAATTCTCGTTTAATGTACGCAAAATATACCGGTATGAATCCATACGTGTTGCACTGATTGTGCCATCTTCCAGCGCCTTTAAAATCGCGCAGCCAGGTTCGTGGCGGTGCGAGCAATCGCGGAATTTACAGTGGCCGATAAAAGGCTTGAACTCAATAAACCCTTCCAGCACCTCATCTTCCTCCATATGCCACAAACCAAATTCGCGGATACCGGGCGAATCGATCAAATGGCCGCCACCGGGGAAGTGCAAGAGTGTGGCGCTGGTGGTGGTATGGGTTCCCTGTTGTCTTTCCGACAAATCACCCACGCGTAAGTTCGATTCTGGCAACAGCGCATTCACCAGCGACGATTTACCCACACCTGATTGCCCCACAAATACGCTGGTGTAATCGGCAAGGTAATTGCGCAGTTCATCCAGCCCATGTTCGGTTTTGGTGGATACCATCAACACCGTATAACCCAGCTTGCGATAAGTGGTTTCCAAATAAGTGACTTTTTCGCGGGTGCTGTCATCGATGCGGTCGATTTTATTGATCACTAGCACCGGTTCTATATCGATGGCATTGGCGGCGACCAGATAGCGGTCAATCAAATTCGCGTGGGGTTCGGGGTAGGGGGCGACCACAATCATAATGCGATCGATATTGGCGGCCACGGTTTTCATATCGCCGTGCGGGTCGGGGCGTTGCAGTGCGGAATCGCGCGGCATTACCGCCACCACCACACCCATAGGGTTACCGGTGCGCCATACCACTCTGTCGCCGGTCACTAAAGAGCCGAGGTTACTGCGGAAATGGCAGCGCTGGTGCTGCCCCGCTTGTTCACCTTCAGTTGCCTCTACCACCACTTGGGTGCCGTAGTGGGTGATGATCAAACCCAGCTGCTCAGGCCCCAAATCGTTCTCGTGCATTTGTTCATCGGTGACTTTGTCGCGTTTCGCCACGCGGGCGGTGCGTTCGTCCTGGATTTTGTCGATGCGCCATTGCTGGCGGCGAGTCAATTTGCGTTTGGTCATGCGTTGGTGAACTTGCCTGTGAGGTGGGTGATGTTTGGCTAGACTGATTTATTACTTTAAGCTGCGCGGCAATTGTGCCCTATTTACCGAGGAAAAACCCATGCTGAATGAAAACAACCTGATCTGGATCGATCTGGAAATGACCGGCCTCAACCCGGATACCGACGTGATTATCGAAATCGCCACCATCGTCACCGACGCCGATCTCAACATCCTCGCCGAAGGCCCCGTATTCGCCATCCATCAGCCTGACAGCATCATGTTAAATATGGATGAATGGAACACCAACCAACACGGTAAATCCGGCCTTACCCAGCGCGTGCGCGAGAGTAAAATCAGTATTGAACAAGCCGAAGCCGAGACCATTAAATTCTTGGAGCAATGGGTACCCAAAGGCAAATCACCCATCAGCGGCAACTCCATCTGCCAGGACCGCCGCTTTTTAGTGCGCGGCATGCCCAAGCTGGAAGATTATTTCCACTACCGAAATCTGGATGTCAGCACCGTAAAAGAATTAGCCCGCCGCTGGAGACCGGATGTGATTGCCGGCGTGAAAAAATCCGGTGCACATTTAGCGTTGGATGATATTAAGGATTCGATTGCAGAGTTGCAGCATTATCGGGCTACGTTTTTTAAGATGGAGTAGGTTTTCTATTTCACTAAAGCTGTAAAAAGGGGTGCCGTAATTTTTTTACGGCACCCCTTTTTTTGTGTTAGGATTTGGATTATCAATTTGCAATCTATTTTCTTGTGAGAAAAATCATGCTTGTTTGCGTGCAAATCAAAAACTTTCGCAATTTCGAGGATTGGTTTGAGTTTGATCTTCGAACAACAAAAAATTACGAGTTCAGTTCCTTTGCTGTTCAAAATGGTGTCGTCAAGCATGCCATCATTTATGGCCTAAACGGTGGTGGCAAATCAAATTTAGGTTTGGCTATGTTGGACTTGACCTGCCATTTAAATGATATGTCGAGTAATAGTTCATTCAGTAGTTTGTCCAGCAACTATCTAAATGCAAACAACCGTAATGATATGGCGGAGTTTAAATATCAGTTTGAGTTCGACGGTGTTGAGGTTGTTTATTCCTATGGAAAAAAGGATGTAAGTACGCTTGTTTATGAGCGGTTAGACATCGATGGGGAAACCTGCATCAGTATTGACCGCCGCAAATCTGCTTTAGCAACTTATGCTATTCAAGGTGCTGAGCATCTAAAAAATGACCTGTCTGATTCGCCCATATCTGCGCTCAAGTATCTGAGTGCAAATGCTATTCTTGAAGATACTAAGGCGGGGATTGCATTTAAAAAATTGATTAGCTTCGTAAAAGGAATGGTCTTTTTTCGTACGCTCAATAAACGTTCTGAGCACCTTGGTGTTGAGTTTGAAATCAGTCGTTTATCTAAAGAAATTATTAACTCGGGGCATCTGGTCGATTTTGAAGCATTTCTCAACGAGTCTGGTGTTGAATGCCGTTTAAAAAAGGCTGGACCAAAAGATGATGAGCGCATCGAGTTTGTGTTTGATGGACGCAATGTGGAATTTTCGCTGGCTGCATCGTCTGGCACCCAATCTTTAGGGGTTTTCTATTTCTGGTGGTTGAAATTGAAAAAAGGTGCGTTGAGCTTTGCTTACATTGATGAGTTTGATGCGTTTTATCACCACGCACTGGCTAAAGAAATCGTGAAAAAACTTTCTGCTCTTGAGGATTGCCAAACTGTATTAACTACCCACAATACTGGCATTATGTCGAATGACTTGCTGCGACCCGATTGTTACTTTGAGGTGCGAGCTAATGTCAGCCAACAAAAAAATGTTGGCTCTGATCATAAACATGAAAAGCCAGGTATGTACCCATTTTTCAGTTTGGTTGATAAGGAGCTTCGTAAAGCGCATAACTTGGAAAAGATATATAAGGGATTAACTAATGGCTAATACTATATTGTGTGTTTTTGAGGGGGAAAAGCGAGAACCACATTATTTTTCATCAGTAGAAGAGCATTTTTTTAAACAGGAAGCGATTATTAAATGCTCTTACGGCAATGATCTGTACCATTTACTACATGAGTTACAACAAGATGATGATTTGGATGTTGTCGAGTTGGTTCGCGAGTCAGCCACTGTGCCAGCCAATAAAGATGTATTGGCTGGCATCGAGCGCGATGAAATAGCGCAGGTGTTTTTATTTTTTGATATGGAACCCCAAGATAATCATTTCTCACTCCCTAACCTTGCACAAATGCTAGTGAAGTTCACAGAAGAAACTGAGCACGGGAAGTTATATATTAGTTATCCGATGGTCGAAGCGCTGCGTGATGTGGCTACATTTGCAGATTTTGTCGATCTAAAAATAGCAATTAATAAATGTGATGGTGCGACTTACAAGCAATTGTCTGAATCACGACGTCAGGCTATTCCGCAGGACTATCGGAAAATATCCCATCAAAACTGGATGGACTTAATTCGCTACAGTTTAATTAAATCGCAGAAAATAACATGCCTAGAGGATCCAGACTGCCCAAGCCAACTGCAAATATTTGTTGCGCAATCTGAACTTATGGAAAGAGCAGCTGAAATTTATGTGCTTAGTGCTTTTCCGTTATTCATTCGTGAGTACTTTGGCAATAATGTGTTGTTTGAGTGAAGATGCTAGTTATTCTCTGTGAGAAGTTGAGTGGTGTGATTATATAAATGCGTTAATCTCCGCCACCATCCCCACCACCGTCTCCCAAATCCCTATCATTACTTTTTCCACTTGAGTAAAAACCACCACCTGAATCCCCCGATCCCCCATCGCCCCTGCGATTACTATGAGATAGACGTATAAGCCAGATAAGCAATATCAATAATGCGGCAGAAAATAGCAGGGGAAACATCACACCTTTGATGATGTCTGGCGACATGATTTCGCTTTGGGAATAGGCGATTGCCATGATGATCAGCAACAGGATGGGTCTACGCATTTGGACTCCTTGCCACCTACTGATGAGGCGGCGGGTTACTGCGCTTGGCGCACCCTACGGTCAATGTTTGAGCGCGATAAGATTATCATTAAAGCTTATGAAAGGGGAATTACGCGACATTACTCACCCATCAAAAACCTGAAACCCACTTTTGCCATTTTTTTTCACTTGGTACATCGCGTCGTCGGCATTTTGTAATAGTTGAGCCAGGTCATTGCCGTGTTGGGGGTAGATGCTGATGCCGATGCTGGCGCCCAGGTGGTAGTGGTTTTTATTGATTTCCACCGGCGTGCAGCATTGTTGGAGGATTTTGTTGGCGACTTGTTTGACTTGCTCTTCGGTTTCCAATTGAGTGGCGATAACCACAAATTCGTCGCCGCCCATGCGGGCGCAAATATCGGTGCTGCGGGTGTGTTCGACTAAACGTTTGGCGATAACTTTTAATACTTCGTCGCCGACGTGATGACCGGCGCTGTCGTTAATCGGTTTGAAGTTATCCAGATCAATGTAAAAAACCGCGAGCATTTGATGCGGGCGGAGGGCGAGAACTAATGCTTGTTCAAACAGGGTGGTCATGTAGCGCTGGTTGTTCAAGCCGGTGAGTGGATCGTGATACGCGAGTTCAAGCGCGTTGCGCTCTGCCTCCAATAAGCGTTTTTGAAATTGCAGTAGTACCGCTGAAATTAAACACAGGTATTCCAGTAGTACCAGTGTGGTGCCCAATAAAAAACCAGGCACTTGCCAGAAGTCGGTAAAGCGTAACAGGGGGTAAGTGAGCCAGTGAATACCCAGCAGCAAACAAATAATACTGGTGATGTTCATAATGCGGTGTGGAATATTGTCGCGCTCGCGATAACAAATATAGGCGAGTAAAAATAATGCGGCAGCGTTAATAATGCCAAAGCCTAGCGAAAATAAAATACGGTTTGATTCTGCTAAAAAAGTGATTGCTAGCCACAAAAATCCGCACGCAATAAACAACAAATAAGGACGTATTAAATGGCGAAGGTTTAGAAATTGAAATGCGCCAATTAATAAAAAACATTTTTCCAGCAAGATAAAAAATGCATAAATGTGATCGATATTTTCTGCTGGCAGTAGTTGCGGAAGTAATAGAAGGCTGAGGCGAGCGCTCATGCCAAATAAAATGGCAATAGCCCAGCAACCAGCGCCGGGGCTGGTGCGCGGAATCGTGCTCAACCATGCCAGTAATATCACAAACACAAAATAGATGGTCGAGCCGATGACATTGACCGTGTCGAGCAGCGCCATGATGTGCCCTGCTATTCGTAAGGACTGTGAGGTGAGAGTTATTATACTTCGCCTAAATCATCTTTCTTATACTCTCCAATCATGTACCCACTTGCGCTGATACCCTATGGCTATGTCATAGCCAGTGTTGCGCATAAAAAAACGCCGCCCGATGGTTGTGGGGCGGCGTTTTGTGGGTGCAAATACTGGACGGAATTAGACGTTAAACAAAAAGTGCAGTACGTCACCGTCTTTTACTACGTATTCCTTGCCTTCTTTGCGTGACTTACCGGCGTTTTTTGCGCCCTGTTCGCCTTTGTACTGAACAAAGTCTTCGTAAGCGATGGTTTCGGCGCGGATAAAACCTTTTTCAAAGTCGGTGTGAATTACACCTGCGGCTTGGGGGGCGGTGGCGCCGATAGGAATGGTCCAGGCGCGCACTTCTTTTACCCCGGCGGTGAAGTAAGTTTGCAGGCCGAGTAACTGGTAGCCAGCGCGAATTACGCGGTTCAGGCCTGGCTCTTCCATGCCCATTTCGGCGAGGAATTCTTTTTTGTCGTCGCCTTCCAGTTCTGCGATATCGGCTTCCAGTTTGTTGCAAATCGGCACTACGACAGATTTTTCTTCTTCCGCGATTTTGCGCACCACATCCAAATGCGGATTATTTTCAAAACCATTTTCCGCCACGTTGGCGATATACATAGTTGGCTTGAGGGTGAGCAGGTTGATCTCTTTCAGCATCGCCACTTCTTCTTTGTCGAGCGGGAAGGAGCGCAGCGGTTTGGCTTCGTTCAAATGTGGCTGGACTTTTTCCAGCAGCGCTTTGATCGCCATGGCGTGTTTGTCACCGCCTTTGGCCGATTTGGCGTAGCGATTGATGGCTTTATCCACGGCTTCGAGGTCGGCGAGTGCGAGTTCAGTATTGATAACTTCAATATCCGCAGCCGGGTTTACGCCGTTGGCTACGTGAATCACGTTGTCGTCATCAAAGCAGCGCACGACGTGGGCGATGGCATCGGTCTCGCGGATGTTAGCGAGGAATTTATTGCCCAGGCCTTCACCTTTGGATGCGCCCGCGACAATCCCGGCGATATCGATAAATTCCATGGTAGTGGGAACAATGCGCTCGGGTTTCACGATTTCAGCGAGTTTGTCCTGGCGAGGATCGGGCACTACTACGATACCGGCGTTGGGTTCGATGGTGCAGAAGGGAAAGTTTTCCGCGCTGATACCGGCATTGGTCAATGCATTAAAGAGTGTTGATTTGCCGACGTTGGGCAGGCCGACTATGCCGCAGTTAAAACCCATGGTGTGTGTCCACTATAAATATAAGAAAGAAAAAGGAGCCGCAAAAAGCATGGTAAGAAAGTTGCGCGATTATATAGGCTCGCGCCCGCTATAGACAGGTCAGGTTTTTTGAGGCTCGCTTTTTTTAGGATCGGTATGCAGGTTTTTCATCGCCGTATTCCAATCCCCCTTGAGGGCATCGGGTAGGCAGTGGATTGCGCGGTTGATCGCCTCATCAGTCAGTTCCTGCTCGGCGGCCGGGGCGCGTTTGAGTACAAAGTTAGCAACTTGCGCGGCAACGCCGGGGTGGCCAATACCCAGACGAAGACGCGGAAAATTGGGGTTATTGCCGAGTGCGGCGATGATATCGCGCAGGCCGTTGTGACCACCGTGGCCACCACCCTGTTTAAAACGCGCTACGCCGGGTGCGAGATCCAGTTCGTCGTGTGCTACCAGAATGGCAGCCGGTTCTATTTTGAAAAAATTCGCCAGTGTCCCCACTGCCTGCCCGCTGCGGTTCATGTAAGTGGTGGGGATCAATAAGCGCAAATCGTGCCCTTGGTAGTTGACGCGTGCTGTCAGGCCAAAATATTTACTGTCGGTATTGAGTGTGGCGCCGAGTTTACGGGCCAATTCGATCACAAAATCCTGCCCTGCATTGTGGCGAGTGCGGTCGTATTCGCTGCCCGGGTTGCCGAGGCCGACAATTAATTGAATCTCGTTGGTCATGGTTGAACCTTGATTTTAAATGGGATTCGCCAGCGGCGTTGAGGAACTATGCGGCGCGCATTGTCGCTGTAATGGCAGGCAAAAAAAAGGCCGGATCCGAAGATCCAGCCCTTTTCAGCAGCGGTAAAAAAGCAATTACGCTTCTTCGCCTTCTGCACCACCTTTCGGCTTCTGAATGGTTGCAACAGCCAGGTTGTGGTCTGCGCCTTTTTGCAGGTCAGCAGAAACAACGCCAGCAGGCAGTTTCAGGTCAGAAATATGGATGATGGTGCCAACTTCAGCATCAGCCAAGTCTACTTCAATAAACTCTGGCAACTGGTGTGGGAAGCAGATGATGTCCAATTGGGTAAGGTTGTGAACCACTTTGCCGCCTTGGATTTTCACGCCTTTAGAACCAGCTTCATTGATGAAGTGCAGAGGTACGTGAGTGTGTACCTTGGTTGACTTGTCAATGCGCAGGAAGTCCAGGTGCAGAACCACTGGCTTGGATGGGTGACGCTGTACATCTTTCAGGATCACATCTTGCGCAGCACCATCAACATTCAGGCTGATGATGTGCGAGTAAAATGCTTCGTGTTCCAAGTGCTTCATCAATTCGTTTTCAGAAACTGAAACGCTGATTGGCGCTACGTTACCGCCGTAAATTACCGCAGGAACTTGTTTTGCCAAACGACGCAGGCGGCGGCTCGCACCTTTCCCCAAATCGTTACGGGCTGTTGCATCTAATTTAAAGTCTTCAGACATGATTACGTCCTCAATTTTCCGTGTAGATCCGCGACCAGAATCTACCGGGTTTCAGTAACCGTACAACACTATGTTGTACGGTGGTTTACCAGGTGCTGTGTCTGCTAAGTATTAGCGAAACATGGCACTCAGGGATTCTTCATTGCTCAAGCGACGCACCGCTTCGGCGAGCATTCTTGACAGGGTCAAGCTACGAATGCGCGGGCAGTTTTTAGCCGCTTCGCTGAGCGGGATGGAGTCGGCAACGACCAACTGATCCAGCTCGGAATTGTTCAGGTTTTCAATCGCCTTGCCCGATAGCACCGGGTGAGTACAGTAGGCCACCACTTTTTTGGCGCCTTGGGCTTTCAGTGCTTTGGCGGCGCTGCACAGGGTGCCGGCGGTGTCGATAATGTCGTCTACCAACAGGCAGGTGCGGCCATCGACTTCACCGATAATATGCATGACTTCGGCGACGTTGGCGCGCGGGCGACGTTTATCGATAATCGCCAGGTCAATGCCCAATTGTTTGGCTACCGCACGGGCGCGTACTACGCCGCCGATGTCAGGGGATACCACAATCAGGTCTTCAAATTTTTGTGCTTCTATATCTTCCAGCAATACGGGTGAGCCGTAGACGTTATCAACAGGAACATCAAAGAAGCCCTGGATTTGTTCGGCGTGCAGGTCAACGGTAAGCACACGGTCAACACCTACACCCACCATCATGTCAGCCACTACTTTGGCGGTGATAGGCACGCGCGCGGAACGTACGCGGCGATCCTGGCGGGCATAACCGAAGTAGGGGACCACAGCGGTGATGCGGCCAGCGGAGGCGCGACGCAATGCGTCGACCATTACAATCAATTCCATCAGGTTATCGTTAGTGGGCGCGCAGGTGGGTTGCACCACAAATACATCGCGACCACGCACGTTATCGTGCAGCTCCACCGCAATTTCACCATCGGAAAATTGCGACACGGAAACATTGCCAAGCGGCATGCCCAGGTGATCAACAATTTTTTTGGCGAGGTCAGGGTTTGCGTTGCCGGTAAAGACCATTAAGTCAGTCACGTCAGATACCTTTTGGTGATTGCTGGGGTGATTGTTGGTGCTTGAATGCCAGAGCCGATACTTTCTGTCTATAAAAAGTCTGTCAGCAAAAAGTCTTTCTGCGCAAAACAGAGTTTTTTACCCTAGGAAATCCTAGCCAAATTGGCAATTTCGACTGGATAAAAGGAGAAGTTTTTGAATGATCATGATGAGAAATAGATGGCAGGGGCGGAAGGACTCGAACCTACGAATGGCGGGATCAAAACCCGCTGCCTTACCACTTGGCGACGCCCCTGTTGTACTTGATTAGTTTGGCGGAAGCAGTTTGTAGAGCGGTGATTGATTTACACCTTGTGCTACAAAACCGGGCAGATCACTGGGCAATAATGCCTGCACTTGCTGTGCTTTTTCTGCCGACTCAAAGCTTGCAAAAACGCATGCTCCGGTTCCCGTCATTCTCGCGTTACGATCAAATTTCTGTAGCCAAATGAGTGCTTTATCTACCTGCTGGTAGAGCTTTCTCACTAGGGCTTCGCAGTCATTTTTACCGCCCCGCTCAAGGAAGGCCGCCACTTTAATGGCCGACGTATCTCTTGTCAAATCTTTATGTAAAAAAATTTCTGCAGTGGATACATGGCAGTCAGGTTGCACAACCAAAAACCATTTTGGCTGCATTTTAATAGGCTCAAGTGCTTCGCCAACCCCTTCGGCCCATGCGGTTTGCGCATTGATAAAAACGGGAACATCGGCACCGAGTTGTAAACCGATTGTTTGCAGCTGGTTTTTGGTGAGCCCGCAATTCCATAAATGATTGAGGGCGACAAGAGTTGTGGCTGCATTACTGCTACCACCGCCAATACCGCCGCCCATGGGCAGGCGTTTTTGCAATTGGATATCTACACCGGCCGCTGCGCTTTTATAGGCTTCGAGTTTACGCACGGCTTTGATAATTAAATTTTGCTCGAAGGCGACACCAGGCAACTCGGGCGAGAGGGTGATTTGGCCATCGCTGCGGGTGTTAAAGGTCATTTCATCGCCGTAATCGAGCAATTGAAACAGCGTTTGCAGGTTGTGATAACCATCGGCGCGGCGGCCGGTGATATGCAAAAACAAGTTGAGTTTGGCGGGGGATAACAGCGTCAAGCTACTCATAAATCAAATCCAATGGCACTGATGGGCGGCTTAGTTGCCCAGCTGCCAATCGCGAATTACCAGAATCAGGCGGACATCGTCATGTTCTGCAGTGATTTTGCCGGGCAGGGAAAAGGCTTGGTCGCGGTGGTTGTAGTTTTTGTAGTTGTTATAGGTGATGGACCAGCCGCCCTGCTGGAGTTGCGCGATCAGCCCGGACTCATTTTGTTGCAAGTGGGTGATGCGTTGTTTGGGGGCGGGAACACCGCGCACCCAGTAGGTGAGTTGCGCTACCGGTAGTGTCCAGCCCGCCGCTTCTTTAATAAGCGACTCGGCACTTTTAGCTTCCAGTGTGTCGCTGCCGGTTTGTTCGAGGCGCACCTTACCGGGTGTGCCGGTAATAATCATCCGCTTTTGGCCGAGTGGGCCACTGAGGTTGATTTGGTAATCAGCGAGTTGTTGGGCCCACTTGAGCGAGGCGCTGCCGCTTTCGTCCGGGGTGCGAATACCCAGCTTGCCGTTCAGTTCCCAGTGGGTGATGCGCTGTAATTGCTGCTGGTGGGCGACCAGATCCGGCGGTGGTGCAAATGTGCCGCGCTGGGCGCAGCCGCTGATGGTCACTAATAGCAGCAGGCAGATAAAACAGCGTTGCATCATAAATCGGCCTTCAGGCGGTTGAGTGTTTCGCGGATGGTGGCGTTGTCTGGCTCCAGCTGTTGTGCTTCGCGCCAGACGCGGCGCGCTTCTTCGGTCTCGCCTATCACCCACAGCACTTCGCCCAGGTGCGCGCCAATCTCAGCATTGGGCGATGCCTCGTAAGCTTGGCGCAGGTGGCTCAGCGCTTCCGGGTATTTGCCGGTGCGATAGTAGAGCCAGCCCATGGAGTCGATAATCGCGGCATCATCCGGTTTCAGGCGCAATGCTTTTTCCAGCAGCTCATAGGCTTCACTGTAGCGCTGGGTGCGGTCCGCGAGTATGTAGCCGAGCGAGTTAAGTGCGGCCACGTTGTCGCTGTCTTGTTTGAGGATCTGACGCAAGTCGCGCTCGGTGGCGGGCAGGCGTTGGCGTTCGTTGTTGAGCATGGCGCGAGCAAACAGCAGGTGCGTGCTGCTGGGGAAGCTGGTCAGTCCGTCGCTAAGTACTTGCTCGGCTTGGGTCAAATAGTTGTGTTTGATGAGTGTTTGGCCGTGCAATACATACAGAGCTTCACTTTGATCGGGAAAGCGCAAGCGCACGCGATTCATGTGCTGCTCGGCGCTGAGGAAATCCTCCAGTCGGACAAAAATATCTAGCAACTGCAGGGTGGCCGAGAGGAAATCATTGCCGCTATTTACTTGCAGGTAGTGGATGATCGCCTCTTGCAGGTCGTTGCGCGCTTCCGCCATCCGCCCTAAATAATAGTGGGCGGCAGCTATATGTTGATCGCGATCCAGTAATTCCTCGAAGCTGGCGCGCGCGGTATCCAGATCGCGGCGCTCCAGGGCAATAATGCCCAGGGAGAGCAACATATCGCCATTGCCCGGCAATTGCTGGCTGAGGATCGCGAACTGTTCCTGCGCCAGAGTCATATCATGGTGGGTCAGGATGCGCGCGTATTGTTGGCGCAGGCTGGTATTTTCCGGGTAGAACTCCAGCAGGCTTGCCATTTTGGCAATCGCTTCCTGGTCGCGCTTGAGTTGGTGCAGCAGGTTTGCTTCCAAAATAGCCGCGGGGATACTGCGCGGGTGCAGCTTCAGGGTTTTGTGAACCTGTTGCATTGCTGCGTCATAGTCGCCGCTTTGTTGTAGCAATATCCCGGTGCCGACCAGCAGTTGCTCATCTTCAGGGTGCTGCTCCAATTCGTGCGCAAAATCCTCCAGCAATTTCGTCCGGGCCGCATCGTCAACACTGGCGGCGCTGGCGGCGATATTTTGAAACAGTGGCTCTCCACCTTCATCCAGCAGGCGGCGTGAAAACTCAAAAGCTTCACGTAATTGCCCGAGTTGCAGGTGTGCCAGCGACGCGTTGGCCAGTGCATCCTGGTTGTGGGGGACGGCATTCGTCCACAGCTTGGCCATTTCCAATGCGGTGGAATAATCGTTCAGGTAGCGCGCGATCAGTGTGGCGCGCTCCGCCACCTGCGGGTCACGGGTTTCACGCGCCTGCTGCACATAGTTGCCCAGTGCCAGATCATATTGCGCCCGACTACCGGCAATTTCAGCCGTGAGCAGTGAATAAAGTGTTTCGGTTGGGAAGGGGCGGGCGGGGATCTGAACGCGCACCTCCGCTGCCGGCGCGCTTGGCTCAGGTGTCTGATCTACGGCGGCAACGGTGCGACTGGCGGGCAGGCTGCAGCCACTCAATACCCAGTAGAGGGTCATGCTCGACAGTATCAGCGGGCGGTGTTTGATCATGTTCGACCAGTAGCGGGAGTGAAAGTGCGCCGTAAATGGAGGCGCGGCTGGACATGATAAACGGGCGACTGGCTTATAAAAAGGGGACAGTTGTCATTAATCGTTAAGTGAGGGTATTCGGTGTGTCGGCGGAGGCTCAGAGCAATCCGCCGCGTAGCGCGAGTTGTGGTTCAGCTTGCAGGCGGGTGCGGGTACGCAAATAGGTTTGTTGGATCAGGTGTGCATCCACGCTCGCGCGGTGGCGGCGCGCCCCATGTTCTTTTGCCAGCTTCTTTTTGGTGGCATCCCAAATCAGCAGTTGGGCTTCGCTGGCAATCATTTCTATTGGGCTGAGGTGGAAGAGAGGCTGGATGCGCCCCGCAAAAAACAGGCAGTTAAGCCAGGCGCTATCGTGGGTCCAGGCATCGCTGTAAGCGGTGATCTCACCTAAAAACTGATTCAGCTCCGTGCATACCTGTCGCACTGGTTTGCCGCGCCCGCAGAGCACATCGCGACTGATACCATGCATTGCCTCTGCGTCGCTTGACCAGTGCTGCCACTCATCCTGCGGTTTTATTAGCGCACAGTAGCGCTCGCCATTGGCCTTGATTGCCCCGATTTCAATAGGGTAACTGCGGGAGCCAAAGCCGGAGGCTTCAATGTCGATAATGGTTGGGCAGGGGTGATGGCGCATAAAGAATCCTTTGAGTGCATTTCAGTATAGGGTGTGTCTTGTGATCTTCCTGCAAAAAATAGCCAGTGTTTATGATGGGATTATCCGCTTGCCTCTTGTCACGCCAAGCTGCGAACCCGACAATACCGCCCTAAATCACAACTAGCGCCTTCGATGACCCTGTTAGCCTTTGGCATAAACCATACCACTGCACCTCTTGCCCTGCGCGAGCGGGTTGCCTTTGCGCCGGAAAACCTGCAGTCCGCACTGCAGGAGGCCTGTGCGCAGGCGGGTTTAACCGAAGTGGCGATCCTCTCTACCTGCAATCGCACGGAGATTTATGCCACCAGTGAGAGTGACGCCCAGGCGATTCAGCAGTGGTTGGTCGCCCATACCGCGATAGAAGCGGCTGACCTGGCGAATAGCTACTACTGCTATGAGAATCACAACGCGGTGCGCCATATGATGAAAGTGGCCGGTGGTCTGGATTCGCTAGTGCTGGGTGAACCGCAAATTTTGGGCCAAATGAAGTCAGCTTTTGCGGTGGCGAAAGAAGCAGGCACCCTCGGCGCGGAATTACATGCGACCTTCCAGCAGGTTTTTAATATCGCCAAGCGGGTGCGTACCGAAACCGCGATTGGTGAAAACCCGGTGTCAGTGGCTTACGCCGCAGTGAGTCTGGCGCAGCAGATTTTCTCTAATTTAAAGCAGGACACAGCGCTGCTGATCGGCGCGGGTGAAACCATCGAATTGGTGGCGCGTCATTTGGTGGAGCAGGGCATCAAACATATTATTGTCGCCAACCGCACCTTGGATCGCGCCCAGCGCCTTGCGCGGGAGTTTAACGGCGAGGCGATTTTGCTGGCGGATATCCCCGAACATTTGCAGCGTGCGGATATCGTCATCTCCTCCACTGCCAGCCAATTGCCCTTATTAGGCAAGGGGGCGGTGGAATCTGCCCTGAAAAAGCGCAAACACAAACCGATGTTTATGCTCGACATCGCCGTACCGCGCGATATTGAAGAACAGGTCGGTGAGCTCGACGATGTGTACCTTTACACCGTGGATGATTTGCACGCGGTGATTGATGAAAACAAAAAATCCCGCGTTGCCGCTGCTGATCAAGCGGAAGATATTATCAGCGAGGGAGTGGAGCAATTTTTGCGTCACCAGCGCGCGCTCACAGCGGTGGGAACGGTAAAAGCCTATCGCCAAAAAGCGGAGCAGCTGCGCGATATGGAGTTGCAAAAAGCGCTGCGCAGTTTGCAGGGGGGTGCCAATGCCGAGCAGGTGCTGCAGCAATTTGCACGCAACCTCACCAACAAATTAATTCACTCGCCCACCACCGTATTAAAAGAGGCGAGTGCCAGTTCGCGTCACCATGTATTGCAGGTGGCGCACGAGTTGTTTGACTTGTCGTTAGACTCTGAATTCCCAAACGCGTCTGAAGAATCTGTTAACCCCGCTGCCGACAAAAGCAGCGATGCAAGTGAGCCATAATGAAAGCGTCTATTTTAGAAAAACTGGATCGCCTTAAAGAGCGCTACGAAGAAGTCAGTGCCATGTTGTCGGAAGCGGACATCATCAATAACCAAAACCGATTCCGCGATCTCTCCAAAGAGTACGCCGAGTTAGAGCCGGTGGTGCAAGGCTATCAAAATTATTTAAATCTGCTTGCCAATATCGAAGAAGCCAAACACCTGCTGGTGGACGGCGATGACGATATGAAAGAAATGGCCGAGGAAGAGTTAAAAGATTGCGAAGCGCAACTTGAGCCGATGCAGCTGGAATTGCAAAAACTGCTGCTGCCCAAAGATCCGAATGACGAAAAAAATTGTTATCTGGAAATTCGCGCTGGCACTGGTGGTGATGAAGCGGCAATTTTCTCTGGCGATTTATTCCGTATGTATTCGCGCTATGCTGAAACGCAAGGCTGGCGAGTGGAAGTGCTCAGCCAGAACGAAGGTGAACACGGCGGCTTTAAAGAAATTATTACGCTGGTAAGCGGGCAGGGCGTGTATTCAAAATTAAAATTTGAATCGGGCGCACACCGGGTACAACGCGTGCCGGAAACTGAATCCCAAGGTCGTATCCATACCTCCGCTTGCACTGTGGCAGTGATGCCGGAAGCGGATGAAATGGAAGAGATCAATATCAACAAAGCCGATTTGCGTATTGATACCTTCCGTGCGTCCGGTGCCGGTGGTCAGCACGTTAATAAAACCGACTCGGCAATTCGGATTGTGCATTTGCCGACTGGCCTGGTTATTGAGTGTCAGGATGAACGCTCGCAGCATAAAAACCGCGCGCGTGCGATGAGTTTGCTCGCCACCAAATTAAAAACCATGCAGGAAGATGCTGCGCATAAATCACTCTCCGATGAGCGCCGCAATCTGGTCGGCTCCGGTGATCGCTCCGAACGTATTCGCACTTACAACTATCCGCAAGGGCGCGTGACTGATCATCGCATTAACCTCACGCTTTATTCGTTGGATGCGATTATGCAGGGCGATCTCGATCCGGTGGTCGGGCCGCTGGCAAATGAATATCAAGCCGATCAATTAGCGGCGATTGCGGATTAATGATTATGTATTCGGCAACGTTCATTTTTGATAAAAAGCAATTCGATGATGCGTTTTATGAATTGGATAAAAGCATCGCTGAGGTCGCCAAAAATACCCAGGGTTATATTGGGGAAGAAGCCTGGGAAAATCCTGAAACCGGGCGCGTCTCCAATGTGTATTATTGGGAAACAATGGACGGCTTGCATGAACTGATGCAGCACCCGAAACATCTGGAAGCCAAGGCTGCACAGGCCAATTGGTTAAATGGTTATCAAGTTGTGATCGCGCAGGTATTGCGCGCTTATGGCGATGGTACATTTGCGCATCCGACTGATTCATTAAAGCACCGGCCTGCGTGACTCCCCTATGAGCAACATCACCGTTGCACAATGTTTACAGCGCGCCTATGAACTTGAATCCCTCAGTGATTCGGCGCGCTTGGATATTGAATTAATCCTCTGTCATATCCTGCAAAAAAATCGCACTTACCTTTTTACCTGGCCGGAAAAAACCTTATCGCCCGAACAGGAAGAAGAGTTTTTGCAATTTTTCACGCGCCGTAAATCCGGCGAGCCGATTGCACATATTATCGGCATGCGCGAATTCTGGTCGCTGCCACTCGCCGTGAATAATTCCACCTTGATTCCACGCCCGGACACCGAGTTGTTAGTAGAAACGGTGTTGGATTTATTTGCGCAGGATGCGCCGCAGCAAGCTCGTCGCGGTTTGGATTTAGGCACAGGCACTGGTGCAATTGTGTTAGCCATCGCCAGCGAAAAACCGCACTGGAAATTACTGGGGGTGGATTTCTCGGCGGATGCCGTTGCACTCGCGGAATACAATCGTGCGGCTTTGGGTTTTAATCATGTTGCCATCGCACAGAGTGATTGGTTTGAAAACGTTGGCGCACAAGCATTTGATGTGATTGTCAGCAACCCGCCGTATATTGATCCGCAAGATCCGCATTTAGCGCAGGGTGATGTGCGTTTTGAACCGCGCTCGGCATTAATTGCCGCTAACCATGGCTTGGCGGATATCGAACTGATTATTCAGCAGGCTTGGGATTATCTAAATTTGCAGGGGTGGTTGTTGCTGGAACATGGTTACGATCAAGCACACGCAGTCCGGGAATTATTTCGCCAGCGTGGGTTTGTGCAGGTGGAAACCCGGCGCGATTTGGGCGGCAACGAACGTATCACACTGGGCAGGAAAGGTCAGGAGTAAACCATGAATGACGAACAACTGCTGCGCTACTCACGCCAGATAATGCTGCCCGATGTCGATCTCGATGGGCAGGACAAGTTATTAGCCGCGCGAGTATTAATTATTGGCTTGGGTGGTTTGGGTTCGCCGGTCGCGATGTATTTAGCGGCGGCCGGTGTTGGCCACTTAACACTGGTGGATTTTGATGCGGTGGATTTAACCAATCTGCAACGTCAAATTGTGCATACTACGGCGCGTATCGGTATGAACAAAGCGGCCTCGGCAGCGCAGACCTTACGCGAACTAAACCCCGACGTAAAAATTGAAACCATCGAAAAATTGCTCGATGCCGATGAGCTTGTTGCACAGGTTAAATTGGCTACGGTGGTGGCGGATTGCACCGATAATTTCCAAACCCGTTTTGCGATTAACGCCGCCTGTGTTGCTGCAAAAGTACCGTTGGTATCGGGCGCCGCAATTCGGTTGGAAGGGCAGGTCGCGGTGTTTGATGCACGCGCTGAAACCAGCCCCTGTTATCGCTGTTTATATGAAGAAGATAGCGATGATCTAACTTGTGCAGCAAACGGCGTGCTCGCCCCGCTGGTAGGGATTATCGGTTCGATGCAGGCATTGGAAACCATCAAATTAATTTGTGGCTTTGGCTCCAGTCTTGCCGGGCGTTTGCTGCTGCTGGATGCACGCCATAGCCAGTGGCGCGAATTGAAGTTGCCGAAAGATCACAATTGCCCGGTATGCAGCCAGTGTGCGTCGGCCTAAAGCCCAGTGCTGTGTAAAAAGCTTGTTTTTTATCATCGCGTCTCTATATTGACGCTAACAAATTTTTCTCGCATTTTTTATTCAACTTTCTATCTATCGACTTTAAAGGTGTAACAATGAACGACGTTCCTCCCGTATACAAAACCGGTTTTTTTCCTGCCCTCATTTTTGGTTCGCGCTGGTTGCAGCTACCCCTGTATCTGGGTTTGATTATCGCCCAATGCGCCTACGTATTTTTGTTTCTGAAAGAGCTGGCGCATTTGGTGATGGATATTAACTCACTCAACGAACAAGCCATTATGTTGATTGTTTTGGGCTTGATCGATGTGGTGATGATTTCTAACCTGTTGGTGATGGTAATTGTGGGGGGGTATGAAACGTTTGTGTCGCGCCTGCGTTTGGATGGGCACCCGGATCAACCCGAGTGGTTAAGTCACGTTAATGCCACGGTATTAAAAGTAAAGTTGGCTATGGCGATTATCGGCATCTCCTCCATCCACTTGTTAAAAACCTTTATTGAGGCTGGCAACATTGGTATGCCCGATGCGAAATTTACTGAAGAAGGTGTGATGTGGCAGACCATTATTCACATGGCATTTATTGCGTCAGCAATTGGTATTGCTTACACCGATTTGTTGATGCAGCGTGTGAGCTCTGCCAATAAAAATGGACATTAATTAACGGTTCGCGTGGGCGGTGAAAGCTGCCCACGGTTACTGGCAATAAGTTGCCTGCTTTTCCTTCCTCAAACCTTGTGCCTCTATGATCGCCAAATCCACTCGGCATAAGTCCGCAAAAAAGTCTATTCCCTGGGCGCTTTGTATTGTATTGGCTGCTCTGCCTGTTGCAGGTGTAACTGACCTGTTGCTCCGCCACAAAACGGTGGTGCCGCTGTTAGTGATAGTATCTGCCAGTCTGCTCGCTTATTACTTTTACTGGACCGACAAACGCCGCGCGCAGCGCAATGAATGGCGTGTTCCCGAAGCGAGTTTACATTTGTGTGCATTGGTGGGTGGTTGGCCTGGTGCGTTTGTGGCACAGCAACAATTTCGCCACAAAACCAAAAAAATATCCTTTTTGTCGGTATTTTGGTTGATAGTGCTGTCTCACCAGGTGTTATGGTTTGATTGGTTGTTTATGGACGGCAAGTGGCTGGTATCATTGTTTAGTTAAGTGCTGTCAGCGTTTCGCGATAAATTCACGCAATAGGAGTTGGTTATGAACGTTGAAGTCGGTGGGTTATTAGGTCTTATTTTGTTGATTTGTGTTGTTTACGCCATTGTAAAAACAACACAAAGTAGTGCAAGCACGGGAAATAAAGTGATCTGGATTGTGGTGTTATTGTTGTTGCCACTGCTCGGGTTTATTTTGTGGTTTTTGTTTGGTCCAAAATAATCTGAAGAATAGGATGGGCATTGCTTTGGCTCTGTCCATCCTGCAATGTCCCTTAGTTAAAAAAACCTTCTTTTAATTCTGCATATTGCTCTGGTTTCAAGCGCGGGCCAAATTGTGACACCACTTTGGCGGCGGCAATATTGGCAAACTCTGCTGCGGTTTTAAAATCTTTGCCCTGGTTGATGGCATACAAAAACGCACCGGCAAACATATCGCCAGCGCCGTTGGTATCTACTGGTGTCGCGGCAGCGCCGGCAACCTGAATCAATTCATTGCCATCAAAAACCAGCGCACCGTCTGCACCGCAGGTAATCGCAAATTGTTTGCAATATTTTTTCAGCCCAATACAAGCTTCTTCAAGCGAGTGTGTTTTGGTAAAGCCGATGGCTTCGTCGCGGTTGCAGAAAATTAAATCCACACCCTCGCCAATCATTTCCACCAAACCGTCGTAAAAAAATTGCACCATTGCCGGGTCAGACAAACTCAATGCCGTTTTGGTGTGGTTGGCTTCGGCCTGTTTGCGCAATTCAATCGCCGCCGCGCGACCAGTGGTGGAACTCACCAAATAGCCTTCAATGTAAACGTAGTGGGATTTTGCAACTGCACCCACATCCAGTTCATTCACCGAGAGTGTTTCGCTAATACCGAGAAAGGTATTCATGGTGCGCTCGGCATCGGGGGTAATCATCACCAAGCATTTGCCAGTAATACCGGCGGGCGGTGTGATGTGTGCCGGGGTTGCCACACCGGCGGCTTGAATATCGTCCAGATAGAACGCGCCGTTTTCATCGTTGGCGACTTTGCACGAATAAAAATTATTACAGCCAAAATAACTGGCGGCGATGATGGTATTGGCCGCCGAGCCACCGCTGGCGCGATGTGATGCAACCAGGTGATCGCTCAAATAATCCATAAGTGTGTTTTGGCGCGCTTCATCTACCAGCGTCATCACTCCTTTGGCAACGGCCATGCGTGTGAGGTCAGCATCGGTGAGGGTAATTTCGGTATCGACCAGTGCCGCGCCTATGCCGTAGATGTGATAGTGCTTGTTCATACGCAGTTAACCTTTTGCGGGAGAATATTGCGGGAGAAAGTAGCCCTGAGTGCCACAGTGGGCCGCATTATGCAAAATTCGCCTTGGTCGATAAAGCACAACCGCTCGCTGTGCAGCACTTTGCATTATTGCTCCTCGCAATCACTGGGTGTGGCGGGTAAACTTGCGCCCACTCTTTGCTGCTACTGCAAACACCATTCTGCCTTTATCACCATTAAGATTTTTCCATGACCAAACGTCGCACTAATAACCGTCGCACTAAATCCACCCCTCGCGCACCACGCACTGGCTGGGCGCTGGTACGCATCTGGATTCTTTACGCCACGCTGCTGTTGGTAGCGTTGTTGGGCATTTGGACGCTGTATTTGGATTCGGTGGTGCGCGCAAAATTTGAAGGTAAAAAATGGTCGCTGCCGGCGCGTGTTTATGCGCGGCCGCTGGAGTTGTACGTTGGCCAGTCACTGACCCCCGGACTGTTTGAACAGGAGCTGCGCGCGCTGGGTTATCGCTTTGAAGGCAGTATTAATGCGCCGGGGCAGGTGGTGAAAAAAGTCAGCGCGACTAGCAGCGAAGTGACTTATCACATTCACAGTCGCGGTTTTGATTTCTGGGATAAAAAAGAGCCGGCGCATAAATTTATGTTGCGCGTCGCCAATGGCAGTGTGCAGGGTTTGATTGATTTGGCGGGCGCAGATTTGCCGCTGGTACGGTTGGAGCCGGAAGAAATTGGCGGTTTTTATCCCGCCGATAAAGAGGATCGCTTGTTGGTGCGTCTGGCAGATTTGCCGCCGCTGCTCGGCGAAACCTTGTTGGCCGTGGAGGACAAACATTTTCTCGACCACCACGGTGTATCACCCTTGGCGATTTTGCGCGCGGCTTGGGTAAATGCATCGAGCGGTGGTGTAGTACAGGGCGGCAGTACCATCACCCAGCAGTTGGTGAAAAACTTCTACCTCACCAATGAGCAGAGTTTGCTGCGGCGTAA
Organism: Cellvibrio sp. KY-YJ-3; assembly: GCF_008806955.1. NCBI lineage: Bacteria > Pseudomonadati > Pseudomonadota > Gammaproteobacteria > Cellvibrionales > Cellvibrionaceae > Cellvibrio > Cellvibrio sp. KY-YJ-3. The sequence goes on along the minus strand of NZ_CP031727.1, from coordinate 71,959 downwards.
AATTCCCGAAGCGATTATGGCGGTCTTGCTGGAAGTGCATTACAGCAAATCCGAAATTCTGGAGACCTACATCAACGAAGTGTTTTTAGGTCAGAGCGGCGCGCGTTCGATTAACGGTTTTGCCCTGGGGGCGCAGCATTATTTCCGCCAACCGTTGCGTGAGTTGGAGGTTCATGAACTCGCACTCTTGGTGGGCTTGGTGAAAGGTGCCTCCTATTACAACCCCTGGCGCAACCCCGAGCGCGCCAAAGCGCGGCGCAATGTGGTGCTGGGTGTAATGAAAGAGGAGGGGCTGATTGACGAGCAGCAACTCAAGCGCGCGCAGGCAGCACCATTAGGCATAGTCGCCGAAGGGGAATCGCGCAGCACCACCTATCCGGCGTTTATGGAGTTGGTGAAACGTCAATTGAATGAGGATTACAACGAGGCGGATTTGCGCAGCGAAGGTTTGCGTATTTTTACCAGCTTATCGCCGATGGTGCAGCGTCAAGCCGAGCGCGCTATGACGACCCGTCTGCCGGACTTGGAAAAACGCTTCAACACCAAGGGCGTACAGGCCAGCATGGTGGTGACCTCGGTGGGTGGCGGCGAGATTCTGGCGCTCCTGGGGGATCGCGATCCGCGCTTTACCGGGTTTAACCGCGCGCTGGACGCCAAACGCCAAATCGGTTCCCTGATGAAACCCTTTGTGTTTCTCGCGGCGCTGGAGCAACCGCACAAATACAATTTGGCCACGACAGTCAGTGATGCACCGGTGAGTTACAAATCCGGTGGCAAGTGGTGGGCGCCACAAAATGCCGACAAAAAAGATCACGGCGATATCCCCTTTTATAAAGCGCTGGCATTTTCCTACAACCAGGCAACCGCCCGTTTGGGCATGACGCTGGGGCTGGATACGGTTGCGGATGTGGTAAAGCGCGCAGGTTATGAAGGTAAGGTGCCCGCGCTGCCCGCCATGTTGCTGGGCTCGATTGAAATGTCGCCACTGGAAGTGGCCGGTATTTACCACACCCTGGCGGCTGATGGCGTCTATACCCCGCTCAATGCGATTCGCGAAGTATTGGCGGCCGACGGCAAGCCATTAAAACGTTACCCACTGGAATTAGAGCAGCGTTTTGCTGCCGAGACCAGTTTCCAATTGCAATACGCCATGCAGCGCACCATGCGCGAGGGCACCGGGCGCAGCGCCTACAACCAGTTGCCTGCTAGCCTTGAAGTGGCAGGTAAAACCGGTACTACCAACGATCAGCGCGACAGCTGGTTTGCCGGTTACAGTGGCGAGCATCTGGCGGTGGTCTGGCTGGGGCGCGATGATAATAGTGCAACCCCGCTCAGTGGTGCGGGCGGCGCCTTGCAAGTGTGGGCTGAGTTTATGAAGCAGCTGCCCAGCCAGAGCCTGCCGCAAGAACCGCCACCCGGCGTCAGTTTCGATTGGTTGGATGGCGCCACCGGCAAGCTCAGTGCGGAAGGTTGTATCGGTGCCCTGTGGTTGCCGCTGCGGGATGATGCCCGCCCACAACAATCGGCGGATTGCTTGCTGCCTAACAGCAATAATCCGGTGAAAAACTTCTGGCAGCGGCTGGTCAACTAAGCCGCTGTTATTCAATTATTTAACAATGAGTTGAATAGACAGATCAATAAAGAGCAGCCTAAAGGGTTCCCCCCAAACCGCGCTCCAAAAATAAATCACTCAGGTGAATCTGACGCTCGCTAGACTGTGTCTTAGTTGGTGAGTTGGGGGCAATAATCACCATCCTGCCCGGATTTTTCCTGAGAGGTTTTCCCATGACATTACTTCCACGCTTCTCCCGTCACCTATTGGGTGCACTTGGTCTGGCGCTTGTCGGCTGTTTGCCGTTGGCGCACGCCATTTCAGCCCAGGCTGCGGAATTGGAAGGCACCCCGGTGCCGATTGAATCGGCCGACACTGGTGCCGCAGATGCAATTGCACCTGCCTCAAGCGCCGCTGCGCCAGATGCACAACCTGCCCCCATCGCCGCACCTGCGCCGATTGCATCTCCTGCTCACGAACCTCCAGATCACCATCGTCACGGCGATTGGGAGCGCGAATTTGAAATGGGCCTCAAACATGCCTTTGGTGAAGGTCATGATGACGAAGCAAATTACAAAGGCGCGTTTGAGCTGGCAATGTTGATCCCGATTCTGGCGGTGATTTTTATTTTCGGCGGGCCGATTTTCCTGGTCGCCTTATTGATTGTGCAGCGCTATCGCGCCAGAGCGGTGCGCCAGCAGAGCATCAATTCCAATATCGACAAGTTGCTCGCCGCCGGGCGCGATATTCCGGTGGAGTTGCTGCGCGGCGACGAACCTAAGGGGGCCGACGACAATAGCAATCGCAGCAAGGGCATCCGCAATATTTGCCTCGGTGCTGGCTGGGCGATTTTCCTGACTATCCTCGCCGGTATTGATATAGGCGCAATTGGTTTTATCTGGATTGCGCTGGGCATATCCCAAGTGCTGATTTGGTACCTCAACCAGCCCAAAGCCGGGCAGCCGCTTGCACCACAGGTTGAGCAGCAGGACTAAGCGGCAATGTCCCTTTCCGATCAGGAATTAATTGCGCGGGTGGTAAGCCGCCGGGACCAGCATGCCTTTGCGCAGCTGGTCCTGCGCTACCAGTCGGCACTGCGTATTTGGGCGCGGCGCTTGTGCAACGGCGATACCCACCTCGCCGATGACCTGGCGCAAGAGACCTTTATGAAGGCCTATGCTGCGCTCGGTGCGTTCCGCGCGGAAGCCAAGTTCTCCACTTGGCTGTATCGCATCGCCTTTAATATTGCGGCCAACCGCTGGCGCGCCAAAAAAATTGAATGGTGTGAACTCGACGGGAACGAAGAGATCGAAGCAGAACAGTGCAGTGTTAAACAGTTTCATGCTCAAAGAGACGTGGAGGCAGCCATGCAAACCTTGAGCGCCGGGCAGCAATTGGCACTGCGCCTCTGTTACGAAGACGGCTTTTCCCACGAGGAGGCGGCGAGTATCATGGGTATTCCACTCGGTACGGTAAAAACCCACATAGCGCGCGGCAAAGCCAAACTGCAAACCCTGCTGGCATCCTGGCAGGATGCGCTGCCGCACTAACCAGCCACGTGAGGTTGATGATGAATGACAATGACATGATAAATAGCAATAGCCTGCAGGCGGATCGTTTTGATGATTTTCTGCGTCAGCAATTGTGCGCCGATTATATTGACGACAATGGTTTTACCTCGCAGTTAATGGCGGCGCTGCCCGTGCAGAAAACACTTAACCCCTGGTTGGAAAAAACCATTATCGCGTTGCCTGTTGCCTTGATTGCGTTTCTGGTGCTCCGCCATCTTCCCTGGCGCGACTTGGTTCAGCCGGTTTACGCCTGGTTTTTATTGTTGGATGTGAGCAGCCTTATCACGCTTGCGCTGGCGGTATTTATCGCGCTGGTAGTTGCACCTGTCGCCTGGTTGTTGAATAGCGACGCCTGAATTTAATGCCTGTGTATATATCTGATTTTAAAAATGCCTAATCGCCATTAGTGATTAGGCATTTTTTTTAAAGCATTAAACACACTAAAAAATAAATTAGTTTGGCTCCCTTCCCGATATGTGGCGGCGTTTTTTTGCGCATTGTCTGGGCTGCTGCTATACCCAAAAGCAATTACTGTGTTCTGAGGTAGCACCGATGCTTCGCTTGACCATTGCCAAAAAGCTGATGCTCTTAGTCAGTATCGCGCTGCTTGGGTTTGTTGTTAGTCAGGTTTATTCCATGTGGGTTGAGCGCGCCAATAGCAGCCGTTTGGCGGATGTAGAACAACGTATTTATCCCACACTTGAATTAACCACTATTAATCTCGGTTCGCTGTTGCTGATGGAACAACAAATTAATAGTTCGGTAACCACCGGTGATGCGCAGGTGTTGCAAGAAACTGCGGCGCACTATGAGGAAATCCGTAAAAATCTTGCGCAATTATCCAGCCTTAGCAGTGACCTTTCCGCGCAGGTGAAGGGGATTGATGCGCAATTGGAAGCCTGGTACACCACCGCAACACGTATCGCACAAAGTTTTATCAATAACACCGTGGATTTTGAAAAAGTAGGTGTGGAGGCCGCCGCCAACGCCGAGCGTTTGCAAAAGCTGCGCGACTCACTTGCCACCATGAAAAGTGAAACGGCCAAACGCTTCAATGAATCCATTAGCGAAACAGTTTCCGCTTCACAAAACGCTGCGCATATCGCACTGCTGATTGCAATTTGCGCGGTGATTGCGTTGGTAATTATCAGTTTATTTATCAGCCGTTCAATTACGTCCAGCATCAATGAAGTGACCGTGTCGTTAAAAGAAATGTCATCAGGCGAGGGCGATTTAACCAAGCGTATCCATTACGCCGGGCACGATGAAATTTTATATTTGGTGAAATATTTCAACGCATTTGTAGAAAAACTACACGGTGCATTTGGCAATGTCAGTAACGATGTGGGTGCGCTCGCGCAAGTCGCTTCGCGGCTCACCAATTCCAGCAGTCAAAATTTAGTGCGCATTAATGATCAGGCTGGCGCGATTGCGGCGATGCGCTCCTCGATTGACGATCTCTTACAAACCGTAAATGAAATTGCCGAGTTTGCAGGCAATGCGTCAGCGCAAGCGCAGGATGCCAGCTCGGCTGCAGCGCGCGGCAAAGAAACCCTGGCGACCAACGTGGCGACTATTAGCACCTTGGCAGAGGAGGTGCGCAGTGCAGCAAATGTGGTGAATCGCTTTGAAGAGTTTTCGGCTGATGTGGGGAAATTATTAAATACGATTCAAAACGTTGCCGATCAAACCAATTTGCTCGCACTCAATGCGGCGATTGAAGCGGCGCGCGCTGGCGAGCACGGGCGCGGCTTTGCGGTAGTGGCAGACGAAGTGCGCGGGCTGGCGGTGCGCACACGCCAGGCGACCGAAGAAATTCATAAAGTGATTGGCGAGCTACGGGCAGTATCGGCCAGTGCAGTGACTGCCATGCAGGGCAGTGTGGTGCGCGCTAATCGCGGTGTGGAGGCAACCACTGCCTCGGGTGAAGTGTTGAATTCTATTTTAAATAATGTGGACATTATCAGCAGCATCAACGAAAAAATTGCCGCCGCGACTCAGGAGCAAACAGTTACCTTTGCGCAGGTTTCCGAGCATGTGAATGGTATTTATCACAATACCCAACTGGTCACTACCAGCACTAATGAGCTGGATGAAGTGAGCCGCGATATAGATCACATCAGCCATGAGCTGCATAAGGTTGCCAGTCAATTTCGCGTTTAACCGATTAGTTTTTCAAGGAACCGGGGCACAGGAAGTGCTTAACATCAGGAGTGGACAATCAATGAGAAAACACAGTTCGGCTCGTAAAAAAAATACACTCGCGCTCGCCATATTATTCGCAGCGGCAGTGCCTTGCAGTCAGGCGGCGGAACTTAATTTTTCCGGCTTTTTATCCGTGGGCGGCGGTATGGTCGATGACGACTTTGACTCTGGCGGCAATTACGGTGGCTACGAGGAAGACCTCACCTTCGATCGCAGCTTGCTGGGGTTGCAAGTTACGGGGCAAGTCAATGAAAAAGTGTCAGCCACAGCGCAATTAATCGCGCGCAAAAATGACAGCTACGAAGTGAATGCGGAGTGGGCCTATTTAACCTGGCAGGCAACCGACAGTATTAAACTCCGCGCCGGCCGTTTGCGCACCCCGTTTTATATTTACTCCGATTTTCTTGACGTGGGTTACAGCTATGGGTGGATAACACCGCCGCAAGAAGTGTATTACTTACCGTTCAATAATGTGGATGGCATCGACCTCTATGCCACCCAAACACTGGGAATTTTTGATACCAGCGTACAAGTGTATTTTGGCAGTTTTGATGACGAATTTAATTTTGATGGCGTAACCAGCGATGCCCAAACCCGCAATCAAATGGGGATCGCGGCAACGCTGGGTAAAGATTGGTGGAATTTGCGCGCGGCGTACCACGAAGCGGATTTAAGTGTGGATGTGACCGGTGCGGCCCTGATGCCTGGTTTAACCTTGGGGCAGTTTATCGGCAGCATTCCTGCGTCCTTCAGTTTTGTCGGCCCGCGCATATTAGTGGAGGAGGAAAAGGCCACCTTTGCGCAAATTGGTTTCACTATCGACACCGGGCGTTTTGTGGCAGCAGCAGAGCATGTGGAGTTTGAGCCGGAAAATTCCATGCTCGCCAAAAATATTCGCGAGTATGTGATGGTGGGAGTGCGCACGGGCGACTGGTTATTCCATGTAACGGCCGCACAATCCAAAGACGAAGCGGTGAATTTAGTGGAGGGAATTCCTGTTGCACAACAAACGGCACAATTGATTGGCACACTCAATGCGATTGCCGCTGCGCAAGCGGATGAGCGCGATGTAATTTCATTGGGAACTCGTTGGGATGTCGCCTCGGGTGTTGCACTTAAATTACAGATTGACGATGTAGACGATAAGGTGCGTGGCGACCAAAAAGTCTATTCCGTTGCTGTGCAAACCGTATTCTAGGGGGCGATCAACATGAAAAAATGGTTAGGTTCTCTTATCGCGGTTGCGGCCTTGTCACTGCCTGCACTTTGTGTGGCGGAAGTCGCGGTTATAGTGCACCCCTCGGCGGGTATTGAAAGCCTCACCGAGGATGATATTGCACGCTTGTTCCTCGGCAAAAGCAAAAGTTTTCCCGGTGGTGCGCAAGCCGTGCCCATTAATCAGAACGAAGGTTCAGCGGTGCGGGAAAAATTCAATGAGACGGTCTGTAAAAAAAATGCCAGCCAATACAAAGCCTATTGGTCGCAGTTGGTGTTTACCGGCAAGGGCACTCCGCCCAAAGACGGTGGTGATGATGCCGGCGTAAAAGCCTTGGTTGCCGCCAATACCAACATGATTGGTTATGTGGATGCCAGCGTGGTGGATGCCTCAGTAAAAGTGGTGTTCAAAGTGCCCTAAACGCCTCAATGCAACTATTCCCGCTACAGAGCCCGCAACCTGCGGGCTTTTTTATCCACTAATTTCGTCACTAAATCCCTGTTGCTGTCCCAACTAGGCTAAAATGCGCGCCTTTTTTACCCACTTATCCCTAGTTACTCCTATTTAGTCGCACAGTCGCAGAGAAATTACCTTGATCTCCACCGCCAATATCACCATGCAATTTGGTGCCAAACCGCTTTTTGAAAATGTTTCGGTCAAATTTAATAACAGCAACCGCTATGGCCTGATCGGCGCCAATGGCTGCGGTAAATCCACCTTTATGAAAATTTTGGGTGGCGACTTGGACCCCTCCGGTGGTCAAGTGATGCTGGAACCCAACGTGCGTTTGGGTAAATTGAAACAGGATCAATTCGCCTATGAGGAATTCTCGGTGGTGGATACGGTGATCATGGGCCACACCGAACTCTGGGCGGTAAAAGCCGAACGTGACCGCATTTACGCCCTGCCGGAAATGAGCGAAGACGACGGCATGCGCGTGGCGGAATTGGAGGTGGCTTTTGCCGAAATGGACGGCTACACCGCCGAGTCCCGCGCCGGTGAATTGCTGCTCGGCCTGGATATTCCTATCGAACAACATTTTGGCCCCATGAGCGCGGTGGCACCGGGCTGGAAACTGCGGGTGTTATTGGCGCAAGCATTGTTTGCTGATCCCGATGTGCTCTTGCTCGATGAGCCGACCAACAACCTCGATATCAATACCATTCGCTGGTTGGAAGGCATGCTCACCCAGCGCAATAGCACCATTATTATCATTTCGCACGACCGTCACTTTTTGAACTCGGTGTGCACCCACATGGCGGACTTAGACTACGGCGAGCTGCGCGTTTACCCCGGTAACTACGACGACTACATGATGGCGTCCACCCAGGCGCGCGAAAAGTTGTTGAACGAAAACGCCAAGAAAAAAGCACAAATAGCCGAGCTGCAAACCTTTGTGAGCCGCTTCTCGGCTAACGCTTCCAAAGCCAAACAGGCCACCTCGCGCGCCAAACAAATCGACAAAATTCAGTTGGATGACGTTAAGCCCTCCAGCCGTGTGAGTCCCTACATCAAATTTACCCAGAACAAAAAGTTGCATCGCCAGGCAGTAACCCTGGAAGCGGTAAGTAAAGCTTACGACCGCCCACTGTTTACCGATTTGAGCTTGCAAGTAGAAGCGGGTGAGCGCATCGCGATTATCGGCCCCAACGGCGCCGGTAAAACCACCTTGCTGCGCTGTTTGTATGGCGATTTGCAGCCGGACGCGGGCACAGTGAAATGGGCTGAGCAAGCGGAAATTGGTTATTTTGCGCAGGATCACGCGGCAGATTTTTCTTACGACACCAACCTGTTTGATTGGATGAAACAGTGGACCAAAGGCGACGAGCAATTAGTGCGCGGCGCTCTCGGTCGTATGTTGTTTTCCAACGATGACGTGAAGAAAAACGTAAAAGTATTATCCGGTGGTGAAAAAGGCCGCATGCTGTTTGGCAAGCTCAGCCTGATCAACCCCAATGTATTGTTGATGGACGAACCCACCAACCACTTGGATATGGAATCCATCGAGGCATTAAACCTCGCGCTGGAAAATTACCCCGGCACACTGGTTTTTGTCAGCCACGACCGCGAATTTGTATCCTCGCTCGCGACCCGTATTATCGATATGCAACCCAGCGGTCTTATCGATTTCCACGGCAACTACGAGGATTACCTGCGCAGTCAGGGTATTTACACAATGTAGTCCCCCGGTAAAAGCAAATCCCCCCAGCCCCCTTTTTCAAAGGGGGAGCAAGAGCAAATCCCCCCGGCTGTGCCGACCCCCTTTTTCAAAAGGGGTATTGAAGCAAATTCCCCCCTTTGAAAAAGGGGGGCTAGGGGGGATTTGCCTTACGCCTTCTTCACATCTAAGCCTTCTTCACAAATTCCGATTTCAACATCATCGCGCCAATGCCGTCGATTTTGCAGTCGATGTCGTGATCGCCATCCACCAGGCGATTAATTTTTACCTTGGTGCCGACTTTTACCACCGACGATGATCCTTTGATTTTCAAATCCTTAATGACGGTCACGTAATCGCCATCGTTCAGCTGATTGCCATTGGCATCGCGCACGATCAAGGTTTCTTCAGCTACGCCCGCTGCTACTGCCTCTTTCGACCACTCGTGCGCGCACTCCGGGCAAATTAACAGGCCGCCATCCTCATAGGTATATTCGGAGTTGCATTTGGGGCAGGGTGGGAGCTGGCTCATAAGTGATCTCTTTGTTAACAGGGTAAAGGTGAAAAGGGGGGTTATTTGCTGTTAGCCGCGCCATTGGACGGTTGATTGGCGTAGCTAACGCCATGCTTGTCCAGATATTCGCGAATCAGTTGCCGCACTACTTGCGAGGGCGTCACATCCTGCTCGGCGCACAGTTGTTCAAAGGCATCTTTTTTGGTTGGGTCTATCAACACAGTCAAACGCGCGGTTTTCTGTTCCATAACGGGAGTCTCGTCAGCTATTGAGGTGATGCTATTGCCGGTATTGGGCGCTAAATAGTATTTCGGGGCGCATTTTAGCGGTATATCGCTCTGAAATGTGCCGTTTCCCCAAGCCTCCTATCTTACACATCCAGCCTGTAAATGATAATAACATTATAATGTTATTATCATTATATGCTTCTGGTGTTACACTAAAAAGCCCAGCTCATAGTTCATGTCTGCCATGGCCCGGGGTTAATTGCTGCTGTCTGGAATATGAGTCTGGTTACACCTTATGAAAATATCGGAAATAAAAACCAAGCTAACTGCCAATGAAAGTTTTCAGGTGGAGATGATGCGTAATCCCGCTGACCTTGCTGAGTGGGTGGTGTGGGTGCGCGAGAACGATGGCAAAAGTTTTTTGTTAACCAATGAATTTGATGTGGTTTTGACCAATACCGATGCGAATCAATGTTTGTTGCTGATGCGCACTTTAGGCATCAAGCAGGCGAACGTTGTTCTTTAAAACGAGCGCCAGATGAAACTGAAATTTTTGCTCACAGGTGCTTCCGCTATGCCAGAAGGAAAAATAGTCCACAGCACCAGCGATACCTACGGCAATATTTTGGTAGTGGATTACCCGCGTTATCGGGTACTCAGTTTTGATTCCATTTATGAACAAAGTGGTTTTTATTTGGAAAAACCCCATGCTGTAGTGCATGAATATATTCGCATTATGATGCTGGTATTGGGGTTTATGCAGCCGCGCCACGCTACTTTATTGGGTTTAGGCGGTGGCAGTTTGTTGCGCAGCCTGCATCACTATTTATCGCACTGCGATTTTCATGTGGTGGAATTACGCTCCAAGGTGTACGACATAGCGCGCGATTATTTTGATATTCCCGACGATGAACGGGTGTGGGTGTCTATTGAAGATGCCGGACTGCAAATACAGTCCAGTAAAAATGCCAGTACCGATATTATTTTTGCCGACCTCTACGATGCTTATCATATGAGTCCGGTTCAGGCGCAGAAACAATTCGCCCAACAATGTTGTCGCACGCTCACTAAACATGGTTGGCTGGTAATTAACTTCCATCGCCTTCCTGAGCCTGGTTCCGCGTTTTTTATTGCGTTGACTGAACACTTCTCCACGCTGTTAGTGTGTTCTGGCGAGTTCGGCAATCACATTTTATTTGCCGGCAAATCAACCTCGGTCGATTACGATGGCGCGCCGGGTAAGTTGAAAAAAATGGAAAAAATCCTCAACGAAACCTTTATGCCGCTGTTTCACCGGCTTAAACCTGTCGCTATTTAGGTTCCTTACTATTTAGGTTTCTTACTGGGTGACTGCAGCGCATTTGCCGCGATTTTCACTTATCCCTCTTATTTTGTTTTTCCTTAATTTTCCCTTAAGTTTCCTTCCCTAGTCTGCACCCTAAGAACTTCCGGTTTCCAACCTTCAGGGTGCAGTAATGAAAGACTTGTCTCTTGGTTTGCCAATAAACAGCGATCACTTGGCTGAACACAGCACCAGTCAGTGGCATATGCCGCGCTTGCCGCAAATCAGAATTCCCCGCTTTGGTCTACAAACCCTTGCTTCGCCTGAGCGTGCAGCGGTGGAGGCTTATATTCATGCGCGTTTTTCGGCAGTACATGGCGCCGAGGTTACTCACTTCCTGCCCAACCTCATCAGCCTGCGTTGTGGTGGTGAATATTCGGCGGCGGTGGGCTTGGCACCGGCAAGCAGTGGCAAGTTGTTTGCGGAGCAGTATTTGGCAGCGCCTATCGAGCAGGTGATTAGCCATAAACTCGGCGTGCCGGTAGCGCGCGAGCAAATCGTGGAGGTTGGCAACTTGGTTTCCACCTGGAAGGGCAGCAGTTTGTTGCTGTTTATTGTGATTGGTGAAGTGCTGGAGCGTTTGGGTTATCACTATGTATTGTTTACCGGCACCCGCGAAGTAAAAGCGCTACTCGCGCGTTTGCGCTATTCGCCCATGGTATTGGCCGATGCGGATCCGAGTGTGTTGCCCGATGGCGGCGCCAGTTGGGGCACTTACTACAACAATCAGCCGCAAGTGATGTTTGGTGATAATCGCCCGGCGATGATGGCCGCGCGCAAAAACCCGATGTACCGCGCGACCGTTGCCGCCATCAGTCGTCCGATTGAAAAAATTTGCGCACAGTTTCTATTAGCAAATGAAAGTTGTGCGACGAAAAGTTCAATCGAGCTGAGCACTTCACTGGAGCAGAATGATGAATAAAATTCTCGCCGCGATTTATCATCATGCTGGCGCCACTCCAGAAAAAATTGCCTTAACCGGCCACAATGTTCAACTGACTTATGCGCAGCTTGCGACGCAAATTAATCAGTTGGCAGATTGGTTGGTCGCGCAAAATATTGGTCGCGCCGGATTGTGGGGCGAAAATTCCATTGAGTGGATTGTGGCTGACCTTGCCGCCTGGCAAGCGAATATCACCCTGGTGCCGCTACCGCGTTTTTTTTCGGCGACACAACTGCAGTATGTAATAACCGATGCGCAATTATCCTGTTTGCTGATGTGTGGTGATATAACACCGGTAGCTAAAATCAGCGACCGAAAAAACTCTCCACTCGCCAATATCTATCTCGATGATTTAGCGAATGCCTCTAACGCCGTCGCCATTGCAGATATCACCAAAATTACCTTTACCTCCGGCACTACCGGCTCACCCAAAGGTGTATGTCTTTCAACTGCTGCATTGGAAAATGTCACCCTTGCCTTGGCAGAGCGTATTTATGCAGCGCCCGATGCAGATAAAAAATTAAATTGTCATTTGAATTTATTACCGCTTAGCACCTTGTTAGAAAATATTGCCGGTGTGTATGTGCCACTGTATTTGGGTAAGCGAATTATTGTGGTGCCCGGTGTACAGCTAGGGCTGACGGGCAGCTCACAGCTATCGCTACCAACACTGCTGCAAAAACTCCACGAATACCAGCCCAATAGTTTGATTTTGTTGCCGCAAATCCTGCAGGGTTTGGTTGCTGCCAGCCTACAGGGTTTTAGCTTGCCAGACTCGCTACACTTTGTGGCGGTGGGCGGCGCAAAAACCTCGGCGAGTTTAATTGCCCAGGCGCGCGCTCGCAGTATTCCGGTGTATGAAGGTTACGGCCTCTCTGAATGTGCGTCGGTGGTAAGTTTAAATTCTCCGCTGGAAAATAAAATTGGCAGTGTGGGGAAACCGCTCAGCCATGTGCAAGTGCGTATTGAAAACGGTGTAATTTTTACTCGTGGCAATGGGTTTAGTGGTTATCTCAATAGCCAGCATGAAAATAATGAATGGGTTAATACTGGTGATTTAGGTTATCTCGACAGTGATAGATTTTTATTTATCACCGGGCGCGAAAAAAATTGTTTGATCAGCAGTTTCGGGCGCAATATTTCTCCCGAGTGGATTGAAGCTGAGCTGACTCTGAGCCCTGCGATTACACAAGTGATGGTGGTGGGTGATGCCCAACCATTTTGCAGCGCGATTATTGTGCCTACACCTACCAGCTCTACCGATCAATTGTTCGCCGAGATCGCGCGCATTAATCAAACCTTACCTGATTATGCACAGGTGAAAAAATTCATTATTGCTCGCGAAGCTTTTACTCCCGTTAATCAGCTGTTAACCGACAACGGACGTTTGCGTCGCACGGCGATTCAGGCTGTTTATGCCGAACTGATTGATACGGTTTATTCCACTGCCTCTGAGCTTTCTTCCTCTCAGCTCTCTACCTCTTACCCCTCTACAAGCAGCACTACTGCAGGAGCAATCCATGAACTTTTTTGATCGGTTACAAGCAGAAACGGCGGTTGAGCGTAATTATTTATTGAGTGCGCCCATTATCCAGCGCTGTATTGGTTTGGGGCAATTTAGCCTGCAGGAATATATCGCCTTCCTGACCGAGGCTTACCATCACGTGAAGCATACAGTGCCTTTATTGATGGCGGTGGGTGGTCGCTTGCCTGCTGAAAAAGAAAATTATCGTGAAGCGATTGCTGAATATATTGAAGAAGAATTGGGGCATCAGGAATGGATTTTAAATGACCTTGCTGCCTGCGGTGTGGATAAAGATACGGTGCGCCATGGTTGCCCCAATGCAGCCACTGAATTAATGGTGGCCTACGCCTACGACACGGTAATGCGCAATAACCCCATGGCATTTTTTGGCATGGTGCTGGTGTTGGAAGGCACCAGTATTAATTTGGCGACGCAAGCGGCGGATATTATCCAGCAACACTTGGGCTTGCCGAATAAAGCGTTTTCGTATTTGCGCTCACACGGCAGTTTGGATTTGGAGCACATGGTGTTTTTTGAAAAGTTAATGAATGGCTTGACTGAGCAAAAAGATAGGGACGATATAGTCCACGCCGCAAAAATGTTTTTCACTCTATACGGCAATATTTTTCGCTCTATTGAGCAAAAACCTTTGGCGCAAGCCGCCTAATGGGGAGTGCAGATTATGACTATCCGCGGAAAAATTGTGTTGCTCACCGGTGCCACGGGTGGCATTGGTCAGGCTATTGCGCGTCGTCTCTCCCATCAAGGGGCGATACTAATTTTAGTTGGCCGCTCGGCGCCCACACTCAATGCTTTAGCGAGGGAATTAGACTTACAAAAGAATAAAGGTTTTACGCTGGTTGCAGATATTGCAACCCATGCCGGGCGGGAAAGTATTCGCACTGCATTAATTGCTTTGCCACAGCCGGTAGATATCTTAATTAATTGTGCGGGCATTAGTTTGTTTGGGCTTTTGCCCAACAACGAGCCGGAGCAAATTGAAGCTGTTATTAATACCAATGTCACTGCCACTATTTTAGTGACGCGTTTGGTGCTGCCGTTTTTGCACAAGCACAGTGGGCGTATTCTCACCATAGGTTCCAGTTTTGGTGGTCTGGGCTACCCTGGTTTTGCGGTTTATTGTGCAAGTAAATTTGCATTGCGTGGTTTTAGTGAAGCGCTGCGGCGCGAGTTGAGCGATGGTGCAGTGCAAGTGGCTTATCTCGCTCCGCGCGCCACCAATACCAGCATTAATAATTCGGCGGTGTGTGCGCTAAATAGCGAGTTGGGTAATGCGCAAGATGAACCTGAATTGGTTGCTTCGGTAGCCGAAAAAATGTTGTCTGCAACACAAATGCGCGATCGCAATATTGGTTGGCCGGAGCGATTATTTTTGCGCATCAACAGTATTTTTCCGCGCCTTATTGATGGTGCGCTGCGCAAACAATTACCGGTTATTCGCCGTTATGCACAATCCTCATCTGCATCGGAGGCATCATCTGCTCCTGCCGCAGAATCTAATGCAACTACTTCAACCCGTTTATCCTAAAGGTGCGATTATGAAAACTCATTTTATACACAACACAATCTTGAAAAGCGTCATGCTGGGATTCATGGCATTTTTAACCATGAGTGGTTTGGCAATGAACACTTATGCCGATGAAACCAGTGATATACAACAATTGCAAACCCGCTGGGCCGAGATTAAATATTCCACCCCCGAGGCGCAGCAAGAAAAAGCCTTTGCCGCACTGGTGAGCGAGGCACAACAATTAACCGCTGCCAATAAATCGGCGCCTTATTTGATATGGGAAGGCATTATTCGCTCCACCTACGCTGGAGCAAAAGGCGGTTTGGGTGCGCTGGATCAAGTCAAGCAGGCTAAAAAATTATTTGAACAGGCCATTAAATTGCAGCCGGATGCCATGCAGGGTTCCGCCTATACCAGCCTTGGTTCACTCTACTATCAAGTGCCCGGTTGGCCGGTGGGTTTTGGCGATAGTAAAAAAGCCAAAGAAATGCTGCTGAAAGGCTTGAGCTATAATCCGGATGGCATAGACTCCAATTACTTTTACGGCGATTACCTGTTGGAAGAGAAACAATATCAACAGGCAATTGCAGCGTTTGAAAAAGCACTGCAAGCCGCGCCGCGCCCTGGTCGAGAATCTGCCGATGCCGGGCGCAAAGGTGAAATTACAGCGGCCATGGCAAAGGCTAAAAAACATTTATGATCGGGTTCCCCACCGAATTACGTTAACGGAATGCTGAATGCAAATATTGCTGGTAGAGGATGACAGTTTGCTCGCCGACGGCATTGTCAGTGCATTAAAACGCGCTGGCTTTGCCGTTAATTGGTTGGACAATGGCAAAGCGGCGTGCACCCAGGTAGTTGCTGAGCCGCCGGATATTTTGCTGCTGGATTTGGGCCTACCCGATATGGACGGGCTGGAGGTATTAAAACGGGTGCGACAAAAAAAATTGCACACCCAGGTATTAATTCTTACTGCACGCGATACCACCACCGACAAAGTTGCAGGGCTGGATTCCGGCGCCGACGATTACCTCACTAAACCCTTTGCGCTCGATGAATTGCTCGCACGTTTGCGGGTACTGGAACGGCGTTTGGGCACAGCCTCTTCCTCTGTGATTACCATTGCCTCTGTCGCGGTTAATACTGCGCAGCATGAAGCGAGTGTGGATGGGGTGCCGCTCAGTTTATCGCGCCGCGAATATATGCTGTTAAAAGCGCTGATGGAAAGCGCCGGGGTGATTCAAACCCGCGAGGGATTGGAAGCAAAATTGTATTCCTGGGGCGATGAAGTGGCGAGTAACGCGATTGAAGTGCACATTCATAATTTGCGTAAAAAATTGCCCGCCGATTTTATTCGCACTATTCGCGGTATTGGTTACATGGTGTCCAAGCCGTGAAATCCATTCGCCGTTTTTTGGTCATTGTGTTGGTGGCGATAGTGACACTGGCAAATTTTGCGGCGGCGGTGCGCGGTTATCTCGGCAGTATGGATGAAGCGGAACGTTTATTTAATCAACGTTTATTACAACAAGTAGATTTATTAAATTATGCCTTGCCATTGCATGCAATAACGGGCAATACAAATCGCGTCATTGAATTTCCGGCGCGTGCCAGCGATGTTGAATCCTCCTTGGAATTTCAATGGGTTAATAATGATGGAACATTATTGGCGCGCTCGGCTGCCATGCCAGATACAGTTCTGGTATCGCTGGAGGAGGGCTTTCGCTATTTTAATTTTAATAATTACCGCTGGCATTTATTAGTCACCGCCAGTAGCGACAAACAAAGTTGGTACATTATTGCCGAGCGCGATGATCAGCGTTATCGCTTGGCAGAATCCATGATTTTGCAAGCGGTTTACCCCATGGTGCTGGCGCTGCCATTAATTGCGCTAATTATCTGGTCGGTGGCCGGTGTGGGCTTGCGCCCCGTTGCCAAGCTCGCGCGGGAATTGCGTCAGCGTGAAGCGACAGATTTACATCCGCTTGAACAGCGTGACATGCCAGTAGAATTATTGCAGCTGGCACAATCGGCCAATGAATTGTTGCGCCGCCTGGATGCCTCCTTTGCGCGTGAAAAACGTTTCTCTGGCGATGCGGCCCACGAACTGCGTACACCGCTCGCCGCACTCAAAATTCACTGCGAAAATTTAGCCAGGGAATTGCATCCAGCACCGGAATCGGTGGTGAAACTACAGTTGGGTATTGAACGCATGAGTTATCTAGTTGAGCAAATATTACTGCTCAACCGCACCGCGCCAGATCATTTTATGGGCCGCTTTGAGCCGGTGAATTTAACCATGCTGGCAAAACAAACGGTGGTGGATTGCAGTGCATCACTCGCGCAAAAAAATCACCAGATCGAATTTAATGGCGATGAGTGCTGGGTGCTGGGCGATCGTGCAGCACTGGCATCGCTGCTCAATAATTTACTTGGCAATGCCATTAAATACACCCCGGCGGGCGGTTTGATTGTGGTGAATAGTTGGCTGCGCGGCAAGGATGTAGTGTTGGAGGTGATGGATAACGGCCCCGGTATTCCTGCTGAGCAACAGGCGCGGGTATTTGATCGTTTTTATCGGGTGGGTGGGGATCGTCACAATTCACAAACGCCCGGTTGCGGTTTGGGCTTGTCAATTGTGCAGCAGGTGGTGGAGTTGCATAACGCACAGATTGCGCTCACCCAATCGCGTTTTGATCACGGCCTGTTAGCCATAGTGACCTTTGCGGCCATTGCTGCACCGGTAACGATTAAAAAAATTGAGCATGGCGCTAGTAGAGATAATCACAATGAAAAAAATAGCTAATACTTTTCCCCTTTGTGTGGGGTTGATGCTGTTATTGCTAAGCAGTTTTTTACAGGCAGAAGTGCCGACTTTCACTATTGAGATTCGTGGGCATTTATTTTATCCCTCGCAATTGGTCGTGCCCGCCAATACCAAAATTAAATTACTGGTTATCAATCAGGACCCAACACCCGAAGAGTTTGAAAGTTACGAACTCAATCGTGAAAAAGTAATTATGGGCGGTGCCAAAGCGACAATTTTTATTGGCCCGCTCAAGCCGGGCGATTATCCTTTTTTTGGCGAGTTTAATCCCAAGACCGCGCAGGGTGTGATTCGGGTGGAGCAGTAATATGGTCGATGCCGTGTTGTTAGTATTGCGCGAAGTATTAGAGGCGGCACTGATGTTCAGCCTGTTGCTCGCACTCAGCCGGCAATATGAATTGCGGCTGGTGTGGAGTTTGTGGGCGTTGCTGATAGGTGTGCTGGGTTCATGGTTTCTTGCACACAATGCCTATGCGATTGCCGACGCGCTGGAGGGTACCGGGCAGGAAATACTTAACGCCGGTTTATATGCTGTGGTAGCACTCAGTTTTATTTTGCTTGCGCTAATGTTGATGCCGCAGTTGTACAAACAAGAAACGTTGCAGCGCTTAAGCCTGTCGCTATTGTTTGTGATTATTGTGAGTTTTTCTCTAATGCGTGAAGGCTCTGAAGTCTGGATTTATTTATCCAGTTTTACCCAGAAACCCGATGCGCTCACCTCTGCGTTAATCGGCGCGATAATCGGTACGGGAATCGGTTTGAGTTTGGGCGCTATCACCTATTACCTGTTAGTGTTTATGCGTCGCCAATTTTTTCTGCCAACATTTTTAGTCATTGCTACCTTATTGGCTGGTGGTTTATCCATGCAAATTGCCAAGCAATTATTGCAAATTGGTTTGTTGGATTCAGCAGAGCCGCTGTGGGACAGCAGTTTTATTGTGGCCGAACAAAGTTGGTTGGGTGAGCTGTTGTATGCACTGCTCGGTTACGACGCTCAGCCCACACCGATTCAAATTATTTTTTATGGCGCCGCGATTGCCCCGATTTTATTGGCAGGATTGTTTTTGGTAGTGCAGGCAGTGGTGGGTGGTGTATGGCGCAAGCGAGATCAAAACCATGATTAAAACAATTATTAAAAAAAGGATTAAATATTCTCTGCTGGGTAGTGCCGTCTGTGCGGCGCTTTTTTTTATCGCACCTGTTTATGCCGATATCACCCGTGTTTACCAGCCTTACGTTGAACAGGGCGAGCGCGAATTGGAGTACGGCGCGACCCTACGCGATCTGGGCGGCGAGGATATTTTGTTAAACCGCGTGGGCGTGGGTTACGCGTGGAGCGATAAAATTTTCACCGAAGTGTATTTGCTCAGTGAATCCATCGGCCACGACGGTGAAGAAATCCGCGGTTATGAAGCGGAATTAAAATGGCAAATCACCGAGCAGGGTGAGTACTGGGCGGATTGGGGGCTCTTGGTGGAGGCGGGTGGTGCGCGGGATATTGATCGCCGCGAACTGGCGGTGGGTTTACTTTGGGCTAAAGAATTGGGCAGCCGCTGGGTGGCGACGGCCAACGCTATAGTCGAATACGAATACGGCGCAGATATCGAAGAGGAAGTGGAAACCGCACTGCGCGCTCAATTTCGTTATCGCTATTCCGCCGCACTGGAGCCTGCACTGGAAATTTATCTGGATGATCAGGATTGGGCCGCCGGTCCGGCGCTAATGGGCATCCAGAAATTGGGTGGCCGCAAGCAGCTGCGCTGGGAGCTGGGCCTGATGTTTGGTCTGGATGCAGAAACACCGGACACCAGCCTGCGCTTTGGGCTTGAGTTCGAGTTCTAGTATTCCGGTTGACTTAACCTGTCAAACAAGAATTGTTATCATTTGTATTGATAACGGTTCTCATCTTTGCGTATGATTGGCTCCCTAATTCATTGTCCCTGGCAGCAGCTGGGTCTTACAGGAGCCATCGATGAAAGCTTTATCAGGTTTTACCCTGCTCGCGTTTTCCCTTTCTTTTATGTTCGTTCTCGGTTTTTGTTCGGCGGTATATGCCCACACGCCGTTCATCGCCCCCACCGCCTTTGAACCTGCGCACAAGGGTTGGATCAGCCTGGATGCGGGGTTTGCTGAAACCTTTTTCCACTCCGATGTGGCCTTTGATAACGGCAATTTTCAGGTGCTAACACCGGCTGGTGTTTGGGTGGCGCCCGCGCGGGTGGAGCAATTTACCAGCCGCAGTGTGCTGGAATATCAAGCGCAGCAGGAGGGCACCTATCGCTTCACCACCGGCACACGTTTGGGTGCGGTATTTCGCATGTATGAACTCAATGGTGAACGCAAACACACCCGCGACCCCAAAGAGGTTTTGCCCAAAGGGCACAAGCTGCTCGATCACTATCAATCTGTCACCCTCGCGGAAACCTATGTGACTTTAAAAGCCCCGGACACTAGCGCGCTGAAACCCTATAACAAAGGTTTGGAGTTGGTACCCATCACTCACCCCAATGATTTATATGCGGGTGAGAAGTTTGAATTTTCGGTATTGCTGGATGGCAAACCGCTGGTGAATCAGCCTGTCAGTATTTTTAGCGCGCAGGATTCCACTCAACAGCAACAACCTGCATACACCACCACTACAGATCACAGCGGCAAGGCCAGTGTTGAACTCAATAACGCCGGTATTTATTTGCTGCACCTGCGCAAAAGTGCACCCGCACCCAAGGGAGCTGAGGCGCCTAATTACGGTTACATCTACACCCTGAGTTTTGCCGTGCAACCGGCGCTGTAATTTTTCCAACATTTATATTGATGACGAGAAAATTTTTATGATGGCTAAAAAATATTTTGTACTGCCACTGGCATTGTTGCTATTAACCGCCTGCCAATCAGCACCGAAACCAGAATCCACATCAGAATCTAACCCGGAGCCTAAGGCAGCAGCTAAAAAAGCGCACAGTGCTACCCCGCATCAGCGCAGTCACGGCGCGAGTGCCGGGCATCGCCAGAGTTTTATCAAGGATTACGATCAAAACGGTGATGGCGTTTTAACTCGCGCCGAATTTGATCAGGCGCGCGCGGCACATTTACGTGCTATGGATAGCAATCAGGATCAGCGTATTGATGAAGCCGAGTATGTGCAGGAGTTTGTCGCGCGTATGACTGAGGAGCAAAAAGAGCATAGAACCAAACAACTCAAACAAGCCCATGTGCGGTTTGGGGTGTTGGATAAGGACAAGGATGGAGATCTTACGGTGAAGGAATTTGCTGTCTCAGGAACACGGATGTTCACCGGCTGGGATTTAAATAAGGATGGTGTCATCAACGAGCAAGATCCATTGCCCACACCGTAAATAATTTTTCACCTACCACTTGATCACCCCAAAATTTTTATCTCCAAAAAAAGAAAAATCAAAAACTCATAAAAGAGTGTGCCTTGTTAGCCAAAAAAATATGCGTGCCGAATTGCCATAAGCGCTTCGGCATATAAAAAACGATGTTGTATTGGTTAATGAGGATAAAATGAAAAAGTTGTTTCCCCGTAATTTACTCGCTGCATTTATGGCGTGCGCCGTGCTTGCATCTGCTCAGGTGTCAGCTGCCGATTCGGTGCAGGCCGGCACACAAAAAAAGAAATTGGGCAAAGTAGTGGTCACGGCGCAAGCTGAACAAGAGTCGGCGCATCCATCCAGTCAGTTAGTAAACCGCGAGGCATTGGATAATCAGCAAGTGACCGATCTGGATGATTTGGTGCGCTATATGCCTGGCGTGAGTGTGAGCGATATAGGCCGGTTTGGCGCTAATGGTTTTAATATTCGCGGTTTGGATGGCGATCGTGTAGCCATGACTGTAGATGGTTTATCCATGGGTGAAACCCTCGATCCGGCGAGCTATCAAGCCTACGATTTTTTTCGCTCCACACGCGGCGGGTTGGATATAGACGCACTGAAATCGGTAGAAATTATTAAAGGCGCGGATTCAATCGCTGCCGGTAGTGGTGGTTTGTCGGGCGCGGTTATGTTTGTCACCAAAGACCCGGCAGATTATTTGGCAGCGCAGGGCGACGACACGTTTCTCAGCCTGAAAACCGGCTACGCCAGTGATTCTGATGAAGCCTTACTCAGCGCAACACTCGCCAATCGCACCGGTGCCTGGGAGAGTTTACTGGTGCTCACCCAGCGTCAAAGTCATGAATTGGAAGTGTATGGTAAGGGTGAAAATATTACCGGTGGCGCGCGCGAAATTGCCGACCCGCTCGAGGCAGAATCCACCAACGCGTTAGTCAAATTGTATTTTTATGCCAGCCCATCCCATCGCTTAGGAATGGTTGCTGAACACTATCGTGCGAATTCACAGCTCAATAATTTATCGCGTGTGGATGCGAGTTATTTAACGCGCACTACGGATGACGACAACGAGCGCGATCGCATCGGCGTGAATTACCAATGGCTTGCCGAGTCCCGTTGGTTTGATGTGTTTGATTGGAATTACGATTATCAAAACAGCTACAACAGTGGTTATACCTTGATGCTGTTTAATTCCACTACCTGCCCACAAGGGGTATCGCCCTGTTATCGCTCGGAGGATCGTTACTACGAGCAGGATGCTCACACCACGCGGTTTAAATTCAGTAAAAATATCGCCGGCACTGCACTGGAACAGGAATTAATCTACGGCCTGGGTGCAGAAGTGCGCGATGTGAATTATGCCTCCATCGATACCCGTTATATCGGCACCAGTAATACGGCTTCATTGGTGGAAGTTGACCCGGACTTTGTACCGGAAACTGCAGTGACTCATTGGCATGGATTTGTGCGCGATCAACTGGTGCTGGTTAATTCCCCGTGGACATTTAACCTGGGGGCGCGGGTTGACAGTTTTGACTATTCACCGGAATTGGGCGCGCAGTATCAGGATGCATCGGCCACTATTGGCGATGTGAACTTTACGCAGGCGACCTGGCAATTAGGTGCGGATTATCAATTTACCGCGCAACAACACCTCGCTGTGCAACTGGGAACTGGCTTTCGTGCGCCCTCTACCGAAAATCTTTATTACACCACAGTGACCAGTGTAGGAACGGATGCGGCAACAGGGCAGGAGGTGCTGTTATGGGATTCGGTCGCCAACCCCGATTTGAAAGCCGAAGAAAGTTTGAATAAAGAGTTGCGCTATGGTTTTGCCAATCATCGTGTGCAAATTAACGCCGCTATTTTTCACGACGACTACAGCAATTTTATTGAAACCCAAACTCTCACACGTTTAAACGATACGGTTTTTCAAAGCTGTAGTCGCGGTACTTGCACTAATGCAACGGGCGATGACTACACCATGCCGGTTAATAGTGGCGAGGTGGTAGTGAAAGGTTTTGAAATGGATGGGCAGTGGAATCTGGATCGCAATATCGCGCTGCGTTTTGCCTACTCCTACAACGAAGGCGAAAAGAAAAATGGCGACCCGCTGTTAAGTATTGTGCCGCACTCGGGTGTTGTTGGTATTGAGTACCAACCCGATGATCGTCGCTGGGCGGCGAGTTTTAGCATGACTCGCTCAGGCAGTAAAAATGCGGATGATGTAGTGGTGACTGATGTTAACGGCACACAAAGCCAAGGCGCGGCATTTTTAACCGATGCATTTACCTTGTTTGATTTGCAAGGGCGCTATCAGGTTACGCCCGCGTTAAAAATCACCATGGGGTTGTACAACATTACCGACGAACAATATTGGCGCTGGCAGCGGGTGCAATTTGTCACCGAGGGCGCTGGTGGTGCACGCGGTGGAGTCAGTGGCGATGGTATTAATCGCTATGCAGAACCGGGGCGCAATTTCAAAGCGAGTGTGAGTTACGTGTTTTAATAAAACGCATTAATTTATCTATTAATTTATCTATTAATTTATCTGTTTATTTTAGGGAAGTAGAAATTCCCTGCGCGATAGTTGCATCGCGCAGGGGAGTTGTACGCAAAGAAAGAGGAAATTATCTATGGCGCCGCAAGCAAATATCGCCTTGGTGTTTGGCACAGACACGGGTAACACACAAGAGATTGGAGAAAAAATCGCACAGGCATTGCGCAGTTATGGTTACAGCGTGGACATGATGAATGTGTGCGACGTTACCTCGGTGGTGCTGCAACAGTATCGCTTTTTGGTGATGGGAATTCCCACGTGGGATTTTGGGGGTATTCAAGAGGACTGGGAAGATTTTGAAGGAGATTTACAACTCACTGATTTATCCCAAGCGGTGGTAGCGCTTTATGGTTTGGGTGATCAGCGCGGTTACGGTGATTATTTTGTCGATGCTATGGGCTGGCTATACGAGCGTGTATTAGCAACGGGCGCACAGGTCATCGGCCATTGGCCAGCAGAGGGATATAAAGTGGCGGCATCGCTGGCATTAAATGAAAGTAAAACGGAATTTTGTGGTTTAGCAATAGATGAAGACCAACAATTTGAATTAACCGATAGGCGTGTAGCCACCTGGGTAAATCAAATAGTCAGTGAATATGAATGCTGTGCCTTGGCATCCTAGGAGAGGTATATGGGAACCATACATACTGCTACAGAAACGATAGAGGCTAGTGTTAAAACCAAACACCAACATATGTTGGCACAGGCGATTTACCGCTGGCGTTATTTGCTGGACAACGCACGCAGTGAACTTCATCGGCAGGATTGGAATGCCGCTGTCGATGCTTATCAGCACGCCTATTGTCAGGCTGAATTATTAATTCATATTGCAGATTGTAAAAACTGTGCGATTAAAAATTATGTGCGCACATTATTTGAGTATGGTTACAGTTTGTGTCAAACCCACCACTCCGACGTGTTGTTGGGGGTGCTGGATATAGCGCGGCAAACGCTGGAGTGTTATGCAACTACCACCCTGACACAACAGCTGTTAAAACCAATCATTAATTTAGTGCATGCCAACAGCCAGCAGCGCGATATTTGGATGAATCAATTATTTGCGGAAGATGCATTGCAGCAGCAAGCCGTACATTAAAAAAACCGGCGCTGAAAAGCGCCGGTGAAATGAAGCGGTTAAAAAACTGGATGGGCTGTAGTGGTATAAACCACCGCTTAGTCTGCGCTTTGTTTGTGTTATGCGGCGCAATAGCGCTTGAGGTAAGCCTCATGACTCGGCAATGCGGCTGCTGTTTTGGCGATAGATTCTTTCAAATGCCGCATGTTTTGAATAAGCGCAGTCTCGGGCACGCGATCCACCAGTGCATCGTAATGTGTGGGGTTGATGCCTTGCCCGAGCATGACTGCCAGCCAACTGTGGGGCGTGAATAAATCGTCTGGCGCGGCAATAACCCGGCCGCTGCCGCGAAAAATCTCCAGCTTGGATGCCAGGGTATCCGGAATTTTCATATGGCCAACGTAGCGCCAAAATTCGGTGTCCCGGCGCTGGGTGGCGCTGTAGTGCAGCACAATAAAATCCCTGAGCCGCTCGTAATCGGCGGTCATTATCCGGTTGTAGTGTGCAATCTCCGCTGCATTGATGCCTCGCCCCGGCCAGAGGTTAATCAGCCGTTGAATGCCAATTTGTGCCAGATGAATACTGGTGGACTCCAATGGTTCGATAAAACCACCGGCGAGACCTATGGCAACGCAGTTTTTCTCCCAGAAGAGGCGGCGATGGCCGGTGCGGAAACGCAGTGGTCGCGGCTCACCCAGTGCTTCGCCTTCGGCGCCGACAAGCAGTGCCCGGTGTACATGATCTTCATCGGCAAATGCACTTGAATAGACATAACCATTGCCCATGCGTGTTTGCAGGGGAATGCGCCAGCGCCAGCCGGCATTGTCTGCTGTGGCGCGAGTGAATGGATCTGGCGCGCCCGTTCCGGTCGTGGAAAGGGCGAGCGCCCGGTCACAGGGCAAGTAGCGGCTCCAGTCGATAAACTCGCTGTTCATCGCGCCTTCAATCAGCAGGGACTTAAAACCACTGCAGTCGATAAACAATTCACCGGCCAGCACCTGGCCGTCAGCCAGCGTCACCGACTCGATCATGCCGTGATCCGGATGCTGTTGGACGCTATCTACCAAACCCTCCACCCGGCGAACGCCGCGTTGCTCGGCGTAGCGGCGCAGCAGCTGACCGTAGCGCATGGAGTCAAAATGATAGGCGTGACGCAGGGTGGACAAAATCGCATCGCTACCGCCCTGCGGTTGGGTGAAGCGCCCAAGGCGAGCCGCCATGGCACAGAGGTTGTAGTCGTTGATGTCTCCCGCCAAGTCGGCAGGTGCTTTGCC
This sequence comes from Cellvibrio sp. KY-YJ-3, assembly GCF_008806955.1. Lineage (NCBI taxonomy): Bacteria > Pseudomonadati > Pseudomonadota > Gammaproteobacteria > Cellvibrionales > Cellvibrionaceae > Cellvibrio > Cellvibrio sp. KY-YJ-3. The sequence continues at coordinate 46,092 of NZ_CP031727.1, read as the reverse complement.
TGTTTCTGAGACTGCTCGCAAACGAAGCCACAGTTGGTGAAAAGCAAACTCCGGGGTATCGCGCCCGTAAAAACCAAAGGGGTGGAAATAGCGTTTGCCAAGGTCAAGCCAGTCAACGAATTCGATGCCGAGTTTGTAGGTGCCCTGACATTCGCGCAGCACCTCGTGCTCGTCCAGCCCGAGAAATTGGTTGAATTCCAGTAATGGCGGGATGGTCGCTTCGCCAACACCGATCACCCCTATTGTCTCGGATTCAACCAGCGTAATGGACGCATTGGGCGGCGCCATACGCGCAATGGCGGCGGCGCACATCCAGCCGGAGGTGCCGCCGCCCACAATGACGACATTGTTCACCGGCTTCATCGCTGCCCGCCGGATGCGTTACGGAACCCTCTTGCCACCACTTCATTGATCAGGTCGCGGTGGCTGGGTACAGCGGTCATCGCCTTGTTGCTCTGCTGGCGAATGCTCTCAAACTCCCGTTTGGCGTCGTCATAAAACCGCAACGCGCCAGCGCGGGCGCTGATGTCGGTCTTGAACCCCATACCGTAAAGGATGTACTGCCAACTGTTTTCATCAAAAATGTCATGGCTGGCATCAATATCGAGAAAGGATGGCGGCCGGTGGCGCCATTGCTCCAGCTTGCCTTTCAGATAATCGGAGGCCGACGCGGGCGCACGATTGTCGCGCCAAAACGCGGTATCTGTGCGCTCGCTCAAGTAGTAGTGCAGCTTGATAAAGTCGATCACATGTTCAAACCGCTTGGTCATGGCCTGGTTGAACTGCTGGGCCGAGCGTTCGTAATCGCCCGACCAGGGAAACAGATTGCACAGCATGAGCGCGGCAACCTCGGCAAAGCTGATGCCGGTGGCTTCCAGTGGCTCGATAAAACCTACCGACAGCCCAACGCCGATACAGTTCTTATGCCACTGGGTTTTGCGAAACCCGGCTTCAAAGGCCAGTTTCCGGTGTTTAAGATTATCGGCAGCAGGGCCTATATAGCGTTTTAAGGTGGCCAGTGCTTCATCGTCACTGCAGTAATTGGACGCATAGACATAGCCGACGCCGCGACGATTATGCAGACCGATATCCCAAATCCAGCCCGCATCTTGCGCGCTGGTATAGGTACAGGAGGGAATGGGCGCATCGGGCCGATCATAGGGCACCTGCATGGCCACCGCGCGGTTGCAGAACAACTGATCTTTGTAGGAGGTAAATTCCGAGCCCAGCGCTTCGCCGATCAGCCGCGCGCGGAACCCGGTGCAATCAATATAGAGGTCGGCTTTGAGTTCGCCGTGGGTTCGCCCCTGCACTGAGGCGATGCCCTGTTCATCAACCTTCACATCGTCGATGGTATCGATCAGCCGCTTCACACCCATCGCCATGGCCTGACGGCATACCACTTGCGCCAGTTTCCCTGCATCAAAGTGATAGGCGTAGTTCAGTGGCGCATTGTAATTGGGGTGAGTAATCAGTTTGGGTGCCAGCTTGGCGTCCACCACCCGCTCTTGCACCGTACAGGCCTCGGCCCAGGGTACGTCTCCGGCCACACCGAGCAGCCAATAGGGTAGAAGGTCCATGTCGGTATGTTGGGACGCAACCTGGAAGGGGTGGAAGTAGGTGTCCTGGGGATCATCGGCTGGATTTTTCTTCCAGTTATTAAACCTGATGCCTTGTTTAAAGGTGGCATCGGCTTCCCGAATCAGCGCGCTTTCATCGAGGCCGATGCGGCTCATGGTCTTGCGGATAATCGGGAAGGTACCCTCGCCAACGCCGAGGATACCTATTTCGTCAGACTCGACCAGCGTAATCGTTACGCCGCCAGGAGTGTCCGCCGCCAGCATCCGCGCCATATAGGCGGCGCAGATCCAACCGGCGGTTCCTCCGCCAACAATCAGAACGCTCTTGCTCATTTATGTGCCTCTTATTATGTGGTCAAGTTTGCTCAAGAGCGTCCTGCCGTGCTCAGTTAACCCTAATGCTCAGTTAACAATTGATGCTCAGTTAAAAGTTAACGCCTAGGTGCAAGCCAATGCGACGGTCAGTCACAAACACCGCGCGATCAACAAAGCGTCCGGACAGGATCTCCATCTCGGTGCGCTGGTCTTCGTCGGTGATGTTTTGCACATCCAGTTTGATGTTGACGTTATCGGTCAAACGGTAGGAGATGCTGCCATCCAGCCGACCGGAAGCCGCCGCGTAGACCGGCATACCGAACTGGATTTGCTGCCCGTTAAACGGATCGTTATAGACATTGGTCGTGCCCGAGTCGTTGGTGGTCGTTAAATAACGATCACGCCAGTTCCAGGCCAAACGTGCGCTGAATCTATCCCAATCGTACAGCAGGGTGGTGGAGTAGGCCCACTCCGACAGTCCGATCACCGGCACCTTGAGTTCATCGCCATTGATGTCCTGGGCAAAGGCATCCGGCGCTTTGTTGTCGATGTAGGTGACGTTCATTTCGATACCAAAGCCACTCATCCAGCCGGGCAGTGCATCGAAATAGGTGCGCCCGCCCAATTCAAAACCGCGGATGATGGTGTCACCCTCGGCATTGAAGTTGGTCCGGCTGGTGACTGAACCATCCAGAAAGCTGCTGCCACTGCCATCCGCCAGTGCTGATTGTGGGTAATCCCCTTCGGAGAAGAAGCCGCTTGCCGGCGCCGAGAAGTTGTTGAAGGTGATGTAGTTGTCGATGGTTTTATGGAACAGCGCCAGGTTCATCGAGGTGCCTTTTTTCGGGTACCACTCGAACGAGAGGTCGTGGTTCAACGCGATTTCCGGCTCTAGGAAGGGGTTGCCGGTGGTATTGGTATAGCCTGAGAAAATCGCCGGGATGGATACATCATCACCCGGATTGAGCGCAGCCAACTCGTCGTTGATCGGGTTCTCGGTGGTCTGCACGCTGGCAATACCCTGCGCGCGGATATCCGGGTAGCGCGGTGGCGTGAGGGTTTGGGTCAGGGCGTAGCGCATTACCCAGCCTTCCGCCGGTTCTAATTTGATATTGAATGACGGCAGGAAATAATCCTTGGAGAAGCTGCCCATGCGGTCTTTTTCGTAACCCACACTCTCGCGCGTCAATGGCGGCTGCACGCCTTCGTTAGCCTCTTGCCAGGCGGCGACATTTTCCAAGCCTCCCATGGCTTCGACTGACGCCTGGGCATCGGCCAGGCTCGCGTAGTAACGCGCGCCACCACTAAAGTTGAAATTGCCCTGACTGCTAATGTCGTAATTTACCCAGCGCACCCCAAAATTACCGCTGAAATTAAGGAACCAGGCGTCGCTATCATTCGCAAAACCCACCATCGCATAGGCGGACTGGGTGTCATGTTCCGTCTCGTAAAAGGATGGGCGCTGGTCAAAGTTGCGGTTGCGCAGTGTGCCGTCGGTGCTGTAGAGGTAGGTAGTGGCCGTTGGGTTGCTGCACTGATGTTGAAGCGTGGGGCCGCAGGCCAGGTAGGTGTCGTATACCCGATCGAACTGGGCATAGTCATTGACTTGACGGGTCCCCACCCAAACACCACCGAGTGACGGGATATCCCCTTTAAAGAAATCCGAGAATTCTTCCAGTTCAAAATCGCCTTCCGGGGCGGTACTGACGAAGGGGCGCGTCACGCCATTCCAGCCGCGGCCAGTTGCCGACCACCAGGTTCCGACAAAACTATCAGATTCCTCACGCGCTGCTGCACGACCGCCGATAGCCAGTTTTTTGAAGAACCCATCGCCGATTTCAATATTGGCATCCAGTTGAATGGCATGGGCTTCGCCCTCATTGGCGGTGTCCAACCAGTTGATGCGGGAAAGCCCGGCTTGTGCCGGGTCGGTTGAGAGCGGGGTTTCAAAACTCACCACTGGCCGCTTGCCCGACATATCCATATTGATTTGCCCGATTGTCGGAATCACGGTGCTGCCAAGGCTGTATTTACCGGAACTCGATTCGGCTTTCACGTACTGGTAGCTACCGCTCATGTCCCAGCCTTCAGCGTCGTATTTGAAGCCGGTGCTGTGGTCGGCCGTGCGGCTGAACGACGGTGTGAAGCTGGAGTTGGGTGATACGCTAAGGCCGGAGGTTAGGTTGGGGCTGGAGATTGCACCTTTCACGAATACGCCATCGTCAAACACTGCACCGTCAAATACACCAACGGGTGTGCCCGGTTCCACCGACAGGATTTGGCTGTCGCGATTGCTGTCGCGCTCGGAAATAAAAGTGGTATGGAACAGCTCAAGGTTGTCGTTCGGCGCCCACTGAAGTGCGCCGTAATAGCCATTGCGGACGCGTTCAAATTGATCCTGACTGTAGCGTATGCCGCCCGGCACGTAGACCCGCTCGCCCTCGTATTGCGTGGCGTAGTAGGGCGGAACGATGATGTTGCTGTCATGGGATTCGATCTTCGAATAAGCCAGATCGAGCAGCACCCCGAACTCACCAAAATCGGTATCAAAACGGTTCGATATCATGGCGGAACCTGCCGGAGTGATTTCCTCGGAGTAGTCGCCATAGCTACCGGAAATCGCCGCATTGGCCTTAAAGCCATTGAAATCAAACGGCATGCGGGTCTGCAGGTCGACGGTACCGGAAACGCCGCCTTCAATCAGGTCGGCACGGCTCGCTTTGTAGACGGTGACCGCTTTCAGCAACTCAGGCCCCACATCCGCCCAGCTGAGGCCGGAGCCGCCATTGGCAGAGAAAACTTCCCGCCCATTGATCAGTGTTTTGGTCTTGTTTAAACCACGGATTTGAACTCCCGAACCCTCAAACGCAAAGCCGTCCGGTGAACCTTCGGCACCTGCGCGCACGCGGTTCATGGTAACGCCGGGCGCGCGCTCCAGAATTTCCAGCAGGGAGGTACTGGGCACTTTGCCCGCTTCATCCAGCACAATGGAGTCAGCGACAGTATCCGAGGCGCGCTTTAACTCCATCGCACTTTCCAGTGATTGGCGCTGACCGGTAACAATAGTTTCCTCGATCGGTGCATCGTCACTGGCTTTGGTTTTAGTGGTGTTTTGTGCCTGGGTCGTCTGCGCCAAGAGTGCGGGCGAGCAGACCATAATTGCCGCCGCTAACAGTGAACGCCGAAAGACCCGGGCACTGCCTGTGGTGGTTTGGTTGGTGCTGTAACAGGTGTTTTTTTTCATTATTGTCTCAAGCCGCCACGCCGGGCAGCGTCTCCTTGTTGATGTTTCGCGCTGGTGTCTGAACGACACACCGGAAAGACACCTTTGCGGTTGATTATTAGAAAATTATCGAAGCAATACCGGCAGGTTTAGTGCCGCTACCAAATGATGGTCACATAGACTATTTGGTGGTGTCAACATTCTAGTGCTCTAGTATACAAGATTTATTTGTTATTATATGATGTATCGGATATAGCTTTTTCGGCCGAATTGGGCGTCAGTAATCCTTCGGGTTAACGAAGGATTGTTGGTGGGCAAAAGCCAAAAAAAAAGCGGCTGAGTACTGTTGACTGAAACCGCTGGGCGAATGGTGATGGGATAAAACGGGGCTTATGACTGCCCGAGCGTAAAGGTAATAGGCACCGCAAATTCCAGCTGCTGCGCGGTGATTTCTGGCGGTAAGGGTGGGAAGGGGGCTGAGGCTTTGATGGCGGATTCAACGGCTTGATTGAGCAAGCGGTGCTCCGAGGTTTCCAGCGGCTGCAATGCGGTGATGTTGCCAGCGGCATCCACGGCGATGCGAATTTTAATCGAGCCGGTTTGCTGCAGTTCACGCGCCCGCCGCGGATAAATCAGCTGGGCGTAAATCCGCCGCATCGCATCGGAGATGTAATACTGCTGTGCAACCAGTGACTGTGCAGTCAGTTGCGATAGTGCGTCATCGGCGTTATCGCTAGTGTTATTCACTGCTGGTGCATCGGGTGCAATTGTCGATGCGTTTGTTGATTCAGTTGTTGATGCAGTTGCGCCAGCAACTTGCGTGGCTCCAGGTAATGACGATTGATTGGTCACGGCAATTCCAGATTGCGGCGCGCTCGATTTAGCACTGCTAATCGCTGCGATTTGTTTGCTCTTGTTGTCGGCATTGTTCTCGGTATTGTTGTCGGAAATGTTGCCCCGGTTGTCACTACTGGAGCTGGCACTACTGGCTGCACTCGCGGCGGCAAGAATGGTCTCATTCCAACTTTTTACTACCGCAATTCTGCTCAAGCGCGGCTCCATATGTGTGAAGCGCTGCAGCAGTGCCGCGTCAATATTTCCCTCCATTAATAACGCCTCGCGGTAGCCGGACGACAGCGGTACATTGCCGATCCAAGTGCGCAGTAACACGTCAAAAAAAGCCGGGTTTTCAATGGTGCCCAGGTGCACGCTATTGAGGTGAATAACCGTGCCCTGTTGCGGCGAAAAATCAAAGATCAGGTGATCATTCATTTCCAGGCGGCCGCGAAATAATTGGTCGAACGCCAACATATTTTCAGCGTGAGAATTCATCGCGCCTGCGGGCATATTAATCGCGGCACCTTCAATCCACATACGGGTAAAACGTCGGGGTGCAATGCCCTCGCGCGCCAGAATTTTTAATTCCATGCGTTTGGCATCCTGCGTATTGAGCAGCAGGTCGGCATCTTTGCTGAGCGTTTCGCTGTACAGCGCTGCCAGAAATTGCTCCTGCCCTAATTCGCTGTGGGTTGCAATTCCACTGAGTTGTGGGGATGCCTGGGTAACAGCGGACAACAGCAGCCAGAGTAAACTCAACTGGCTTATCAGCAAGTAGCGGGGGAACATAAAAACACCGTTGTAAGGAAATAAAACGGCGCCAGCTTAGCGAATCAATACGACAGTTTTGCGACAGTGAATTTACCCTGCTTCCGCCAATGAATATTGCGCGATGGGGTGGGTATGCGACAGTTGCTGATACCAGTTGTTGAATACCAAATCCAGGTGATGAATGCGGCTTACACCAAAATCATAAGTGCGATATTGCTCAAGTAGTTTCAGTAATTCGGAATGGTTGCGCAGCGGTGCCTGAAAGCGCGCAATGGTGGAATGTGCGGTGGCAATTTTGTAGCGGCTATCGATGGTGGAATGCAGTGTTGAGTCGCGAAAAACGCGGCGCAAATTTTCGCGCAGTTGGTGTAATTGTTCGTTCAGCGGAAAGCCCTGAACCAAAACACACCCCGGCGATGCGGTGATACCTCGATACTGAATTTCCAGCGGGCCAATGGATTTTACGGCGTCGTTAAACACTGCCTGATAAGTCGCTTGATCAACATCTTCCAGCATAAACCCACGCACACAACTAACCACCGATAACACCGTCAAATGCAATTCATTTTCCGGATAGTAATATTGCTCAGGCTCCTGCACCGCTAGCGCATCGAGAAATTCTATAATCCTGCGGCTCACATTGCCCTCCGCCTTGTTAAGGTAGGACAACACCGTGGTGCCTTTGCGCGTGTCATCGCTTGCACCAATCAGGTGATCCATTTCGTAGGCACCTGCGCGAATTTTTTCCTCCGCATTGCGCCACATATCGCCATAAATTTGGTTGATGTCAGACATTAAAAAACCTCCATGATTTGCTGTCGGGCATGTAAAAAATACAAATAAATGTGCGGCTAATAATCGGGTGTTATTTTGCCGCTGTTGATTTTTATGGATACCCGCGGTGATGGGTATCACGGAAAAAAAATGGTTCAACGTTTTTCTGATTTCTGTTCTTGTGCTTTCAAAATGTGCGCAAGGTTTGATTCAATCCAATCTGCCAATGTCTCCACTTTTTCGCTGATTTGTTCGCCCATGGGGGTTAACAAATATTCCACATGGGGCGGCACAACCGGGTAGGAAATGCGCTCGACAAAACCATCGCTCTCTAATGCTTGCAGTGTTTGTGCCAGCATTTTTTCGCTAATGCCGCCTACCTTGCGGCGCAATTCGCTAAAGCGGTGGGTGCCGCCGCGCAGGGCGATAAGTAGCAATACGCCCCAGCGGCTGGTGACATGATTGAGTATCGCGCGCGACGGGCATTTGTCGGCCATTACATCGCCGCGCAACATGGCTTCTTTCAAGCTTTTGGTTGTCATTTCATACTTACCTTTTTGTGCGTACTTACTAAAAGTTAGTTAGGCTGCTAGTGTGACAACTTCTTCCACTGAAATAAAGGAGTTCATCATGATTGTTGTTACCGGAGCCTCTGGCCAATTGGGTCGTTTGGTTGTGAGTGCGTTGTTAAAAAAAGTCCCTGCCAATGAAATAGCGGTGGTGGTGCGTTCGCCTGAAAAGGTTGCCGACCTTGCCGCCTTGGGGGTGCAGGTGCGGCAGGGTGATTACAATCAGCCCGAGAGTCTGGTCGCTGCGTTTCAAGGTGCCGACAAATTGTTGCTGATTTCCGCCAATGAAATTGGTCGTCGTTTTGAACAGCACAGCGCCGCCATTGCAGCGGCAAAACAAGCGGGTGTTGGCCTGCTGGTGTATACCAGTTTGTTGCGTGCGGATATCTCGCCCCTGCCACTGTGTGTTGAGCATGCACAAACCGAAGCGGTGCTGCGTACGGCCGGTATTCCGTTTGTGATTTTGCGCAATGGTTGGTACACCGAAAATTATCTGGCGAGCGTAGGTTCTGCGTTGCAGTTAGGTGCAGTGTTTGGCAGTGCGGGTGACGGGCGTATTGCCTCTGCCGCGTGTGTGGATTACGCCGAGGCTGCCGTAGCGGTGCTGACGCAAGAAAATCATAGCGGGAAAGTCTATGAATTGGCGGGCGATGAAAGTTATTCGCTTGCTGAGTTCGCAGCAGAAATTGCGTTGCATTCCGGCAAAAATATTGCGTATCAGAATTTGCCTGAGGCTGATTTTAAAACAGCGTTGTTGGGTGCAGGCTTGCCGGAATGGCTCGCAACACTATTATCCGAATCTGATGTGGGTGCATCCAAAGGCGGTTTGTTTGATGACAGCCATCAGCTCAGCCAATTAATTGGTCGCCCGACGACTTCATGGAAAACGATGGTAGAAAAAGCGGTTAAGGCATAAAGGTTTTTGCGGTAGTAAAAGAGCACCGGCTGGTGCTCTTTTACTGTTTTCAGGGATTTTTTTGAAATATTCACTATCGTCATACCCGCGAACGCGGGTATCCACAACTGCGGTTGTTATTACCAAAATTGGACTCCCGCTTGCGCGAGAGTGACGACAGAGTATTACTGACCAGCTGGTGTTCCTTTAACCGTTGCGAAACGGAATATTATTTTTCGCCGGCTTTTTTGGTGTTACTGCGTACAGAAAAATCACTCACCCCTTTTTCTGTGCGCTCCACTTTTTGAATGGTGCCATCTGCATTGAAATGCAAATATTCTGCAGCAGTGTGACGTTGTTTTTTGTGGCAGGTTGATGTTTTGTCATTTAACCAACGGTGATAAAACAAAATCCATTGGCCTTTATATTCCACAATCGAGTGATGGTTATTTGCATTGTTTTCCTCATCCATAATCACCCCTTGATATTTCCACGGGCCTTTGGGGGATTTGGCGGTGTAATAACTCAGCACCCGATTATTTTCCGGCATGGTGAAGTAATAAATGCCGTTGCGTTTAAATATCCAGGGGCCTTCCATTTTGGGTTCATAACCGCCCATATCCATTTTGTAAAAATCGCCTTTAATACTGCGCATGTCATCGGCCATTTCCACCACTTGGTAATCGCTATTCACACCGTGAAAATATAAATAGGCTTTGCCGTCGTCATCAATAAACATACTCGGATCATTGGCATAGGGTGTTTTCCACAGCGGCGCGCCAATCATGTCTTTAAAAGGGCCGGTGGGGGAGTCGCTCTCGGCGATACCTATGCCCATCCACTTGGTGCTTTTTTCCGGGTTTACCCGGTCTTTGAAGCCAGTGCCCGCCGGAATAACTAAATAGTATTTGCCGTTTTTATACACCGCATCCGGCGCCCAGGCGTAGTTGTCGGCCCAGCTGAGATCTTTGAGTGAGAGTATGGCGCCGTGTGCGGTCCAGTTGACTAAATCGGTAGAGGAAAACGCATGCCAGTCCTGCATGTGAAAATCTTCCTGACACTCTTCATCATGCGACGTGTACAAATACATTTTTCCGTCGGCCCATACGCGGCCAGAGGGATCAGCGGTTTTAATATTGCTGCCAAAATTGAACGGGTTTTGCGCGCAAGCGAGTAGGGAGCCAAGCGATAAGCAGAGGGCTGTGGCGGTACGGGTAATGTGTTTCATGGTTATTGTTCCAAGCCAGTTAATCTCACTGACCGCACACCATGCCGATGGGTTGATTGTTGTTTGCCCAGTGAAACTTACACTTTAGGCTTGTTATGGTTTAAATAACTATAACAAGGTTTGGTGGGGTTGGCTATCTTTTGGGTAAGTCATATTGTGAGAGGTTGCTAATGGCGGAGGCGTGACGCAAAAGACATGCTGGGTTTTTTAAGTTCGTTCTTCAGTGCGCAAGGTTAATACTTCATAGCCATCTGCCGTAACAGCAATAGTATGTTCCCATTGCGCAGACAGTTTTTTATCGCGTGTGACAACGGTCCAGCCGTCGCGTTTTAATTTCACTTTTGCTTCACCCTGGTTGATCATTGGCTCAATAGTAAAAGTCATTCCCTCGCGCAATACCAAACCAGAATTCGGTTTTCCATAGTGGAGTATTTGTGGGCCTTCGTGCATGGCGCGGCCTATACCGTGACCGCAATATTCACGCACGACTGAATAACCATTAGCGCTGGCAAATTGTTGAATTGCAAAACCAATATCGCCGAGGGTTGCACCAGGTTTTACCGCGCGGATTCCTTGCCACATGGCCTCGTAGGTTTTCTCTACTAATTTTTTTGCCAGCGGCGACACCTCGCCGATCATATACATTTTGCTGGAATCAGCAATAAATCCATTTTTTTCCAGCGTAATGTCGACATTAATAATATCGCCGCTTTTTAAAAATTGAGTTGCAGAAGGCATTCCGTGACAAACAACATCGTTAACGGAGGTGTTTAATGAATAAGGAAAATCATATTGCCCCTTACTTGCCGGACGGGCATTGAGTTGGTTGGTAATAAAACGCTCTACCACATCATTAATTTCCATGGTCGATATACCAGCTTTTACCAGCGGATCAAGGTAGGCGAAAACGGAGGCAAGTAACCGCCCTGATTCACGCATCACATTTAATTCAGCGCTGTTTTTTAAAAAAACTTTATCCATGATTTCTTTTGCTCAGAGGAATGGGTTGATTTATTTCAACGGCGGCAAGTTGTAATTGTTCGCGCAAAATCTCGCTGTAGGTAAGAGTGGGGTTGGTTTCAGCCAGCATGCCAATTTTTATCCAAAATTCCGCTTGTGAATTGATAGAGCGCACCATTGCTGAGCTCGCTTTACGGATTTCCTCATGCAGTTCATCGCTAATTTTGACAATGCCCATAAATACCTCAATATATGAAACGTATATGCATCGTATATTTGTTGTGGGGGAATATCAAGCGGCCTGGTCGCCCGAGTAAGGGTGGGAGCTAGTGGTTTGAGGTTCTGTTTGCAGGATCAGGCAATAATCCGCTTGGATCGAGCAAACTTATCATCGGCTATTTGATAAATACTAAATTCCATTTATCTGTGGTGTTGATTGTCATGTTTGGTTGTCACGGTGATCGCGAATTGGCCGTGCGACGAACTAAATTTTTAATCGGGATTAAACGCGTCGTTTTAATAACGCAACGCTCGCTAAAGCAAATCAGTCAGTTTAGTTTTGTTAATCCTGCTTTCCTTATGGGCATTCAGGTGGGATTATCGAACGGTTTGTTAGTGCAGTGCCTGAAATTCCGATGATAAATGTAATAACGCGGATGCCTGTCTATGTCTAATCAGTTTTATCATTTACTCGCCTCCTGGCTGCCACTCAAAGATAGCGCCAACTGGGTGCTGGGCGCGGTTATTCAAACGCGCGGTTCGGTGTATCGCAAAACTGGCGCGCTAATGTTGCTGAGTGATGCGGGCCATCAATTGGGTATGCTGAGTGGTGGCTGCATTGAATCCGATTTGTTGTTGCAAGCGCGTAAGGTTATCGCGTTGGGGAAATCCCGCCGTGTGGTGTACGACGCGAGCGACGATAGTAATATCGCCTGGCGTTTGGGCATAGGCTGCGGTGGCGCAGCCGAAATTGTGTTGCACCCTTGTAATTCTGCCAATGATTTTTTGCGCCTGCCGGAAATTTTTTCCTGTTTGCAGCAACAGCAAGCCTGTCGTTTTGAGTTGCAAATAGAGGATGCTTTTGCCAGCTTCACACCATGCCCGCGTGCGTTTAGCCAGCGTCAGCATGGCAGTTTGAAGCGCGCCGATGACACGGATAACGGCAAACAAATCCTCACGACCTTAATTAATCCGCTACCCCATTTATTAGTTCTGGGCAGTGGCGTGGATTTAATTCCCCTGTGCCAGCTCGCGCTGATTTTAGGTTGGCGCATCACACTGGTGGATCAACGCTTAAATCCCCACAAACGCGAAAATTTTCCGCCGCAAATTAGCGCGTTGAACACAACCGTTGCCGAATTGGATGATGAATTATTGCACAGCGTGGATGGCATTATTATCGCCCACCATAATTTGCGTTTGGATGCAGCTGCTGTCGCGGCTTTGCAAGCGCGAACGCTCGCCAATCCTTATATCGGTTTGCTTGGCCCTGCAAAACGCAAAGCGGATGTGCTGGTCGCTGCCGGATTTGATGAGGCGCAATTGAATTGCCCCATTGCCGGGCCTATGGGTTTAGCCTTGGGTGGTGATTTACCGGAGAGCATCGCCTTGTCGGTATTGGCGGAATGTCACGCAAAAATATTTGGCAGCAGCGCCCAACCTCTGGGGCTAATGAGTGCATTGGGCGATACGCTACCCGCGCTCAATTTGGTCGCGGGCGCTGCTATTAATCGCGCTGTTTCTAACGAAGAGTTTCTGACTAAAAAATAGTTTCTGACTAATGAACAGTTTTTGATTAATCAATAAAAGGTGCTCCCATGAAAAATAAAACGATAAATCTGGATTGCCTGATTTTAGCGGCGGGCTCTGCCAGCCGTTTTGGCAGCTGTAAACAATTGGCCGATTGGCATGGGCAACCCTTGCTTGCGGCGAGTATTGCTGCCGCGCGCCAATTACAACCAGCGCGTATTGTGGTGGTGGGTGGTGCTTTTTATCCGCAATTATTACAGGCGCTGCCTGCGCTCAATGCACAGGTAAAAAACAAGACGGAAACGCCGGTTGAATTGCTGGAATTTCCCGCCTGGAATTTGGGACTGGGGCATTCATTGGCGCACGCCGTTAAATACCTGCAAAACAGTAATCCGGTATTGGTATTGTTGGCGGATCAACCCTTGATTAGCGCGCAGGATTTACAAAATTTATATCACCGCTGGTGTCAGCACCCGGAAAAAATCACTTGCGCCAGTTTTGCCAATACCTTAGGCGTACCTGCGTTATTTCCTGCGCACTTTAAAGCGCGCTTGTACGAGTGTCGCGGTGATCGCGGTGCAAAAAGTTTATTGCTGCGTTACAGCAATCACGTGATTCCTGTTGCTATGCCATCGGCGGAATTTGATGTAGATACACCCGCCGATCTTTCTAATTATTTAAGAAAGGCTATTTAAAAAAGTTATTTAAAAAAGCAATTTAACCGTTTTGTTAGTCAATTGATTTTGCCAAGGAGTTACCCATGATTTCGCTTACGATTAATGGTAAAACCCACGAGCTGGATGTGGACCCAGATACGCCGCTATTGTGGGCGCTGCGCGATGAATTAAATATGACCGGCACCAAGCTGGGTTGTGGCATGGCGCTTTGCGGCGCCTGCACGGTGCACATGAATGGCAGCCCGATACGCTCCTGCAGTTTGCCCATCTCGGCCGCGGCGGGTGCAAAAATTGAAACCATTGAAGGCATTAATTCGCCTGCATTCCAAGCGGTACAACAAGCCTGGCGCGAATTGGATGTGGTGCAGTGCGGCTATTGCCAGTCAGGACAAATCATGTCGGCCACCGCCCTGTTGCAAGGTAATAAAAAACCGACCGATGCACAAATCGATGCCGCTATGAGTGGCAACCTCTGTCGCTGTGCTACCTATCAGCGGATTCGCGGCGCTATTCACCAAGCGGCCGATAAGTTAGGAGGAAAAGCCTAATGAACTTTCTCAAACGACAAACAATTCACACCCAGCAACATAATGAGCCTTCGGCTTTATCGCGCCGTAATTTTTTGCAGGCAGTGGGACTGGGTGGTGGTTTATTAATTGGCAGCGGTTTTGTCGCCGGTAGCGCACAGGTTTTTGCTGCTGATACAACGTCTGCCGATGCCAGCGGCGATGTGCCGTTTTTTAATGCCTTTGTAAAAATATCGCCCGATAACAAAGTCACCATAGTGGTAAAACATTTGGATATGGGGCAGGGCGTAAGCACCGGTTTAACGGCGCTGGTGGCAGAAGAATTGGATGCAAGTTGGGAGCAAATGGATTGGGAATTTGCACCGGCGGATGCCAGCCGCTACAACAATTTATTCTGGGGCCCCGCGCAGGGCACGGGTGGTTCATCATCCATTGCCAACTCTTGGATGCAGTTGCGTCAAACTGGCGCCGCCGCGCGTGAAATGTTGGTCGCTGCCGCTGCCACTGAGTGGAAGGTGCCTGCCAATGAAATTCAGGTGAAAAATGGTGTGATCTCTCACGGCAAACGCACCAGCACTTTTGGTGCGCTCGCGGCAAAAGCGGCTGCGTTGCCGGTGCCGCAAAAACCGGTGGTAAAAGACCCGAAGGATTTTCAATTAATCGGCAAAACAATTCCGCGTAAAGACAGTTTTGAAAAAACCAACGGCACCGCGATTTACACGCAAGACATTCAATTGCCCGGCATGCTCACCGCGTTGGTGGTCTACCCGCCGCAATTGTTTGGCAAGGTGAAAAAAGTGGATGCCGCCAAAGCTAAAGCAGCGCCCGGTGTTGTTGCTGTGGTGGAATTTCCGCGCGGCGTGGCGGTGGTAGCCGAGAGTTTTTGGGCGGCGCAAAAAGCGCGCAAATTAGTGCAGGTGGAGTGGGATTTATCTGCCTGTGAAACTCGTAGCAGCGATGAATTATTTAAAGCCTGTCACGACGCCGCCAATAAAACCGGTGCGGTAATAAAAACCGCAGGTGATGCCACTGCGACGCTTGCCAAAGCGGACGGTGTGATTAGCGCGCAATATGAATTGCCCTACCTCGCGCACGCGGCGATTGAGCCGCTGAACTGTGTGGTAAAAGCCGAAAAAAATAGCTGTGAACTCTGGTATGCCTGCCAGATGCCGACAGTGGATCAGCAACAGGTTGCTGCTGCTACGGGCGTAAAACCCGAGCAGGTAAATATTCATACACTCTATGCGGGCGGTAGTTTTGGTCGCCGCGC
Source organism: Cellvibrio sp. KY-YJ-3 (assembly GCF_008806955.1). Classification (NCBI taxonomy): domain Bacteria; kingdom Pseudomonadati; phylum Pseudomonadota; class Gammaproteobacteria; order Cellvibrionales; family Cellvibrionaceae; genus Cellvibrio; species Cellvibrio sp. KY-YJ-3. The sequence continues at coordinate 30,717 of NZ_CP031727.1, read as the reverse complement.
TTGCCCCAGTGATTATGTGGTGGACGCTGCCAATATCGCCAAACAAATTCCAGGGCGCGCGGTGAAAATGGTGTGGACGCGGGAAGATGAAATCCTCAATGGTCGCTACCGGCCTATGGCGGTGCATCACTTGCGCGGCGCGGTATCGGCTGATGGTAAAGCGCTCGCGTGGCAGCATCACGCCGTGGCGCAAGCTATTTTACGCGGCACCCCGTTTGAAGCGATGATTCAAGGCCCGGTGGATAGCACGGTTGCGGAAGGCATCGACGATATGCACTACGCGATTCCCAACCTGCAAGTGCAGGCCACAGAAATTCCTATTAAGGTCTCCACACTCTGGTGGCGTTCGGTGGGCCATTCGGGCAATGCGTTTGTGGTGGAAACGTTTATTGACCAACTCGCCAAAGCAGCGAAAAAAGACCCGGTTATTTTTCGCCGCGAATTGCTCGCCAGCGAACCGCGTGCACTCGGCGTATTAAATTTGGCTGCGCAAAAAAGTGATTGGAGTAAAAAATTACCGGAAGGTGTCAGCCGCGGTATTGCGGTGCATAAATCCTTCGGCACCTGGGTGGCGCAAGTGGCTGAAGTGCGAGTGAATAGCGATAACAGTTTTAAAGTCGAACGAGTAGTGTGCGCTGTGGATTGTGGGGTGGCGGTAAACCCCGATGTGATTCGCGCGCAAATGGAAGGCGGTATCGGCATGGGCTTGAGCGCGGCACTGGGTGAAGCGATTACGCTGAAAAACGGTGTGGTCGAGCAAACCAATTATCACAGCTACCCGCTGCTGCGCATCGACGCTATGCCCAAGGTAGAAGTGCATATTGTTCCCTCCGCGGAAATGCCGTCAGGTGTAGGTGAACCTGGTTTGCCTCCCGTCGCTGGTGCAGTCGCCAATGCTTTATTCGCCGTCACCGGTACACCGCGCACGCGTTTGCCCTTAGGGACTAAGGTTTAATACGCTGCACCAAGAAAACCAAGATTTGGTCTTTGATGTAAAAAATGCCGCTGGTTTGCGCCAGCGGCATTTTTTTGGATATTTTTTGGAGGTTTTTTTGATATTTATTGGTCTGTTTTACACTGATTTTTTTCGCATCACTATTACTGTGCAATCGGCAATAAATTGGCTGCTATATCATTGCTCGCGACTTTGGTGCGCGCCTGTTCACTTAAATTTTGCAATTGACTAATCACGTCGTTGGCGAGCCAGCTCACGGCTGGGTCGGGATCATTGCGCAAATTTTCCGCCATGCGAATATGGCTCTGGTTGCCGGTGGCGCGCAGGGCGAGTAGGGCATCCAGTTTTACGCCGGTATCGCTGTCTTGCAGTAGCGGGGCAATGGCGGTGGCCGCGTTGGCGTAACCGGTTTTTGCCAATGCCACCAATGCTTGTTGACGCTCTTGCGGAGTGTCGCTCTCCAGTTTGGTTTGCAGCTTCGCGATGTGCTGCTCCAGCAAACGGTTATCGCCACGCAGCGACATTACCTGCGCTGCCACTCGTTTTATTTCCTCGTTGCTCTGTTGCTGATAGAGCGACTCCAGCGCGTAATCGGGCAGGATGCTGTGATTGTTCGCCAGATCCACAATGCTTTTGCTGGCGATGGCTAGATTGTCGCGCCCCGGGTTCTGCGCTAAAAAATCGGTTAACTTTTCTGAGAAGCTACGGGCATCGCGATCAGACAGGGTGCTCAGTTCTTTTAGTTGTTGATTGCTGTTGGCTGTCACCGCAGCCGCGTCGAGTTCCGCATCGGCGGGGCTTTTGCTTGCAGAAATAGTTGCTATTTTTTCGCCATTATTGGCGGTGGATATTTGAGTGGTGTTGTGTATGCGGGTGTCTGGTGCATATTGTTGCGCGGTTGTTAATGCTTGTTCTTGTTGCGCGAGTAAAAATTGCAAATCAAGAATTTTATTTTCCAGCTCGGTAATTTTATTAAGCTGCTGGCTGTCATCATTGCTCAGCATCATGACGCTATAACAAATCGCTGCACCCGCGAGTGCGGGTAACAAAAAATGTTTGTGTAAACCTGTGATAGTGTTCATGGCGTTGTCTCGTTATTATTAAAATATTTTTTATGATGGTAAAAAATAGATAAAAAAGGGGCAGAAAATCCGCCCCTTTTTTATGTCGTACAATAACGGCGAGTTAAGGATTACAAGTTGCCGTAACCAATTGCGCCGTTGCAGTGCATCCACTCGCTGCCACCATTGCCACCACCGCAGGCGCCATTTTGATAAACGCCGGTGTTGTAGGTTTGTGCTTCAGATTGACGAGTGCTGCCGTTGACGCTGATGTAATCCACCTGCACATCACGATTGCCCGAATCGTTAAAGTATTCCACCAATGAACCACCGGATAAGCTGGTAGACACAGTGTAGTTGGACATAGTGGTAGAGAGTGTCCAGGTTTGCACGGTGGTGTTATTCACTTTCAGGCGAATTTGTTCACCACCGACAGTGCCACGCGCGCGCACCACAATGGTTTTGTTGCCCGATGGCGCAGAGCTGGAGCTGCCGCCACCGCTGCTACCTTCGCTGACTGTAATGTCTGAACTGCCGGTGCTTTGATAGCCTTCAGTCGCCAGAACTTGATAATTATGCGCACCCAGATTCAAGCCTTTGCTTGCCCAGAAGTTAGCGTGGTTAGCAAAGGTGATGGTGCCAGAAATGTTGCCAAAACCTTTTTTCGGTGTGCGCACGCTGAAGTATTGATAAAAAGTTTGGGTACCATCGATAGACGGCTGTTGGGTACGCAAGCAGCGACGAACGTTGTAGGTGGCACCGTCACTTTGGAAGCTGCCGTAGTCAGTACCACCGGCGCAACTGGAAGGGTTGTAAGAGCCGTAGCTTTCAATCACGTAGTATTCAATCAGCGGGCTGCGGGTCCAGCCATAAAGTGCGAGGTAGGAGTTTTGTGAATCGTTTACGTTGTAGCTGCCGGAGTAGCTGATCACACGCGAGCTGCTGCCAGGGTTCCAACCTTTACCGCCCACCCAGTTGTTGGTGCCGCTATTCCATTGCGAGGTGTAACGTCCACCGGCTTGCAGGGTCATGGTCGCGCTGCCGGAATCTTTCCAAAAGGTGTAATAAAAACCGTTGTTGGTGCCGGTGGAATTGGAGCTGAGGGTTTGTGCACTAACCATTGAAGCGCAAAGTGCAGCAGCACCGATTAAACCACTAAAAAACATTTTGCCTGTTGTGAATTTCATTATTAGTTTCTCTTGTGAGCCGCTCAACCAATACCACCCATAGAGGAGGAGGGACTGTTGAAGGTTTACCTGCCTATTGCGGGCAGATGTTTATCAAACGCCATACGACATGCTGTTATTGTTAAAACGGCGTGACGTTTTGATGTGAAATTTATAGCGCTGCACCAATGTTCTTGTCAATAAAACAATAAGCATATTGTCAAATAAACTATATAGGTTTTTTTTAGATTTTTTTGGCTGAATTTACGTGTAAATATTTTTTTAAAGGTTGAATAAATTTGCTAAAAATCGCGTCACTTTTTTATGCGTGAATAGGTTTTGATGAGGGAAATTATTTTTCTGAAATGGTTTTTTATGGGCGAAAAAATAGCGTTATTGCGCTACAAAAATTGTACCCAAACAGGAAAAGCAGAGGCATAAAAAAAGCTCCGGAGTGGATGTGTGATACATCTGCTCCGGAGCTTGCTGATTAACAATCCCTATTACAAAAACGGCGCATCCTTACCAATCGGCGGGTGTTTAAAGCCCGGCGATAGTGGAGTTAGCCCAGGTGCGGTACAGCGCACCGTTAGGGCTTTGATCCGCACGCAATTTCAAGCCGAGGGTTTGATAAATCTCGGATTGGGTTTTGCCGCCAATATCGATCACACGGCCACCAGTAATACCGGCGCCCGCTACTATCATCGGTACGTTGTTGTTGCCGTGGGAGTCTGCGTCACCCATGTCAGAAACCTGGGTCACAATCGTTGAGCTAAACAGCCCACGCTCGTTGATCTTATCCAGCAGGTAGCGGGTTAAGCCCTGCATGTAGACAATATCTTCGGTGTAGGCCAAAGGCACGTTGCCCTGATTGTGGTGCGATTGGTGCGACTCACGCCCGAGTACATCAAAGAAATGGGTATGCGCATCGGTACCAAAGGCGATGGACGCAGAAGCGGTCAAATTACAGCTCAGCGCCAAGGCCACGATGTCGGCGTGCAACTTGGCGGTTGCATCAAACCCACTGGCGGTGGTGTTGGAGAGCTGTGGACAGGAGCCGCCAGGATTGCTGCCGCCGGTATCGATGGCGGTTTCAATCTCGCGAATCGCGGTGAAGTGGCTATCCAGCTTCTCTTTCTCGTGTTGCCCCAGTTTGTTTTGCAAACTGCTGATCGCTGCATAGTGCAAGTCCACCACCGACTGGCGTGGCGCTGTGCCTGAACCGTTGCCACCACCACTGCCACCACCGGAAAAGAGCACGTCAAGCGCAGCTTGCGGGCTGGTGATCAGCGGTCTACCGGTATAACCCTCGCGGCTGAGTGCCGATTCCGCCGTGGTACCCACATTCAGGTATTTCACCGGGTAATTGGCGCCAATGGTACGGCCGAGGTTCACATCAAAACTGTCCTCAGACCAACTGCCGTTGTTGAAGCGGTGAAACATTACCCCGTGACCTGCGCCGCTGAGCGAGGCGCTTTTAAACATTGCGATACGGTTGTAGTGAGTTTGCAGTGGCGCTGACTGAACGGGCAGGGTGCTCCCTGACGGGAACCACTTATCCGGGTGGCAACCGCCGCCGGAAAACACCAGGCAGTGCTTGGTGGGAGTGCCGGATTGGGCTTCTGCGGTGCGCGCCAACATAACGCCCGCCAGAATGCTGGAGGCTTGAATTAATCCCGCAGCGATACCGGCATGTTTGACGACTTTCAGGAAGTCTCTGCGTTCTTTGTCGAAGCAGTCTTTGTATCTCATGTTATTTACTCCAATTCGTTAACAAGGCGATGAGTGTGAGGGGCGCGCATTAGCGCGCCCACTCCTGCCGGTACATCACAGAATCCAATGCGGGAATTTCTTCAAGCATTGCCCTTGGGCCACTGGTGCTCAGTACATTGGTCAGGTCGGCAATGTCGCAGCGATAAGCGTCTTCTTCCGCTTTACTGATGCGCGAATAGCCAACATCCCTTGTTGAATCAATCAGGAAGATCGAATGGATACCGGTGCTGTAGCTGACAAACTGGGTTGCCAGACAGCTTTGCGCAAGGCTCGATACCATGGGGTCTTCTACCACTGTGCGCGCGAGATCCTTACCGCCATTAAATTGAATGGCTGGCGAGTAAATCACGCGATCCGGGTCGTTGAGGAACTGCAATTGCGGGTAGGGCGAGAAGAAGGTGCCTGCCGCGTTAATCGCATTACCTTTCAGGTCAACTGAACGCACGCGACCGAGGCTGTCGTAGTTCTCCATGCCGCCGCCGAGTGGGTTGATGATCTCGCCATGGCAGTTGGAGCAGCTGGTGCCAGAGGTGATGCGGTCAAAGATCATGCGCTGGGTGGTGTGCGGGTTCTCAAAGAACTCTTTATCACGCGCAGCCAATGCTTCTCGGTCCAGGCTCACACCTGATGGTGGTTCTGGAATGTCCTGACACATCATCCGGCGACGCAGGGCAACGGCACGGGTGACCATGTTGGCATCGGTCGCACTGGCGTAACGTGACAGGAAGGCGCCAGAGATCAAGATCCCGCCGCGGTCACTGGTTGCGGTGCTGACGAAGCCATCGCTATCGGCGCCATTGGCGTTGTAGGGCAAGCCATAAAGGTTGGCCAGGCGCTGGTTCACGTGGGTGTAGCTGGGGTTGTACAGCGAGGCGAAACTGGAGCCGCTACCCAACATGGCCTGGGCAAAGTTTTTACCCAATTCCAGCTTCATGTCGTTGGCCAGAGTGGCAAAGTTGGTTACACCGCTCTTCTCTTTGATCTCCAACTGTTCGGTACCCAACCAGCGGTTCACAAAGTCGCCCAGCAATACACGGGTATTGGCCGAGTTCAGCAGCAGTGCCGCCTGTTGGCGCACGCCAGCCACTGTATTCAAATCGCCACGGCCAGCAGCCGCCAGCAAATCTGCACTGGGGGTGGTGCCGGTAAAGGTGTAGCTCATGAAGGTCGCCATCTCATAGCCGTCCAACTTGTAAGCGCCGCCACTGGCGGTGCCCAACTCGGAGCGGTACAGGAATTGTGGTGACGACAACATCGCGGCCAGTGCGATTTCCATACCTTCGGTTACTGTGCGGCCACCGGTGGTGCCGCGTGCAACGCCGCGGTATGCGGTTTGCTCATCGGCGGTTAATGGGCGGCGGAAAATGCGCGGTGCCAGTTCGTTCACCAGCTTGTCGGCGCAAGTGGTGCTTGGGCTACAGGCCAATACTGCGTTCCAGCGGCTTGCTACATCGGTAGCAATACGTTCGGCGGTAGAGATGTAGCTGGTGTAGCGGTTTTTATCCACGATCAGGGTGTTGTTGTTCATGAATGAGCCGGCGATAAAGTCGTCGGGCAAACGTGATATGACATCCTGGGTGTAACCCACCAAGTCGCGTACCGAGCGTTGATACTCGTTTTTGGTCAGTAAGCGCAGGGTGCGTTGGCCGTAGGTTGGGCCGGTGCTTGGGCAGCTGAAGTTGGATACCGGATTGTCCGGAATGCCGTCAGACGGTCTGCGCCAGGTCCAGATATAGGCTTCCAAATCCGCTGCGCATTGGCCGGTACAGCTGCCTGGGTCGGTCTGTGGCATCCACATGGCAATAAAATCGCGCAGGCTGCGATCCTGATTGTCCTGACTGTGGCGATAGACCGAGCGGTTCGGGTTCAGCGGTGCTGCTGCTGGCGTACCGTTGGCATTTTTCTCTCCATCTACCCCGTGACAGGCTACACAGCTTTGGGTATTCCACAGGGTTGATCCGCGGCTGGCGTCGCCAATAATTTCACCGCTCCCACTTGAGCTGCTGGAGCTGGAACTACTGGACAGGCTGCTGGCGGAGCTGAGTGAGCTAGTGCTGGTAGCGCTGGAGCTGCTGGAAGAACTTTGGCCGTTGGAGTAGACCAGATTGATGGCGTTGCTAGCCACTGAAGGCACACTGTCGCGGTAGCTAATTACCTTGTAATCGTAACTGCCGTAAGCAGAGAGCAGGTTCTCCATGAAGCTTGCGCTATTGGCGGTCAGATTGCTTTGGGTTGTCCAGCGGCCATCGGTACCTTTGCGGCGAATCAGGAAACCGGTTTCGTTGTTGCTCACGTCCGCCCAGGTCAGCGTCGCTTCGCCGGTAACCTGGCTCAGGTTGCCCATCAAGCTGGCCGGTGCGGCAGGTGCCGTTGGCAGCGTGATCGCGGCGATGTTGGTGGGGTTGTCACGGGTGAGGAACATCTTGAAGTACACCGGTGTTTTCTCGCCGATTGCACTCAAATTGGCAACCACACGCAGCGCTTCAACACCGGCATTCAGTTCAAAATCAACGCTATTGACCACTATAGGGCGACGCGGTGACACACTGATGCTGGTGCTGCTGTGTTTGATGATGGTGGCATCGAAACTGATCGGTTTATTTACCGCATGCAGAATCAAATTACCGGTCAAGGTTTGTACCTGCATAGCACCTACGGCCATAGCATCCAGCGCGCTCATATCCAGCTGCGTTGTAAAGTGCAGGCTGGGCAGGTAGCTGGATTCAAACAACAGGTTTTGCATGCGCGTATTGCGAATATCAAACCCGGTTGAAATGCTCGCCAGAGGAATGGTCAGCGTTGCGTTACCGCTTGTCGCCACCGTGCCTTGCAGTTGGGTAAAGGTAAAGGTTTCCGCTGTGTTGGTGTTTTTAACCGCAACAAAGTGGAAGCTGGACTTGGTGGCATCCAATAGCCAGCGCGCCGCTACCGATGGCGCAACACTGCTACTTGAGCTACTTGAGCTGCTGGAGCTACTGGGTGCAATGCTGCTTGAACTGCTGCTTACCGGAGTGCTGCCATTACAGCTTGCGCCGTTAAGTGTAAAGGCGGTGGGCACTTGGGTGCTGGGGTTATTCACCACAAAACCAAACTGTGCACTGGCATTGGTTGCCAAGTTGCCGTTGTAGGCGGCGTTGTTGACACACACATTTTTGCCGGTGGCGGTGAAGGTTCCATCCCACAGGTTGGCAATAGTTTCACTGCCATTGAAGGTCCAGCACAGCTGCCAGCTAGTCACTGCGGCACCGTTATTTTTGACGGCGACGGCAATTTGCGCACCACTGCCCCAGCTATTGGTTGTTGTGTAGGAAACATCGCATAGGTTTTGCGCTGTTGCTGGCACTGCCAGTGCAAGGGCTAAACCGAATGGGGAGAGCGCGGAGAGTTTACGTAAGTTTTTCATAATGGTTTCTCTTTAGCCTCCAATTAGCGCGCGTCAAAAACAAGCGCGAAGTCCACAGGCACTGCCGCACTGATCGACGTCAGGTTGACAATCGCACGCAGGGCTTCCACGCCGGCAGTCAGGTTGAAATCACCCGCACGAGTTAACACCGGCGCCATGCTCTGCACCAAAATGCGCGAATTGGACAGGCGCTGTACCGATACCCGGGTAGTCACCGGAAAGCTCACGCCATGCAAGTTGATATTGGCACTCACATCGGTCTGGGTGGTTTGCCCCAGAGCTAATGTGCTGAGCAGTGTGCCCGGCACGGCGACAGAAATGGTGGCGGTGGGGAAGCTGGCGGTTTCAAACAGCAAATCGCGCACTCGCTGGTCGCGCAGGGCAACACCGGTGCTGACGCTGTTCAGGTCGATCGTCACGGTTGCCAAGCCATCGCTGCCAATGGCACCGGTCAAGGTTGTGAAGGTGTGAACTTCCACGTTGTGGGTATTTTTAGTGGTGACAAAATTCAGATAGGAGGCGCTGCTATTCAGATCCCACGCTGCCTGATTTACCGCCGATGAAGACGAGCTGGTTGTCATACTGCTCGACAGCGACGAAGAACTGGAAGAAACCGGCGTTGGGCTGGAGCTGACAGATGCTGCGGAAGAACTACTTGCTGACGACGCAGCGGCACCACACGCGGCACCAGTTACCTGCGGTACTTCAGGCGCTGCACTGCCTTTGCTGCCCTGAAAGCCTATCTCTACTGTTTGGTTTGGCTGAATACTGCCATTCCAACTCAAATTGGAGGCGGAGTAGGGGTTGGTGCCGCTGTAGTTGGCATTCCAGCTGCTGGTCAGGCGATTGTCACCGCTGTATTGCCAGCTCACATTCCAGCCATTGATCGGACTAGTGCCACTGTTGGTTATTCTAATGGCGGCAGTGAACCCGTTATTCCACTGGTTGGTGACTACATACTGACAGCCAGCATACACCTTGGCTGACAGTACAACAGTTGCCAGGCTGAACCCCAGCAGGCAGAGCGATCGGGTAACCCTGCCCCGTGGGCGCGGGGTGATCGCAGAGGCGGTAAAACTACTCATGGTGTTTTCCTCTTAAGTGAATGTCGGGCGAACCCGGCAAGGGGCCTTCAATAACCGGCAGCTGCTGAAACCCCACGCAACTGCCAATTAATCGACGGGTAAATAGCGCCCAAACAGTTGTTGCACTCGCTGTTTGAACTGTTAAAAAAAACGGTAGGCTCATCAGGTTTTTGAAATTCGTTTAGTGAGCTGAATTGAATCGGTAAGTAGCGGCGGCTCCGGGCGATTATTATTTCCGGCTCCTTTCGACGGTGGTAATGAATGAATAAATGTCTGCCCGACAATGCACGCTGGGGCGAGCAAAAAGAAGTACACCAACATCACAAAGCTGTAATCAACGGTGTAATTCCATGGGCGTGCAATACCCAAGTAACAAGCGAACAACCAGGAAATGCTGGAGACAACACCCGTAAAAATGACTAATGTTTTTTCAATATTGCCCAGCCCCAAAATGCCACGGCTGGATACCACGCGCGGAAAACTGAAGTGATGTAACGCTATACCATTGAGTGTAAGAATTCCTACCACGGTGAACTTGGCCCAGAGTTTTTGATTTAATAAATACTCTTGCGGATTGTCTATGTAGCCAATTACCACCAGCATTAATCCAGAAATCCACAGCACAACCAAGGCGAGCGAAATTATTTTTGCCGCGCGTTGCAATTCGTCAATCGCTTGGCTTGGTAAAGCGCGGCCACGGGTTTTTGCCAACGCTAAATCCTGTATCAATAAAATGCCCACCGCCACACAGGCAGCAATTAAATGAACATAAATAATTAGGGTTTTCATGGGCCAATCCGCTGTTCTATTGTTGTTTTTGAATCAATCACTATCACTGCGGGTGAAATGATTGCGCTAACGTTTTGATTTGTTCAAAAAGCGAAAAAATAAAAATTCGCAGCTAAAAACAAAACGGTTTTTTTAAGGCAATAGAAACCACTGCGCTCTGTGCAGGCACAAAAACGATCGTGGTTGGTCGATGAGGGTTGTAAAGCGACAGAACAAAATCGTTTTACGGGGCATTGCGCGCGATAAACGCGTTGGCTCTCACAGCTCGGTCAAACTTTTTAATTATATTTTTTTACTAATGATTTTTTGTTGTTGGTACCCGCATTCCAAAATTATTTGAACTAGTGGAGAAGGGTACTTGTATGCGAAGCGCATGTTGCTTGCAAATCATACAAAAAATTGTGCGCTAGTCCACTAAAATGTGAGTAATTCCGGTGCAGTAATTCACGAAAAAATTATTTTGTCGTTAAAAGCTTTATTTTGGCGCGTAAATCAATTTTTATTTTTTTCTGTTTTTCAGATTTGATCAGGTGATTTACTAAAAATTATTTTTCTAAAAAAGTTAAAAATTTTTTGCTAATTAATTTTCCAGTAGTTATTTTTTTCAAGCATGAATTGATGGTTTGCGGGTAAAAATTTGTGTGCGGATTTGCCGGTGGGTAAAGGGTAAAAAATCGAAACTTGCGGCTAGTGGTGAGGTCACGGGCGCCACTCTTTCGAGATAGGTGTGTTTGTTTGTAGTCAGGATGTAACTTGCATTTTGGTCTCATCCCATCTAAACATGGCATTAGTTTGTATTTATTAATGCGGAAGATGAATCGATGTTTGAAATCAGTCAGTTGCGGTGTTTTGTGGCGGTAGCCGAAGAATTGCACTTTAGTCGGGCGGCAGAGCGACTGAATATGACCCAGCCTCCCTTGAGCCGGCAGATTCGCCTGTTGGAGCATCATGTCGGTGCGCAGTTGCTGGAGCGTACCAGTCGTACAGTGCGGTTAACGGCGGCAGGCAAAGCTTTTTTTCCGGACGCAGCGCGTATTCTGCGGTTGGCCGAGGAGGCAGCGGCAACGGCGCGCAGAAATGCAAAAGGCGAGAAGGGTTCGCTCTCTATTGGTTTTACCGCCTCCTTTGGTTATCACTTGCTGCCGGCCATGGTGCGGCGCTTGCGTGAACTGGCGCCCGACGTCTCCCTCACGCTCAAGGAGTTAGTGACCGGCGCCCAGCTGGAGGCGCTGCATGCTGGGGTGCTGGATGTTGGTTTGGTGCGCCCGCACAGTCATGATGGTGAATTGGAAACCGTGTTTCTTGCCGGAGAGGAGCTTTACCTGGCAATCCCCAAGCAGGACGCTGACCTCTGGCCAACCGAGCCTGACCTGACGTGCCTTCAGTCAAAACCCTTCCTCATGTATTCACCCTATGAGGCGCGCTATTTTCACAACCTGCTGTCCAGCTGTTTTCAGCGCGAGGACGTGCTGCCCCAAATCGTAGAGTATGTGGCGCAAATGCATACCATGTTGGCGCTAGTGCAGTCGGGCATTGGTGTGGCGCTGATTCCCAAGTCGGCCTCCAGTTTGCATTTTGAGGGAATACTGCTGCGCCAAGTGATCACTACGCCGCCCAAGCCGGTGGAGATGGTTTACAGCTACCGTAAAGACAACAACAACCCAGCACTGGAGACTTTTCTGCAGGAGGTGTTACCAGAATTCAAAAGCTGATTCAGCTGTTGCCTCGCGCGCCACGATTGATACATGAATTAAATCGTTTTATCTAGTGATTGATTTGATTCGTGAATAACATGCGCTCAGAATCAGTCACATCAGCGGGTGGTTTGAAGCGACGTTAATAGCAATAAATTACGCGACTCTCTTATCAAATCATGCCGCAATAATTGGCCTTGCCCAGCTCAACCCATGAGAGGTGGATATGTTCAACCACAATCCGGCGCCAGTATTATCCGACTATCTTCGCTCATAGCGAACTTCCTGCGCTTCTGTAAAGAGGCGTGGGCTTTTTATTCAGTGCGATAGCAGTAAAAAATAATTTTTCTAATTGTATTTTTATCAACTAATCTTTTTTGAGCTATTTAGCTCACCATAAAAATATCCAGCTACAAATTTTTGAATTTATCGTCAGTGGCGGAAGTTCAAGTGTTACGCGGTTATAAAAATAAGATCGAAGAAGCGGCAATGGATAATAGGAATAAAATTAATACATTATCCAAATTAAAAAAACAGCGAGGAGTTTCTATGAGAAAGTTTACCCTAAATCCGCTCGTGCTGGCGATGGCTGCCAGTGTATTGCCTGCAACCAGTTTTGCGCAGGATGCATCTAACGATCAACTGGAAGAAGTCGTAGTTACTGGCAGCTTTCGCGCCAGCTTGGCTAATGCACTGAATACCAAGCGAACATCCGCAAATAATGTCGATGCCATTGTGGCAGAAGACATGGGCAAAATGCCCGACCTGAATCTCGCTGAATCTTTGCAGCGTGTGCCCGGTGTAGCTATTACCCGCGAAGGTGGCGAAGGTAGAAATATTACCGTGCGCGGCCTTGGCCCAAGTTTCTCTGCTACCACATTAAATGGTATGGAAGTGCCTTCCAGTACTGGTGGGTTGGATTCTTCCGGCGGTGTAAATCGCGGTCGTTCATTTGACTTTAATGTGTTTGCATCAGAATTATTTAACAAAATTATTTTGAATAAATCCTCCAAGGGTTCATTGGAAGAGGGCGGTTTGGCATCAACCGTAGAATTGTATTCCGCCAAGCCATTTGATAACCCTGGTCCGCACGCGGTAATTGGCGGTTCCATGGCGGTGGATAATTTAACCGGTGAAGATGACCCGCGTATTGTTGCAATGGCGAGCAATACTTTTGCTGATGATAAATTTGGTGTATTGGTCAGTTTTGCCCAGTCCGAGCGCAACATTCGTCAGGAAGGTTTTGGTACGGTGCGTTGGACATCCCCATACGATAACTCCGGGCAGAATTTTGTCGGCAATGACTCGGCTGTTAATATTTCGGGTACGCCTAACCCTTTTGCGAATTATCCCACGCTCGATAGCTCAAGCCCGATGTTTGAGCCGGAGTTGTTAACACCTTCAGTTCAGCAGCAGTTGGAAACCGATAAGCTGAATTTTATGATGTTCCCGCGTCTGCCGCGCATGGATTCTTTTAATACGGATCAGAAACGCACAGGTATCACTGGGTCATTCCAGTTCCGCCCAACGGATCGCATGGAATTCACGCTAGATTACTTGCGCTCTGATTTGAAAACTGACGTAACTTCATACAATTTTTTTGCGCAATTTCGTAATGCTTTTAACTCCATTACACCAACCAATATTGTGTTGGATGATGCTGGCCGGATTGCAGTTGCCGGTGAGTTTACCGGTGTAACTCCTCGCGTAGAAAGCCGTGGACAATTCAGTGAAACTGAATTTGAACAGGTGGTGCTCTCCGGTAAATTTGAATTGACCGACAATTTAAGCTTGGACGTAATGTTTGGTAATGCCACCGTTGTGCATGATGAAGAGCAGTATCGTTTTAATCTTGATGCTCTGGCGCCAAGTTATGCTAATGCCAATGCGCCTACTCGCCAGGCAATTAATGGTTTGAATCCAACCTACTTCTCGTATGATTTCCGTAATAATAGTGATATCGCTGAAATGAGTTATGGTTTCGATATTACTGATCCACTCAATTACCATTTTACTGCCCCAACTATTCGTAAAGATATTGTTGAGCGTGAGAATGATACCTTTCGTTCAGATCTAACCTGGGACTTAGATAATTCAAGTATCAAAACGGGTGTAATTTTAAATAAACGGAATGTAACTTCTGCGCGCTATGATGCAACCACGGGCACCTTGACTGATCCGGTTGCCAGAGTGAGTACTGGTTCTGGCACAAGCACTATTATGCCTATCACCTCAGTAACCACGAACTTGGTGACAACTTTATCGGCAGTAAGCAAAGGTTATGGCGATGCAATTAGCCCACCAGCAGGTTTCCCCACTGACTTCGTTGTAAATGATTTTGCGGCAACCAGAGCGGCATACAGTGCAGGTTCATTTACCCGCAACCCGAACGATGCTTCTACCTTTGATGTGACCGAAGAGACAGCAGGTGTCTACGCGGAATACACGCACAATATGGAAGTGGCCGGTATGCCATTGATGATGAATACAGGCTTGCGTTATGTGGAAACAGAAGTTGAATCTGTGGGTGTTATTAGTGGAGGCGTTTCCAAGCGCAGTAGTGATTATGCGGAGTGGTTACCATCCCTGAATGCAACCCTGGAAGTCGTAGATGATTTTCTGATTCGTTTTAGCGCCAATAGAAATTTATCTCGCCCAAGCATGGCCAGCATGACGGCTACTATTAACGCCACGCCAATTAACGGTAATATTTCGGTGGGTAACCCTGGCCTTAATCCTACCATTGCTGACTCAGTTGATTTGGGCTTTGAATGGTATTTTTCGGAAGAGTCAGTATTGGGTATTACCTTCTTTCATAAAGATGTTGATAGCTTTATTTTGAGTAGCAACGTTGCTAGTCCATTAACTCCAGAATTGAAAACAATTATAGCGACCGCATATCCACAGACTGATCCAAACTCACCATCTTTTGATTCAGTCGGCTTTAATATCAATAGTACTTGGAATATGTCTACGCCGGTTAATGGTGAGGGTGCAAAGATTGACGGTTACGAAATTTCTTACCAGCAACCGTTTAGCTTCTTGCCTTCTACATTTGAAGGGTTTGGTATGTTTGCCAACTATACCTATGTGGACTCTGAAATTGTCTACCCTAATGGTGTCAAAGGGCCGCTTGCTGGCCTGTCAGAAAATAGCTACAACTACGGTATTTATTTTGAACGTGAGCAGTTTGGTGCGCGTGTAGTAGTAAATGGTCGCGACGATTATGTAACCGCTATTCCCGGCAGTGACAGAAACTTTTCCGAAAACACCTCAGGCCCAACGCGTGTTGACATGTCGGCGTTTTACAATATTACCGAGAATGTCAAAGTCAGTCTTGAAGTTATTAACTTGACTGAGGAGAACGAGCGCCTCTACACGACCGGTCCTGTGGCATCGGGTGGCGATTTGGATCTGGTACGCGAGATCAACAACACTGGTCGTGAAGTCAGCTTGGGCCTTCGTGCGACCTTCTAAGGTTTGTTAGGCGTAATTTTCCTGCATTAATCCACCGAACCATTGGTAATTGCCGATGGTTCGGTGTTCTCCTGCAAATTTTATTTCCTGGATCAATCGCCATGAAAAAATTTCTCTCCTATGCGCAGCTATTAATAGCTGGTGCTATGTTTAGCCTCTGCCTTTCTGTTCACGCACAAACCTCTGCCGACAACAGCGCGCTGGCTACTGCGGAACTGATGGCCAAGTCCATTATGCAGCGCCACCCGGAAGCTTGGACTATGCGCGAATTCAAACAGCTCAAAGAGCCGGAATGGGGTTACCCTTATTCGCTAGTGCTGTACGGATTTCAAAAACTTTATTTAAAAACCGGTAACGAAGTTTACTTGGCGTATGCCAAAACCTTTGTGGATCAGTTAATCGACGCGCAGGGAAACATAAAAGGTTATGCGATTACCGAATTTAATATCGATTCAATTAATCCTGGGAAACTTTTATTTTTACTGCATGAAAAATATCAGGACCAGCGTTATTTAACCGCCATGCAAACATTGCGCACCCAGTTGCAATGGCAGCCGCGCACTACTGCAGGTGGCTTCTGGCACAAAAATATTTACCCCTGGCAAATGTGGTTGGATGGTTTGTATATGGGCGCACCTTATTACGCCCAATACGCGCAACAATTTAACGAATCCGTTAAATCCTTTGATGATATCGCCCATCAATTTTTATTGATTGAAAGTAAAACTCGCGATGCAAAAACCGGATTGCTCTATCACGCGTGGGACGAGAGTCACTTGCAAGAATGGGCTAATAAAAAAACGGGTTTGTCGCCGCATTTTTGGTCGCGCTCCATGGGTTGGTACGTTATGGCACTGGTGGATACCCTGGATTATTTTCCACAAAACCACCCCAAACGTAAGGAGCTGATCCGTTTGTTAAATCAATTGGCGGAAGCATTGTTAAAAGTTCAGCATTCGAGTCATCTTTGGTATCAAGTAACCGACCAAGGTGATCGCTACGGTAATTATTTGGAAACCTCGGGCAGTGCTATGTTTGCCTACGCCTTTGCCAAGGGTTATAACAAAAAATATTTGCCGCAAAAATACCAAAAAATTGCGACGGATATTTTTAATGGCATAGTGCAGGGGCACACCGAGATTGATGAACTGGGCCGCATGCACTTAAAAAATACCTGTGGCAGCGCCGGGCTGGGCAATGAACCTTATCGCACCGGCACCTTTGAGTACTATGTCAGTGAAGCCATTCGCACCGATGACCCTCACGGGCTGGGGCCATTTATTTTGGCTGGTGTTGAAATTGCCGCATTTAAGTGATTGATAAGAGGTAAGGGTAATGATGACGAATAAAATGATATTAATTAAGGCCGCCATTTTGCTGCTGTTACTGCAGTGCACGTTGGTTTCAGTGGCGCAGGCCAAAACAGATTTTTATAAACAGTCTGACTGGAAACAAATGGATGTGATTCTGAAAAAAATAGAATCCCCTAAAATTCCGAAAACCGATTATGTGATTACCGCGTTTGGTGCCAGTGCGGATGCGCAGGCCGATGCACGGCCGGCGATTATGCGTGCGATTAATGCCGCCGCCAAAGCCGGTGGCGGGCGTGTTGTTATCCCGGCGGGAAAGTGGTTGTCCAATGGGCCGGTAGAATTGCAGAGCCGCATTAATTTACATTTGGAAGAGGGCGCAACACTCTTGTTCAGTGCCCAAACCAAACATTATTTACCCGCGGTATTTACACGCTGGGAGGGCACTGAAATTTACGGTTATTCGCCGCTGATTTACGCTAACAAAGTGACAGATGTGGCTATCACTGGTAAAGGCACTATTGATGGTAATGCACAAAGTGAATTTCTCGGCTGGGCAAAACACCAGGCGGCGGATATAGCCAAGTTGCGTCAAATGGGTTTTGATGGTGTGCCGTTGGAAAAAAGGCAATTTGGCGAGGGGCATTTTTTGCGTCCATCGCTGATTCAAATTCTCAATGCCGAGCGTGTGCTGTTGCAGGATTACACGGCGCTTAACTCACCGTTCTGGGTTAATCATTTGGTGTATACCGATCACGCGCAAGTGCGCGGTGTAAAAGTAGATAGTATGTTCGCCAACAATGATGGTTTGGATATAGATTCCGGTCGCTGGATTCTGGTTGAGAATAACCACTTCCGCACCGGCGATGATTCAATCGCGATTAAATCCGGTCGCGATTTGGACGGACGTACCATTGGCCGCCCCAGTGAAAATATTGTGGTTAGAAATAACCTTTTTGACGGTGAAGATGGTGTTGGTTTAGGCAGCGAAATGTCGGGCGGCATTAAAAATGTGTATTTCACCGATAATGATTACTTGAAAGGCACCTCCGCGTTTCGTTTAAAAGCCAATCTGGATCGCGGCGGCAGTGTAGAGCATGTGCGCATCCGCAATATGAACATTGGCAGCGCCAAATATTTGTTCTGGTTCGATCTGAGTTACGTGGCTGGTTATTTGGGCGGAAACTTTCCCTCGCGCTATCAAGACATAGTGTTTGAAAATATCACTGTCGATAAAGTGGATACCTTTTTTATTAGCCACGCTCCGGAAGTGCAGCCGCTGCAAGATGTATTGTTTAAAAACATCAAGGTGAAATCCTCGGGTGAGTTTATGGAGTTTACCGGTTTAAAAAATGTTACTTTCTCTGATGTGGAAGTTAATGGCCAAAAAATGTCGGCACATTTTGAGTAGTGTGTTTTATGTAAAGAGTGTTTTTGTTTTGCGCGGTATTTAGCGGTGAATAGCGCTTTGCATTTACACGGGTTAATCAAAAGCCTGCTGTTACTCTGGTTGAGTACGGCAGGATTTTTTTGTTATGCCGCCTCAGTTGTCTATGTTGCTAGCACTGATTCACACACTATTTCCGTATTTGCGCTGAATGAAACTAGCGGTCAATTATACCTGCAGCAGACGCTTGCGGTTGATGGCGCCGTGATGCCCTTGGCGCTGTCGCCCGACCGGCAGCTACTTTATGCCGCCATTCGCTCTACACCTTATCAATTAATCGTATTGGGAATTGATGGTGTCAGTGGAGGATTATCGTTGCGCGCCAAGCTGCCCGTCGCGGATAGCATGGCCAATATTTCTGTCGATCCAGCAGGGCGTTATTTATTTGCAGTCTCTTATGCCGGTAATACGATTAGTAGCTATCCGCTGAATACGCAGGGAATTCCTTCATCCCCAGTGCAGGTTTTGCCCGCGGGGAATCATCCACATCAAATCACTACCGACCCACAGCACCAATTTGTTTATGTGTCGCTCTTGGGTGAGGATCGTATGGATTATTTTCGTGTGAATCACACACTTAAATCTGCTCCACTGGTACCAATGAATACACCCGCATTACATACCGCTTCAGGCGCGGGGCCGCGTCATTTTGTGTTTTCCGCGCAGGGGCTTTTTTTGTATCTGGTAAATGAGTTGGGCGGTACAGTGCAGGTGTACCAGCGCAACGCTAGCAAGGGTTCTGCCACATTGTTGGAAAGCCATGTGCTGGCGGAAGGGGTAAAGCCCTGGGCGGCGGATATTCATCTCACACCCAATGGAAATTTTTTGTATGCCTCTGAGCGCACAAGCAGCACTATTTCCGGATTCAAGGTTAATCGCAACACGGGTCGTCTCAGTCCAGTTAGTCGTTGGGCGACTGAGCAGCAACCGCGGGCATTCCGGATTACCCCCGATGGCCGTTTTCTGTTGGTGGTGGGGCAGTTGTCGCAGCGCATAAGTGTGTATGCGATTAACCCGCATAGCGGTGAATTGCAGCTCGCATCCACTCATCAAACCGGGAAAAATCCGGCATGGATTGAGGTAGTGAATCTACCTGTGACCGCACGGTGATTTGATATAGCAACTCGTTAATGGCATTTATCAATACTCAAAGTGGATCAATTTATTTATCTATTGGTTTGATTTGGAAATAATAAGCTCGCAGAATTGACTGTGCGAATTTGTCGCTTGACCAAAAAGACATTAACAATAAAAAACCAAGACGTTGAGAGGTAGAAGTCATGGGCAGCGCACCAGTGCTTAGTTCCACCAGCAAGATTGCGGCGGCATCGCGTACCCGCTGGGGCATTCTGGCGATGCTGTTTATTGTTACCACCATTAATTACGCCGATCGCGCAACCATTGCGATTGCCGGGCCGGATGTTGCCAAAGACCTTGGTCTCACCTCGCTGCAAATGGGTTATGTATTTTCTGCCTTCGCCTGGTCCTATGTATTGGCGCAATTACCTGGGGGTTGGCTGCTGGATAAATTCGGTTCCAAAACCACCTATTTTTTCAGTATTTTTCTCTGGTCGCTGTTTACGTTGCTGCAGGGGTTTGTCGGTTTTGTTAGCGGTGGTGCGGCGCTGTTGCTGTTAATTGTCTTGCGCTTATTGGTGGGCGCCGCTGAGGCACCTGCCTTCCCGGGTAATAGCCGTATTACCTCCGCGTGGTTTCCCACTCACGAGCGCGGTTTAGCCGCGTCTATTTTTAATTCTGCACAATATTTTGCCACTGTCGCTTTTGCTCCCTTAATGGGGTGGATGGTCTACTCCTTCGGCTGGCAGAGTATTTTCTTTTTTATGGGCGTGCTGGGTATTGTGCTGGCGCTTGTGTGGCGCAAGGTGATTTATAGCCCCAAAGAGCATCCGGCACTGAGTGCGAGTGAGTTGGATTACATATCACAGGGCGGCGCGTTGGTTGACTTGGACAGTGGCCGCAGCAATCAGCATACAGCGAGCGTTAATACCTTTGCCTGCATCAAAGAATTATTAAGTTCGCGCATGCTGCTCGGTGTGTACATTGGTCAGTATTGTATTAACGCGCTCACCTATTTCTTTTTAACCTGGTTCCCGCTGTATTTGGTGCAGGAGCGCGGCATGAATATTTTGCAGGCCGGTTTTTTAGCATCGCTACCGGCGATTGCCGGTTTTCTGGGTGGCATATCCGGCGGTTGGTTTTCGGATCGACTACTAAAAAAAGGTTACTCATTAACGGTGGCGCGCAAGCTGCCCATTGTGCTCGGCATGTTGATGTCCACCTCCATGATTGCCTGTAATTATGTGGATACCGATGTACTAATTATTGCGATTATGTCGCTCGCTTTTTTTGGCAAAGGCGTGGGCGCTTTGGGCTGGGCAGTGGTGGCAGATACCTCACCCAAGGAAGCGGGCGGGCTCTCCGGTGGTTTGTTTAATACTTTTGGCAATTCGGCAGGAATTGTTACGCCGATTGTGATTGGTTACATAGTGCATAGCACCGGCTCCTTTGCTGGTGCGCTGGCTTATGTGGGCGCCCATGCGGCGATAGTTATTATTAGTTACCTGTTTGTGGTGGGCGAAATAAAACGCATCACCCTGAGTAAATCTATTACTAGTGAGCCGGTTAATTAATTTTCGGTGCCGATTTTTTACGAGGTTTTGTCATGTCCCAACTGCTTATCAAAATACATCCGGCCGATAACGTTGCGGTAGTGGTGACTGCCGGTGGTTTGCCTGCGGGAACTGAAGTGGCAACAGGGTTATCGCTTAGCGAAAATATTCCGCAGGGGCACAAAGTAGCGCTGTGCGACATCGCCAAAGGTGATGCGGTTATTCGCTACAACGTAGTGATTGGTCGCGCCAAAGAAACGATTAATGCGGGCGCTTGGGTCAATGAAAATTTGTTGGAAATGCCCGCTGCGTTGGGGCTGGAAAATTTACCCATCGCTACTCGCGCAGGTGAAGTGGGGGAACCGCTTAGCGGTTTTACTTTTGAAGGTTATCGCAATGCCGATGGCAGCGTAGGCACGCGTAATATTTTAGCGATTAGCCAAACCGTGCAATGTGTTGCCGGGGTGGTTGAGTTTGCGGTGAAACGCATTCGTGAAGAATTATTGCCAAAATATCCCAACGTGGATGGTGTGGTGGGTTTGGCACACAGCTATGGTTGCGGCGTGGCGATTGACGCACCCAACGCGCCGATTCCTATTCGCACCCTGCGCAATATTGCACTCAACCCCAACTTTGGTGGAGAGGTAATGATTGTCAGCCTCGGCTGCGAAAAAATGCAGCCCGCACGCTTAATGCCACCGGAAACCATCCCCGCCACGCTGGTTGATGGCCCGCAAGTGGTCTGCCTGCAAGACGAACAGCACGTGGGTTTTATGAGCATGATCGAATCGATTATGCGTCAGGCCGAAACGCATTTAATACGCTTGAACAAACGCCAGCGCGAAACTTGCCCCGCCTCTGAATTGGTAGTGGGTATGCAGTGTGGTGGCAGCGATGCTTTCTCTGGCATTACCGCTAACCCTGCATTAGGTTTTGCCGCGGATTTATTAGTGCGCGCTGGTGCGACGGTAATGTTTTCGGAAAATACCGAAGTGCGCGATGGCATCGATCAATTAACCTCGCGCGCTGCCACTGCGGAAGTTGCGCAAGGCATTATTAATGAAATGCAGTGGTACGACGATTATCTCGCCGCAGGCATGGTGGATCGCAGTGCGAATACTACTCCCGGCAATAAAAAAGGTGGCCTCTCCAATATTGTGGAAAAAGCCATGGGTTCGATTGTTAAATCCGGTTCGTCGCCCATTGTCGGTGTGCTCTCGCCCGGTGAGCGTTTGCGCGATAAAAAAATTCCCCATGGTTTGGTGTACAACTCCACACCGGCGAGTGATTTTATTTGCGGCACATTGCAATTAGCGGCCGGCATGAATTTGCATATTTTTACTACCGGGCGCGGTACACCCTATGGTTTGGCAGAATGCCCGGTGATTAAAGTAGCAACCCGCACTGATCTGGCGCGGCGCTGGCACGATTTGATGGATGTAAACGCCGGTCGTATTGCCGACGGTGAAAAAACCATTGAAGAAATGGGTTGGGAAGTTTTTCAGTTAATGCTCGATGTGGCCAGCGGCAAAAAAACCTGGGCGGAGCAGTGGAAATTGCACAATTCGCTGGTGTTATTTAACCCTGCGCCTGTGACTTGATATTTTATTTTTCCTACCTTGTATCAATACAAAAACCGTATTAACCCAGTCAGCAATTAATCTTTACCGGTATGGGTTGCGGTGTGAAAATTTGCTTCTACTATCCACTACCGGAGCGATACATCGTGACTCGTTATTCACCTAAAGAATTTGCCCAAATAGTTGGCAGCGGTTTGCTTTCTTTTCCCGTCACCCATTTTAAAGCGAGCGATTTGTCTTTTGATGAAGATGCCTATCGCGCCAATTTGAATTGGCTGTTTAAACACGATGCGGCGGCGATGTTTGCCGCTGGTGGCACCGGTGAATTTTTTTCGCTGACGCAAAAAGAAGTGGACCGTGTGGTGCGCGCCGCGGTGGAAGAAACCAAACATATTCCGGTAATTGCGCCCGCTGGTGGCGGCACCGCCGTCTCGATTGAATATTGCCAAGCAGCGGAAGCAGCCGGTGCTGATGGTATTTTATTGCTGCCACCCTATTTGACCGAAGCGGCCAAAGATGGTGTTGCCGCACATGTTGAGGCAATTTGTAAATCCACCAAGCTGGGTGTGATTGTTTACAACCGCGCTAACCAGCGTTTGGATGAAGTAGAGCTGGAGCGTTTGGCTGAGCGCTGCCCCAATTTAGTCGGCTATAAAGACGGCATCGGCGATATCGAATTAATGACCCGCATTTACGCACGCCTCGGTGATCGCCTCACCTACATCGGCGGTTTGCCCACCGCCGAAACCTTTGCGTTGCCTTACCTGGAAATGGGTGTGACTACTTATTCCTCGGCGATTTTTAATTTTGCGCCTGAATTTGCGTTGGATTTTTATAAATCAGTGCGCGCGCGCGATTACACCAAAGTCTATGCGGCGCTGAATGAATTTGTATTGCCCTACATCAATATTCGCAATCGCAAACAGGGTTACGCGGTATCGATTGTGAAAGCGGGCATGAAATTAGTCGGGCGCGACGCTGGCCCGGTGCGCACACCGCTCACGGATTTAACCGACGCAGAAATGGCGGAATTAAAAACGCTGATTGCGCGTATTCAATAAAGGTTACTGTTATGAAATCAAGCGGACAATTGTTAACAGGAAATTTGTTAATCGGCGCGCAACAAGTGGCGGGTAGCAAAGGCACCTTGTACGCCATTAACCCCACAACCGGTGAACAGCTCCAGCCGGCTTATCATTTAGGTAGTGCGGATGATGTGGCGCGTGCCTGTCAGTTGGCGGAGCAGGCGTTTGATAGCTATCGCGCTACCCTGCCAACGGTACGCGCGAATTTTCTGGAAACTATTGCGCGCAATATCGAAGCGATTGGTGATCAGTTAATTGAGCGCGCCATGGCCGAGACGGGTTTGCCCAAAGCGCGTTTGGAAGGTGAGCGCGGGCGCACTTGTAATCAATTGCGTTTGTTTGCCGCGACCATTCAAGCGGGTGAACAAAATCAGCCGCGTATCGACCCGCGCCAGCCGGAGCGTAAACCGCTACCGCGTGCCGATTTGCGCCAGCGTCGTATTCCGCTCGGGCCTGTTGCGGTATTTGGTGCAAGTAATTTTCCATTGGCGTTTTCAGTGGCCGGTGGCGATACCGCTTCCGCTTTGGCTGCGGGTTGCCCGGTGATTGTAAAAGGCCATTCGGCGCACCCTGGTACTTCAGAATTGGTAGGGCATGCGATTCAAAAAGCTGTCGCTGAATGCGATTTGCCCGAGGGTGTGTTCTCGCTCATTTTTGGTGCCGGTGCCGAAGTGGGCGCTGCGCTGGTGGCACATCCACTGGTTCAGGCCGTTGGTTTTACCGGGTCGCGCGCGGGTGGTATTGCGCTGATGCGTATCGCACAGTCGCGGCCGCAGCCCATTCCGTTTTACGGTGAATTAAGTGCACTCAATCCCGTGGTGTTATTGCCGGGCGCCCTGAGTGAAAAGGGCGATGAATTGGGGCGCCAGTTTGTCGCATCACTCACCATGGGCGCGGGGCAATTTTGCACTAACCCTGGTTTATTGTTGGCGCTGGATAGCCCTGCATTGGACAGTTTTATTGCCGCAGCGAGTGCGGCACTGCAAGACTCTGTTGCCCAGACTATGCTCAGCCCCGGCATTCACAATGCCTACGAGCACAGCACTGCCTGCATCGCCGGCAGCAAACAAGTGCAAACCTTGGCACGGGGCCAAAGCTCTTCTGCCCCCAATACTTGCCGTGCGGCGCTTTATGCAACCCGTGCGGAGATTTTTTTAACCAACGCCAATTTGCATGAAGAAATGTTTGGCGCGGCCTCGCTGTTGGTGCGCTGTCGCGATGAACAAGAACTGATTAGTGTATTGAGTCATTTGGATGGGCAGTTAACCGCGACCCTGCAGTTGGCAGACGCCGATTTACCTTTCGCGCGTAAACTCTTGCCGCTGCTTGAGCGCAAAGCCGGGCGTATTCTCGCCAATGGTTGGCCGACGGGTGTGGAAGTCTGTCATGCGATGGTGCACGGCGGCCCCTGGCCTGCCACTACGGATGTGCGCGCCACCTCCGTAGGTTCTGCGGCACTGGAGCGTTTTTTGCGCCCGGTGTGTTATCAGGATTTGCCAGCGGCGTTGTTGCCCCCGGAACTGCAAGACAATAATCCGCTGCAATTAACCCGTTTGGTGGATGGAAAAAGCGCGCACTGATTGTGGTGCGCGTTGCTTCAACTCTTTTCTGAATTAAGTGCGCAACAGATCCACCGCCGCTTCCAATTCAGCGGCGAGGACTTTGGATTCGCCAATATCAATATTCGGGTCCAACCCCAAACGATCAAACGCGGGAATGCTGGAAAAATCCAACGCAGAAATTCTGTTGTCTCTAAAAAAATCGCACTGCAATACGGCTACTGTCACTAAATCGGCGTAGTCGGGTTGCGATTTCTGCGCATAAAATTTCAAGTGATCTTCTGGAATGCTCGCCAGGTTTTTATTAAAACCCCAGGTTTTTAAAATCAGGCTACCAATCGGCCCGTGAATTTTTTCTATCACTTTATCCAGCGTGATACTGTCATTTAACAGCGTTGGATTTTCTTCTGCATAACTGAGAATGGGTAGCACACCAATTTTATGGATAATGCCGGCTAGTGTTGCCTGATCCGGACGCAGCTTGGTGTAGTGTTTGCACAGTACGTGACTGACAGCCGCCACTTCGCTGGAGCTAAACCACACATCGCGCATGCGCATATCAATAATGTCCGAAGTGGATTGGAACATCTGTTCCATCGCGAGGCTGGTGGCAATATTGCACGCGTATTCAATGCCCAAGCGCATCAGTGCATTATTTAAATTATCGACTGGTCGCCCGGCGCGCAGTAAGGGGCTGTTGGCAACCCGAATCAAGCGCGCACTCAGCGCCGGATCGCAGCTAATCACATTCGCCAAACTCTCAATATCCGCCGTCGGGTCATCGGCCACTTCGCGCACGCGTAGCGCCACTTCCGGCAGTGTAGGTAACACCAGTTGATCACATTTAATGGCGGTGATGATATTTTCACTGACTCTATCGGCAATATTATCCATCAACTTTTCCCGGCAGCTAGCTGCAGCTTTTATTTTTCTCAGTATAGGTGAGGAATGAAGCTGGGCAACTGAGCGCACTATTTGGCGCATCAATTAATAATTTCCTGCATTCGATTCGTATTTTTTAAATTCGCGGTTATATAAATTGCATAGCTCTTGATATTTCGGCCTAAGCAAAGCTATCTCACTGGCCTGTGCTAGTATCAGTTCACTTGGCTTTATTAAGAGTTGCCACTAATGGATGAATTTCATCGCCTCCGAAGCCTGCATTCTTATGACATTCTCGATACAGTTCCCGAAGCTGATTTTGATCAGCTGACCTGGTTAGCTGCACACATCTGTAAAACGCCAATTGCCGTGCTCACGCTGGTGGATGAAACCCGGCAATGGTTTAAATCGATTTATGGTTTGGATGTGCGTGAAACACCGCGCGAAATTGCATTTTGTAACCACGCAATCCAATACGTCACGCCTTTTGTGGTGGAAGATGCAGCGAAAGATTCGCGCTTTGCCAGCAACCCGCTGGTGATAAATGATCCGCGCATACGATTTTATCTGGGCATTCCGCTGATTTCACCCGAAGGTTTTGCAATTGGCACTCTTGCGGTTATCGATCAGGTGCCGCGTACACTCGCTGAAGAAACCGTTAAGGCGCTATGTCTGTTGGCACATCAGGCAATGTACAATTTAAATGCGCGGCGCGAGCGTTTGGCCTCTGAACAGGCGGCGCATAATCGGGTAAAAGATATTATTTCTGCAGCCGCCACCGGTATTGCGGTATCAACGCTGGATGGAAAATATTTACTTTCCAATCCTTACTATTGCAATCTGTTTGGTTATGCCCCAGCGGAAATGTCGCGCACTACCTTGGCGGATATTGTATTGCCTGAGGATTATCCTGCTATGCAGGCCAGGTTGAAAGCGCTCTATAAAAATGAAGTGTCGCGCTTTACCTTGGAGTGTCGCAGCCTCACCAAATCACGCGGTGTTATTTGGATTAGAGCGCAGGTGTCCATGTTGCGCGATGCGCAGGAACAACCGCTGGCTTTTGTCGGGGTGGTGGATGACATTACCCAGGCAAAACAAGCAGAGCAAGAGTTAAAACAATTAGATGCTATTAAACACGCACAACAAGTAGCGGAATTAGCCAATCAAGCCAAGTCCAGTTTTTTAGCGACCATGAGCCATGAAATTCGCACGCCCATCAGCGGCGTAATCGGCATGGTGGATGTTTTACATCAAACCAGTCTGAAAGGTTATCAAATTGAAATGGTGGACATTATTCGCGATTCAGCGAATTCACTATTGAGCATTATTGATGACATTCTGGATTTTTCCAAAATAGAATCCGGCCGTTTAGAACTGGAAGCGGTGCCCTTTTCATTGGAGCACAGTATTGAAAAAGTGTGCTCGCTACTGGATCGCATGGCGCTGGATAAAAATGTCGAGCTATCGCTTTTTATTGATTCCAACCTGCCAGAAACGCTGGTGGGCGACGAATTGCGGTTGCGTCAAATACTGATTAATTTGGTGAATAATGCAATCAAGTTTTCTTCCGGCGCGGAACCTTTTGGCAAAGTGAGGTTGAGTGTAAGTGTGCACGCAAAAAATGCGGGCGAGATGGTTATTGAATTTGCAATTAGCGATAACGGTATTGGTATGTCGGAGCAAACACTGGGGCGATTATTTAGCCCCTTTATGCAGGCCGATGCATCCACTACCCGCCATTACGGCGGCACCGGTTTAGGGCTGACAATTACGCGCCACCTGGTTGAATTAATGCAGGGCGAAATTGTGGTGGAAAGCCGCTTGGACATAGGTTCTGTATTCAGGGTGCGCATTCCTTTTTTAGTAAATGCAGCAACCGGTGTAACACCCGCGAACAATCCGAATTTTAGTTTGTTGCTGTGCATTGTGGTGGGTGACCTATCCGGCTTGTCTGCTATATGGGGGCAATATTTATCCGCATCCGGTGCGGTGGTTATACCGGTGGCCGCGGTGGAACTGATTGAATGGCACGAGTTGCGCCATCACTACGCGCAGTATGAGTGGCTGGTATTAATTGATGAGTGCGGTGAAATTCCTGAGTCTTCACCGGCGCTGGCGGCGATTAATAAACACCCTGCCAATCCGCGTGTGCATTGTTTGGTGATTGGGCGCGGACAGCGACGCGAACTGCGCAGCGACGAACAAGGCAATTGTTTTATCGATGGCAATTGTCTTGGGCGCAGCCGTTTTTTTGAGGCAATCAATATCGCCTTGGGGCATATCACAATCGCTAAGCCCCTGACACGCGGTTATCACGAACAGGATTTTATGCCACCCGCCCGCAGCGATGCACTTGCGCAGAACCGTTTATTACTCTTGGCGGAAGACAATGAAACCAATCAAAAAGTGATTACCCGGCAATTGGCTTTGCTCGGCTACGCGGTGGATGTGGTGAGCAATGGCGAAGAGGCTTTTGATCGGCTTACTGCTGAGCGCTATGCGCTCTTGATAACCGATATACATATGCCGATCATGGACGGTTACCGTTTGATTGCCAAGGTGCGCGCGGCGCATCGCGCCTTCAATAACATTCCCATTATTGCCTTGAGTGCCAATGCCCTGCGGGAAGAGGTGGATAAATGCAAACAGCTTGGTGCCAATGAATATTTGGTGAAACCGGCGCTGCTGCACGATTTAAAAAATATGCTCGACCGCTATTTTTCCGCTGAACCAAATGTTGCTATTTCCACCGCTGCAGATGCGCAGCTCAGCTCCGCTTCTCCGGCTGTTAAGGATATACATTTGGATATTAATGTATTGCGTGAATTAATTGGTGCAGATGAGCAGGTGGTGATGGAGTTTTTAGCGGATTATTTAAAAACGGCCATACAGCTGCGAGGAGAAATGGCCACCAGTTTTCGCATCTCCGATATCAGTGCACTGGCCAGTAGTGCACATAAATTTAAATCCTCGTCGCGCGCGGTGGGTGCATTACAGCTGGGCAAAATTTGCGAATGTATTGAGCACAAATGTAATCATCAACAGTTCATCGAGTTGGCCACTGCCTATGCTGCCTTTGAGCAGGAATTTGAGCAGGTGCTGATGTTAATCAATAGAATATT
The DNA here is from genome assembly GCF_008806955.1 of Cellvibrio sp. KY-YJ-3. NCBI lineage: Bacteria > Pseudomonadati > Pseudomonadota > Gammaproteobacteria > Cellvibrionales > Cellvibrionaceae > Cellvibrio > Cellvibrio sp. KY-YJ-3. Next base: position 1,699 of record NZ_CP031727.1, on the reverse strand, counting down.
TGTGGACGAATGGAGTGGGTGCAGTGCATCCAAAACAAAATGAACCAAGAAGCTAGTGTGGTAGATCTCGCCAATATCAATACCCTGGTGATTGATGATGATGCATTCATGCTGAAAATTATGCAGCGCATCCTGCATGTCAACGGTATTGCCAATGTCACCTGTTGTGATACTGCCCAAGGCGGGCTTGATGCGCTGAGACAAGCACCAGTGCCAATCGATTTGATATTGCTCGATTTAAATATGCCGGAGATGGATGGTATTCAATTTGTTCGCCAGTTGGATTCTGAATCGTTTAAAGGCAGTATTATTCTGATTAGCGGTGAGGATGAACGAATGCTAATCAGTGCAGAAAAATTAATTGCGGCCCGACACATTGGTATTCTTGGGCATCTGCAAAAACCCGTAACCCAGGAGGCCATAATACCGCTGTTAAAACAATTAGGTGCGAAAACTACATTTATACCCTCAAGCTTAAAAAACTACTCGGCGGAATCCCTGGCGGCTGCAATTAATGGTGGCCAGTTGTTTAATACCTATCAGCCTATAGTGTCGCTAAAAACTGGCAAGGTGAGCTGCGTGGAAGTGCTGGTGCGCTGGAGTCACCCCACCGATGGTTTGGTGGGGCCGGATCAATTTATTCCCGTCGCCGAGGACAATAACCTTATCGATCAGTTAGCGAGCGTAGTGTTGACCGAGGCGTTGGCGCAGCATAAAAAATGGCAGGCGCTGTCACTGCATATTCCTATGGCGATCAATGTGTCTATGGAAAATTTGGCGTCACTGGAGTTTGCCGATAATTTTTCAAAAATTATGGCCGATGCCGGTTTACTCACCAAAGATATCACTCTGGAGATCACTGAAAGCCGCGCTATGAAAGACCCGATGATTACGTTGGATACCCTCGCGCGTTTGCGTTTGAAACGGTTTGTATTATCGATTGATGATTTTGGCACCGGCCATTCATCACTGGCGCAGCTGCGCGATATTCCGTTTGATGAATTTAAAATTGATAAAAGTTTTGTCACCGGTGCCTGGGCTGACCAAAGGATTCGGGTGATGTTTGAAACCAGTTTGAACCTCGCCAAACGGCTGTCGATGAAAGTCGTTGCTGAAGGCATTGAATCAGAAAAAGATTGGGAATTTGTGCGCTCGGCGCAATGTGATTATGCCCAGGGTTATTTTATTTCCAAACCCATGGCGGGTGATGCGCTGCCCAAGTGGTTAACACTGTGGGGAGAGCGGGTGCGGCGCGAGTTATTGCCCGAGGCCAATGCGGCAACCCTGACGGTAAAAGCCAGCAAACAGGGCACGGTATTAGTTATTGAAGACCATGATTTTCAGCGGCGTATTCAAAGCAAAATACTAATGGAGGAGGGGTTTTCAGTCGTGACTGCCGCAACCAGTGCGGAAGCTTTGTCGCTATTAAGAACCTTGCGTCCCGCATTAATTTTAATTGATATCGAATTGCCCGGGATGAGTGGTTTGGAAATTCTCAAGCGTTTACGCTCTACTGCAGTTTTTAAAAATACCCCGGTAATTATGTTGTCTGGTTCCAATCAGAAAGACATAGTTGTGCAGAGTATGAAAACCGGCGCCTCGGGTTTTATCGCAAAACCCTTTGATCGCAAAACGCTGGTCGCTAAAGTGTCGTCTGTCCTGCCTCATTAAAAGAGGCAGATGCTCAGCGCGTTTAAGC